>NZ_BAAGVM010000009.1:0-261910 GCF_054780875.1 Marinactinospora endophytica | reverse complement strand
TTAAGCCTCCCTGCGCCGATGGTACTGCCTCCGTGTTGGGGTGGGAGAGTAGGTCGCCGCCGGGCATCTTTTCGGTTGAGGCCGGATCCTCCGTGTGGGGGGTTCGGTCTCCCGTGTGTGTGGGGGGTTCCCGTTCCGGGAACCCCCCTTTTTTTGTTTCTGTTTGAGGGTGGGTCGGGTTGTTTCGAGGAGAGGGGGCGGGCATGGTTTCCTGGCCGGTGACTATAGAGCGGGGTTCCTGCCTCTGGAGTGGGGGCCGAAACAGCGCCGGCAACGTGGCAGGCCCCCGTCTTCGGCCACGGAACCGGCGGGACGCCTGGGATAGGAATTCGCTTCCAAGAGACGTGTAAGCGTCGTGTGACGGTGTTTCCGGGACGGCGGTCGGGAGCGGACATGAGCGCTCCCGGTACCGAACGGGGGTCGGATACCGGTGATCCTTCACGCTTTACCCGACGGGCGGGCGTGACGTGCGTGGACGTGGCCCGAGTTCACATGTCGTAGAGTGAGAGGGATCTGAGAATCACGACGCGCTGCTACGGGACGGTGGCAGCGCTTTTGAATGTTTACGGACGGAACATGACTGACGACAGCCGATCGGGGGGCCGTGACGGCTCCGGAGCCCGCAACAACGGAGGTCACCGATCGGGTGGTCCCGGAGGACGGGGAGCCGGCCGGGGCGACCGTTCCCGGTCCGGCTTCGACCGTGGTGGAGAGCGTGGGGGGTACCGCGGGCGTGAGGACCGTGGTGGCTTCGGGCGTGAGGAGCGGCGTGGTCCGCGTGAGGGATACGGTCGCGGTGAAGGTCGCCGTGACTGGTCCGACCGGCGTGACGACCGGGGTGGGCAGCGTGGCGGTTCTGGCCGAGGAGGCTACCGAGGAGACTCGGACCGCGGCTACCGACGCGACGAGCGAAGCGGAGAGCGGGACGGTTTCGAACGCCGTCGACGCTTCGACGAGGAGGGCGGCCGAGGCGGCCACCGCGCCGACG
Source organism: Marinactinospora endophytica (assembly GCF_054780875.1). Taxonomy (NCBI): domain Bacteria; kingdom Bacillati; phylum Actinomycetota; class Actinomycetes; order Streptosporangiales; family Nocardiopsidaceae; genus Marinactinospora; species Marinactinospora endophytica. The sequence goes on along the minus strand of NZ_BAAGVM010000009.1, from coordinate 260,922 downwards.
ACCGCGACGGCACTCGTGGACGCGAGGGGTACCGCGGGCGTGAGGACCGTGGTGGCTTCGGGCGTGAGGAGCGGCGTGGTCCGCGTGAGGGATACGGCCGGGGCGAAGGTCGCCGTGACTGGTCCGACCGGCGTGACGACCGGGGTGGGCAGCGTGGCGGTTCTGGCCGAGGAGGCTACCGAGGAGACTCGGACCGCGGCTACCGACGCGACGACCGGGAGGGGTCCCGCGAGGGATACGGCCGTGGTGAAGGTCGCCGCGGCTGGTCCGACCGGCGCGACGACCGCGGCGGCCGGAGGGGAGAACGGCCCTTCCGCTCCGGGGACCGCCGTTCGGGAGGCCGCTTCGACGGCCCTCACCGCGACCGGCGCGATGACCGCGCGCCGCGAGACCCGCGTGACATGGCTCCGGAGCTGCCCGAGGACGTGACAGCGGGTCAGCTGGACGCCGAGGTCCGTGCCGAGTTGAACACGCTGCCGCGCTCGCTCGCCGACATCGTGGCACGGCACCTGGTGGTGGCCGGCGCCCTGTTGGACGAGGACCCGGAACGGGCCTACGAGCACGCGATCTACGCGCGCCGCCGGGCGTCGCGTGTCGGTGCGGTGCGTGAGGCGTCAGGGGTGGCGGCCTACAGCGTCGGCAAGTGGCAGGAGGCGCTGGCGGACCTGCGCGCGGCCCGGCGGCTGAACGGCCGTAACACCTACCTGGCCCTCATGGCCGACTGCGAACGGGGCCTGGGGCGTCCGGAGCGGGCGCTGGAGATCGCGCACGGCCCGGAGAGCAGGGAGCTCGACGTGGCCGAGCGGGTCGAGCTGCGTATCGTCGCCTCTGGCGCCCGCCGGGACATGGGGGATCCGGAGGCGGCCCTGGTCGAGTTGCAGGGACCGGAGCTCAAGGAACGGCGGGCCCGGCCTTGGGTGGCCCGTCTGTTCTACGCCTACGCCGACGTGCTGTTGGAACTGGGCCGTGAAGAGGAGGCCCGGGAGTACTTCTCCCGCGCCTCGGCGGTGGACCGCGACGGTGAGACCGACGCGGACGAGCGCCTTGCCGAGCTGGAGGGCCTGGAGATCACCGACATCGGTGAAGACGTCGTCTGGAGCGACGCCGAGGATCCCGAACCGGCCGACGAGACGCGGGGGGACGAGACGCCGGATGGCGAGGGGTCCCCGGGGACCGAGGCCGTGGAGGACGAGCAGCGGCGGGACGACGAGACCCCCGATGGGTCCGGCTCCGCAGCGGCGCGGACGGAGGACGTCCAAGACGCCGTGGAGGACGCCGGGAACAGTGAGGAAGGCTCCGGGGCGAGCGAGGACGGGCGTCCTCGCGAGGAGACCGACTGATCCGTTGACGTGTTCGGGTCCGGAACCGCAGAGCGGTTCCGGACCCGCCGGTGTTCGCGGTGGAGGATCGAGTCCGTCGAGGATCGGCCGCGGGGTGACGTTCGCCGTCGCCGGACAGGGCCTGCGGCCCGGCGCAGGCGCCTTGGGCGCCGACGGGGAGCGAGGGGCATCGTCCCCGGTGCCGGACGTGGGCGGGTCCGCCTTCCCGGCTTTCCGGTGCGCGATCCCGCGGGGTGCCGTCTGGGACGTCCACTCCGGGAGGGGAAGGCCCCGAGTGCGCCGGCCGGGGCACGGAGCGCGAGGGAAACCCGACGGGGGCGGGTGAGAGTGGGAAGGAACCCGATGGTGGATCGGGCGGGCCGCTGAAGGAGGACGATCGATGACCCGGATGGAGCCGTTGAACGGTGCGGTCGTCCGACTCGGCGGACTGCCCGCCTCGCACGACTCGGTGGTGGTGCTGCTGTTCGACGACGGACGGCCGGTACTCGTGCGTAACCGGTTTCGGGCCTGGGAGTTCCCTGGGGGACACGTGGAACCCGGCGAGGGGGTCGAGGAGACCGCGCGTCGCGAGGCGCGTGAGGAGGCGGGGGCCGAACTGGGGCCCGTCCGGATCGCCGGTTACTACGTGTTGGCGAACGGGCACACCACAGTCGTCACCCACGCCGAGGTCGTCCGGCTGCGGCCGTTGACCGGCCGGTTCGAGACGACCGAGGTCCGGTCCTTCGACGTCCTTCCCCCGGACCTGTCGTGGGACGACGGCCTCTACGCCCATCTGCTGACGGTGCTGGGTCTGCCCGGGGCCCCGGAGGGCGATGAGGCCGACGGCCGGGAAAAGGGACGCGCCCGGCCGTAGCGGGCCGTGCGGAAAACGTCTTCTGGGCGCCGGTCGATACCCGAGTATCGGCGCGTCCGTGGTGGGGCCGCCGCCGTTCCCGGGCCGCGCGCGGCCCGGTGGTCTTGATGTGGACGGCCGGTCCGCGCCCGCGCATCCGGAGCGCGCGGGTGAGCGCCGGACCGCGACGGTCGCGCTCTCTCGACGCTGAAAACCAGACTGAGGTCCCTGCCCAGGAGCGGATCGTCGTCCGGCGCGATGGGGGCGGGCGGCGCAATGCCGGAAGGCCCGTCGAGTATGGCGGTGGTTCCCAGGGCGTGGAGCGGTCGAGAGGCGTCGGCGTGGCCAGCAGCGGTGTGATCGCACGTCCGGCGTTGGAGCGACCCGACGGAGACGCCGCCTCCGTCGGGTCGCGGTGCCGGCCGATCGAACGGGGCCGCTCCGGCCGTGGCCGTGTCGTTCGCCGGACGCGGGAGGGCCGTCGCCGAAGATCCGCGCGCTGCGGAGCAGGGCCGCCGGCCTCCGTCCCGGCCCGCGGGCGATGCCGTGACGTGGAGGAGCGCCTGGCGGGGACCGAACCTCCCGGTCCGGGGCGGCACGCACGGTCCCACGATCACGCCTTCGACCTCGACGACGGGAGGACGGGGTCGTCCCGGGTGGGGGCGTCCGCCCCCCCTAGCGCGGGAGACGAGGCGAAGGGGCGGCCGGGCAGGCGGCGTGGAGTGCGTGCTCGCCGCCGGGATGGAACGGCCGGGCCCGCAGGGGTGGGCCGGTGGCCTGGGCACCGCCCACCACGCCGTCCTCAGGTCCGGGATGTCGCGATCGGTCGATGACCCCCCGTCCACCGGAGTCGTTCGCGCGGTCCGTCACGGGGCGTCGCCGGTCGTGGGCCTGGTTCCCGGCCCTGGGGGCGGGAGCGGGGACGGGGAGAGACACCGTGTGTCATGGGACCGTTTCCCCGGCACGGATCCGGCGTCGCCCGGCTCCGCCAGGCGACGCCGCGTCACACCATCGCGCGGGGGCCGGCCGGACCGCGCGGCTCCTCCCGCCTCGACCGCGTGGGTCAGCGGGCGCTCCGATCGGCGGCCTGGTCGGCCTCGACCTGGTCGAGCCAGTGTGAGATGCCGGCGACGTTGCCCTCCACGCCACTGAGGATCTCCAACACGCGCTGGGAGTCGGCGGGGGCGTCCTCGGGCAGGGGCCGGTAGCGCCGTCGCACCTGCTCGCGCACCATCGCCACCGCGTGGTCGAGGTCTCCCGCGGAACTGGTGCGCGCCTTCCGCACCGCCTCGACCCAGGCCCGCAGTTCGACCACGGCGCGCTCCAACGTCTCCTCCACCTTCTCCACCGCGCCGAAGTGCGAGAACATCAGACGCCGAGGGGAGATGTCGCCGAACAGGCGGAGGGACTCCAGACCGGCGTCCAGGTCGAAGTCGGGCGGGGGAGTGGCCGGACGCACGTCCCCGGTGTGGGGGTTGTACACGCCGACCGCGTCCCCGACATAGAGGTCACCCGTCGCGGAGTCGACCAGGCCCACATGGTGCTTGGCGTGGCCGGGGGAGTAGTAGGCGGTGAGACGGCGCCCACCGCCCAGGTCGATCTCGCCGCCGGTGTCGACGGCGCGGATGCGGGTCGCCTCGGTGGGGCTCATCTCGCCGAACAGGACGTCGAGCCGTTCCCCCCAGACCATGCGGGCGCTGCGCATCAGCCGGGAGGGATCGGCGAGGTGGCGCGCTCCCCGTTCGTGCACGACGATCTCGGCGTTGGGGAAGAGACGGGCGATGTCGCCGGTGCCTCCGGCGTGGTCGAGGTGGATGTGGGTGACCACGACCGTCGCGAGATCCTGAGGGGACACGCCCAACCTGGTCAGCGCGTCGTGCAGGACGGGGGCCGATCCCGCGGTCCCCACCTCGACCACGCAGGGCCGTTCCGTCCGGATCAGGTAGCTGGAGGTGATGCCCTCGTAGCCCGCCATCTTCGTGTCGATCGCGAAGATCTCGTCGCCCAGGGGGGTGATGGTGTCGGGAAGCCCGCCTGGGGTCGTCGCCTCGTGCACTGCCTCGTCTCCCTATCCCCGCTTCGTGCCGGTCGGACCGAATCTAGTTCACCCCGACTCCACGGGGTCCGGGCGGGGTGAGGACGGGGTTATCCACAGGTGAAGAAGTCGTCCTTCCGGCATGGGCGGCCACGGCGGATGCTGGAGATGGAAACGGCATGCCGCACACGAGACCGCGGGTGCTACCGACCCATCCCCCCAGGGAGGACCAGCATGCACAAGACGTCCACCGCTTCCGTCGCCGTCCGCAGGGGCCCCGCCGCCGACCCGGCGCGTGTCCCGTCCGCCTCACCCACCGACGACCTTGGGGAGCGGGCCGGTGCCGACCGCCTGGGACACCGCAACGAGGTGCTGTTGGCCGGACGGGTCACCGCCGAGCCCGCGGTACGGGAACTTCCCAGCGGTGACCACCTGGTCACCTGGCGTGTTTCAGTGGTCCGGCCGCCCCAGGAGCAGCGTCCCAACCAACCCGCCGACCCGATCACCTGCGTCAGCTTCCACCCGTCCATGGAAGAGGCGACACGAGGTTGGCGGATCGGCGATCTGGTCCAGGTCACCGGGGCCCTGCGGCGCCGTTTCTGGCGTTCGCCCAGTGGGGCGGCCAGCGTGTTCGAGGTCGAGGCTCGGACCGCCCGGCGGATCGAGCCGCCCGGCTCACCAGCCCAGCTGGGCTAGCGGCGCCGCGACGGCCGCCGGGGTCACCCCTTCGGGGTGGGCCCAGGCGGCCCCGCACAGCGCGCGCAGCGCGTCCAGGCGGTCCCCGTGGCCCGAGAGCTCCAGGCCGCCCTGGTGCGCGGTGGCCTGCCAGGCGCCGCAGCGCGCCTCCGTTCCGTGTGTCCGCACCTCGGGGTGGGGCAGGTTCAGCCCGCTCAGGTCATAGGCCAGATAGGAGGGACGGTGCCGTGGTGGTGCCAGGAGCAGTTCGGCGGGGGTGGTCACCCCCGACAACACCAGGAGCGCGTCCGCGCCCCGGTTGGCGGCGCCTTCGATGTCGGTGTCCAGGCGATCGCCGACGACGAGCGGGTTGGTGGCCCTGGTGCGTCGCACCCCTTCTTCGTGGAGTGGCCGCTCGGGTTTGCCCGCGACGATCGGCTCGGTCCGCGAGGCATGGGCGATCACCCGGGCGAAGGAGCCGTTACCCGGGAGCACGCCACGTCCCAATGGCGCGGTGGCGTCGCCGTTGGTGGCCACGAACAGCGCGCCGGCCATCACCGCCAGGGCCCCTTCGGCCAACAGGTCATAGCCCAGCCTGGGCGAGTACCCCTGGACCACGGCCACGGGCCGTTCGGCGGCCACCGTCACGGGACGCATCCCCTGCTGCCGAAGCGCCTGGCGCAGCCCGGTGTCGCCCACGACGAGGACCGCCGAACCGGCGGGGAAACGCTCGGCGATCAACCGCGCCGCCGCCTGCGCCGAGGTCACCACCTCCTCGGGACGGGCGGGGATCCCCATCCCACAGAGCCGTTCGGCGATCGCCGCGGGGGTGCGTGCGGCGTTGTTGGTCACGAACGCCACGCGCATGCCCGCGGCCCTGGCCTTCTCGATGGCCTCGGGGGCGGCTGGAACGGGGCCGGAGCCGATGTAGACGACCCCGTCCAGGTCCAGCAGCGCGGCGTCGTGGACGGTCGAAAGCGGTTCGGTGGAGGATTTCAGAGTCATCGCGCCTGTAACTGTCTCGATGGTGGTGGGACGAGCGGGGTCCACGGTCAGGGAAAGGCACGCAGGACGAGCCCCGTGCGTGGCTTGGGACCGAACGATGTCGATTTGCGTGGGGTCAGTTCTCCGCGGGCGGTCACCGCGTAGACGTCGGAGACCTCCAGCGGGGGCAGGATCACCGCGCTGCCATCTGGACGGGCCGCGGCCAGCGCGCCATCGGCCTCGTCGTGGACGAGTCTCACCGAGGTGTCGGCGACGCCCCACAACGGCAGCAGCACCCGTTCCAGGACCGAGGTGGGCAGTCTCCGCCACTGGTGGGAGCGGTCGGGCATCGCCGCGCGGAGCCGGTCGCGGTCGAAACCGTGGAGCAGGAAACAGGTGCCGGAGTCGGCGAGGAGGAGGGCGGGTCCCCGCCCAGCGGCGTCCCGCAGCCGCGCGAGAGCGCTCCGCAGGTCCCCTCCGGAAAGCTCCTCCACCACCGCCACCTCCCGCGCGGTGCGGGCGGCCCATCCGGCCTCCACCTTCGGCAGGACGCGGTGGATCGCGCCGAGCCGTGGCGGCCAGGCGTCGGAGTCGACGAGGAAGGCCAGTCCATGGTCCCAGGGGCCAGGTCCGTCCCGTTCGGCTCGTAGCCGTTGGTAGGCGGCATAGCGGTGGTGGCCGTCGGCGATGAGGGCGGTGCGAGCGGCCAGGTCGGTTGCCACGGCCCGCAGCGTGGCGGTGTCGCTGATGGCCCAGAGCCGGTGTGTCACGCCGTCTCCGGTGACGGTGTCCACCAGCGCCTCCGTCGAGGACTGCGCGATGGCGTCGACCGTCAGCGTCGCGGCGCCCCGCACGGGGTTCCCGCCCTGGTAGAGCAGGAAGATCGGCTCCAGATTGGCCCTGGTCGCGGCCATCAGCCGTGCCCGATCCGCGACCGGGCCGGCCAAGACGGCCTCGTGCGGTCGTACCACCGGGCTGTCGGGCGGGGGAAGACGCAGCGCGCCGATGAGGCCCCGCTGGCGGTGTCCGGTGGGCGAGGTCTGCTCATAGACGTAGAGCGCGGGCGTGGGGTCGCGCACCAGCACCCCCTCGGCGACCCAGCGGCGCAGGGTCAGGGCGGCGCGCTGGTAGCGATCCGGGCCGCACAGTTCCCAGGGAGGGTCGCCGGCCTCCCGGGCGGCCGGGGGGAGCGTGAGCCGCACGGCGTTGTGCGGGTCGCCGCGCACCAGGTCGGTCGCTGTCTGGGCGTCGACCACGTCGTAGGGCGGGGCCAGGGCCAGGGCCAGATCGAGCGTGGGGGAGTCGATGAGGGCACGGGCGTCAGCCGTGGCGTAGCGCAGCCCCTGGAACGGGGCCAGCTCCAATACGTCCTCGGGGGTCGCTCTCCGCACCCTCGCACGATACCGGCACCGTCGTGGGAGGCCCTCCACGGCCCTGGCCTTCCGTTATGCCGTCCGGGCCCCGTTCCCGCGGGCGGTGCGGGGGCCTGGGGCCGTCTCGGCGGCCGGGTTCGCCACGGATCTTCGGCCGCCCCGAACCGGGCCGCAAGGGCCAGGACGGGACGAGCGTCGTGTCCCGCGGCCGGCCGCGTCCGGATCGGCCGGTCCGAGGGACCGCGTGCGAGACATCCCCTGGTCCTGGCGGCGCGGTGGCGAGCACTGCGGACCGTTCCCGAGCCGGTCGGGAGAGGGACAGGCGTCGTGAACACGCGGCCGGGAGGGCAAGGGGCGAAACGGTGCCACGCGGAGGACGGGCTTTCCCGGCGCCGTGCCGGAACAGCCCCGGGGCCTCACAGCAGCTTGCGCATCCGCATCATGTCGCTCAGGCTCGCGTCGAGCTTCACCCGGCCCGAGAACAGCGCCTTGGCGAAGTCGAGCCGGCCCTCGGCCAGCTCGATCAGGTCGTCGCTGGTGGTGGTGATGCGTACCTGGGCCCGCTCACCGGGGTCGGCCGCCGGCCGGTCGGTGACGCCGACCAGTCCGTCCATGCTCAGGCGCATGACGAACATGGTGTCCAGGTCGCTGACGAGCACGCTCACCGTACGGTCCACGATGTGCTTGCGTCGACGCGCCTCGTCGACCTCCATGATCCGGTCGGACACCTTGCCGATCGCCGTACGACATTCCTCAACGCTGGCCATGCGTCCATGATGCCTTAGCGCGCGACGGGGCGCGCACGGCGCCTATCCTCCCCGCCGACCTGGACGCTCCCGTCACATTCCTACGTCGATGCCGGTAGCGTTTTGTGGGGTCTTCCCGGAGTCGCATCCAGATTTCACGAGGAGCACGTTCACATGGTCGTCGACGCGGTACGTACCTACCTCGATGCCGCCAGCGGCTTCACCGAGCTGACACGTAAGCGCGCCGTCGCCGCGGCCAAGACCCTCCTCAGGGAGGAGGAGGGGCGCTCGGCCGTCGCCAAGGGGGCCGACACGGCCCGGGGCGCCGTGGACGGCGTGGAGGGTGCGGTGCGCGCGACCCGGGTGGGGCACACGATCCAGACCCTGGCCGCCGATCTCATCGAGACCAGCAAGGCCAACCGGGCGGCGCTGGACGACCTGATCGAGGCCGAGGTCCGACGGGTCCTCGACCGTCTCGACCTCGTCCGGCGGGACGAGTACGACCGGCTCGCGCGCCGTGTCGCCGAGCTGGAGCGCCGGCTGGCCTCCCGCACCGCCGTGCGGCCCGTTCCCCCCGCCGGGGGAGCCACGCCCCCTCTGGTTCCGTCCCCTTCCGCGCCCGTCGCCGTCGAGAGTCCGGAAGCGCGGGAGGACGGGGTCATGGTCGGCCACGTCAAGGACTCCGAGCCGGGGGGCCGCGGTGACACCGCCGGTGTCGAGGAGGCGGAGACGGCCTCCCCCACGGGCGTCGCGGCGGAGGGGGACGGACCGACGGTCACGCAGACCTCGACCACGGAGCTCCCCGACTCCTCGGCCGTCCCTCCGCAGGCCGAGGTGCTACCGGGGATGGAGGCGACACCGACCGCGCCCACCGGTCCCGGCCGCGCGGGTGAGGAGGGGACGGCCGAGAACGAGGACGGCGCCCGCCCCTCCAAGGAGCGAGACGGGGAGGCGTCCACCGACGAGGACCCCGACCCGCAGACGGCCGGTGACGGCGAGGAGGACAAACCGGCCGCCGCCGAGACCTCCGCCACGAAGAAGCCGGCCGGCCGCGCCAAGGCCAAGTCCACGACCACGCGCTCCCGGGCCGGGGGGAAGGGCGCCACCAAGCGCTCGGGCGGCGCTCGGGCGCGTGGCGCCAAGGACGGCGGAAAGTGACCCCGGGCAACGGCGAGGAGTCCCGCGAGGGGAGGCGCCCCGTTCCTCGTCCGCTCCCCGGACCACCGGGGGCGACCGTCGGCGAGGCGGGGCTCGCCGAGCGCACCCGGACCGGCGTCCGCGACCGGCTGGCCGGCCTCGACGGGCTGCCCGTCGCCGAGCACGTCGCCGTGTTCGACGCGATCCATCGAGACCTCTCGGCCGTGCTCTCCGGCCTCGACCAGGAACGCCCCGGCGAGCCACGGGGCGATCGGCCCGGCGGGCCGCGGCCGAGCTGAGGGCCGTCCTTCCATCACTCGTTTCGTTCAGATAGGCACTTCCACACCATGCCCAAACGCAGCCGACTGGACGCCGAACTCGTCCGGCGCGGCCACGCCCGGTCCCGCGGTCACGCGGCCGAGCTCATCGACGCGGGACAGGTCCGTGTCGCAGGCGTCGTCGCCACCAAGGCCGCAACCCAGGTCGGGACCGACCAGGCGATCGTCGTCAGCGAGGGCGAGGCGCAGCCCGTCTACGTCTCGCGTGGTGCCCACAAGCTCATCGGCGCGCTCGACGCCTTCGGACTCGATCCGGCGGGCCGCCGCTGTCTGGACGCCGGGGCCTCCACCGGCGGATTCACCGATGTCCTGCTGCGCCGGGGGGCCGCGCACGTCGTCGCGGTGGACGTCGGCTACGGGCAGCTCGCCTGGAAACTGCGCGGCGATGAGCGTGTCACCGTCCGGGAGCGCTGCAACGTCCGCGACCTGACCCCCGACCAGGTCGGTGAACCACTGCCGGACCTGGTGGTCGGGGACCTGTCGTTCATCTCGCTGACCCTGGTGCTGCCGGCCCTGGTGCGTTGCGCGCGGCCCGGCGCCGACTTCGCGATGATGGTCAAGCCGCAGTTCGAGGTGGGGCGCGACCGGGTCGGGGCCGGTGGCGTGGTGCGCGAGCCCCAGTCGCGGGCCGACGCGGTGCGGGCGGTCGCCGACCACGCGATGACCTTGGGGCTGGGGACGGTCGACGTCGCGGCGAGCCCGCTGCCGGGCCCTTCGGGCAATGTCGAGTACTTCCTGTGGATGCGCGCCGGGGCCCCGGCCCTGGAAGAGGAGCGGTTGTGGCGGGCCATCGAGGAGGGGCCCCGCTAACGCCTCCCACGCCTGGGCACGGCGCCGTTGGGGGTGCCGGTTCGGGTAACGTGACCCGGCCGGGTGACGACAGCGTCGTCCCCGGAGGGGCGACGGGGACTCAGCGAGGAGGACGTTTCGATGACCAGCGCGGGCACGGCCGATGGCGTCGTGACCAGTTCGGAGCGGCCGGACCGGCGCAGCGTGCTGCTGCTGACCCACACGGGCAGGCCCGCCGCGGTCCGTAGTGCCCGGTTGGTCCACGAGTGCCTCACCGCCGCCGGGATGGGCGTGCGCATGTTGGAGTCGGAGGCCGACGACCTCAAGCGGAGCGGATGCGGGCTCGATCCCGTCGAGATCGTGCCGGCCGGTCCCGATGCGGCCCTGGGCGTCGAGATCGTCATGGTGCTCGGCGGAGACGGGACCCTGTTGCGGGCGGCCGAGCTGGCCCGTCCGGCCGGAGCCCCCCTGCTCGGTGTCAACCTCGGCCATGTCGGGTTCCTGGCCGAGGCCGAGCGAGAGGACCTCACCGCCACGGTGCGCAGCGTCGTCGAACGCGACTACTCCGTCGAGGAGCGGATGACGTTGGACGTCGCCGTCTACAACGGGGGGCGTGGTGACGGCCTGCCCCCGGTCCGCACGTGGGCGCTGAACGAGGCGACGCTGGAGAAGGCCTCGGCGCGCCGGATGCTGGAGACGGTCCTGGAGATCGACGGGCGTCCCCTGTCGCGTTGGGGGTGTGACGGAGTGGTCTGCGCCACGCCCACGGGGTCGACCGCGCACGCCTTCTCGGCGGGGGGTCCCATCGTCTGGCCCGAGGTCGAGGCGCTCCTGGTCGTCCCGATCAGCGCCCACGCGCTGTTCGCCCGGCCGCTCGTCGTCTCCCCCAAGGCGACGGTGGCGCTGGAAGTGCTTCCCGACACCACTGCCGGCGTGCTCTGGTGCGATGGACGCCGTATGGTCGAATTGCCGGCCGGCGCGCGGATCGAGATCTCGTGTGCGGACGTGCCGGTACGGTTGGCCCGGTTGCAGCGGGCGCCGTTCACCGACCGGCTGGTCGCCAAGTTCGGCCTGCCCGTGGCCGGATGGCGTGGACGCGCCGAACTCGCCGACCCCGAGGGGCGGTGAATCCGCGCGTCCCGGGCAGGGGACGTGGCGCACTGCACGCCTGTGGCGGTAACAGGAGAGGTTCCGTTGCTCGAAGAAGTCCGAATCCAGGGGCTCGGGGTCATCGACGACGCCGTGTTGGAGCTGTCGCCGGGGTTCACCGTCGTCACGGGTGAGACCGGTGCCGGCAAGACGATGGTCGTCACCGGGCTCGGCCTGCTGTTCGGCGGGCGGGCCGACCCGCAGCGCGTCCGGCCGGGGGCCGACCGCGCGGTCGTCGAGGGACGGCTGCGTGTCGCCCCCGACGGCAGGGTGGCCGAGCGGGTGGCCGAGGCGGGGGGAGACCTCGACGAGGACGTCTTGATCCTCACCCGGACCGTGTCGGCCGAAGGGCGCTCCCGGGCGACGCTGGGCGGCCGCTCCGCCCCGGTCAGCCTGCTCGCCTATCTCGCCGACGACCTCGTCGCCGTGCACGGGCAGTCCGACCAGCAGCGGCTGTTGCGTCCCGAACGCCAGCGCGCGGCTTTGGACCGTTACGCGGGTGAGGAGCTGGCCAAGGTCGCCAGCGCCTACTCGGCGGCCTACCGACGTCACCGTGAGGTCGCCGACACGTTGGAGGAGCTCACGACCCGGGCGCGGGAACGCGCCCAGGAGGCCGACCTGCTCCGGTTCGGTCTGGAGGAGATCGCCGCGGCCGACCCCAAGAGCGGGGAGGACGAGGAGCTGCTGGCGGAGGAGTCCCGGCTGGGGCACGCCGACGCGCTGCGGATCGGGGCGACCACCGCGCACGAGGCGCTTGTCGGGGATCCGGCCGTCGCGGAGGTCCAGGCCGACGTCATCAGCCTGCTCGCCGCGGCCCGTCAGGCGCTCGCCGGTGTGCGCGAGCACGACGCCGACCTCGCCGCGGTCGCCGACCGCCTCGACGAGGCGAGCTACATCCTCAGCGACGCCGCGACGGAGCTCGCCTCCTACGCCGAGTCGGTCGAGGCCGATCCGGCCAGGCTCGCCGCGGTCCAGGAGCGGCGCGCGCTGCTCACCCAGCTCGCCCGCAAGTACGGCGAGACCACCGCTGACGTGCTGGCCTGGGCCGAGAACGCGGCCAAGCGGTTGGCCGAGCTGGACGGCGACGACGAGCGCATCGACGCGCTGCGCGTCGAGGAGACGGAGCTGCGCGAGGCCATGACCGGCCTCGCCGACCGGTTGACCGAGATCCGGACGAGGGCCGCCGAACGTTTCGGCGCCGCGGTGACCGAGGAGCTCACCGCGCTGGCCATGCCGCACGCGCGGGTGAGCGTCCGGGTCACCACGGGGGAGGAGTTCGGCCAGCACGGCCGCGACGACATCGAGCTGTTGCTCGCCCCTCATCCCAGCGCCCCGCCCCTGCCTTTGAACAAGGGGGCGTCGGGGGGTGAGCTGTCCCGGGTGATGCTCGCCATCGAGGTGGTCTTCGCCGGCGCCGACCCGGTGCCGACCTTCGTGTTCGACGAGGTCGACGCCGGGGTCGGGGGCAAGGCCGCGGTGGAGATCGGCCGCAGACTGGCCCGGTTGGCCCGCCGTGCCCAGGTCATCGTCGTCACCCACCTTCCCCAGGTGGCCGCCTTCGCCGACGCCCACCTGCTCGTGGAGAAGTCCAACGACGGCATGGTGACCGAGAGCGGGGTGACCCGTCTGGATCGTCAGGGGCGGGTGCGGGAGCTCTCGCGTATGCTGGCCGGGATGGAGGACTCCGAACTCGGCCGCGCCCACGCCGAGGAGCTGCTCACGATCGCGGCCGCCGACCGGGACTGAACCGTCCCTGCGTTGGCCGCTTCGGGCCATCAGGGGCCGCCGGGGAGGCGCCCGGCCGGCCCGCCCGGCCTGTGTCCAGGTGGCGAGTGCGCATGGTGCGGCCCTGAACACCCCACATGGGTGTGGCAGGAGGAGGTCGTCGATGCCTTTGGGTGAACACGCCGTCACCCCTCGTGTTATGCCGGAAGGCGGGACCGCTCTGGCAAGATGCAACCGATGAAGGTCCCGACGGCGCTCGCCGCCAGATTCCCGAAACTCCGTCGCGGCAAGACCGACGGTTCTGTCGGTGTTACCGCTCCCGTGCGCGCGGACCGCCGCACCAAGAACCTGACCAAGCGGTTGAAGCCCGGTGACATCGCGGTCATCGACCATGTCGACATCGACCGTGTCAGCGCCGAGGCGCTGGTGGCCTGCGGTGTCTCCGCGGTCCTCAACGTCGCCAGCAGCATCAGCGGGCGCTACCCCAACCTGGGCCCCCAGCTTCTTGTCGAGGCGGGCATTCCCCTGGTCGACGATGTCGATCCCGAGGTGTTCACCCGCGTCCAGGAGGGCGAGGTGCTGCGCCTGGAGAACGGCGTGCTGCTGCGCGGTGACGAGGTCGTGGCCAAGGGGGTGGAACAGGACGCCCAGTCGATCGAAGCGGCCATGATCGAGGCGCGCGCCGGTCTGTCGGTGCAGCTGGAGGCCTTCGCCGCCAACACCATGGAGTACCTCAAGCGGGAACGCGAACTCCTCATCGACGGTGTCGGCGTCCCCGACATCGCGACCGAGATCGAGGGCCGGCACGTGCTGATCGTCGTGCGCGGCTACCACTACCGCGAGGACATCGCCGCCCTGCGCTCCTACATCCGCGAGTACCGGCCCGTGATGATCGGCGTGGACGGCGGCGCCGACGCGCTGCTCGAAGCCGGTTATCGGCCCGACATCATCGTCGGTGACTTCGACTCGGTGTCGGACAAGGCGCTGGCCTGTGGTGCCGAGCTCGTCGTCCACGCCTATCGGGACGGTCGCGCGCCGGGGCTCAAACGCCTCTCCGACCTGGGGCACGAGGCCATCGTCTTTCCCGCGACCGGCACCAGCGAGGACGTCGCGATGATGCTCGCCGACGACGCCGGGGCCAGCCTCATCGTCGCTGTCGGCACGCACGCCACCCTGGAGGAGTTCCTCGACAAGGGACGCGCCGGAATGGCCAGCACGTTCCTGACACGTCTGCGGGTCGGGAGCAAGCTCATCGACGCCAAGGGCGTCAGCCGTCTCTACCGCAGCCGCATCTCGCCCTGGACCCTGTTGGCGCTGGTCGCGGCATCCCTGCTCACCATCGTGGTCGCGGCCTACAGCTCACCGGTGGGCCAGGTCTACCTGACCTTCCTCGCCGCTCGCTGGGAAAACTTCCTCTACTCGCTGACCGGACTGTTCTCGTGATCGATTTCCGCTATCACCTGGTTTCCATCGTCGCGATCTTCCTCGCGCTGACGGTGGGCATCGTGCTGGGCACGACCATGCTCCAGGACCCCCTGCTCAACACGTTGCAATCGGAGACCTCGCAGCTGCGCGAGGAGAGTGAGGAACTGCGGGCGGAGAAGGACGTCGCCGAGCAGCTCAACACGGGCAACGACCAGCTGGTCGACGCCTACGCCGAGCAGATGCTCGCCGACCAGCTCACCGGTACCCGCGTCGTGATCGTCGAGACCCCCGGGGTCGACGAGGCCATGCGCGACGGTCTGGTCAACCGCGTCCAGCAGGCCGGGGGGACGGTTCCGGGCCGCCTGGTCTTCGCCGAGGAGTACGGCGATCCCGAACAGGCCACCTTCGTCGACGAGCTCGTGGATCAGCTCGCCCAGGGCGAGACCGCCGCTCAGGGGGGCGCTTATGAGCGGGCGGGCATGGAGCTCGCGCGGGCCCTGATCGCTCCCACCGAAGAGGAGCGCGAGGAGACGGAGGAACAGCCCGAGGAGGAGGCGGAGAACGGCTACGACGCCGCCGCCGTCCTCGCCGGATTCAGCGAGGCGGGGCTGCTCACCGTGCACGGTGACCCCGCGGGCAAGTCCGACATCGCGCTGGTGCTCGCGCCGGCCGAGCCCTTCACGGTTCCCTCCTCCACCGACCCGCAACAAGACGACGTGGCGTCCCCGGCCAACACCGCCTACATCGCGCTGACCCGGGCGCTGCGCGACGCGGCGGAGGGTGCGGTACTGGTCGGCGGCGCGACCTCGGTCGAGCCGGGAGGGATCATCTCCCAGGCCAGGAGCGAGGAGTCCAGGTTCGCCACGGTCGACACCGCGGGCACCGTGGCGGGGGACGTGGTCGCCGCCCTGGCCCTGGCGATCAGCACCGAGGGGCGCAGCGGCAACTACGGTGTCGGGGAGGGCGTCGACGCCTTCCTGCCCGACCCGCTGCCCCGTCCCAACGAGCCCGAGGAGAACACGACGGGCACCGAACCCGCCGCGGGCGAGGAGAACGCGAAGGACGACGGAGAGGAGCGGGGACGGTGACCTCTCCACCGCGTCCTTCCCGGCGGGCACGCATCGGGCGGACGGTCGCCAGGGCGATCGCGGGGGCGGCGCTGGGCGCGGGAGCGGCCCGGACCTCCTACGCCGCGCTGACCCGGTCGCGGCCGCGCGAGGACGGCGGCGGTGTGTTCGCCGCCGCGGGTCGTCCCGGAAGCACCTGGATCCGCACGAACTTCAGGGGGGAGCAGGTCACCCTGCTGGAGGGTCCGGCGCTGGCCGCCGGAACGTGCGCGGCGGCCCTGGTGGCCCCCGGGCTGACACCGCGGCTGCGCGCCGCGACGGTGGTCGCCGCGGCGGGAGCGGGCCTGTTCGGCGCCTATGACGACCTGTCCGGATCCGGGGACTCCCGGGGCTTCAAGGGGCACATCGGGGCCCTGGCGCGCGGCGAGGTCACCACCGGCGCCGTGAAGATCCTCGGTATCGGCGCGGTCGGCCTGACCGCCGCCGCCGTGGCGCGCCCCCGGCCGGCCGACCTGGTCATCGACGGCGCGCTCATCGCCGGGACGGCGAACCTGGTCAACCTGTTCGACCTGCGTCCCGGGCGGGCGATCAAGGCGGGACTGCTCGCCGGCGCGCCGGCCCTGGCCCATCCGGTCGCCGCCGCCGTCGCCGGCCCCGCGCTGGGAGCCGCGGCCGGGCTGCTCTCCGAGGACCTGGGCGAACGCGCGATGCTCGGCGACGCCGGTGCCAACGCGCTGGGCGCGGTCCTGGGGGTGGCAGCGACGGCGGTCTCGTCCCGGCGTACCCGGTTGGGCCTGCTGGCCGGCGTGGTCGCCCTCACCGCCGCCAGCGAGGTCGTCAGCTTCTCCCGCGTCATCGCGGCGACCCCCCCACTGCGCTGGGCCGACGAACTGGGACGGCGCCCGGCGCCCGGCCCCGTGCCCACCGCGCAGGACATCGGCCGGCCCGCCGCGCCTGAGAGCCCTCCCGTCCCCGAACCGGCCCCCCAACCCAAGCCGGCCTGAACGGCCCGCCCGGACCACGCGGGCTTCGAGACCCCCGTCCCCGAAGCCGCGCCTCGCGGGCCTTCACGCACCCCCGCGCGTGACCGCACCAACCAACGACCTGGAGTCCCCACCCCGTGTCCTGGGATCGGATCCGGCGCCTGAGCGCCGGTGTTGCCGGCGCGGCCCTGCTCATCGCCGTGGTCACCGCCTTCGCCCGCGTCGCCGGGTTCGGCCGCACCGTGGTGTTCTCCCAGACCGTCGGCACCAACTGCCTGAGCACCGCCTACGTCACCGCCAACCAGGTGCCCAACGTCCTGTTCGAGGTCGTCATCGGCGGCGCGCTGTCGGGGATGGTGGTCCCGGTGCTCGCCGCGGCGGCCGAGCGCGGCGACCGCGAGCACGTGCGCCGCACCGCCTCGGCCCTCGTCACCTGGGTGCTGCTCGCCGCGGTCCCACTGGCGCTCGTCCTGGCCGCCGTGGCGACACCGGCGATGACCCTGATGCTGGGGCACCCGCGGGGGTGCGACCACGACGCGGTGCTCGCGTTGACCGTGCGGTTCCTGCTGGTGTTCGCCCCGCAGATCGTCTTCTACGGTCTCGCCGCGGTGTTCTACGGCATCCTCCAGGCGCATCGCCGGTTCCTGGCTCCGGCGCTGGCCCCGCTGCTCTCCAGTCTCGTCGTCATCACCGCCTACCTCGCCTTCGTTCCCCTCGGCGCGGCCTACCGCGACGACATCGCGGGTCTGCCGGCCGCCGCGGAGCTGACCCTGTCGTTGGGCACGACGGCCGGCGTCGTCGCGTTGTTCCTCACCGCGCTGGTGCCGCTCCTGCGCCTGCGGCTGGGGTTGCGCCCCACGCTGAGGTTCCCGCCCGGTGTCGCCCGCACGGCCCGCTCCCTGGGCCTTGCGGCGCTGCTGCCGCTGATCGCGATGCAGCTGAGCATGCTGGTCGCGATCATGCTGGCCAACAGGGGCGGTGGCGCGGGGGCGGCGGCGCTGTACAACTACGCCTGGGCGTTGTTCACGCTGCCCTACGGGGTCGTGGCGGTCCCGATCGCCACGAGCGCCTTCACCACGCTGTCGGTCCGCCACGCCGAGGGCGACCAGGAGGGGTACAACGCGATCCTGTCGGTCGGCGCGCGGGCCACGCTGGTCATCACGGCGGGGCTGGCCACGGCGCTGGCCGCCGCGGCGCGTCCGGTGGCCGAGGTCTTCGCCCCGGGTGAGCCGGCCCCCCTCGAACTGGCGCTGCTCACCTACGCTCCCGGCATCGTGGGGTTCGGTCTGGTCGCGCTGCTCAGCAGGGCGCTCTATGCTGCCCACCACGGTCGTTCGGCCGCCGCGGCGCAGGTCATGGGCTGGTTGGTGGTCTCGACGGCGGGCGCCGCGCTCGTCCTGGTCGCGCCCGAGCGGGGGGCGGTCGCGGCCCTGGGCGCCGGTACCTCCCTGGGACTGTCCCTGACCGCGGTCCTGCTCGCCGTCGCCGTCGCCCGGGTCAACGGGCGTGCCGCCTTCGCGGGCCTGGGGCGGGGGCTCCCCGCCGCGCTGCTCGGCGCCGGTGTCGGCTACCTGGCCGGCGCGTCGTTGACCGGGGCGCTGGACGCCGATGGCCTGTGGGGCAACGTCGGTGTGGCCGCACTCGGCGGTGTGGCGGCGCTCGCCGGTTTCGGCGCGGTCGCCATGCTGATCGATCGCCGCGCGGTCCGTGCGGCGATCACCCGGCGGGTGGCCCCGCCGGGCAAGGAGTCCCCAGACACCCAAGACACAGGAGACGAGAAGGCATGACCCGGATGAGGATCGCGATGGTCATCGCGACCAGCGGCGGTGGTGTCGGCAACCATGTCCGTTCGCTGAGCGCGGGACTCGTCACGCGCGGCCATCGGGTCGCCGTCATAGGTCCGCAGGCGACCGAGGAGCGCTTCGGCTTCACCGCGAACGGCTGCCGCTTCGTTCCGGTGGACGTCGGTACGCGGCCTCGCCCGGCGGGTGACCTCGCCGCGATCGGGCGTCTGCGCGGGCTCCTGGCCGACGCCGACATGGTGCACGCCCACGGCATCCGGGCGGGCGGGCTGTGCGCGCTGGCCCAGGCCCGCCCGCTCGTCGTCACGCTCCACAACGCCCCGCCCGCCGTGTCGGGGCCGCTCGGGCTGGTCTTTCCCGCCCTGGAGCGGCTCGTCGCCCGCCGCGCCGACATCGTCCTCGGGGTCTCGGGGGACCTGGTGGCCCGGATGCGGGCCAAGGGGGCGCGGGAGGTCGAACGCGCCCTGGTGACCGCTCCGCCGATGGGGCCGCCCCAGCGCACGGCCGAGGACGTCCGCGCCGAACTGGGCGTGGCGCCGGACCGGCCGCTCGCGCTGGTGGTGGCCAGGCTCGCCCCGCAGAAGGGCCTGGACGTGCTGTTGGACGCGGCCCGGCGGCTCAAGCAGCGCGATCCGGCCCCCGTGTTCGTGGTGGCCGGGGACGGCCCCCTCGACCGGGAGCTGAACGCGCGCATCGACGCCGAGGAGCTCCCGGTGCGGTTGTTGGGGCACCGTACCGATATCCCCGACCTCCTCGCCGCCGCTGACCTGTTCGTGCTCCCCTCCCTGTGGGAGGGGCCGTCGTTGGTGATCATGGAGGCGCTGCGGGCCGGACTGCCGGTGGTCGCGACCCGCGTGGGCGGCATCCCCGACCTGTACTCGGGGGTCGCGCTGCTGGTCCCGCCCAGCGACGCCTCGGCCCTGGCCCACGGGGTCGCCCAGGTCCTGGACGAGCCGAGCCGTGTCGAGGCCATGCGTGACGCCGCCAGGCTGACCGCGGCGGCCCTGCCGACCGAGGACGACACCGTGGAACAGGTCCTCAGCCTCTACCGTCGGCTCGCCGCGAACCGCGGCATGGTGGCCTGAGGGGGTCCCGGCCGCGCCCCCGCGTTTCACCACGGTGAGGTAAGACACACCTCCCCAAACCCTTTAACGGCGTGGAGCATGGTTCCGACTGGGCGTAGTCGATGGCATCATTGAGCCCGGCCCAGGGAAAGATGGAATAGATCCATGTTCCCGGGTCATTCAACAGGTGAGGGGAGTATCCCTTTCGCGGCGGTGTCGTCATCACGGAACGCAATGACGGTGCGGGCCCGGTGCCGTCGATCCATGGTTCATGGATGGGAGAGACCTCCGGTTAGTACGCATGCCCGTACCCCGAAAGCGGGCACCACACGACCGGAGGAGGGTCTCCATGGACGTGCCCATGTGGGTTTGGTTCGCCACGATCGGCGCCATGATCGCCATCTTGGTCGTCGATCTCGCGATCGTCGACCACCCTTGGAGCAAGAAGAGCGGCCCCAAGGAGTTCGGCATGAAGCAGGCCGCCTGGTGGGCGGCCTTCTACATCGGCATCGCCATCCTCTTCGGTTTCGGCCTGTGGTACTTCGGCGGTGGCACCGTCGCGGGTGAGTACTTCGCCGGCTTCGTCACCGAGAAGAGCCTGAGCGTCGACAACCTCTTCGTCTTCTACCTCATCATGGGCAGCTTCGCGGTGCCCAAGAAGTACCAGCACGAGGTGCTGCTGGTCGGCATCGTCATCGCCCTGGTGATGCGCGGTATCTTCATCGCGATCGGCGCGCAGGCGATCAACGCCTGGAGCGAGGTCTTCTACCTCTTCGGCGCGTTCCTCATCTACACCGCCATCAAGATCGTCCGCGACCAGGTCAAGGGCGACAGCCACGAGGAGTCCGACTACACCGACAGCTTCGCGGTGCGGATGGTCAAGAAGGTCTGGCCGGTCACCGACGACTACCACGGCGCCCGCCTGACCGTGAAGCTCGACGGTCGCCGCCACGTCACCCCCATGCTGATGGTCATCGTCGCGATCGGCGTCACCGACCTGGTGTTCGCGGTCGACTCCATCCCGGCCATCTTCGGTCTCACCCAGGACCCCTACATCGTCTTCACCGCCAACGCGTTCGCCCTGCTGGGTCTGCGCCAGCTCTACTTCCTCCTCGCCGGTCTCATGGACAAGCTGTCCTACATCAGCTGGGGCCTCGCGGCGATCATGGTGTTCATCGGTATCAAGATGTTCCTGCACGCGCTGCACGAGAACGGCGTCCACGTCCCCGAGGTCACGACCGGCCTGTCCCTCACCGTCATCCTCGGCATCATGACGATCACGATCGTCGCCAGCCTCTGGAAGGCCTCCGCCGACAAGAAGAAGCTGGCCGCCGGCTCCGAGACCGAAGGAGAGGACGCGATCTCGCGCAAGTGAGCCATCCTCGAACAGTTGTTCGGCTATAGTGAGGGCGTCCGCCGGCTCTGGTGGGCGCCCTCACGTGCGTCCGCTGGAAGTTTCCGCGGCGCCGAGTCGTTTCCGTAAGAAGCCGAACGCCGTGCGGCGGCCGACGTGGGTGCGCCCAACCCCCGAGCCGCCCGGCGCAGGCGCCTCATCCGCGCGCCGCCGCGGTGGGTCTCCCGACCGCCGCAGGCCATCGCGCGCCGCCGTTGCCGAAGGGGCTAATCATCCATGGCCGAACAGCTCGTCATTCGAGGGGCCCGGGAACACAACCTCAAGGACGTCTCGCTGGACCTCCCGCGTGACGCCATGATCGTGTTCACCGGGCTGTCGGGGTCGGGGAAGTCCTCCCTGGCCTTCGACACGATCTTCGCCGAGGGACAGCGACGCTACGTCGAGTCGCTGTCGGCCTACGCTCGGCAGTTCCTCGGCCAGATGGACAAGCCCGACGTCGACTTCATCGAGGGGCTGTCCCCCGCGGTCTCCATCGACCAGAAGTCCACCAACCGCAACCCCCGGTCCACGGTCGGCACCATCACCGAGGTCTACGACTACCTGCGCCTCCTGTGGTCGCGCATCGGGCAGCCGCACTGCCCCGAGTGCGGCCGGATGATCGCGCGACAGACCCCCCAGCAGATCGTCGACCGGGTCCTCGAACTGCCCGAGGGGACACGCTTCCAGGTGCTCGCGCCGGTCGTCCGCGGGCGCAAGGGCGAGTACGTCGAACTGTTCAAGGACCTCCAGACCAAGGGCTACACCCGGGCCAGGGTCGACGGCACCGCGGTGCGCCTGGACGAGGCCCCGAAGCTGAAGAAGTACGAGAAGCACGACATCGAGGTCGTCGTCGACCGGCTCACCGTCAAGGAGTCGGCCAAGAAGCGGCTCACCGACTCCGTCGAGACCGCGCTCCGGCTCGCCGCCGGGACGATCCTGCTGGAGTTCGTCGACCTGCCCGAGGACGATCCCGAACGCGAACGGGTCTACTCCGAGCACCTGTTCTGCCCCTACGACGACCTGTCGTTCGAGGAGCTGGAGCCGCGCTCGTTCTCGTTCAACTCTCCCTACGGCGCCTGTACCGAGTGCACCGGCCTGGGCACCCGCCTGGAGGTCGACCCCGAGCTGATCGTCCCCGACCCGGCCAAGACCCTCAACGAGGGCGCCATCGCCCCGTGGTCCAGCGGGCACGCCGGCGAGTACTTCGGCCGCCTCATGCAGGCGGTCGGCGACGCCATGGGGTTCGACCTGGACACCCCGTGGGAGAAGCTGCCCAAGGCCGCGCGCAAGGCACTGCTCCACGGGCACGAGACCCAGGTCCACGTGAGTTACCGCAACCGCTACGGGCGCACCCGCTCCTACTACACCGAGTACGAGGGGGTCATCCCCTGGGTGCACCGGCGACACGCCGAGAGCGAGAGCGACTTCAGCCGTGAGCGTCTCGAAGGGTTCATGCGGGTCGTCCCCTGTCCGGCCTGCCAGGGGGCGCGCCTCAAGCCGGTCATCCTCGCGGTCACCGTCGGAGGCCGCTCCATCGCCGACGTCAGCGCGCTGCCGCTGAGCGAGTGCGCGGAGTTCCTGCGCGACCTCGAACTGAGCGAGCGCGAGCAGGTCATCGCCGCCCAGGTGCTCAAGGAGATCAACGCCCGCCTCGGCTTCCTGCTGGACGTCGGGTTGGACTACCTGAGCCTGGAGCGGCCGGCCGCCTCGCTGTCGGGCGGCGAGGCCCAGCGGATCAGGCTGGCCACCCAGATCGGTTCCGGTCTGGTCGGCGTGCTCTACGTGCTCGACGAGCCCTCGATCGGTCTGCACCAGCGCGACAACTTCCGGCTGCTCGAGACGTTGCAGCGGTTGCGCGACATCGGTAACACCCTCATCGTGGTCGAGCACGACGAGGACACCATCCGCGCGGCCGACTGGGTCGTCGACATCGGCCCGGGCGCGGGAGAGCACGGTGGCAACGTCGTGGTCTCGGGCACCGTCGACGATCTGCTCAACAGCCCCGACTCCACCACCGGCGACTACCTCGCCGGCCGGCGCAGGATCGAGGTTCCCGCCACGCGCCGGCCGCTGGTCAAGGGACGCGAGCTCGTCGTGAAGGGCGCTCGCGAGAACAACCTGAAGAACATCGACGTCACCTTCCCGCTCGGCGTGCTCACCGCCGTCACCGGCGTGTCCGGCTCCGGCAAGTCCACGCTGGTCAACGAGATCCTCTACAAGTCCCTGGCCAAGGAGCTCAACGGGGCGCGTTCGGTTCCGGGGCGCCACACCCGCGTCAACGGGATGAAGCAGCTCGACAAGGTCGTGCACGTCGACCAGAGCCCGATCGGTCGGACCCCGCGCTCCAATCCGGCGACCTACACCGGGGTGTTCGACCACATCCGCAAGCTGTTCGCCCAGACCACCGAGGCGAAGGTACGCGGTTACCAGCCCGGGCGTTTCTCCTTCAACGTCAAGGGCGGGCGCTGCGAGGCGTGCGCGGGCGACGGCACGATCAAGATCGAGATGCAGTTCCTGCCCGACGTCTACGTCCCCTGCGAGGTCTGCCACGGCGCCCGCTACAACCGCGAGACGCTGGACGTCCACTACAAGGGCAAGACCATCGCCGACGTGCTCGACATGCCCATCGAGGAGGCGCTGGAGTTCTTCGAGCCGATCTCCGCGATCCGACGGCACATGCAGACCCTCAACGACGTCGGACTGGGGTACGTGCGGCTGGGGCAGCCGGCGACCACGCTCTCCGGCGGCGAGGCCCAGCGGGTCAAGCTCGCCACGGAACTGCAGCGCCGTTCCACCGGACGGACCGTCTACGTCCTGGACGAGCCGACCACGGGCCTGCACTTCGAGGACATCCGTAAGCTGCTCGGAGTGCTCGGACGGCTCGTGGACGGCGGCAACAGCGTCATCGTCATCGAGCACAACCTCGACGTCATCAAGACCGCCGACCACATCATCGACATGGGGCCCGAAGGCGGGTCGCGAGGCGGGACGGTCGTCGCCACGGGGACGCCCGAGCAGGTGGCCCAGGTCGAGGAGAGCTTCACCGGGCGGTTCCTGCGCGGCGTGTTGTGAGACGGGGCGCCTGCCCCCCGCCCCGCCCGTGGTCGCGGGGACCCCGAAGCGGGTCACCCCATGGTGTGGATCCGTGGGAACGGGTAGTGGGGCGGCAGGCGATCCCGTGGCGCGCGCCTGCGTGACCGATCCGACGCGCGAGCTGCCGAACACGGTGCGTGCCGCAGAGCGGGCGCCTGACGGTGGCGCGCGTCCGACGTAGCGGGGAGTGCAGGCGCTCATGAACCATCCATCGCCACCGCCGCCGAACGACCCGTCCGAGGGCGAGGGCGGTCGCCCGCGGGGGGCTCCGGACGAGGAACCGGCCCCGCCCGAGCGGCCGCCGGGTTCGACGGGCGCGCACGCCCGGCCCGGAGAGGAACAGCGACCGCCGGGGTCTGGTGCGGGTCCTGGGGGGCCGGGTGAGGTGCCTGGGGGTGCGGGGTATCCGGGGGCCGGTGGGCCGCCGGGTCCGGAGCGGCCGATGGGGCCGCCCGGTTCTGTGCCGCCGTCGGGTCCGGCCGGTGGGCCGCCCCCGGGCGGTCATCCGCGTGGTGGCCCGCCCGGCTCCGAATCCCGGACGCCGTCGGGGTCTGGTGCGGGTCCTGGGGGGCCGGGTGAGGTGCCTGGGGGTGCGGGGTATCCGGGGGCCGGTGGGCCGCCGGGTCCGGAGCGGCCGATGGGGCCGCCTGGTTCTGTGCCGCCGTCGGGTCCGGCCGGTGGGCCGCCCCCGGGTGGTCATCCGCCCGGCTCCGAGACCTGGATGCCGCCGGGGCCCCACCCTCACCAGGGACCGGCGCAGGGCCATGCCCAGAGCGGCTACGGGGGATACGGCGCGCCGCCCACGGGCGGGATCGCCGAGTGGTGGCAGCGGCTGGTCGCCCGCATCATCGACGCGGTGATCGTGTTCGTCCCGGTCTTCCTGGTCAACCTCCTGCTCGGCAGCGTCCTGCTCTCGGCGCGTCCGATCCTGATCGATCCGGAGACCAACCAGGTCGTCCCATCGGGATCACTGGTGGCCATGACGCTGCTGATGCTGGTCATCTCGACCGTCATCGTGCTGCTCTACGAAGGACTGTGCCTGATGAAGTGGGGGGCCACGGTCGGCAAACGGGCGCTGGGCCTGCGGGTCGTCCCGCAACGGGGACCCCGGGGAGTCGGGCTGCCGCCGGGAACCTCTTTCCTGCGCGCGCTCGCCTGGTGGATCTACGTTCCGCTGAACTTCGTTCCGGTGGTCAGCTGGTTCAGCTGGTTGTGGCCGATCATCAACGGTCTGTGGCCCTTGTGGGACCGTCCGGACCGGCAGTCGTTGAACGACAAGATCGCTCGCACGGTCGTGGTGCGCGGCTGATTCCGCGAGGAATCACATCCCCGGCGAGATCACCCGGGACGAACGGCTCCGCTCAGGTACTACATTTTGTAGTAGTTCTCGTGAGAGCGAAAGGAGCCTCGTCATGGCAACGGGGGCGTCGTGCGCCTGTGGGATGAGCCGACGGAGACTGCTGGGCGCCGCCGGAGTGGCGGGAGTCGCCGCCGTGGGAGCGAGCGGATGCGGAGGGCCCGAGCCCACGCCGCACGACAACCTGCACGGCCAGGTGATCGCGCAGACCGGTGACGTCCCCGTGGGCGGCGGCATGATCAGCATGTCCGACAAACTGGTCATCACCCAGCCCGAGGAGGGCCGGTTCAAGGCGTTCAGCGCGGTGTGCGCGCACGCGGGGTGCACCGTGCAGGAGATCACCGACCACATCCGCTGCCTGTGCCACGGCAGCCGGTTCGACATCGCGACGGGCGAGGTCCTCGCCGGCCCCGCGACCGAGCCGTTGGAGGCCTTCGAGGTGAGCGTGGACGGCACCGACATCACGCTGGTGTGAAGGAGCCGGTCCGGGTCGTGGCAGGGGCCGCGCGCCGCGACCGGAAACGGGGTGGGCGCGGGGTGCGATCGCACCCCGCGCCCACCCCGTTTCACTCCTCCGGCTCCTCCGCGTCGCGGTCCTGGCGCGCGGCCTGGTCGCGCAGCCGGGAGGAAGGCCACAGGGAGGCGTAGGGCTCCCCCCGCTCGCGGCCGATGAACTGGGTCCGGTTGCGCGGCAGGGACTCCGGAAAGTTGGTGCGGATGTAGGTGACCAGGTGCTCGCGCAGGTCGCAGCACAGGTCCCAGCGGGCGTCGGCGTCGGCCGTGGTGACCACCGCGCGCAACTCGATCAGTCCGCTCTCCAGCACGTCGGTGGCCTGGAGCGACCAGCGGCGGCCGTCCCACAGCGGGTGGGCCGAGACGAACGAGCCGACCTCGGCGCGGATCTTGTCGATCGGCACCTCCCAGTCGACGCGCAACAGGACGGCCCCGGTGATGGGGGTTCCCTGCTTGGTCCAGTTCTCGAAGGGGTTGGTGGTGAAGTGCGACACCGGTAGCACCAGCCGGCGTTCGTCCCACAACCGCAGCGTCACGTTGGTGAGGCTGAGCTCCTCGACCCGGCCCCACTCTCCCTGGAACACGACGATGTCGTTGATGCGCAGCGCGTCGCTGAAGGCGAGCTGTAGCCCGGCGAACAGGTTGCCCAGGGTGGACTGGGCGGCGACACCGGCGACGATGCCGATGAGGCCGGCGGAGGCCAAGAGCCCGGCGCCCAGCGCCCTGACCGCGGGGAAGGTGAACAGGATCGCGGCCACGGCCAGGACGCCGATGATCGTGGCGATCACCCGGCGCAGCAGCTTGACCTGCGTCTGCAGGCGCCGGGCACGCCGGTCGGCGTCACCGTTGTGGACGGCCAGCCGGTCCAAGACGATGTCGGTGATCGCGTAGGCGATGCTGAGCGCGAGCCAGGTGATCGAGGCGACCATCGCGATCTGCATGCCGTGCTCGAACGCGAGGTACCAGCTGCGCTCGTCGAAGGCGGAGCGCCCGGGCAGGGCGATGTTGGCGCCGATCACCACCGCGCTGGCGTAGGCCGGGTAGCGGCAGCGCTGCACGAGCGGCCGGACGTTGCCCCAGACCTTCGAGAGCTGGTGGGTCAGGAGCCAGTGCACGGCGGAGACCAGCCCTACCGCCACGGCGATGCAGACACCCAGGGCGATCCAGGATTCAAGCGGCACGGGAACAAAGCCCCCTCATGTCTAGGAGAATGCCCGGTATCGAACACAACCTAGACCATCCGGATACTCAATCGTGACGTTGTGAAGCGTGGTCATCGGCACGTGGGGCGCCGGGCAGGGCGATCCGGACGTGCTCACGCCGGTGGGGGTGCGAGATGTCACCGCCGCCCAGCACAATGGGGGTATGGCAGCGCAACCCCAACTGCGGCCCGTGCCCGGCTCCATCCCGACCGATCCCGGCGTCTACCGCTTCCGCGACGCGCACGGCAGGGTCATCTACGTCGGCAAGGCCAAGAACCTGCGCGCCCGCCTGTCGTCGTACTTCCAGGACTTCGCGGGCCTGCACCCGCGTACCCAGAACATGGTCTCCACCGCCGTGGACGTCGACTGGACGGTGGTGGCCACCGAGGTCGAGGCCCTCCAGCTGGAGTACTCCTGGATCAAGGAGTACGAACCGCGGTTCAACGTCCGTTACCGCGACGACAAGAGCTATCCCTACCTCGCGGTCACCCTCAACGAGGAGTTCCCCCGGGTCCAGGTCATGCGCGGGGCCAAGCGCAAGGGGGTCCGCTACTTCGGGCCCTACGGCCACGTGTGGGCCATCCGCGAGACCGTGGACCTGCTGCTGCGCGTCTTCCCGGTGCGGACCTGTTCGGCGGGGGTGTTCCGGCGGGCCCGCTCCAGCGGGCGTCCCTGCCTGCTCGGCTACATCGACAAGTGCTCGGCCCCCTGCGTCGGGCGCGTCGACGAGGCCGAGCACCGCGCGCTCGCGGAGGACTTCTGCTCCTTCCTCGCCGGCGACACCGGCCGCTTCATCAAGGAGCTGGAGGGACGGATGCGCGCCGCGGCGGCCGAGCAGGAGTACGAGCGCGCCGCCCGCATCCGTGACGACATCCAGGCGCTGACCACGGCCCTGGAGAAGCAGGCCGTCGTCCTTCCCGACAGCACCGACTGCGACGTCATCGCCTTCGCCGAGGATCCGTTGGAGGCGGCCGTCCAGGTGTTCTACGTGCGCGGCGGGCGTATCCGGGGCCAGCGCGGCTGGGTGGTCGACAAGGTCGAGGACGTGGGCACCGGAGCCCTCGTCGAGCGTTTCCTGGCCCAGACCTACGGCGGCGCGGATCCCGCCGGAGCCGACGAGGACGCCCCTGACGGGCCGGCCGCGGTGATCCCGCGCGAGGTGCTGGTCTCGCAGCCCCCCGCCGACCTCGAAGCGGTCACCGCCTGGCTCGCCGAACGCCGCGGGGGCCGGGTCGACCTTCGGGTCCCGCAGCGCGGTGACAAGAAGGCGCTGCTGGACACGGTCGCCAAGAACGCCGAACAGACCCTGGCCCGCCACAAGACGCAGCGGGCCGGCGACCTGACCACGCGCAGCAAGGCCCTCGGCGAGATCCGCGACGCGCTCGGGCTGGACGAGGCCCCACTGCGCATCGAGTGCTACGACGTGGCCAACCTCCAGGGCACCCACGTCGTCGCCTCGATGGTGGTGTTCGAGGACGGACTGCCCCGCAAGTCGGAGTACCGCCGTTTCAGCGTCCGCGGCAGCGGCTCGGGCGGGGCCGAGCAGAACGACGTCGCCGCCATGCACGAGGTCATCCACCGCAGGTTCAGCCGCTACCTGGAGGAGAGCCAGCGCGCCGGCGAACTCGCCACCCTCGGCGACCCCGAGGCGGCGCACACGGCGGGCGGGAACGCCGGCGACTCCCGGGAACGCCCCGCGAAGTTCGCCTATCCCCCTAACCTGGTGGTGGTGGACGGGGGCAGACCCCAGGTCCAGGCCGCCCAGCGGGCGCTGGAGGAGCTGGGGATCGAGGACGTGGCGGTGTGCGGCCTGGCCAAGCGTCTAGAGGAGGTGTGGGTTCCCGACGACGAGGACCCCATCATCCTCCCGCGCGCGAGTGAGGGACTATACCTGTTCCAGCGGGTGCGCGACGAGGCGCACCGCTTCGCCAACACCTACCACCGCCAGAAGCGGGCCAAGGCGCTCACCACGAGCGCCCTTGACGAGGTTCCGGGGCTGGGGCCGGCCCGGCGCAACGCGCTGCTGCGGCACTTCGGGTCGCTGCGCAGGCTCGCCGCGGCCTCGACCGAGCAGATCGCCGAGGTTCCCGGCATCGGGGAGCGGACCGCCGCGGTGATCGCGGCGGCGTTGGCGGGTACCGGAGGCGGGCAGAGGACCGTGCAGGACGCATCAGACGAGGGCGAGCGTGAACATGGGGGATGACCAGGTGACGGAGAACCTCGGCGGAGAGCTCCCGCCGGAAATCGTCATCGTCACGGGGATGTCGGGGGCGGGACGCAGCACGGCGGCCAGGGCGTTGGAGGACCTCGACTGGTTCGTCGTCGACAACCTCCCGCCGGGGTTGCTGTTCACCATGATCGACCTCGCCGGACGGACCCAGGGCGCGGTGCCCAGGGTCGCGGCGGTCGTCGACGTGCGCAGCCTGGCCTTCACCGAGGACCTCCTGTCGACGGTCGAGGAGCTGCGCCGGCGTGGGATCGCGGCGCGGGTGCTGTTCCTGGAGGCCGGCGACGAGGCGTTGGTGCGCAGGTTCGAGGGGGTGCGCCGGCCCCACCCGCTCCAAGGCGACGGACGCCTCACCGACGGGATCACACGCGAACGCGAGCTGCTGCAGGCCATCAGGGGCGAGGCCGATCTCGTCATCGACACCTCGCAGCTCAACGTCCACCAGCTCAAGGCCAAGGTCATCGGGTTCTTCGGGGCGGCCCAGGAGGCCCACCTGCGCGCGAACGTGGTGTCCTTCGGGTACAAGTACGGCCTGCCGGTCGACGCCGACCTCGTCATCGACTGCCGTTTCCTGCCCAACCCGCACTGGGTGCCCGAGTTGCGCCCGATGACCGGCCAGGACACGCCGGTCAGCGAGTACGTGCTCTCCCAGCGCGGGGCCAAGGAACTGCTCGACGCCTACACCGAGGTGTTGCGCCTGCTCGTCGCCGGCTACCTGCGCGAGGGCAAGCACTACATGACGCTCGCGGTGGGGTGCACCGGGGGCAAGCACCGCAGCGTCGCCATGGCGGAGCGGTTCAGCGAGCGGCTGCGCGAGGAAGGGCTCGAGGTCCACGTCGTCCACCGAGATCTGGGACGCGAGTAGCGTGGAGCCCGCCGCCACCCGGATGGGCGGTGGGCGAGTGGCCGGGGCGCGTGGCGGTTCGTAGCATTGCCTTCACCCCTCAGGGCCGCCGGCGCCGGTGCGCGGCCCGCACAGCGGGCCCGTGGCCCGCGAACGGATCGGACAGAGG
The DNA here is from genome assembly GCF_054780875.1 of Marinactinospora endophytica. NCBI lineage: Bacteria > Bacillati > Actinomycetota > Actinomycetes > Streptosporangiales > Nocardiopsidaceae > Marinactinospora > Marinactinospora endophytica. The sequence continues at coordinate 230,660 of NZ_BAAGVM010000009.1, read as the reverse complement.
TACGCACACTCAGATGTCGGGCTACGAGGACGCGAACGCGGACGCCGGATACGCGGATGGGGCGCTGCCGCCACGGGTGGTGGCGCTCGGGGGCGGGCACGGTCTGTACGCCTCGCTGTCGGCGCTGCGCAGGGTCACCACCGATGTCACCGCGGTGGTGACGGTCGCGGACGACGGCGGTTCCAGCGGTCGGCTTCGACGGGAACTGGGTGTGCTGCCACCGGGTGACCTGCGCATGGCGCTGGCGGCGCTGTGCGGGGACGACGAGTGGGGGCACACCTGGAGCGAGGTGATCCAGCACCGATTCCGCTCCGAGGGCGAGCTGCACGGTCACGCGGTCGGCAACCTCCTCATCGTCGCGCTGTGGGAGCTGCTCGGCGACTCGGTCGCCGGCCTGGACTGGGTCGGCCAGCTGCTGGGGGCCCATGGCCGGGTGCTGCCGATGTCCTCGGTGCCGTTGGACATCGTCGCCGAGGTCGAGGGGGTCGACCCCGCCCGGCCACACGAGGTGACGACCGTGCGCGGCCAGGTCGCCTGCGCCAGCACCCGTGGCCGGGTGCGTTCCATCTCGCTGGTGCCCGACACCCCTCCCGCGTCGCCGCAGGCGCTCAAGGCGGTCCGCGAGGCCGACTGGGTGGTGTTCGGCCCGGGCTCGTGGTTCACCAGCGTCCTGCCCCATCTGCTGGTGCCCGACCTGGCCGAGGCGCTGGTGTCCACGCGGGCCCGCCGGGTCGTGGCGTTGAACCTGTCCCCCCAGCGGGGCGAGACCGACGACTTCGCGGCGCACACCTATCTCGAGGTGCTGGCCGCGCACGCCCCGAGGTTGCGCATCGACGTGGTGCTGGCCGACCGGGGGGTGGTCGAGGACCCCGCGGAGCTGAGCCGGGCGGTGGAGAAGCTCGGGGGGCGCCTGGTGCTGGCCGACGTGGCCGCGGCCGACGGCACGCCCCGCCACGATCCGGACCTGCTCGCCGCGGCCTTCGACGAGATCTTCCACGCGTGAGCGGATGACGCTCCGCCACGTCCGGCGATCCGGTCCGCGCGGGCGATATCGGGAATCTCTCCAACGTCGGTCACCGTCGTGAATGCGGCTCACCGCGGTGACCAGCGATGCCGGACACGCCCGCGAGGGCGTGGCGCATCTGCGATGGGCCAGTAGTCTGCCACGAAGGGCGCTCCGTTCTTCTTTCGGCGTCCGGCGTGAGCAGAATTCCAGGGGGAGGGACCGCATCCATGGCGATGACCGGCGTGGTGAAGGACGAGTTGAGCCGGCTGACCGTTCTCAAACCATGCTGCCGCAAGGCCGAGGTCTCCACGATCCTGCGCTTCACGGGTGGACTGCACCTCGTGAGCGGGCGGATCGTCATCGAGGCCGAGCTCGACACGGGGGCGGCGGCCCGGAGGCTGCGCAAGGACATCTCCGAGGTGTTCGGCCACGAGTCCGAGGTCGTCGTCCTGGCGCCGAGCGGGCTGCGCAAGGGGAACCGCTACGTGGTGCGGGTGATCAAGGACGGTGAGAGCCTGGCCCGGCAGACCGGGCTCATCGACAACAACGGCCGTCCGGTGCGCGGACTGCCCCGCCACGTCGTCGCCGGGGGCGCCTGTGACGCCGAGTCGGCGTGGCGTGGCGCCTTCATCGCGCACGGGTCGCTGACCGAACCGGGGCGGTCCATGTCCCTGGAGGTCACCTGCCCGGGCCCCGAGGCCGCGCTGGCCCTGGTGGGCGCGGCACGGCGGCTCAAGGTCCACGCCAAGGCCCGTGAGGTGCGCGGGGTGGACCGCGTGGTCGTGCGCGACGGCGACTCCATCGGCGCCCTGTTGACGCTGTTGGGCGCCCATCAGAGCGTGCTGGCCTGGGAGGAGCGCCGGATGCGGCGCGAGGTGCGGGCGACCGCCAACCGGCTGGCCAACTTCGACGACGCCAACCTCCGGCGCAGCGCGCGCGCCGCGGTGGCCGCGGGGGCCAGGGTGGAGCGCGCGTTGGAGATCCTGGGCGACGACGCCCCCGACCACCTGGTCGCGGCGGGGCGGCTGCGCCTGTCGCACAAGCAGGCGTCGCTGGAGGAGCTGGGGCAGCTCTCCGACCCGCCGTTGACCAAGGACGCCATCGCCGGTCGTATCCGAAGGCTGCTCGCGATGGCGGACAAGCGGGCGGCAGACCTGGGGATCCCCGGCACCGAGGCCAACCTGACGCCCGACATGCTGGTTCCCTGAACACGGTGGCGCGCGCGGCCGGGATGGGGCAAAATTTCGCCGAAATGGTCTAGACCCTTTTCGGGGCGGGTGCAAGGATGGTCCCCCGGCACCCGGCGTCGCCGTGACGGGCGGGCCCACCGCCTCTGCCTGCCGGGATTCCGATAGGGTCGGTAACGACCCCAGACGCACGTCCCCGCACGCGAGGGACGCGCCGGGCCGCGATCAGCGACTCATCGATACGTGAGGAGATTGGTTCCGTGACCATCCGTGTAGGCGTGAACGGCTTCGGTCGGATCGGCCGCAACTTCTGGCGTGCGGTCCAGGCCGCCGGGGGCAGCGATGTCGAAATCGTCGCGGTCAACGACCTCACCGACAACGCCACGCTCGCGCACCTGCTCAAGTACGACACCGTCCTCGGCACCCTGGACGGCGAGGTCGAGGTCGGCGAGGACAGCATCAGCGTCGGCGGCAAGAGCATCAAGGCCCTCGCCGAGCGCGACCCCGCCGCCCTGCCCTGGGGCGACCTGGGCGTCGACGTCGTCATCGAGTCGACCGGCCGCTTCACCAAGGCCGAGGACGCCAAGAAGCACATCGAGGCCGGCGCCAAGAAGGTCATCATCTCCGCCCCGGCCAAGGGCGAGGACCTGACCGTCGTCATGGGCGTCAACGACGACAAGTACGACCCCGCCAAGCACCACGTGGTGTCCAACGCCTCCTGCACCACCAACTGCGTGGCGCCGATGGCCAAGACGCTGCTGGACAACTTCGGCATCGTCAAGGGCCTGATGACCACGGTCCACGCCTACACCAACGACCAGGTCATCCTCGACTTCCCGCACAAGGACCTGCGTCGCGCCCGCGCCGCCGCGCAGAACATCATCCCCACCACCACCGGTGCCGCCAAGGCCACCGCGCTGGTGCTGCCCGAGCTCAAGGGCAAGCTCGACGGTCTGGCGATGCGCGTTCCGGTGCCGGACGGCTCGGTCACCGACCTCGTGGTCACCCTGGAGCGCGAGGTCACCAAGGAGGAGGTCAACGCGGCGTTCAAGGCCGCCGCCGAGGGCCCGCTCAAGGACGTCCTGCGCTACACCGAGGACCAGATCGTCTCCTCCGACATCGTCGGCACCTCGCCCTCCTGCACGTTCGACGCGAGCCTGACCATGGCCTTCGGCAACCAGGTCAAGATCGTGGGCTGGTACGACAACGAGTGGGGTTACTCCAACCGTCTCGTCGACGTCGTCAAGCTCGTCGGCGCCGGTCTGTAGACGCCGTCCACGGCATCCGGTGACGCCCTTCCCCGCGGGGAAGGGCGTCACCGCCCATGTACACGCCTTCTCAGGAGGGAAGCAGCATGCGGACGATCGAGGACCTCGACGTCACGGGCCGCCGCGTCTTCGTCCGGGCCGACCTGAACGTGCCGTTGGACGGTGACCGCATCACCGACGACGGCCGTATCCGGGCGAGCCTGCCCACCATCAACGCGCTGCGCGAGCGCGGCGCGCGCGTCATCGTCGGAGCGCACCTGGGCCGCCCCAAGGGCCAGGTCAAGCCCGAGTTCTCGCTGCGCCCGGTCGCCGCGCGCCTGGGCGAGCTGCTCGGTGCCGAGGTGCGCTTCGCCACCGACACCGCGGGCGAGTCCGCTCGTGAGGTCGCCGGCGCGCTCGCCGACGGCGAGGTCGCGCTGGTGGAGAACCTGCGTTTCGAGCCCGGCGAGACCAGCAAGGACGACGCCGAGCGCGGGGAGTTCGCCGACCGGCTGGCCGCGCTGGCCGATCTCTACGTGGGCGACGGTTTCGGCGCCGTGCACCGCAAGCACGCCAGCGTCTTCGACCTGCCGCGCCGCCTGCCGCACGCCGCGGGCCGCCTGGTCTTCACCGAGATCGACGTGCTGCGCCGGCTCACGGAGTCCCCGCAGCGTCCCTACGCGGTGGTGCTCGGCGGCTCCAAGGTCTCCGACAAGCTCGGGGTGATCGAGAACCTGCTCGGCACCGCCGACCGCATCCTCATCGGCGGTGGCATGGCCTACACCTTCCTCGCGGCCCAGGGGCACGAGGTCGGCACCAGCCTGCTGGAGCGCGACCAGATCGACACGGTCCAGGAGTACCTGCGCCGGGCGGCCGACAAGGGCGTGGAGTTCGTCCTGCCCGTGGACGTCGTGACCGCGGACCGCTTCGCCGCCGACGCCGACCGCCGGACCGTCGACGCCGACTCCATCCCGGCCGACCGGATGGGCCTGGACATCGGTCCGCGCTCCGCCGAGCTGTTCGCGGCCAAGCTCGCCGACGCTCAGACGGTCTTCTGGAACGGGCCGATGGGCGTGTTCGAAATGGAGCCGTTCGCCGGCGGGACCCGGGCGGTGGCCCAGGGCCTCATCGACTCCGGCGCCTTCACCGTGGTCGGTGGCGGGGACTCCGCCGCCGCGGTGCGTTCGCTCGGTTTCGACGAGAGGGCCTTCGGTCACATCTCCACCGGTGGTGGAGCCAGCCTGGAGTACCTCGAAGGCAAGACGCTGCCCGGTATCGCGGCACTGGAAGACGAGTAGGAAACCCCCATGGCCAACGCCAAGCGCAAGCCGCTGATCGCGGGCAACTGGAAGCTGAACAACAACCACTTCGAGTCGATCAAGCTGGTTCAGCAGCTCGCGTTCTCCCTCAACGACGCCGACTTCGACGCCACCGAGGTCGTGGTGCTCCCGCCCTTCACCAGCCTGCGCAGCGTGCAGACGCTGGTCGACGGCGACAAGCTGAACATCGGGTACGGGGCCCAGGACATCTCCCAGCACGAGAAGGGCGCCTACACCGGTGAGATCTCCGGTGGGATGCTCGCCAAGCTCGGCTGCTCCTACGTGCTGGTCGGTCACTCCGAGCGGCGCCAGTACCACCGGGAGGACGACGCGATCGTCAACGCCAAGGCCAAGGCGGCGCTGGCGTCCGACATCACCCCGATCCTGTGCCTGGGCGAGGGGCTGGACGTGCGCAAGGCCGGCGACCAGGTCGCCTACACCCTCGCCCAGCTGGAGGCCGGGGTGAAGGACCTCACCGAGGAGCAGGTCCGTCGTCTGGTGATCGCCTACGAGCCCGTCTGGGCGATCGGCACCGGTGAGGTGGCCACGCCCGAGGACGCCCAGGAGGTGTGCGGGGCGCTGCGCGTGCGTCTGGGCGAGCTGTACACGCCTGAGGCGTCGCGCGAGACCCGTATCCTCTACGGCGGATCGGTCAAGGCCGACAACATCGCCGGCATCATGGCCAAGAGCGACGTGGACGGTGCCCTGGTGGGCGGTGCCTCCCTCAAGGCCGAGGAGTTCGTCAAGCTGGTCCGCTTCCGCGACCAGGGATGACGTGGCGCGGTGGGGCGGGGGAGCACCCGTCCCACCGCCATCCGACGGGAACCGGCCCGCGCCGCCGCGGGCCGGGGTAAAATCGAGTATTGTCCCGGGCCCCTACGCCGGGCCTCCGGTCGAACCGGGCGGCGCACCAAGGTCGCGGGGCCCTCAGGTCGTCGATCCCCCTGGTGGGGCTTGAGTTACGGGTGAGCACGTGATCCTGGGTCTGTCCATCGTCGTGATGCTCTGCAGCGTCTTGCTGATCATGCTGGTGCTGCTCCACAAGGGCAAGGGCGGCGGCCTCTCCGACCTGTTCGGCGGCGGTGTCACCTCCTCCCTGGGCGGATCGTCCGTGGTCGAGCGCAATCTCGACCGCCTGACGATCGTCACCGCGCTGTTGTGGATCGTGTGCGTCGTCGTGCTCGGCCTGTTGATCAACCGGGGGGCTTGATCCCTCTTACGTAATCGTGCCCGCGCGGCCCGGGCGCGCGCCCGGCACTGACGCGACCGTGCGGAGCGCGCATCGAGTTTCCCCTCGCGGGGGGCTTGTTCGCCGAAGGAGTTTTTTCGTGGGTAGTGGCAGCGCCATTCGTGGCAGCCGCGTTGGTGCAGGACCGATGGGCGAGGCCGAGCGCGGCGAGTCCGCGCCGCGCATCCGGGTCCCCTTCTACTGCGCCAACAAGCATGAGGTCGTGCCGAGCTTCTCGCACGAGGCGCAGGTCCCCGACGAATGGGACTGCCCCCGGTGTGGTTTCCCCGCTGGCAAGGACCCGGACAACCCGCCCGCTCCGCCGCGCACCGAGCCCTACAAGACGCACCTGGCCTACGTGAAGGAGCGCCGCAGCGACGCCGACGGCCAGGCCATCCTGGAGGAGGCGCTGGCCAAGCTCCGCGCCGACCGTGCCGCCGTCGAGGCCGCGATGCGGGGGTGACCCCGCCTTACGACGCGCCCGCCCCTCATGTCCGGGTGGGCGCGTCGTCGTTTTCACGGGGTCCCTCGACGGGCGGGGTCGGTGTCCGTCCGCCCAGCCGGCGGGTCAGCTCGGCCGCCGCGTCGCGGACCCGTCCGGCCAGTGCCGTGTCCGTGACCGGCCGGGCCTGGGGAACGGTCAGGCTGATCGCGGCGACCGGTGTCCCGTTGTGGTCGAAGGCCGCCGCGGCGACCGACCGGAACCCCTCGGTGACCTGGCCCTCCTCGGCGGACCAGCCGCGGCGGCGTTCCAGCGCCAACGTGTCGCGCAGCTCGCCGGGGGAGCCTGGACCGAGTCCGGTGCGGCTGACGAAGCGCGCGGTGTCGGGATACAGGGCGCGGACCTGTGCGCGGGACAGGTGGGCGAGGAGCGCGCGGCCGGATGCGGTCAGGTGGGCCGGAAGCCGCACCCCCACCCCGGTGATCAGCGCCGGGGCGTGTGCCGGGCGCTCCTTGAGCAGGTAGAGGGTGTCGCGGCCGTGCAGGACACCGAGATGGGCGGTCGCGCCGGTCTCCTGGGGCAGCCGGGCGAGGAGGGGGCGGGCCAGCCGCTCCAACGGGTCGTGGCGCAGGTAGGCCGATCCGACCTCGAAGGCGGCGACGCCCAGGCCCCAACGGCGTTCCTCGGGAAGGTGCGTGACGAACCCCTCCGCCGCCATGGCCTGGAGGAGCTGATAGGCGCTCGACCGGGGGAGTTCCAGGGCGCGGGCAACGGCCCCGGCCGTCACGGGCCCGGGCTGGGCGGCGAGAAAGCGCAGGACGCGTAGGGCGCGGGTGGCCGAGGGGACGTGGGACATGGGGGAATTGTCGCCGCTGGGGGAGCGGTCGGGAAGCCCGGGGGAGAGGACCGGGAATTTAGTTTAAGATTCAACTGTTTACCAGGGTGGGAAACAGAGAAGCGACCAGGGAGCCCGAACATGAGCGTGCAACCGGCGGGAATCCACCACGTCACCGCGATCGCCGGCGACCCCCAGGCCAACGCCGACTTCTACCTCAACGCACTGGGGATGCGCCTGGTCAAGTGGACCGTCAACTTCGACTCTCCCGACACCTACCACCTCTACTACGGCGACCGAGCGGGCAACCCCGGGACGATCATGACCTTCTTCCCGTGGCCGGGCGCGCCCAAGGGACGCCTGGGCGCCGGACAGGCGACGGTCACCTCCTTCTCCGTGCCCGAGGGATCGATCGGCTGGTGGCAGCGTCATCTCGCCGCGCTGGGGGTGGAGGCCACCCGCCCGACCGAACGGTTGACGGAGGACGTGCTGAGCCTGCGCGATCCCGACGGACTCGTCCTCGAACTGGTCGCCGGCCCCGACCACCACGACACCGACCCCTGGGACGGCGGGGCCGTACCGGTCGAACACGCCATCCGGGGCATCCGCTCGGTGACGCTGACCGAGCACGACCACGAGCGCACCGCCGACATGCTGGCCGGGCGGCTCGGATTCACCCTGGCCGGCGAGGAGAAGGGCCGTCTGCGCTTCCGCACCGCCGGCGCGGCCGACGGCGTCGGCACCCTCCTCGACGTGGTCGCCGCGCCAAAGGCCCCCCGCGGCCACGTCGCGGCGGGCACCGTCCACCACGTCGCCTACCGGGCCCCCGACCAGGAGGCCCAGAGCGCGTGGCGCAGCGCCCTGCTGGAGGACGGCGTCGACGTCACCGAGATCCGCGACCGCTCCTACTTCACCTCGATCTACTTCCGCGAGCCCGGTGGGGTGCTGCTGGAGATCGCCACCGACGGCCCCGGGTTCGACTACGACGAGCCCCTGCTGGAGCTGGGACGCCGGCTGAAGCTTCCGCCGTGGCTGGAGCCCAACCGCGCCCAGATCGAGAAGTCCCTGCCCGCCGTCACGTTCGGGGAGGAGGGGTGAGCGCCCTCGGCTTCGTCCACCTCTTCGAACCCGCCACACGGCCGGACGCCGACACCCTCCTCCTGCTGCACGGGACCGGGGGCGACGAACACGACCTGCTCGGGCTCGGCCGGACGCTGGCGCCGGGCGCCGCGTTGCTGTCGCCACGGGGCAAGGTCGACGAGAACGGCGCGGGCCGCTGGTTCCGCAGGGTGCGGGAGGGTGTGTTCGACGTGGACGACGTCATCCGCCGCGCCCACGAACTCGGTGACTTCGTCGAGGAGGCGGCCGGTGCGTACGGCGTCGACCCGTCCGGGCTGACCGCCGTCGGTTTCTCCAACGGCGCCAACATCGCGGCCGCGTTGCTCCTGCTGCGTCCGGGGCTGCTGCGCGCGGCCGTCCTCCTGGCGCCGGCGGCCCCGTTGCAGGGACGCCGGCCCGAACCGGTGGACCTGACGGGGACCCGGGTGTTCGTCGGGGCGGGAACCAGCGACCCGATCACCCCGTTGGACCAGGCGGAGCTGCTCGTGGAGCAGCTTCGCGAGCGCGGCGCGGACGTGTGGTTGCGGACGCACGCCGGCGGCCACGCTCCCTCCCCCGAGGTGGTGGCCGACGCGCGGACCTGGCTGGCGGGTCCGCGGCCGGCCTCCTGACAACGACGTCTCCCCAGCCGCGCGTCCGTCCCGCGCGGATCGGAAGGGCGCCCCACAAGGGCGCCCTTCCCCGTCCCGCCCACCGGCACGGTCCGCCAGGACCGGCGAGGGACCCCGCGGCCGGCCCGTCGCCGTGACGAGAGGCCGGTACCGGCCGGACCTTCCGGCCCGGGACTCCACGGCACGGCCCGCCCACGGGGCCGCGTCCCCCGGGGCGTCTGAAATACCGGACACGATCGCCGTGCCGCTTCCCCGCGCGCGGCCCTTCCTGTCGTCCAATGGGGGCATGTCCGCCTTCGTCTCCATCAGCCCCACCCCCCTGGCCCCACGGCACGTCGTCGAGGTCGCCCGACACGACACACCGGTACGTCTCAGCGACGAGGCGCGCGCGGCGCTGGCCCGGGGACGCGAGCATGTCGACGCGCTGGCCGGCAGGGACCAGCCCGCCTACGGCGTGAGCACCGGATTCGGGGCGCTGGCCACGCGCTTCATCACCCCGGGTCTCAGGGCCCGGCTCCAACGCTCGTTGATCCGCTCGCACGCCGCCAGCACCGGCCCCGAAGTCGAGCGCGAGGTCGTGCGCGCCCTGATGCTGCTGCGGCTGCGCACCCTGGCCTCCGGACGTACCGGCGTGCGCCCACGGACCGCCGAAACGCTCGCCGCCCTGCTCAACAGCGGGATCACCCCGGTCGTCTACGAGTACGGCAGCCTGGGATGCTCGGGGGACCTCGCGCCCCTGGCCCACGTGGCGCTGGCCCTCACCGGCGAGGGGGAGGTGCGCGACAGGGAGGGGCGGATACGCCCGGCCGCGGAGGCGCTGCGCGAGGCGGGACTGGAGCCGGTCGAGCTCGTCGCGAAGGAGGGGCTCGCGCTCATCAACGGGACCGACGGCATGCTGGGCATGCTCGTCCTGGCCTGCCACGACCTGCGCGCCCTCCTGGGCGTCGCCGACGTCAGCGCGGCGATGAGCGTGGAGGCGCTGCTCGGTACGGACCGGGTGTTCGCCGCCGACCTCCAGGAACTGCGCCCCCACCCCGGCCAAGGGGTCGCGGCGGCCAACATGCGCGCGCTGCTCGCCGACTCGCCGATCGTCGCCTCCCATCGGGGCCCCGACTGCACGCGCGTCCAAGACGCCTATTCGCTGCGCTGCGCGCCGCAGGTCGCCGGCGCGGCCCGCGACACGCTGGCGCACGCCGAGACGGTGGCGGCGCGCGAACTCGCCTCGGTCATCGACAACCCGGTCGTCCTGGCCGACGGAAGGGTCGAGTCCAACGGCAACTTCCACGGCGCGCCGCTGGCCTACGTGCTGGACTTCCTGGCGATCGCCGTCGCCGACGTGGCCTCGATCGCCGAACGGCGTACCGACCGGATGCTCGATGTCGCCCGCTCCCACGGCCTGCCCGCCTTCCTCGCCGACGACCCCGGGGTGGACTCGGGGTACATGATCGCCCAGTACACCCAGTCGGCGATCGTCGCCGAGCTCAAACGGCTCGCGGTTCCCGCCTCCGTCGACTCCATCCCCGGGTCGGCCATGCAGGAGGACCACGTCTCCATGGGCTGGTCCGCCGCCCGCAAACTACGCCGGGCCCTCGACGGGCTCACCGACGTGCTGGCCGTCGAACTGTTGACCGCCGCCCGAGCGCTGGACCTGCGCGCCCCCTTGGCGCCGGCCCCCGCCACCGCCGCCGTCGTCTCCGCGGTGCGCGCCCACGTCCCGGGGCCCGGTCCCGACCGGCACCTGGCCCCCGAGATCGCCGCCGTCGCCCGCCTTGTACGCGACGGCACCATCCTCGCCGCGGCCCGTTCCGCGGCCCGGATCGACTGAACCGGCAGGAAGGAACCGGCATGGACAACGGAGCACCCCGCACCGTGCGCGCGCCCCGCGGCGCCACCCTGACCGCCAAGGGCTGGCAACAGGAGGCGGCGCTGCGGATGCTGCACAACAACCTCGACCCGGAGGTCGCCGAACGCCCCGACGACCTCGTCGTCTACGGCGGGACCGGGCGGGCCGCGCGCGACTGGCGCAGCTTCGACCGGATCACCGCCTCCCTGCGCGAGCTGGCCGACGACGAGACGCTGCTCGTACAGTCCGGACGCCCGGCGGGGATCCTGCGCACCTCCGAATGGGCGCCGCGGGTGCTCATCGCCAACGCCAATCTCGTCCCCGACTGGGCCAACTGGGAGGAGTTCCGCCGCCTCGACGCGCTGGGCCTGACCATGTACGGGCAGATGACCGCGGGCTCGTGGGTCTACATCGGTACCCAGGGCATCCTCCAGGGCACCTACGAGACCTTCGCCGCGGTCGCCGCCAAGAGGTACGGCGGCAGCCTGGCCGGAACGCTCACGGTCACCGCGGGGCTGGGAGGCATGGGGGGCGCGCAGCCGCTCGCCGTCACGATGAACGGGGGCGTCGCGATCGTCGTGGAGTGCGACGAGGAGCGGATCCGACGCCGCCTGCGCACCGGCTACCTCGACGTACGCGCCGACGACGTCGACGAGGCGGTGCGCCTGGCCGAGGCGGCGCGCGCCGACCGCCGCCCCTTGTCCGTCGCCGTTCCCGGCAACGCCGCCCTGGTCCTGCCGGAGCTGTTGCGCTGCGGCGTCCCCGTCGACGTCGTCACCGACCAGACGTCGGCGCACGACCCGCTCAGCTACCTGCCGGCCGACGTCGCCTTCGAGGAGTGGCACTCCCGCGCCGACGCCGACCCCGAGGGGTTCACCCGCCGGGCCCGCGAGTCGATGGCCGCGCACGTCGAGGCGATGGTCGGCTTCCGCGACGCGGGGGCGGAGGTGTTCGACTACGGCAACTCCATCCGCGACGAGGCCCGGCGCGCCGGCTACGACCGGGCGTTCGAGATCCCCGGCTTCGTCCCCGCCTACATCCGGCCGCTGTTTTGCGAGGGGAAGGGACCGTTCCGGTGGGTGGCCCTGTCGGGGGACCCGGCCGACATCGCGCGGACCGACCAGGCCGTGCTCGACCTGTTCCCCGACAACGAGCCGCTCGCCCGGTGGATCCGCCTGGCCAGGGAGAAGGTCGCCTTCCAGGGGCTTCCCGCCCGCATCTGCTGGCTCGGCCAGGGCGAGCGGGCCGCCGCCGGCCTGCGCTTCAACGAGCTCGTCGCCGCCGGCGAGGTGGGCGCGCCCCTGGCGATCGGCCGCGACCACCTCGACACGGGATCGGTCGCCTCGCCCTACCGCGAGACCGAGGCGATGCTGGACGGCTCCGACGCGATCGCCGACTGGCCGCTGCTCAACGCGCTGGTCAACACCGCCTCGGGGGCGTCGTGGGTGTCGATCCACCATGGCGGCGGGGTGGGCATGGGCCGCTCCGTCCACGCCGGCCAGGTCAGCGTCGCGGACGGGACCGCGCTCGCCGCGGCCAAGCTCGAACGGGTCCTCACCAACGACCCGGCGACCGGGGTGTTGCGCCACGTCGACGCGGGCTACCCCCAGGCGGAGGAGACCGCGCGGCGGCATGGGCTACGGGCACCGATGCGCGAGGGGTGAGCGGCTCGTCCAACGGCGCGCGACCCGGCCGACCGGCGGAGAGGGCGACACCACCCCCGCCGGTCGGACCGCGGCGGTTCCGACGCGGGACACTGCCAGAGCAACCCCGTGGGGAAGACGACGAGGAGACACCCGAGTGAGCACGACCTTCGACGAACTGTGGAGCGGACTGCACCCCATCGGCCGGAACCGCGCGGGGGGCGGCTACCGGCGTTTCTCCTGGACCCCCGCCGACGCCGAGGCCCGCGCCTGGTTCACCGCCGAGGCCCGCGCGCGCGGGCTGAGGGTGGAGACCGACCGCAACGGCAACCTGTGGGCCTGGTGGGGCGAGCCCGCTCCCGGCGCCGTCGTCACCGGCTCCCACCTCGACTCGGTGCCCGACGGGGGCCCCTTCGACGGGCCCCTTGGAGTGGCCGGTGCCCTGGCGGCCGTCGACCTGCTCAAGGAACGGGGGTTCACCCCCTCCCGGCCCATCGCCGTCACCGTCTTCGTCGAGGAGGAGGGGGCCCGCTTCGGGGTCCCCTGCCTGGGAAGCCGGCTGCTGACCGGTGCCATCGCGCCCGAGCGCGCCCGCGGCCTCGCCGACGCCGACGGCGTCACCTGGGCCTCGGCGGCGGCCAGAGCCGGGGTCGACCCGGAACGGATCGGCGCCGACCCCGAGCGTCTCGCGCTGATCGGGACGTTCGTGGAACTCCACATCGAACAGGGCCGCGCGCTGGCGGGACTGGACGCGCCCGTCGGGGTCGCCGGCGCGGTGTGGCCGCACGGACGCTGGCGGCTGGACTTCACCGGGCAGGCCGACCACGCCGGGACCACGCGGCTGGCCGACCGCAACGACCCCATGCTGCCGTTCGCCGAAACCGTGCTCGCCGCCCGTTCGGGCGCCGAGGCCTACGACGCGGTCGCGACGATCGGACGGGTCCAGGTGACCCCCAACGGGACCAACGCCATCCCCTCCCGGGTGCGCGCCTGGCTGGACGCCCGGGCGCCCGAGGACGTGACGTTGCGCGCGCTCGTCGAACACGTCAACGAGGTCGCGCGGCGCAGCTCGGTCCAGCACGGTGTCGCGCTGGCCAGCTACCAGGAGTCGTTGACCCCCATCGTGAAGTTCCAGACCGATCTGCGGGACCGCGTCGCCGCGATCGTCGGGGGCGCCCGACCGGCTCCGGTGCTGGCCACCGGGGCCGGCCACGACGCGGGCGTGCTCGCCGCCGCCGTGCCCACGGCGATGCTGTTCGTGCGCAATCCCACCGGGGTCTCCCACGCCCCCGAGGAGAGCGCGGAACGGGCCGACGTGCACGCCGGGGTGGTGGCGCTGGCCGACGTCCTCGCCGACCTGGCCGGTACGGGATGACCGGCCGCGCGGGCCCCGGCGCCCGCTACTGGTGCGCGTGGGCGTGGAGCGGGCAGGGGGAGAACCCGATCGAGTCGGCCGTGCTCGTCGACGTCGGAGCCGACGGCCTGATCGCCGACGTCACCACGGGGGTGCCCGCCCCGCCCGGTGTCCCACGGCTGGCCGGCCTGACGCTTCCGGGCATGGCCGACGTCCACTCGCACGCCTTCCACCGGGCGTTGCGCGGACGCACCCACGGGGGCACCGGGTCGTTTTGGACCTGGCGCGAGCAGATGTACCGGGTCGCCGCCCGGCTCACCCCGGACTCCTACCATCGGCTCGCCCGCGCGGTCTACGCCGAGATGGCCCTGGCCGGGATCACCTGCGTGGGGGAGTTCCACTACCTGCACCACGGACCCGACCGGACCCGTTACGGCGACCCCAACGCGATGGCGCTCGCGCTCGTCGCCGCGGCGGGCGACGCCGGCATCCGCATCACCCTGCTCGACACCTGTTACCTGGCCGGCGGCCTGGGGCCCGACGGACGCCACCTGCCCTTGGCGGGGCCCCAGGAGCGGTTCGGCGACGGTGACGCCCACGCCTGGGCCGAACGGGTCTCCCGGTTGCGTCCCGAGGGCGGTCACGCCCGCGTGGGGGCCGCGGTGCACTCGGTGCGCGCGGTCCCCCGCGCCCAGATCCCCGTCGTGGTCGAATGGGCGCGCGCGGCCGACGCGCCGCTGCACGTCCACCTCTCGGAACAGCCGGCCGAGAACGAGGCGTGCCGGGCCGCCACCGGCCTCACCCCCGCGGGACTGCTCGCCGACACCGGCGCGCTGGGGCCCGCCACCACCCTGGTGCACGCCACCCATCTCACCGACAGCGACGTGGGAGCGATCCGGGCCTCGGGGACGACGGTGTGCCTGTGCCCGACGACCGAACGCGACCTGGCCGACGGCCTGCCGCGCACGGCGGACCTCGTCGCCGGGGCCGGCGGCGACCCCGGGGTCCGTCTCACGCTGGGCACCGACGCCCACGCCCAGATCGACATGTTCGAGGAGATGCGCGCGGTGGAGCTGCACGAGCGGCTGCGCACCGGACGGCGCGGGACGCTGCGCGCCGCAGAGCTGGGCCGGGCGGCCATGGCCTCCGGGCACGCCGCGCTGGGCTGGACGCGGCACGGGGAGCCGCCGGCCGGCGTGATCCGGCCGGGGGCGCGAGCCGACCTCGTCGTCCTCGACCTCGACGGCGTCCGGCTGGCCGGGACGGATCCCGCGCGCGCCGCCGAGGCCGCCGTGTTCGCCGCGACCTCGGCCGACGTCCGCCACGTCATGGCGGACGGGCGCTGGATCGTCCGAGACGGCCGGCACACGATGATCCCCGACGCCGCCGAGCTTCTGGACGCCGCGATCAAGGAGGTACACGCATGACCACCACGTCGACCCCTGTCCCCCGATCGTTGCTCGTCGACCGGATCGGCGTGCTCGTCACCAACGACCCCGGGGCGGGGGAGGGGCGGCTGGGGCGGATCCTTGACGCCGCGCTGGTCGTCGAGGAGGGGCGGGTGGCCTGGACGGGGCCGGCCGGCCGCGCTCCGGCCGCCGATGCGCGGGTGGACGCGGCCGGGCGCTGCGTCGTGCCGGGCTTCGTCGACAGCCACTCCCACATCGTGTTCGCGGGCGACCGCGGCGCGGAGTTCGCGGCGCGGATGGAGGGGCGCGCCTACGAGGCGGGTGGCATCCGGTCCACGGTGGCCGCCACCCGCGCCGCCTCCGACGACGCCCTTCTCGCCAGGGCCACCGAGCTGCTGGGCGAGGCCCGCGCCCAGGGGACCACGACCCTGGAGATCAAGTCGGGCTACGGGTTGACCGTCGCCGACGAGGAACGCGCGCTGCGCGTGGCGGCGCGCCTCACCGAGGAGGTGACCTTCCTCGGCGCCCACGTCGTGCCCCAGGAGTACGCCGCCGACCCCGCGGGCTACGTCGATCTGGTCACCGGGCCGATGCTGCGGGCCTGCGCGCCACACGCCCGCTGGATCGACGTGTTCTGCGAGCGGGGCGCGTTCGACGAGGAGGCGGCCCGGCGGGTGCTGACCGCCGGGCGCGAACACGGGCTGCTCGCCCGGGTCCACGGCAACCAGCTCGGCCCGGGGCCGGGGGTCGGTCTCGCCGTGGAGCTCGGGGCCGCCTCGGTGGACCACTGCACCTACCTCGACGGCGCCGACATCGCCGCGCTCGCGGATCCGGCCTCCTCGACCGTGGCGACCCTGCTGCCCGGCGTGGACTTCTCCACCCGCGCCCCCTATCCGGACGCGCGGGCCCTGCTGGACGCGGGCGCGACCGTCGCCCTGGCCACCGACTGCAACCCCGGTTCCTGTTTCAGCACGAGCATGGCGCTGTGCATCGCCCTGGCCGTGCGCGAGATGCGCATGACCCCGGACGAGGCGCTGTGGGCCGCCACCGAGGGAGGCGCCCGGGCGCTGCGCCGTGACGACATCGGGCATCTGCGGGTGGGCGCCCGCGCCGACCTGGTGCTGCTGGAGGCCCCCGACCCGCTCTACCTCGCCTACCGGCCGGGAGTCCCCCAGGTCGCGGCGGTCTGGAAGGACGGGGAGCGGGTCGCCGGCCGGGCGTGAGGCCCCGTCCGATCGGCGAACCGACACGGGAAACAGGCCCTAACACCGCCGTAGCGCCGTGGAAACCTTGTCCGCTCATCCTTGGACATGGCACGACGAAAGCCATCGAAAAGGGCGGAAGTCCTCTTCGGGGCGTGGCCACCGACCGAGGGGAAGACATGAGCCTGTGGCGCATCCGGACCGTCGTCGAGGACCGACCCGGCCAACTCGCCGATGTCGTGGACGCCATGGCGGCGCACGGGGGCAACGTCGTGGGCCTGTCGATCCACGCCGACGCGGCCGGCGTCGTCGACGAGTTCGTGGTGGACGTCCGCGACGACCACAGGGCCATGCTGGCCGAGGTGGCCCGGCGCAGCGTCACCGACAGCGTCGTCGCCGTCGCGGCCCACCCGCGCGAGGTGGGCGACGACGTCACCCGGGCCCTGCTGCTCACCGCCCGGCTGCGCTCGACCCCCAACCTGCTCCCCGAAGCGCTGCGCGAACTCCTGCTCGCCGACGAGGCCTCCTGGACCAACCCGGGCCGTCCGGTCGCGGAGTTCCCCGAGGAGCCGGAGACGACGCTGGTCGTCCCTGTGGGGCCGTTGCGCGGGGTGCGGCTCAGGCGCGCCGACCGCCCCTTCACCTGGACCGAGTCGGCCCGGGCCGACGCCCTGGTCCGTTCGGTGCTGCCGCCGACCGGGCCCGCTCCCACCAACGGGTCGATGGTCACCCACCGTGGCATCGAGCTGTTCGTCCACCAAGTGGGCGGCGCCGACGCCGACGCGGTGCAGCGGTTGCACCGCCGTTGCACGCCGGAGACGACCCGGCGCCGCTACTTCTCCAGCCTGCGCGAGCTGGCCCCCCGGATGCTCGACGTCTTCTGCGACCCCGACCGCGGGCTGACCCTGGCCGCCCGCCCGTCGCGGGCCCGGGAACCGGTCGCCCTGGCCCACCTCATGTACACCCTGGACCCGGGGGTGGGCGAGGTCGCCTTCCTCGTGGAGGACTCCTGGCAGGGCAACGGCGTGGGGACCAGCCTGGCCCGGGCGCTCACCGCCATCGCCGCCGACTGGGGCCTGGCGGAGGTGCGGGCCGAGATCGCCGCGGCCAACCTGCCGATGCAGCGGATCATGCGACGCCTCGGCGCGACGCTGCGCCCGCCGGTGGAGGGGGTGGTCCAGGCCCGCCTGCCCGTCGCCGGCACCGTCGTCTCCCGCCGGCCGGGACGCCTCATGACGCTGATGACCCAGGCCGGGGCGGCGGGGCGGAGCACGCCGGACGTCCGGCGCTGAAACCACCGGAGGCCGGCCCGCCAGGGGCGGGGCCGGCCTCCGGGAACGAGGTAGCGGTCAGGCGGTGCCGGCACCGTCCGTGGTGGACTTCTGGTCCGCCTGGGCCAGCAGGCTCTTGCGGCGGCCGTAGGCGAAGTACACGACGACGCCGATCGCCATCCACACGATGAACCGGATCCAGGTGTCCACGGTCAGGTTGAGCATCAGCCAGACACAGGCCAGCGCGGCGATGATCGGCAGGACCGGGACGAACGGGGCCCGGAAGGAGCGCGGCAGGTCCGGACGGGTCCGGCGCAGCACGATCACCCCGATCGACACCACCACGAAGGCGAAGAGCGTCCCGATGTTGACCATCTCCTCCAGGGCGGCGATCGGCACGAAACCGGCCAGGACCGCCACGGCGACGGTGGTGATGATCGTCATGATGTAGGGGGTCCCAAAGCGCGGGTGCGTCTTGGACAGGCCGCGCGGCAGCAGACCGTCACGCGACATCGCGAAGGCCACCCGCGACTGTCCCATCATCAGCACCAGGATGACGGTGGTGATGCCGATGACGCCTCCCAGCGAGATCAGCGTCCCGGCCCAGTCCGCGCCGACCGCGCGGAAGGCCTCCGCCAGCGGGGCGTCGGAGTTCAGCTCGGAGTAGGGGCGCATGCCGGTGACGACGGCGGCGACGGCCATGTACAGGACCGTGACGATGATCAGCGACCCGAAGATGCCGATGGGCATGTCGCGCTTGGGGTTCTTCGTCTCCTCGGCCGTCGTCGCGACGATGTCGAACCCGATGAAGGAGAAGAACACGACCGACGCGGCGGCGATGACGCCCCACAGGCCGAACTGGCTGGGCTCCAGGCCCAGCAGGACCTGGGTGAGCGGGGTGTGGCCGATCGAGTCGGTCTCGGCGGGGGCCGGCTGTGCGGGCGGCACGAACGGGACCCAGTTCGCCGTCTTCACGTAGAACATGCCGACGACGATGATGAACAGGACGATCCCGACCTTGATCGCGACGATCACCGCGGAGATCCGGCCGGACAGCTTGGTCCCGAGCAGCCCCAGCACACCCAGGAGGATGACGATGAACATCGCCCCGAAGTTGACGGAGTAGCCGTTGTCCAGTGTCAGGGAGGTAGGGACGCCCAGAAGGTCTCCGGCGTAGCCCGACCAGCCGACCGCGACGACCGAGGCCGCCAGGGTGAACTCCAGGACCAGGTCCCAGCCGATGATCCAGGCGACGAACTCGCCCAGGCTGGCGTAACCGAAGGTGTAGGCGCTCCCCGCGACGGGGACGGTCGAGGCGAACTCCGCGTAGCACATGGCGGCCAGGGCACAGACCAGGCCGGCGATCAGGAACGACACCACGATCGCGGGTCCGGCGTTCACCGCCGCCTGTCGTCCGGTGACGACGAAGATGCCCGTGCCGATGATGACGCCGATACCGAAGACGATGAGGTCGAATCCGGTGAGGTCCTTACGGAGCCGGTGCCCCGGTTCGTCGGTGTCCCTGATGGACTGCTCGATGCTTTTCGTGCGCCAGATGCTCAATGACAGACTCCAGCCCCCGTTGCCGGCCCTCGTGAGGCCGTGTAGCGAGATCGATGTGCCGCGCGAGCATACTCCCATCCGAAAGGTTTACTAAAGTCCGACGTGAAGCACTGTTGCCGCAAAATCAACCTGTTGACCGAAAATATCAGTACAACATGTGATCACTCACTTGCGTAGCGTCGCGGCCGTGGTCCGGTCGAACCCGGGCGTATCGGCGCCATCGCCTGTCGGACAGGGGATGGGGAGGCGGGGGTGGAGGAGGTGCGGACGGCGGGGAATCCTCGCGGGAAAGACGGCCGAACGCGGGGAAGATCACGTGCCCCGATTAGGTGAGGTGAAGACCGCGCCGGGGGCTCGCCCACGCGAAACGGCCGGCGCCCCGGTGGGGCGCCGGCCGTGGGGTCTCATCCGCGCGTCGGTGTGGCGGAGGCGTGGCGCGGTGGCACCGCGGTCACGTCCGCGTCACGGGATCATCGCCGGTCGAGGGCGGGCGGTCGAGGCCGCGCCGGATCCCGTGCTGAGGTCGCCGGTGAGGGCGATGCTCAGGCGTCGGCCGGCTCGGCGGCGGGGCTCTCCTCGGAGGAGGCGGGGGAGTCGGCCTTGGGGGCGCTGTCCTCGGTCTTGGGCTTGGTCGTCGCGCGGCGCTTCTTCACCGGGCGGGAGTAGTCGAACAGCGGCTCGAAGCGGGTGTCGTACTCCTTCTTGCAGTCGCTGCAAGCGTCGACCTCGCGCACGGCGCCGTCCCAGGCGAACTGGATGACCTCAGTCGCCTCGACCTTCTCGTCCCGGACGGCGTGCGGATCGCAGTATTTGCGCGTGAAGACCTCGGTGACCACGGCAGTGGCTTCCCTTCGGTAGTCGGGGTGGATACTGGCGCCAAAATCATACACGCGTTCGAATGGGCGGCGCGGGACCGAAAAGGGTGCACGGTGCATGAACGGCCGTGGTCGTCTGGGTGAGCCTAGCGAAAGCGGGGCGTGTTCATGGTGGGAAGGACGTGAGGTGAAGGCGTTCCGTGTCACATTCGTTTATTCGTGAATGCGAGGCGTGGCCGGCGGGTCGCTCATAGGTTATATTTTTCCAGGAAGATACTTCCTGCTTCTCGGTTGGGTGGACGCCGCACACTCCTGTTCCCGCCGGGATCGCTCCAGTCAACCTCGGAGGGTTCAGACGATGAACGAACGGAACACGCTCGCCGACGTCGCGCTGCTCATCGGACGGGTCGCCGTCGGCCTGGTCTTCGCCGCCCACGGATGGCAGAAGATCGCCACCGGTCCCGATGGTGTCGCCCAGATGTTCGCCGGAATGGGGATTCCGCTTCCGGAGGTGGCGGCGCTGGTCGCCATCCTGATCGAGTTCGCCGGAGGGATCGCCCTGGTCGTCGGCTTCGCGTTGCCGGTGGTGGGGGTCCTCCTCGCGGCCCAGATGGCGGCCGCCTACGTCTTCGCCCACGTCGGCGACCCGCTGCTCGGCGGGTACGAACTGCCGCTCGTCCTGGGCGCCGCGGGCCTGGCGCTCGGTTTCGCGGGAGGCTCCCTCACCCTTGACCGGCTGCTGCCCTGGGGGCGCAAGCGTCATGCCCCCGCCGGGGCGGCCGCCTGACGAGCGCCGACGTCCAAGAGCGCCTGCGTCCACCGGGACGCAGGCGCTTCATGTTTCTTCATGTTTTTTCGTGACGAAAGGGGTGGTGTTCGCGGGAGTTGTCGGAGAGAGTCCACCTGTGCAACATCTGGCCGCAATTCGGAGTCAAACCGGGACTCTGAGTATCGAGGCCGCCGCATCCCCGAGTGGACGGAAACGATGCATGGCTCCACACACCTCTCCCATCCCGCCATCCCGACGTACCTTTCTCACCCTCACCGGGATCAGCACGGCAGCCTTCGCTCTGGGAACAGGCGCCCCGACACACGCAGCCCCGCTCTCCTCCCGTGTCCCCGCCGACCCCTTCCGGCTCGGGGTCGCCTCGGGTGACCCCACCCCGGACGGTTTCGTCCTGTGGACCCGCCTGGCGCCCGAACCACTCGCGGAGGACGGGCACGGTGGCATGCCCCAAAGGAACATCACCGTCGAGTACGAGGTGGCCGAGGACGCGTCCTTCCGCAGGATCGTCCGTCGCGGGCGGGCGGTCGCCTCCGCCGAACTCGCCCACTCCGTACACCCCGAGGTGAACGGTCTGGACCCCGACCGGGAGTACTTCTACCGGTTCCGCGCGGGGCGCGAGATCAGCCCGGTCGGACGCACCAGGACCACCCCCTCCCGCAGGGGGCGCACCGGATCGATCACCTTCGCCATGGCCTCCTGCCAGGCCTGGTACCACGGCCACTACACGGCCTACCGCGACATGGCCGAGCAGGACCTCGACCTCGTCCTCTTCCTCGGCGACTACATCTACGAGTACGGCATCACCCCGGCCAACCTGTGGCGGCAGGGAACGGGGGAGCTCGGTACCGCGCACGCGGCGGCGACCATCACGCTCGAGCAGTACCGGCTCCGCTACGCCCTCACCAAATCCGACCCCCACCTCCAGGCGGCGCACGCCCGCGCGCCGTGGCTGGTCACCACCGACGACCACGAGGTGGAGAACAACTACGCCGACGAGGTCTCCCAGTACGGCGTCGGCCCGCAGGACTTCCTGCGCCGCCGCGCCGTCGCCTACCGCGCCTGGTACGAGAACCAGCCGCTGAGCAAGACCTCCCTGCCCAGCGGCCCCGACATGCGGCTGTACCGTCGGGTCAGGTACGGACGGCTCGCCGAGTTCAACGTGCTCGACACCCGCCAGTACCGCGACGATGTTCCCTCGGACGGCGGAACGCCGGGAGGCGAACACACCGATCCGCAGCGCTCCATCCTGGGCACCGAGCAGGAGGAGTGGCTCTACCAGGGACTCCGCCGCAGCGACGCCACCTGGAACGTCATGGCCCAGCAGGTCGTCATGGCCTCCATCGACCGCAACACCGGCGCCGGTGTCACCTACAGCATGGACCAGTGGGACGGGTTCAGCGCCAACCGGCAGCGCCTGTTCGACACGCTCACCCGGCACAAGGTCGCCAACCCGCTCGTGCTCACCGGTGACATCCACCGGCACGCCGCGGCCGAACTCAAGGCCGACTTCACCGACCCGGACTCCGCGACGATCGGGACCGAGCTGGTGACGACCTCCATCGCCTCCGACGGGGACGGCGCCGACAGCGACAACCTGGCCCCCATCTGGCTGGGCAACCCCCACGTCCGGCTCTACAACGCCCGGCGCGGCTACGTCCAGGTCGAGATGACGAGGGAAGCGGTGACGTCGGACTTCAAGGTCATCGACCACATCGAATCGGACGACAACGGAAAGGTCAGCACGGCCGCCCGGTTCGTCACGGAGGCCGGCCGTCCCGGTCTGGAGCAGGTGCTGGGAGGAGCACAGTGAGCCGTAAGCCCCCGACCGTCGACGGTCTCAGCACTCAGGGTCGGATCGGCGCGATCGACCTGACGTGGGAGCTCACCGACTGGGAGCCCCTGGTCGACCACTACGCGATCCACGCCTCGCACAGCGCCGAGGTGGACCTCTCCGCGGAGACGCTGATCGGTAAGACCGTCTACGGCAGGTTCACCCACGACACCCTCGGCCCCGAGGCGGTGACGAGGTACTACAGCATCGTCACCGTGGACGCGGCGGGGCGGCGCAGTCGCCCCTCCAGGGCGGTGGCGGGCACCTCGACCGCCTCCATGGTGGTGACGGGGACACCCATCGCGCAGGTCGGGGAGTTCGACTCCAAGAGCCTGGAACTGGCCCTGGCCCCCTCGGGGGGACAGAGCGGTTACCGCACCGCCTTCCCCAACGGCGTGGACTTCACCTATGGCACGAGCGACCCCGCCCGTGACTGGAGCTACCTCCACCCGGGCCCCTCCGACGCGTGGGGCGGGCGGACGCGGCACACCTTCCGGCTGCGCTTCTCGCTGGAGGAGGAGGCGCGCCGGCTGGGACTGGCCATCTGGCTCATCGACACCCACGCCTCCCTGGCCGGCACGGCGACGATCTCGGTCAACGGCACCGAGGTCACCGAGGTGGAGTTCCGCGGCGGCGGCACCCGCGGGTCCCTGGAGGGCGACGCCACCGTGCCCGGAACCGCGCTGCGCCCCTCGTTCGTGGAGCTGGAACTGCCGGCGGAGGAGTTCGCGGTCGGCGAGAACGCCGTCGCGATCACCAAGAACTCCGGATCCTGGCACGCCTACGACGCCGTTGGCGTGTTCGCGCTCGACCAGGGACGATGAGGCCGGCCCGCCGTCCCCTCGGGTGGGGGGACAGCGGGCCGGGCGCACCGGGGAGGCGGTCCTCACAGTGTCCGGGCGAAGGGGTCCCAGTCCTCGGGCAACGGAGTGGGAGCGGAGAACCCGCTCTCCACGGTGACGAACTCGCCGCTGTCGATGGAGGTGTGGATCGCGTGCATCGTCTCCAGCACGTGCAGCGCCACCTCCCCCGAGGCGCGCGGGGACGCGCCGGCGCGGACCGCGCGGGCCAGCTCCAGCACGCCGATGCCGCGGGTGGCGGTGGTGCCGGTGCTGGGCAACGCGCTCCAGTCGTCGCTGAACGGGGGACGCAGCCGCAGCGTCCCGTCGAACCGGTTGGGGTCGGGCACCTCCAAGGTCGCCTCGCTCCCCGTCACCTCGACGAAGCCGGCCCGCAACAGGGGGGAGTCGAAGGAGATCACCATGGTGGCGGCCGGGCCGTCCCGGTACTCCACGAGCGCCGACACGTGCGTGGGCACCTCGACCTCGAAGACGGTTCCGGCCCGCGGTCCCGACCCGATCGTGCGGTGGGTCCGGCTCCTGCGGCCCACGGCCGCCACCCGTGTCACCGGGCCGAACAGCCAGGCCAGCAGGGTCAGGTAGTAGGGGCCCATGTCGAACAGGGGGCCGGCCCCGCGCCGGAACAGGAACTCCGGGTCGGGGTGCCACGACTCCGGTCCGGGGGTCTGCATCAGCGTCAGCGCGGTCGCGGGGACGCCGATCCGCCCGTCGGCGACCAGGCGCGCCGCGCTCTGGGCGCCGGCGCCCAAAACGGTGTCGGGGGCGCATCCCACGGCGACGCCCGCCTCCGCGGCGCGGAGCAGCAGGGGCCGGGCCGACTCGGGGTCGGTGGTCAGGGGTTTCTCGCTCCACACGTGCCGTCCCGCGGCGATCGCGGCGTGGGACACCTCGGCGTGGGCCGCGGGAATGGTCAGGTTGACGACGATCTCGACGTCGGGGTGGGTGTAGGCGGTCTCGGGCGGGCCCCACACGGGCACGCCGTGCTCCTCGGCGCGGGCGCGCGCCCGCTCGGGATCGAGGTCGGCGCAGACGAGCACGTCGAGATCGGGAAACGAGGTGAGGTTGCGCAGGTACTCCACGCTGATGGTGCCGCAGCCGACCACGGCGACGCCGACGCCCATCACGCCTCTCCCACGCCGGCGAGGTCGTTGCGGACCAGCCAGTCCAGGCTGTCACCGACGGCGGTGAGGACGTCCCCGGCGCAGTGGTCGAGTTCGACGATGTGCCACTCGGCCCGTGAGGCGGCCAGGACCTGGGCGATCGGCATGCGGCCGGAGCCCACCGCCGTCATCGGCTCCTCCCTGTTGACGGGGCCGTCCTTGACGTGCAGGTAGCGTGCCCGGTCACCGAGCCGTTGGAGCAGGGGTGGCACCTCCACGCCGCCCACGGCCGCCCAGTAGACGTCCACCTCCAACAGGACGTCCGGGTCGAGCAGATCGGCGAGCGCCTCCAGCGCGGGCCGGCCGTCGATCCGGGTGGAGAGCTCGAAGTCGTGGTTGTGGTATCCGAGCCGCAGACCGCGCCGGCGCGCCGCGGCGGCGGCCGTGTTGAGGTCGGCGGCCAGGTCCCGCAGGGCGGCGGCGTCGAGGAAGCGCTCGGGGGACTGGAAGGGGACGACGACGGTGCCGGCTCCGACCGTGGCCGCGCCGGCGAACGCCGCGTCGCGCGTGTCGGGGTCCAGTGCCGGGGCGTGGACCGAGCACACGGTCAGTCCGGCGGCGTCGAGGTCGACGCGGAGTCCGGCGGGGTCGGTGACGACGTCGAAGGGCTCGACGGCGCGGTAGCCGAGGTCGGCCACGGCGCGCAGGGTCGCGGCCCGGTCCTGGGCGAGGCGATCGCGGAGCGTGTAGAGCTGGACGGCGGGCGGATTGGGAGCGGTCACGTCGGTGTCCCCTGTTTCTCGCGGCCTTACGGTCCGTTGACGAGTGTGCGGGAGCGCTCCCGAACGAGCAAGCAAAAAAACCGCCTCCGGCCGCTGACGGCGGGGATCCCCGTGCGCACCGAATTCCGGCCGGATACCGAGACGGGTTGCCGATCAGCTGGAAACCGGTACCGCGGGACAGGGGCCGGCGGCGTGGTGGACCCTCCGGCGCGGGGCGGGGGGAGGTGGTGGGCGAGCGCGGCCGCCGGCCGGTGCCGGAGGCCGGGAGGCACGGCCCGCTTCCCGCGCCGCGGGACCTCGGCGGCCTCCCCGCGCCGTCCGCGGGGAGGTGAGCGTCGGGCGCCGCGCGGCGCCCGACGTGAGGGGGTCAGTCGAAGATCTCGTCCAGGAAGCTCTTCTGGCGCCTACGACGTTCGCCCTGGTAGTCGTCGTCCTGGGCGTAGGCGATCTCGGGGGCCTCCTCGCGGCGGCGCCGGCCGCCCCGGTACTCGGCGCCGGTCTCGTAGCCGCGGCTCCAGCGGTGCTCGGCCTCCAGGAGCTGTTCCAGCTCGCCGCGGTCGAGGAAGATGCCGCGGCACTTCTGGCACTGGTCCACGGTCACGCCGACGAGGTTCTGCCGGGTGAGGGAACCCGGGCATTTGGGGCAGTTGAGTTCGTTCATGATCAATTGGATAGCGCACCCGTGGGGCGTGGTCCACCGGAATCGGGAACCCGGCGGGGTCGTTCCCCTCACCCTTCCGACCCTTCGGGAGGGGCGCGGCGATCGCCGGGGGACGACGCCTCATCCCCGGGAGAGCGCCCGCGCGAGGACGTCGACCAGCGCGCGAGCCCCCTGCGCCGACGGGTCGAGGTCGGGGTCGTAGATGGTCAGGTCCAGGCCGGTCGCCCCCGGCGCGGCCACCAGCGCGGCCAGCAGGTCGGCGAGCTGGTCCCAGTCCAGGCCGTCGGGCTCGGGGCTGTCCACCGCCGGCAGCAGCGCGGCGTCGATGATGTCGACGTCGAGGTGGATCCAGAACGCCCCGGTCCCGTCGGGACCGGCCGCCGCCGTCAACGCGGTCGCCGCGGCCGCGGCCGGATCCTCGCCCACCGCGGGGGCGGGGAGCAGCGTGACCCCCGCCCCGGCGACCTCGGCCTCGTCCTCGTCACCAGGGCGAAACCCCAGGGCGGCGACTCGGGAGGGCGCGAAGTAGGGCCGGGAGCCGCCCAGCTCGGCGAGGACGCCGCCGTGGCCGGTGACCAACGCCAGGCCCTCACCCGCGCAGGCGCCCACCTCGTCGCTGTTGCCGGGATGGCGGTAGTCCAGGTGCCCGTCGAGGTAGACGAGCCCGTGCCCGCCCTTCCCGGACAGGGCCAGGGCCGCGCCGAGGAGGATGCTGCAGTCGCCGCCCAGCACGACCGGGAACCCGCCCTCCCCGAGGATCGTGGAGATCCGGTCGGCCAGGGAGCGGGTGTAGCCGGCGACCGCCTCCTCGTTGCGGACGACGCCCGGCGTCCAGGCCGCCCGATAGCGCGGTGGCGTCACCACACCGGCGTCACGCGCGCCGAGCCGGGTGAGCAACCCCTGGTCGCGCAGCGCGCCGGGGGCCTTGTGGCAACCGGGCACCGCCCCCTCCTCGGGAGGGCGCAGACCCAGGTTGGAGGGGGCGTCGAGCAGGACGATCGGTTTCACCGGCACCTCGTGGGGACGTCGCGGGGGTGGGCCGGTCCATGATCGCCGGGCGTCCGGCCGCCCGGCAACCCGTTCGCCGTGCGGTCAGGACCCGCCGACCGTCTCCGGCTCCCAGGCGCGTTCCACCACCCGCACCAGCCCCCGGTCGGTGATCTTGACCTGCGGGGACACCGGGAGGGTGAGGGTGGAGACGCTCATGAAGACGTTGCGGTTGTGCCAGCCCCACGCCTCCAGCGCGCCGCGGACCGCGCCGGAGGCCGCCGCCACCTCCTCCGCGGAGCGGTCCGACATCACCCCGCCCACGGGCAGCTCCAGCGTCGCCGGGGGGTGCCCCTCGCGCACCGCGCACATCCCGCCGCCGGCCGCGACCACCGTGCCCGCCGCCTCCCGCAGCGCGGCCGAGGCCGTCGCGATCACCGTGAGGTTGTGGCTGTCGTGGGCGTAGGTGGTGGCGAAGGCGCCGACCCCCAGATCGTGACCGGTGACGGGGGCGAAGGAGGCCCGGCCGCTGCCGGTGTGCCGCTCGAGGACCGCCACGACCGCGGTCCGCCCCTCCCACTCCACGACCCCGTCACGCACCGGCAGCACCACCTCGTCCGGTTCGGTGTAGGTGTCGACGGTGTTGACCCGCATCGCGCGGAAGGCGTGCTCCCCGTCGGGCAGGTCCACCCGCCACACGGCGGCCTCCACCGCCTCGGCGTCCAGGCGCACCGTCCCGGAGAACGGGTTGTCGGCCAGCCGGACGGCCTCCTGCACGGGCCGGGCGTCGCGCCCGACGACCACACCGCCGGCGAGGACCAGCGCGGGGGTCAGGTCGGTGAGGGAGCGCAGCAGCACGAGGTCGGCGCGCTTGCCCGGGCTGACCACGCCGCGGTCGTGCAGGCCCAGCCGGCGTGCCGGGTGGACGGTGAGCGCGCGCAGCACGGCCAGGGGGGACATCCCCCGCTCCAGCGCGACCGCGCCCACCCGGTCCAGGTGGCCGCGGGACAGGATCGCGTCCACCGCCACGTCGTCGGTCACCAGGCAGAAGTCGGGCAGGTGGGGCAGGCCCAGCAGCGCGTCGACGACCTCGGGGGTCAGGCACTTCTCCTGGAGCATCAGCAGCATGCCCAGGCGGGCCTTCTCCAGGGCGACCTCGGGCGTGTTCTTGCAGTGGTCGGAGTCGATCCCGGCCCACAGGTACTCGCCGAGCTCGGCCCCCGAGAGGTTCGGGCAGTGCCCGTCCAGACGCACCCCGTGCCGCTGCGCGGCCTCGACGATGCCGCGCATCCGCGGATCCCCGGAGACGACCGCGCGGTAGTCCATGACCTCGCCCAGGGTCGTCACGCCCTCCCAACCGAGCATCTCGTCGATGTCGGCGGCGTCCAGCCGGGCGCCGGCCGTCTCGAACCCGTCGAGCGCGGGGACACAGGAGGGGACCGCCCAGCACATCGTCTGCCGCGTGGCGCGCCCCTGCTCGATCATCCAGGCCTGGGCGTCGCGCCCGGCGACGTTGACGATCTCGTGGGCGTCGGCCAGCACGGTGGTGGTCCCCCGCGGCAGTGTCACCCGCGCGAACTCGGCGGGCGCGACGAGCGAGCTCTCGATGTGCATGTGGGCGTCGACGTAGCCGGGGGCGACGATCAGCCCGGTCGCGTCGATCACCTCGGTCGCGCGCACCGGCGTCCCCGGCGGGAGCACGGCGCGGATCCTCTCCCCGGTGACCGCGACGTCGGCGGCCCAGACCTCGCCGGTCTGGACCGAGACGACACGGCCGCCCCGGAGCAGCAGGTCGACAGGTTCGGGGTGCGTCATGGCGGGTTTCCTCGCAGATAGGTGGGCGGATCAGCGGGCGTAGCCGGTGAGGCGCTCGGAGAGCAGACGGACGAAGGCCGCGGAGTCCACCGACAGGGCGATGCGGGCGCGGCGCGCCCGCTCCGGACGGCGGACGTCGGCCACGAGCGCGCCACGGGTGACCTCGCCGGCGCACTCCACGGTGGCCTCTCCCTCGGCCCAGCCGAGAAGGGCGGGATGGGAGACGGCGGCGACCGCGAGCGCGTCGTGGACCGGGACCGCGGCCACCTCGAAACGCGCCTGGTAGCGCAGCGCGAAGTCGCGCAGCAGCCTTCCGGCGACGCCCGCGGTCGCGGGCAGCGCGGCCAGCCGTTCGGCCTCCTCCAGGGGGAACAGCGCGGCGCGCGTGACGTCGAGCCCCACCACGCGGACCGGCAGCCCCGACGCCAGCACGTACCGGGCGGCCTCGGGGTCGGCGAAGAAGTTGAACTCCGCCGCGGGGGTGACGTTGCCCTGGACGAACGCCGCGCCGCCCATGACGACGATCTCGCGGAAGGCGGGGCCGGCCTGCGGGTGGCGGGCCAGCATCGCCGCGACGTTGGACAGCGGACCCAGCGCGACGAGCGTCAGCTCCCCCGGCGCGGCCAGGGCCTGTTCGGCCAGCCAGTCCACCGCGTGCCCCGCGTGGGAGGGGCGTGTGGTGGCCGATGGCTCCAGGCCGCCCAGCCCGCCCGCCCCGTGGATGGGCTCGTCGGGGATCCGCTCGATCCGGGCCACCGGGCCGGCCAGGCCGGGCACCAGCGGGAGGTCCGCGGGCGCGCCGGCCAGGTCCAGCACCTGTGCCGCGTTGCGCTCGACGTTGGCCAGGGACGTGTTGCCGGCGACCAGGGTCACGCCTCGCACGTGCAGTTCCGGTGAGGCCAGCGCGAGCAGCAGCGCGATCGCGTCGTCCACGCCGGGGTCGCAGTCGATGACGACGGGGATCCGTCCGGCGCTCAACGCGCGACCTCCTCGACGAAGCGGTCCAGCCAGGACGAGCGTTCGCCGGCGATGAGGTCGAGGTCGCCCTGGTGGTAACCGGCCTCGGTCGGGTTCACGGCGGCCTCCCCGGACACCCGGGTCATCAAATCGGTGACCTGCGCGTCGGGGTGGACCGGCTTGTCGTAGATGACCTCGGCGACCTCCGACTGCACCTGCGGGTCCAGCAGGAAGTCGACGAAGGCCTCGGCGCCGGCCCGGTTGGGCGCGCCGTTGACGATCTGGGCGGTGTTGGCCGTCATCAGCCGCCCCTCCTCCGGAAGCGCGAACCCGATGGGCTGGCCGGCCTCGACCGCGTTCATCGCGAAGTTGTCCAGGCTCGGGGCCATCGCGATCTCCCCCCGTTCCAGCAGGCTGGAGACCTCGGTGCTGCTGGAGTAGAACTGGAGGGCGTCCGGGCCGATCGCGGCCAGCCGCTCGAACCCGGTGTCGGCGTCGGTGGGGCCCGAACCGTAGGTCTCGCCGGTGGCCAGGACCATCAGCGGTCCGGCCGACACCGAGATGTCGGGCAGCGCGAACCCGCCCGGGTGTTCGGGGTCCCACAGCGCCCCCCACGAGGTGGGCTCCTCCTCCACCAGGTCGGTCCGGTACATCAGACCGAGCAGCTGGAAGGTGTAGGCGGGACCGTACCCCTCGGGATCGACCGCCCACGGCTGGATCTCGGCCATGTTGGGGACGGTCTCGGGGTCGATCCGCTCGAACAGTCCCATCTCCTTGCCGATGGCCGCGTAGTAGTCGGAGATCAGCACGACGTCGGTGTCGGGCCGCTCCTTGTTGATGCGCAGCTTGGTCAGAC
The DNA here is from genome assembly GCF_054780875.1 of Marinactinospora endophytica. Taxonomy (NCBI): domain Bacteria; kingdom Bacillati; phylum Actinomycetota; class Actinomycetes; order Streptosporangiales; family Nocardiopsidaceae; genus Marinactinospora; species Marinactinospora endophytica. Next base: position 199,930 of record NZ_BAAGVM010000009.1, on the reverse strand, counting down.
GGGTGGCGTTGTTCCCGGTGTCCAGTACGACCTCGATGCCGGTCCGCTCCTCGAACGGTTCGGCCACGACCTCCATGAACTGTTCGGTCGCGAAGGAGAAGGTGCTGACCACGAGGGTGTCGGTGTCGGCCTCGCGGGTCGGCGCGCAGGCGGTCGCCGTGGCGGCCAGGGCGCACAGACCGGCGAGCGCCGCGGTGACGGGGCGCCTCATCGCGCGGCCTCCGCGTCCTCTCCCAGGGTGACGAGGTGGGCGGCGGGCAGCAGCACCCGCACCGCCTCGCCGGGCCGGGGGGCCTCCCCGGGGTGGGCGCACAGCAGCCGCGTGCCGTCGCCGAGACCGTTCGCGTTCACCTCGACCACGCAGTGGCTGCCCTGGTAGGTGACGTTGGTGACGGTGGCCTCCAGCCTCACGCCGGCACCGTCCGGCTCGCCGGAGGACAGCAGGCGCACGTGCTCGGGACGGATCGCCACCGGCCCGTGGCCGGGCAGCACCGGGAAGTTCTCGTAGCCGAGGAAGTCGGCGACGAACCGGCTGGCGGGGCGGGGGAAGACGTCGCGTGGCGCGCCCTCCTGCTCCAGGCGGCCCTTGTTGAGGATGACCATGTGGTCCGACAGTTCCAGCGCCTCGTCCTGGTCGTGGGTGACCAGGATCGCGGTGAGGCCGGTCTCGCGCTGGACGCGGCGCAGTTCGGCCCGCATCTGGACGCGCAACCGGGCATCGAGGTTGGACAGGGGCTCGTCGAGCAGCAGCACCGAGGGGCGGATCGCCACGGCCCGGGCCAACGCGACCCGTTGCTGCTGGCCGCCCGACAGCGCGCCCGGCTTGCGTCCGGCCAGCGCGGACAGGCCGACCAGCTCCAGCGCCTCGCCGGCCCGGGCGGTGACCTCGGTCTTGGCCAGGCCGCGGGCGCGCAGCCCGAAGGCGACGTTGTCGATGATCGTCATGTGCGGGAAGAGCGCGTAGGACTGGAAGACCATGCCGATGTTGCGCTTCTCCGGCGGCGTCTTCGTCGCGTCGGCGCCCTCCAGCAGGATCCGCCCCGAGGTGGGCTGGACGAATCCGGCGATCATCCGCAGGGTCGTGGTCTTGCCGCAACCACTCGGCCCCAGCAGGGTCGTGAACTTACCGCGGGGGACGACGAGGTCGAGGTCGCTGACCGCGGCGACCGCGTCGCGGGACCGGCCGAAGGCGCGGCTCACCGATTCGAGCTGGACCACGGGGGTCATGTTCTGGCTCTCCTTCCCGGCCACTAGCGGCCGAAGACCTTGTTGAAGCCGACGAGCCGTTCGGTCACGAGGGCGACGGCCACGCTGGCGGCGAGCAGCAGCACGCTCACCGCGGCGACGACGGGGTCGTACGAGGACTGGACGTAGTTGAGCATCTCGACGGGCAGCGTGGAGACGCCCGGCCCGGTGAGCAGCAGTGACAGCGGCACGTTGTTCAGCGACGTGATGAAGGCCAGGATCGCCGCGGAGATGATCCCCGGGCGCATGACCGGCAGCGTCACCTGGAAGAAGGTGCGCAGCGGGCCGGCGCCCAGACCGCGCGCGGCCTCCTCCAGCCGCGGGTCCGACAGCGCCAGCGACGCCCCGACCACCCGCACCGCGTAGGGGAGGAGCAGGACGGTGTGGCCGATGACCAGCGTGGCCAGGGCCGTGATCTGTAGTCCCACCATGAGCTGCTGGAACAGGGCCAGGCCGAGGACCAGCTCGGGCACGATGATCGGGGTGGCGAAGAGGTTCTCCACGACCCTGCGCCCGGGGATCAGGCCTCGTTGCAGTGCCAGCGTGGCCGGGACGCCCAGGGCCAGCGCCAGCACCGTGGACAGCGCCGCGACGACGAGGCTGGTGCCGAGGGAGCTGATGAAGGGCTGGTAGTCCAGCGCGGCGGCGAACCAGCGCAGCGACAGCCCCTCGGGCGGGAAGGTCAGCGTGCTGCCCGCGGTGAAGGCGACGCCGAGCAGGATGACGACCGGCCCGAGCATGATGAGGAAGGCGAGGGCCGTCAGCAGCGACAGCAGGGGGCGGCGGATCACTGGGTGCTTCCCTTCGCGCTCAGCCGGCTGGACAGGGCGCTGACGACGAGCACCAGCACCGTCATGACCAGCGCGACGGCGCTGGCCGCCGGCCAGTCCAGACTGACGTTGACCCTGCTGTAGAGCAGGGTGGACAGGATGCGTTCGCGGGCGCCGCCGAGCAGTTGCGGCGTGGTGAACGCGGTGACCGCCCCGGCGAACACCAGGGTGCAGCCGACCAGCGCGCCGGGCAGCGCCAGCGGGAACACCACCTGGCGGAAGGCCCGGCCCGGGCTGGCGCCGAGGCCGCGGGCCGCCTCCTCCAGCCGCGGGTCCTGCTGGGACAGGCTGGAGTAGCACGACAGGATCATCAGCGGCAGGAAGAGCTGGACCAGGCCGAGGACGATGGCCGTTTCGGTGTAGAGCAGCCGGGACGGCCCCAGGCCCAGCCCCTCGGTGAGGCTGCTGAGCAGCCCGTTGCCGCCGAGCACGACGAGCCAGCCGTAGGTGCGCACGACGGTGTTGAGCATGAGCGGGAAGATCGCCAGGGCCAGGAGCTTGCCCGACCAGCGTGGCGGGACCCGGGAGATGAGGTAGGCGACCGGGAAGCCGAGCACCAGGCAGATGAGCGTGGTCACCACGGCCACGCGGATCGTCCGCGCGATCACCGGGAGCAGGTAGGGGTCGGTCAGCAGCGATCCGGTCTCGCGGGCGACCGTGGCGGGGTCGCCGTCCGGTGGGAAGGCCAGGGTGGCCGCGACCGGGTAGAGGAAACCGAAGAGGAGTACCGCCAGACCGGGTACGAGCAGCGCGAACAGGGTTCCACGCCGGGACAATTCCACCCCCGTGAGGTTGGCGGCCCGGCGCAACCGGGTCGCGGGGTCTGCGGATCTGATCGTCTGATCAGGGGATTCATGTGCAAGCGCTACTGCAAGCGCTTGCAACAGCGTAACCTTATATCGGACATAACGCCAAAACGACGCAAAGGGGTAGAGGGTTGGCCGGGCTGGAGGACGTGGCGCGTGTCGCCGGAGTGTCGGCGTCGACGGTGTCGAGGGCCATGAGCCGGCCGGAGATGGTGGCGCCGCGCACCCTGGAACGGGTCCGCGCCGCCGCCGAGAAGGTGGGGTTCCGCGCCAACCCGGCCGCGCGCGCCCTGACCACCGGCCGGACCGGCTTCTTCGCGATGCTCGTCCCCGACCTGGAGAACCCCTTCTACGCGGCCATCATCGCCGGCGCGCAGGCCGTCGCGGAGGAACACGGCCGCTGGCTCATCATCGCGGTCACCGAGGGCGCCGCCGAACGCGAGGGCGAGGTGCTGCGGGAGCTGCGGGACCAGGTGGACGGCTTCGTGCTGCTCTCCCCGGTCGGCTCCGCGCGCGACCTGGTCGCCGCGCACCGGCGCAAACCCGTGGTCGTCGTCAACCGCAGGGTCAACGGGCTGACCTCGCTCACCGTGGACACCCCCGGCGGACTGGCGCGGATCTTCGACCGTCTGGCCGAGCTGGGACACCGCCGGGTCGCCTACCTGGCCGGTCCGCCCGGCTCCTGGATGGACCGGCGCCGCCGGGACGAGCTGGGCGAGCACGCCGCCCGGCTCGGCCTGGACCTGAGGGTGGTGGGCCCCGTCTACCCGGCCTTCGCCGATGGCGCGGCGGCCGCCGCCGAGATCGTGGAGTCGGGTTGCACCGCCGCGCTGGCCTTCAACAGCCTGCTCCTCCTCGGGCTGATGTACGAGCTGGGCCGGCGCGGCATCAAGGTACCCGAACGGCTCAGCGTCGCCGCCGCCGACGACATGGCCTTCGCCGACCTGCCGGGCACCCCGGTCTCGGCGGTCCGGGTCCCCGCGGGGGAGCTGGGGGGCCGGGCCGTCGCCGACCTCGTCGAGATGGCCGGGTCACAGGGAGCGGCGCGTCGGCCCGCCAGCAGGAAACTGCCCACGGAGGTCGTGCTCACCGGTTCGCTCGTCCCGCCGGCCCGATGACCGCGCGCTCCGCCTTCGGGGCGGCGTGCCGCCCCTGACCCGCTTCCCCGCGGCGATGCGCGAGGGCGAGGGAGACAGGTCCGGGCCGGAAACGAGCTGCCCGTACCCGGCTCGCTCCTTCGCCCGGGACATCCTTCTCGCCCCGGCCTCCCGAGGTCTCGTTCCCCGGGAACGGGACCGGCGGCACGCGCCGGACCCGGGCCGGTGTGTCGTCGGCCCCTCCTAGGATGGGCCGACGCCGCGTCGACGAGGAGGAACCCCGTGGTCCCCGCTTCCACCGCCCCGGCCGAGGTCCGCGCCCACCAGGCCCTGGAGGAGACCCGGGAGGGGTTCCCCGCGTTCCGCGAACGCTTCGAAGGGGACTGGGGGATGACGCCCCCCGAGTCCCTCCGGGAGTTCTGGGCCTTCCTGCGCTCCCTGGGGCCCGCGGACCGGCAGGCGCTCGCGGACCTGGACCTCGCCCCCTACGGTGTCGCCGACCTGTTGGAGGAGCCCGGTCGGCCGACCCGGGACGGAATCGACGTGCGCGTGCACGGGCGCTACTACCGCGACCCGCCGGAGTTCGTCACCTTCCTGCACGGCGGTAGCGACGGGCTGCACTTCGGCCTGTGGTTCGACGACGGCCGGACCTGCGCGGGAGTGGCCGGATACCGCACCAACGACGGCGGCGGGGTCGGCGTCCCCCAGGGGACACCGCTGGAGGTGGTGCGCGCCCACCTGGAGGGATCCTGGCGCGACCTCCTCGACGAGGAGAGGGTCGGCGCGCCCGTCGACGAACGGCGGAACCGGCTGCGCGGGCTGAGGGCCCTCCTCGTGGCCTTCGGCGTGGGCGATCCCGGCCACGAGGGGGTGGACTACCTTCGGACGCTCCGCGCCGCGCGGCCGATCCCCGAGCGGGTCATGACCCTGGACGGGGGCGGCGCCCTCCTCCCTCGGGGAGCCGCCCCGCCACGCGGTCCGCAGGAAGGGGCGGAGGACCACCACTGGTACACCCGCGTCTACGAGGAACTGACCGGCGACCCCGAGGCCGTGACCGCGGCGGCGGCCGAGGCGGTCCGCCGCTGCGCGGCGGGCGACCCCGCCCGGGCGCTCGTGTTGGGACGTGACCTGCACTGGGTCTCGCAGGGCGACCCCCTCCGCGAGCGCCTGGCGGCCGAGCTCCTCGTCGCGGCCTACCGCGCCCTCGACCGTCCCGCGCTGGCCGGGATCGTCCAGGCGCACCGGGACCATCGCGACCTGCCCCGGGTCACGGTGCTGCGCTGACCCGGGGGCCGTGAGCCCCGCTCCCGGCCCCGGACCGGTCAAGGACGCGCGGTCTCCGGCAGGTCCCGAGCCGCGGCGCGGTCCACCAGGAACAGCGTGCGCTCGCGGCCGCGTACGGCGGCCGCGGGCACTTCCCCGGCCCCGCCCAGCGCGCGGCCGACCGCCTCGGCCTTGCTCTCTCCCGCGGCCAGCGCCCACACCTCACGGGCCGCGGCGATGGCCGGCAGGGTCAACGAGATCCGGGTGGGGGGCGGCTTGGGAGCGTCGTGGACGGCCACCACGGAGCGCTCCCGCTCCTTCATCGCCGGCAGCCCCGGGAAGAGCGAGGCGACGTGGGCGTCCGGGCCGACCCCGAGCAGGCAGACGTCGAAGGACGGAACCGTCCCGCCGGCCTCCGCCCGGACGCGCAGCTCTGCCGCGTAGCGGAGCGCGCCCGCCGCGGGATCGTCCCCGTCCGGCCCGTCGGGGGCGGGCATCGGGTGCACGCGCCCGGGATCGAGGTCGATGTGGTCGAGCAGCGCCGCCCGCGCCCCGGTCTCGTTGCGCTCGGCGTCCCCGGTGGGAAGGAAGCGCTCGTCCCCCCACCACACGTCGACCCGCCGCCAGTCGACGGCGTCGCGCGCCGGCGTACGCGCCAGCGCGGCGAGCACGGCCGTGCCGATGCCGCCTCCGGTCAGCACGATCGACGCCGAGCCGCGTGCCGCCTGGGCCTCGGTCAGCCGCGTCACGATCCGCGCCGCCGTGGCGGCGGCGAGCAGGTCGGCGTCGGCGTGCAGGATCACCTCGGCGTCGCTCACGCGTTCACCCCCGACCGCCCCAACGTCTCGGCCATGTGCTTGGCGGTGCTCTCGTAGACCTCGTCGGCGTCGAGCCGGCGCAGCTCCTCGGCGAGGGCCTCGGCGGCGCGGCGGCGCGGCAGCGCGACGGTCTGGTCGGGCTGGTTGGGACGCGACAGGGTGGCCACCCGTCCGTCCAGCCGCCTGATCTCGATGTCGCCGCAGTCCTCGGTGCTGAGCTTGGCGCCGGTGATGCCGGGACCGTGCGACTCCTTGCGGGTCACCGGCACGTTCAACCGCTGCGACAGCCAGGCCACGAGCAGGTCCGCACTCGGGTAGTGCGGTTCGGCGGTCACCTCGGCCGCGGTGACCCACCCGCACGGCTGGTCCATCGTGGAGGCCAGCAGGGAACGCCACGGGGTCAGCCGGGTCCAGGTCAGGTCGGTGTCACCGGGGGAGTAATGGGCGATCCTGCCGATGAGGTCACCGACCGGGTCGGCGGCGCGCAGCGCGTCGGTGATGCGCCGGTGGGCGAGCCGGCCCACCGGGTCGGAGGCGGGGTCGGCCGGCCCCTCGCCCGGCCACCACACGACGACCGGCGCGTCGGGCACCAGGAGCGGGGTGACCACGGAGTCGGCGTGGTCGCCGAGCGGTCCGTACAACCGCAGCAACAGGGCCTCGCCGGGGCCGGCGGTGCCGGGCCGGCGGATCTCGGCGTCGATCGCGGGCTCGGCGTCGCGGTCACGGCGGATCAGCGCGAGCACCCGGCTGGGGTGTTCGTGGCCCGACTCGGTGGCGGCACGCACGGCGTCGTAGTGGTCGGCCTCGTCGGTCACGATCACCAGGGTCAGCACCATGTTCATCGCGCCGCCGCCGACACTGCGCCGCTCGTTGGCCAGGGCCTCGGTGATCTGCGCGGTGGTGGTACGCGGAAGATACAGCGTCATCGTCGTCTCCCTCTTCCCGTCAGGGCCGGCGCCACTGGCGGCCGTCGCGGGCCATCAGCTCGTGAGCCGAGGGCGGACCCCACGTGCCCGACTCGTACTGCTCGGGCCGGCCGTTCTTCGCCCAGTACTCCTCGATCGGGTCGAGGATCTTCCACGACAGCTCGACCTCCTCCTGGCGTGGGAAGAGGGGCGGGTCGCCGATGAGCACGTCCAGGATCAGCCGTTCGTAGGCCTCGGGGCTGGCCTCGGTGAAGGACTCGCCGTAGGTGAAGTCCATGCTCACGTCACGGACCTCCATGGAGGCGCCCGGAACCTTCGAGCCGAACCGCAGGGTCACGCCCTCGTCGGGCTGGATGCGCAGCACCAGCGAGTTGGCGCCCAGCTCCTCGGTCTCGACCCGGCTGAACATCTCGTGCGGGGCGCGCTGGAACACCAGCGCGACCTCGGTCACGCGCCGGCCCAGCCGCTTGCCCGTGCGCAGGTAGAAGGGGACCCCGGCCCAGCGGCGGGTGTTCACGCCGAGCTTGATCGCCGCGTAGGTCTCGGTGATGGAGTCGGCGGGGATCCCCTCCTCCTCCAGGTAGCCCACGACCGAGGCGCCCCCCTGCCAACCCGCCGCGTACTGGCCGCGGGCGGTGCCCAGGCCCAGGTCCTCCGGCAGGGTGACCGCGGACAGGGCCTTCTCCTTCTCGGCCCTGATGGCGTCGGCGGTGAAGGACAGCGGCTCCTCCATCGCCACCAGCGCGAGCAACTGCAACAGGTGGTTCTGGATGACGTCGCGGGCGGCGCCGATGCCGTCGTAGTAGCCGGCCCGGCCGCCCACACCGATGTCCTCGGCCATCGTGATCTGCACGTGGTCGACGTAGCTGCGGTTCCAGATCGGTTCGAACAGGGTGTTGGCGAACCGCAGCGCCATGATGTTCTGGACGGTCTCCTTGCCCAGGTAGTGGTCGATGCGGAACACCGACTGGGGCGGGAAGACGTCGTCCACGACCGCGTTGAGCTCCTGCGCGCTCTCCAGGTTGTGGCCGAAGGGCTTCTCGATGACGACCCGGCGCCAGGAGTCGCCCCGGGACTCGGCCAGCCCCGAGCGCCGCAGCTGCTTGACCACCGTCGGGAACAGCTTGGGCGGCAGCGACAGGTAGAAGGCGTAGTTGCCTCCGGTGCCGCGGTCGGCGTCGAGCTCGCGGACGGTGCGGGCCAGGTTGTCGAAGGCCTCGTCGTCGTGCAGCTCGCCCTGGACGAAGCGGACCCCCTCGCTGAGCTGACGCCAGACGTCCTCGCGGAAGGGGGTGCGCGCGTATTTGCGCACGGCCTCGTGGGCCTGCTGGGCGAAGTCCTGGTCGGCCCAGTCGCGCCGGGCGAAGCCGACCAGGCCGAAGCCCGGCGGCAGCAGCCCGCGGTTGGCCAGGTCGTAGATGGCCGGCAGCAGCTTCTTGCGGGCCAGGTCTCCCGTGACCCCGAACAGGACCAGCACGCTCGGGCCGGCGATGCGCGGCAACCGCCGATCCAGCACGCTGCGCAGGGGGTTGGGGACCGCTCCCGGCATCACCGGTTCTTTCACGTCTTCATCTCCCCGTGTGGTGGTGGCGTACGCCGCCGCGGGTGTGGCCGCGGCGGCGGGGATGGGTCGGATCAGGGACGGACGGAGTCCAGCGCCTCGCGCAACCGGGCCAGGCCGGCGGCGCGGTCGCGCAGGTGCAGTCGGACGGCGGGCCGACCGCGGTCGCCCAGCGCGCCGAAGTCGCCGAGCGCCTGGGCGAGCTGGAGCCGGCCGAAGCTGTAGGGGCGGCCGGGCACCTCCAGGTCGTCGGTGACCTCACCGGTGATCTGGAGGAACACTCCGTTGTGGGGTCCACCCTTGTGGTACTGCCCGGTGGAGTGCAGGAAACGCGGTCCCCAGCCGAAAGTGACCGGGCGCGGGGTCAGCGCGGCCAGCGCCGGCCGCACCTCGGCGGCCTCGCCCTCGCCCGCCGGGTCGCGGTCCAGGTAGGCCATCACGGCGAGGTAGCCGTCCTCGGGGACCGCGCGCACGAGCCGCTGCACTACCTCGGTGAGGTCGCCGGCGCCGTCGTACAGGCCGCTGTCGGCGGAGTACACCTCGACCGGGCCGTCCACGAGCAGCGGGGTGCCCGAGGGCAGCGGGCCGTCCCCCGACGCCTCCAACAGCGCCTTGGTGTTGTCCTTGGACTCCTGCACGTTGGGCTGGTTGAACGGGTCGATGCCCAGGAGCCGCCCGGCCACGGCGGTGGCGTACTCCCAGGCGAGGAACTGCGCCCCCAGGGGGCCGCTGACCACGGTGTCGGCGAGGTCGGCGCCGGGATCGCCGTGCTCGGCGAAGGCGACCAGGTGACTGTCGGGGCCGGGAACGAACCCGGGGGCGTCGGGGCCCTCGACGACGACCGGCAGCAGCCCGGTCCCGTCCTTGCCGGTGGACTCGGCGACCAGCTGCTCGATCCAGTCGCCCAGCCCCGCGGGCGTCGACCCGGCCAGCAGCACCTTGTCGTGTCCGGTGAACCCGCCGAGGGCGGCCCCCAGCAGCAGGGCGGGGTTGTCGGTGTCCTTGGCCAGCGAGCCCGCCAGCGCCTCGGCCTCGTCCAGGAGGGCCGTCACGTCCACGCCGGCCAGCGCGCTGGGAACCAGGCCGAAGGCGCTCAGCGCGCTGTAGCGGCCCCCCACCTCGGGATCGGCCAGGAAGGTGGGGTAACCGGCCTCCTCGGCCAGGCGGGCGAGGGGCGAGCCGGGGTCGGTGACCACGACGATGCGCTCGGCCGGGTCGATCCCGGCCGCCCGGAAGGCCGCCTCGTAGGCGCGCCGCTGGCTGTCGGTCTCGACCGTGCCACCGCTCTTGGAGGACACCACCACGACGGTGCGCTCCAGACGGTCCTCGATCGCCCGGCGCACCTGGTGCGGGTCGGTGGTGTCGAGGATGGTCAGTTCAACGCCCCGGGTCGCGGCGATCACCTCGGGGGCGAGCGAGGAACCGCCCATCCCGGCCAGCACGACGCGGTCCAGTCCGGCCGCGCGCTTCTCCGCGGCGACCCGGGACAGCTCCGGAAGCAGGGCGCGGGAGGAGCGGGGCAGGTCGAGCCAGCCCAGCCGGACGGCGGCCTCGGCGGCGGCGTCGGGCCCCCACAATGACGGGTCCTTTGCCGCGAGTTTCGCCGGAATCCCGTCGGCGACGAGACGCTCCCGGGCCGAGGCGGCGCTGTCACGGACAGCGCCCTCCAACGTCACGACAAGGTCTGCGGCCTTTACCTGGTCAGTGCTCAAAGCGACTGGTCCTTCCACGGTTCGCGCGAGATCCGACATCCGGGCGCCCGTCGCGGGCACCCGGGATCATCTTCTACCCGACCCGCCCCGGCCGAGCCCGCCTTTCCCGATCGGACCGCGAACGGATCAGCGAGACGCCCGTTCCCGGGGGTGGGCCCGGGAACGGGCGGGCTCCTAGGAGTTGGCCTTGAGCTGCTGGGAGACCCCGTCGAGCAGTCCCTCCCAGGACTTCTCGAACTTGGAGACGCCCTCGCGTTCCAGCACCGCGACCACGTCGTCGTAGTCGACCCCGACCTCGGCGAGCGCGGCGAGGTCGGCGCGGGCCTGCTCGTAGGTGCCGCGCACGGTGTCGCCGGAGATCTCACCGTGGTCGGCGGTGGCCTCCAGGGTCGCCTCGGGCATCGTGTTCACGGTGCCGGGAGCGACCAGCTCGGTGACGTAGAGCGTGTCGGGGTAGGCGGGGTCCTTCACACCGGTGGAGGCCCACAGCGGACGCTGCGGGCGGGCACCGGCGGACTCCAGGGCCTTCCACCGCTCGGAGGAGAACACCTCCTCGTAGGCGGCGTAGGCCAGGCGGGCGTTGGCGATCGCGGCACGCCCGCGCAGCCCGCGCGCCTGCTCGCTGCCGATGGCCTCCAGCCGCTTGTCGATCTCGGTGTCCACCCGACTGACGAAGAAGGATGCCACGGAGTGGATCGTGTGGAGGTCGTGGCCGTTCTCGCGGGCCTGTTCCAGACCGGCCAGGAACGCCTCCATCACACCGCGGTAGCGTTCCAGCGAGAAGATCAGCGTGACGTTGACGCTGATGCCCTCGGACAGGGCCTGGGTGATGGCGGGCAGCCCCGCCTCGGTCGCCGGGATCTTGATCATCAGGTTGGGCCGGTCGACCATCCACCACAGCGCGCGCGCCTCGGCGACCGTGCGCTCGGCGGCCTCCAGCGCCAGGCGCGGGTCGACCTCCAGGGAGACCCGGCCGTCCTGGCCGTCGGTGGCGTCGTAGACCGGGCGCAGCACGTCGGCGGCCCAGCGGATGTCGTAGGTGGTGATGGCGCGCACGGCCTCCTCCACCGACACCCCGCGCACCGCCAGGTCGTGCAGCTGCGCGTCGTAGGCGTCACCCTCCTTGAGGGCCTTCTCGAAGATCGTGGGGTTCGACGTGACGCCGACGACGCTCTTGTCGCGGATCAGCTCGGACAGGTTGCCGCTGCGCAGGCGTTCCCGGCTGATGTCGTCGAGCCAGACGGCGACGCCTTGGTCGGACAGGTTCTTCAGTGGGTTCGTCATGGTCTTTCGTCTTCCCCTCGTCGTTGCGGCACCGACGGCAGGAGGGTCCTTCCCGAACCGGTGAAGGACCCTCCCCGCGGACGTCAGTTGCCGGTCGTCGTCCCGCTCTCGCCGCCGAGGCGGGCGATGCTCGCGTGGACCGCGGCGACCACCCGCTCCGCGGTGATGCCGAACTGCTCGTAGAGCGTCTGGTAGGGAGCCGAGGCACCGAAGTGCTCCAGGCTCACGGACTCGCCGGCGTCACCGATGAACTCGCGCCAGCCCAGCGCCACACCGGCCTCGACCGAGACACGGGCGCGCACCGAGGGCGGCAGCACGCTCTGGCGGTAGGCCGGCTCCTGCTCGTTGAACCACTCGACACTGGGCATGGAGACCACGCGGGTGGGAGTGCCCTCGGCCTCCAGGCGCTCCCGGGCCTCCAGCGCGATCGCGACCTCGCTGCCCGTGGCGATGATGAGCGCCTGCGGCCTGCCGTCGGAGGCCTCGGCGAGCACGTAGCCGCCCTTGGCGGTGCCCTCGGCGGAGCCCAGCTCCCTGCGGTCCAGCGTGGGAACGTTCTGCCGGGTCAGGGCGAGCGCGGCGGGACGGTCGTTGTGCTCCAGGATGGTCCGCCAGGCGACCGCGGTCTCGTTGGCGTCGGCCGGGCGGACCACGTCCAGGCCCGGGATCGCGCGCAGCGACCACAGGTGCTCGACCGGCTGGTGGGTGGGGCCGTCCTCGCCCAGGCCGATCGAGTCGTGCGTCCAGACGTAGGTGACCGGCAGCTTCATCAGCGCGGCCAGGCGCACGGCCGGGCGCATGTAGTCGCTGAAGACCAGGAAGGTGCCGCCGTAGGGCCGGGTCGGGCCGTGCAGCGCGATGCCGTTGAGGATGGAGCCCATGCCGTGCTCACGGATGCCGAAGTGCAGCACCCGGCCGAACCGGTTGCCCGAGAACGCCGTGGTGGAGTACTCCTCCGGGATGAACGACGGCTCGCCCTTGGGCGTGGTGTTGTTGGAACCGGCCAGGTCGGCGGAGCCGCCCCACAGTTCCGGCAGCACCGGGGCGATCGCGCTCAGCACCTCGCCGGAGGCCTTGCGGGTGGCCATGCCCTTCGCGCTGGCCTCGAAGGTCGGCAGCGCGTCGGTCCAGTCCTGGGGGAGCTTGCCGGAGGACAGGCGGTCGAACAGGTCGCCGCGCTCGCCGGCGCCGTTGCGCCAGGCGGCGAGGAAGCCCTCCCACTCGGCGCGGGCCTCACGGCCGCGCTCGACGGCCTTGCGGGTGTGCTCCAGCAGCTCCTCGGGAACGTCGAAGGTCGCGTCCGGGTTGAGGCCGAGGATCTGCTTGGTGGCCGCGACCTCCTCGGCGCCCAGCGCCGAGCCGTGGGAGGCCCCGGTGTTCTGCTTGTTGGGGGCCGGCCAGCCGATGATCGTGCGCAGCTTGATCAGGGAGGGGCGCTCGGTCTCGGCCTGGGCCGCGAGCACCGCCTGGTGGAGGGCGGCGACGTCCTCGTGGTAGGAGCCGCCGGCGGTCCAGTCGATCTCCTGGACGTGCCAGCCGTAGGCGGCGTAGCGGGCGGCGACATCCTCGGAGAAGGCGATCTGGGTGTCGTCCTCGATCGAGATGTGGTTGTCGTCGTAGATGAGGATCAGGTTGCCGAGCTTCTGGGTGCCGGCCAGCGCGCTGACCTCGTGCGAGACGCCCTCCTGGACGTCGCCGTCGGAGCAGATGGCGTACACGAAGTGGTCGAAGGGGCTCTCGCCGGGAGCGGACTCGGGGTCGAACAGGCCGCGCTCGCGGCGGGCCGCCATCGCCATGCCCACCGCGTTGCCGATGCCCTGGCCGAGCGGTCCGGTGGTGGTCTCCACGCCGGCGGTGTGCCCGTGCTCGGGGTGGCCCGGGGTGAGGCTGTCCCACTGGCGCAGCCGCTTGAGGTCGTCCAGGCTCAGGCCATAACCGGCCAGGTAGAGCTGGATGTAGAGGGTGAGGCTGGAGTGGCCGGCGGAGAGGACGAAGCGGTCGCGGCCGATCCAGGTGGGTTCGCTCGGGTCGTGGCGCATGACCTTCTGGAAGAGGAGGTAGGCCACGGGCGCCAGGCTCATCGCGGTACCGGGGTGGCCAGAGCCCGCCTCCTCGACCGCGTCCATCGCCAGGGCGCGGACCACGTCGACGGCGCGCTGGTCCAGCTCTGACCAATCAAGGGTCTTTGAGGTGTCGGTGTTCACGCGGGCTCAGGGCTCCTTTCGCGCATCCAGGTCGAACGGGCGTCTTACGCCCGGGAACTGTGAATATGGGATGGTCAACAGACGTATCCTCGCCGCGACGGTGCGGAGACGGTGGGACCGGGTCCGCGGATGCGGCTCCCGACCACGACCGTGCGCGGGGCCACGGCGGGAACGATCGCTGTCTCGAGCCTATCGCCCGAACCGATCGGTAACGATGTTCAACACGTCTCACCCTTGCCCACTGGAGCGAGGTTTATCCCCCTTGCCTCCTTGACCTGGCGGGCGTGGCGCGCTATGGCCTGACCACCGCTTATGGCAGCCTGCGAGGAACGCCGCGGTGACGGGACGGGTACGGAGGGAGGTCGCCTCCGCCGCGGGAGCGCGCAACCACAGTTCAGAGCCGGTTCCGCAGACACGCCCCCGGTCGGGCGGGCGCCCCGGCAAGTACTACAGTATGTCGTTGACCGGGTTTCGCGGCTTTTCCGGCGCGTGAGCGTGCCGAGCCCGCGGCCCCCCCGTGGCGAGCAGTAGAGATTCCCGATTCCTTTGAGGTTCAGCGTGTCTGTGTCCGTAGAGCGGATGTCCCCCGCCGCGCGTTTCGCGCCGCGTGACGGGTGGGGCGAACGACAGGTGGGCGCGGCGCGTCCGGAGCAGGGCGTGGCGGTCCGTGGCGAGAAGACGCGACGGCGCTGATGACCTTGCTGAACCGTTCCCCGCACCCTGCCGGCGTCGAGGACGCGGACGCGCGCGACAGCGCGGCCCGCTCCCGTTCCTTCGGCGCCTACGTGCGCGCCTACGTCGCGCTCTCCAAGCCCCGGGTGATCGAGCTGCTGCTGATCACCACGATCCCGGTGATGTTCGTCGCGGCGGGTGGGGTCCCCCCGCTGTGGACCGCCGTCGCCACGCTGCTCTTCGGCACGATGTCGGCGGCCAGCGCCAACGCGATCAACTGCTACATCGACCGTGACATCGACCAGGAGATGCGTCGCACCCGGCGCCGTCCGGTCGCCATGCACCAGGTCACACCGCGCGGCACGATGATCTACGGCCTGACCCTCGCCGTGGTCTCCACGGTCGGTTTCGCGGTGTTCGTGAACTGGCTGTCGGCCGCGCTGTCGCTGACCGCGATCCTCTTCTACATCTTCGTCTACACCATGCTGCTGAAGCGGCGTACCGCGCAGAACGTCGTGTGGGGCGGGATCGCCGGCTGCATGCCGGTGCTCATCGGCTGGGCCGCGGTCACCGGGGGCCTGGACTGGGCGCCGTTCGTCCTCTTCCTCGTCGTCTTCTTCTGGACCCCGCCGCACACCTGGACCCTGGCGATGCGCTACCGCGAGGACTACGCGGCCGCCAACGTCCCGATGCTCCCGGTCGTGGCCAGCGACCGTCGGGTCCTGCTCGAATGCGTCCTCTACAGCTGGGCGACGGTGATCGTCTCGGTGCTGTTCTGGCCGGTCGCCGGGACCACCCTGTTCTACGCCGTCTGCGCGATCGTGCTCGGCGCGATCCTGCTGTTCCAGGCGCACCGGTTGTTCAACCGGGTGCGGGCCGGTGTCACCGGCGCGCAGCTGAAGACGATGGGCTTCTTCCACCTGTCCAACGCCTACCTGGCGCTGCTGTTCTGCGCGGTCACGATCGACCCGCTGATCGCGGGCCTGCTGGCCTGACCCGCCCTTTCCGCGGCCGCCGGCCCCCCGCCCCCGAGTCAGGGGCGGGGGGCCGTTGCCATGTCACGACGTCCGGGGCCGGCCACCCCGCGCCGCCGCCGAGGGACGGCGCGGGGGAACGACACGTTACGCTCTGGGGCTATGCCCGTTCTCGACACGAAGGCCATCCTGGAGGGACGCCGGCCCGGACGTCACTCCGTGGGGCTGATCGTCGGCATCACGGTCAGCGTGATCTGCATGGCCCTGATGCTCGGCTACCTGCTGCTCGGCGGCCTGGTCGGCGGTGGCGCCGCCGGCGCGCTCGGCTTCGTCGTCAGCCTGGTCGCCGCGATCATCCCCGTGACGGTCCTGATCCCGCTGATCCTGCTGCTGGACCGACTGGAGCCCGAGCCGGCCACGATGCTGCTGTTCGCCTTCCTGTGGGGCGCGGGCGTGGCGGTGCTGGTGTCCCTCGTCCTCAACACGCTGGGAATGGAGCTGTACGCCGTCCCCGTGTTCGGGGAGGACCTCGGCTCCTACCTCAGCGCCGCTGTGGGGGCGCCGCTGGTCGAGGAGACCGCCAAGGGCGTGGTGCTGCTCATCCTGCTGTGGCGACGCCGCCACGAGATCGACTCCTACACCGACGGCGTCATCTACGCGGGGATGGTGGCGACCGGCTTCGCCTTCACCGAGAACATCTCCTACTTCCTGACCTCGTTCTTCGAGAGCGGGTTCGCCGGATTGGCGTTCACCTTCGTGCTGCGCGGGGTCATCGCGCCGTTCGGTCACCCCATCTACACCGCGATGATCGGACTGGGGGTGGCCTACGCGGCGATCAACCGCGGGCCGGCGCGCTTCCTCGCCCCGGTCGGCGGGTGGATCGCCGCGATGCTGCTGCACGCCCTGTGGAACGGGTCGACGCTGTTCGGCTGGCTCGGGCTGGGCGTCGCCTACCTGGTGCTGTTCTTCGTGCTCGTCATGATCATCGTGGTCGCGGTCCAGGACCGGCGCCGCCAGGTCGCGGCGATCGCCCGTCACCTGCCGCCCTACATCCCCACCGGCCTGGTCACGCCGGCCGACATCCAGATGCTCAGCTCCATGGCGGGCCGGAGAGGGGCGCGGGCCTGGGCGCAGCGTACGGCGGGGCAGGCCGGCCGTAACGCGATGCGCGACTACCAGCTGGCGGCGACCGAGCTGGCGCTGCTGCACCAGCGGATGGAGCGCGGAGTGGTGCGCCCGCAGTGGTGGCACCGCAGGGACTCCTTCCTCGCGCTCATGCACGTGGCGCGCGAGGCCTTCATCGGGCGCGCGGCCGTCCCGGCCGCGCCGGTGTGGGCGGAACGGCCCACCGACTCCGGCTTCCTGCGGCGCTCCGACTTCGCCCACGTCATCGAGCGGGCGAGGAGCCAGCGCGAGGCGCCCCGGCCCGGGGCGCACCCCAGTGCGCCGCCGGGCCCGCAGCCGCCTAGTGGTCCGCGGCCGGCCCAGTGGCCGCCGCAGCCGCCTCGCCAGACTCCCCCCGGGGAGCGGGGCTGGTGACGGCGGCCCGTTCGGCGGTCCCGAAGTACACCCGAAGGATCGCGACCCACACCAGGGTCGAACCGAGTACGTGCAGGACGACCAGCAGCTCGGGCAGCCCGAGGAAGTACTGGGCATAGCCCACACCGCCCTGCGCGGCGATCACCGCCAGCAGCAGCCAGATCTGGGTGCGCAGCCGCCGCGGCGCACCCAGGCGCAGCGCCAGCACGATCAGGGCGACGGCGCCGGCCACCGTGGCCCAGGCCAGCAGCGAGTGCACGCGGGTGACCAGCACCATGTCGAAGTCCCACCTCGGGGCCGAGGCGTCCCCGCCGTGCGGACCGGTACCGGTGACCACGGTTCCGGCCACGAGCAGCGCGAAACCGAGCGGGACGAGCGCGGTGGCCAGGTGTCGGATCGAGGGGGCGACGGTGAGCCGGAGCTCGCCCTCGGGCTCACGGCAGCGGACGTAGTAGGCGACGGTGAAGATCACCACCACCGTGGAGAGCAGGAAGTGCGCGGCGACCGAGGCGGGGTGCAGGTCGCTCCACACGGTGATGCCGCCGACCACGGCCTGGCCGAGCACGCCGATCGGGATGATGGTGGCCAACGTCAGCAGGTCGCGGCGGCGTGGACGCATCCGCAGCGTCGCGACGAACACGATGACCCCGACCGCGAGGACCAGGAACGTCAGCGTCCGGTTGCCGAACTCGATGGCGGCGTTGAAGGCGGAGTGGTGGGTGCCCACGGGGACGAAGCTCTCCTTGGTGCACTTGGGCCACTCCGAACAGCCCAGCCCCGAGGAGGTCACCCGCACCGTCGCGCCGGTCACGGCGATGCCGGCGTTGACGACGATGTTGCCCAGCGCCCACCAGCGCAGTGAGGCGACGGTGGGGTGCCAGATGGTGCGCGAGAGCACCACCAGCGCCAGCACCCCGGCGACGGCGAAGACGATCTGCCACGTCCACAGCGGCAGGTTCAATATCAAGATCTCGTCCGCCGCGAGTACGGCCGGAGCTGGGGAACCACTCATACGACAAACTGTAGTAGACGGTTGCGCTCCCCCGGATCCGCCTCACCGCTCCCCAGGGTCGGGGGCGGGGGGAGGACCCGCCTCCCGCGCCGCCCGGGTCCGCTCGGTGCGGGTGGCCCCCAGGCTGGCGGCGACGACGCAGGCCACGGCGGCCCATTGGCCGATCGTCAGGATCTCCCCGAGCAGGAGCAGGCCGATCAGCGCCGCGGCGGCGGGCTCCAGGCTCATCAGGATGCTGAACACCCGTGGTGGCATGCGCCGCAGCGCGTGCATCTCCAGGGTGTAGGGGATCACCGACGACAGCAGTCCCACGAGCAGGCCGATCACCACCAGCCGTGGGTCCAGCAACGCGGCGCCCCCTTCGGCGATGCCGGCGGGGGCCACGAGCACCGCTCCGGCCACGCTGGCGATCGCCAGCCCCGAGGTCCCGGGGAAGCGCCGCCCGGTCGCCGCGCCCAGCAGGATGTAGCCCGCCCAGGCGGCCCCGGCGAGCAGCGCGAACGCCACACCCGCCAGCGTCACGTGGCCGTCGCCGTACCCCAGCAGGACGACGCCCAGCGCGGCCAGCCCCACCCACAGCAGGTCGACGCGGCGCCGGGAACCGGCGACGGCCACCGCCAGCGGTCCCAGGAACTCGATGGTCACGGCGATGCCGAGGGGGATGCGCGCGATGGCCTGGTACAGCGAGAAGTTCATGGTCGCCAGGCACACGCCGAAGCCGATCGCGACGAGCCAGTCGGCGCGGGTGTGTCCGCGCAGCCGCGGGCGTACCAGCGCCATGAGGACCACCGCCGAGGTGAGCAGCCGCAGCCACACCACGGCGCTGGGCGGCAGCACCGTGAACAGGTTCTTGGCGATCCCGGCGCCGGCCTGGATCGACAGGATCCCCGCGACCACGTACCAGGACGGCGGAATGGAGGCGCCGGCGTTGCGGAGCATGGCCGCGCCGCGCAGGGCGGGCAGACGGGACGGGAGAGGCGAACCATCGGCGGCGTTGGCGGTCACAACCCACCATCCTATGAATCGAGTGGGGGAGACCACGTGGCGGGGCGGGCGCAAACGCGCTGAACACCGCTGATGACCCCGTACCGTTACCGAGGGCTCATGAACGGAGGACCGCCCGCGGGCGGCGACGAGGACGCGGGCGAGGCCCGCTGCGGGGGAACGACGGATGACCACGGCACCGGCCGGAAGAACGCGGGAACAGGGCCGGGCGGGCCTGGGCCTGCCCACCGCCACCGCCCTGGTGATGGGCAACGTCATCGGCATCGGGATCTTCCTGCTCCCCGCGACCCTGGCCGGCTACGGCACGATCAGCCTCCTCGCCCTGGTCCTGGTGTCGGCGGGCGCGCTGGCCCTCGCAGCGGTGTTCGGCCGGCTGGCGGCGCGCACCCCGGGCTCGGGCGGCCCCTACGCCTACGCGCACGCCGCCTTCGGCGACTTCACCGGTTTCTGGATCGCCTGGTCGTTTTGGATCACGACATGGGCGGGGATGGCCGGCATCGCCGTGGCCTGGGTGGGCTATGCCAACCACTTCCTGGGCTGGGACTCGCCCCTGGGCTCCTCGCTGCTGGCGCTGGTCTGCGTGTGGGTACCGGCCCTGGTGAACCTGGCGGGGGTGCGGGCCATGGGGGTCATCCAGGTCGTCACCACGGTGCTGAAGTTCCTCCCGTTGCTGTCGGTCGCCCTGATCGGGCTGTTCTTCATCGATCCGGCGAACTTCGGCCCGTTCAACGCGACGGGCGGGTCCTGGCTGACGGCGGTGTCGTTGGCCGGCGCGGTGCTGCTGTTCGTCTACTCCGGGGTGGAGAGCGCCTCGATCGCGGCCGGCCGGGTACGCGACCCGCGGCGCAACGTCGGACGCGCCACGGTCATCGGCACGCTGGCCTGCGCCCTCGTCTACCTGCTGAGCACGGTCTCGGTCATGGGAAACGTGCCCCACGAGCGGTTGAGGGAGTCGCAGGCCCCGTTCGCGCTGGCCGCCGACGCCGTCTTCGGCGGCCAGGACTGGGGCAGCGCCGTCGCGGCCATGGCGGTGCTCTCGGGGATCGGCGCCATGAACGGGTGGATGATGGTCGTCGCGGAGATGCCGATGGCCGCCGCGCGCGACGGGCTGTTCCCGCGCGTCTTCGCCCGGACCAACGCCCGCGAGGTGCCCTGGTTCGGCGTGGTCGCCGGCGCCGTCATGGCCTCCCTGGTCATCGTGCTGAACTTCTACGGAGCGGCCGACGCCTTCGAGTCGATCGTGCTGCTGGCCACCTTCACCTCCGTCATCCCCTACTTCTTCTCCGCCTGCGCCCAGTTGTACTGGCTGGTGGGCGGGGACGGGGGACGCCCGGTGGCGGGCGGGCGGTTGGCGGTGGACCTGACCATGGTCGTGCTGGCGATGCTGTTCTCCCTGTGGATGGTCGTGGGGGCCGGGGCGCAGGCGGCGTTGCAGGGCATGCTGATCATGCTGCTCGGTGTCCCGGTCTACGTCGGGGAACGGGCACGTGCCAGGCGCGCCGCCGCCCGCGCGGAACACGCCGAGGCCACCGGCGCGGTCAAACCGTCGTAAACCCTTCGGTCGCTCTCGACAACCGGGCGAGCCCCGTCCTTCCCGGCGGGAAGGAGACGCCAGGATCGCACACAGTCCGCGAGGGCCGGGGAATCCGGTGGACCGAGGTGGTCCGCTCCGCGCGGTGAGCGAGAGAGCGGGGCGATGCGGGTGGGAAGCGCCGGATCGGGGAGGCGCCCGTGAGCACCGCGCGGGCGGCGGACGAGGGAAGCCAGGGCAGGGCGGACGGGCCGCGTCTGGGGCTGCCGGTGGCCACCGCCCTGGTCGTCGGTAACATCGTCGGCACCGGCATCTTCCTCCTGCCCGCGACCCTCGCCGGCTACGGCACGGTCAGCATCCTGGCGTTCGCGGTGGTCACGGTGGGCGCCCTGGCGCTGGCCACGGTGTTCGGCCGGTTGGGGGCGCGCGTTCCCGCCTCGGGCGGCCCCTACGCCTACGCGCGCGACGCCTTCGGTGACTTCGCCGGTTTCTGGAACGCCTGGTCGTTTTGGATCACGGCCTGGGCGGGCAACGCCGGTATCGCCGTGGCCTGGGTGGGTTACGTCAACTACTTCCTGGACTGGGACTCCACGCTCGGCCGCACCGCGGTCGCCCTGGTGGGCATCTGGCTGCCGGCCGTCGTCAACCTCACCGGCGTGCGCAACATGGGGGCCTTCCAGCTGGTGACGACGGTGCTGAAGTTCGTCCCGCTGCTGTTCGTGGCGCTCGTGGGACTGCTGTTCATCGACCCGGCCAACTTCGGTCCGTTCAACGCCACCGGCGGATCCCTGCTCACCGCCGTCTCGTTGTCCGGCGCGGTCCTGCTCTTCGCCTACTCCGGGGTGGAGAGCGCGTCGGTCGCCGCGGAGAAGGTACGAGACCCCGAGCGCAACATCGGGCGGGCCAGCGTCATCGGGACCCTGGCGTGCGCCGTGGTCTACCTGCTGGGCACGGTCGCGGTGATGGGCAACGTGCCCTACGCCCGGCTGGTCGTCTCCGAGGCGCCCTTCGCCGAGGCGATCAACAACATGTTCGGCGGGCAGGTGTGGGGCGGGGTACTGGCCGTCATGGCCATCATCTCGGGTCTGGGCGCGCTCAACGGCTGGACGATGCTCGTCGCCGAGATGCCGATGGCCGCCGCGCGTGACGGCCTGTTCCCACAGGCCTTCTCCCGCACCCGCGGCGGCGTGCCCTACGTGGGCATCCTGGCCGGGGCGGTCCTGACCACCATCGTGGTGGTCACCAACTACTACGGGGCGGCCGACGCCTTCGAGTCGATCCTGTTGCTGGCCACCTTCACCACGGTCATCCCCTACTTCTTCTCCGCCTGTGCCCAGATCTTCTGGCTGGTGACGCACCGACGCCGGATCCGGATGGGACACCTCGCGCGCGACATGGCGCTGGCGATCGTGGCGATGGCCTTTTCGTTCTGGATGGTGTTCGGTGCCGGTTCCGAGGCGGTTTTCCAGGGAATGCTCATTTTGCTCGTCGGAGTGCCGGTCTACATCTGGGCGCGCTCCAGCGGCGGTGACGGCGGCCCGCGTACCCGGCAGACGGCCGCGGCAGGTGGTCGACGGTGAGTTCGCCCGCGCTCCGGTGGCCCGCCGCCCGGGCGAGGCGAACGCGAGAGAACGAGGAAGCATGGCCTTTTCAGTGAAGTCCGAGGTCGGGCGGTTGCGGCAGGTGATCCTGCACCGGCCGGACCTGGAGTTGAAGCGGCTCACCCCGAGCAACCGGGACGCGCTGCTGTTCGACGACGTGCTGTGGGCGAAGCGGGCACGCGAGGAGCACGATGCGTTCGCCGACTACCTGCGCGACCGGGGTGTCGTGGTCCACCTGTTCCACCAGCTGCTCCACGACGTCTTGGAGATGCCCGAGGCCAAGGCCTACATCCTCGACCACAGCCTGGACGAGCGCTTCCAGGGGCCGCTGGCCATCGACGGCATCCGCAGCGCGTTCGAGGCGATGGACACCGAGACGCTGCGCCGGTTCCTCATCGGCGGCATCACCAAGCGCGAGCTGCTGGAGCGGATGGAGGAACCGAAGTCGGTCTGGTTCCACACCTTGGACGCCGACGACTTCGTCCTGACGCCGCTGCCCAACCACATCTTCACCCGTGACACCTCGTGCTGGATCTACGGGGGCGTCTCCGTCAACGCGATGCGCAAGAAGGCCCGCATGCGCGAGACGGTCCACTACGAGGCGGTCTACACCTGGCATCCGATGTTCGCCGAGGCCGACTTCGAGGTGTGGGCGCCGGGGAGCAAGTGGGCGCCGGCCACGATCGAGGGCGGGGACGTCATGCCCATCGGCAACGGCGCGGTGCTGGTCGGGTTGAGTGAACGCACCCAGCCGCAGGCGGTGGAGATGCTGGCCCGTCGGCTCTTCGCCAAGGGGGCGGCCCAGCGGATCCTCGGCATCTGGATGCCGAAGGCCCGCGCGGTCATGCACCTGGACACGGTCATGACCAACGTCGACCACGGCGTCTTCGTCAAGTACGCGGGGCTGGGCATGCTCCCCTCCTACACCATCGAACCGGGCGACAACGAGAAGGAGCTCAAGGTCACCGACCACGCGCCCGAGCAGATGCACCGGGCCATCGCCGACGCCCTGGGGCTGGACGACATCAAGGTGCTCACGCCCACGCAGGACGTCTTCTCCTCCGAACGCGAGCAGTGGGACGACGGCTGCAACGTCTTCGCGGTCGAGCCGGGCGTGGTGATCGCCTACGAGCGCAACGTCACCTCCAACACCTTCCTGCGCAAGAACGGCGTCGAGGTGATCACGGTGCGCGGCAGCGAGCTGGGACGCGGCCGCGGTGGCCCGCACTGCATGACCTGCCCGATCGAGCGGGACGCGTGAGCGTGCGCCACCCTCTTCCGCATTTATATGCACACCTGTGTATGTTCTTGCGTATCGGTGTTCCGGGCGCCGATCGATTTCTCGACCACCATCCTGGCGTCGGCCGCGCCGTGCGGCCGGCGGGGCCAGGAACGACAGAGGGGAAGCGCCGAGATGGCGTTCAATCTGCGTAACCGCAGCTTCGTCAAGGAACTCGACTTCACGCCGGCGGAGTTCGCGTTCCTGCTCCGGCTGTCCGCCGACCTCAAGGCGGCGAAGTACGCGGGCACCGAACAGCCGCGCCTCACGGGCAAGAACATCGCCCTGATCTTCGAGAAGACCTCCACGCGCACCCGCTGCGCGTTCGAGGTCGCCGCCCACGACCAGGGGGCCCACGTCACCTACCTGGACCCGGGCGGATCCCAGATCGGCCACAAGGAGTCGATGAAGGACACCGCCCGTGTCCTGGGACGGATGTACGACGGCATCGAGTACCGCGGCTCCAAGCAGGAGCTCGTCGAGGAACTCGCCCGTTACGCGGGGGTGCCCGTGTGGAACGGGCTGACCGACGAGTGGCACCCCACCCAGATGCTGGCGGACTTCCTCACCATCACCGAGCACACCGACAAACCGCTCGGCCAGGTCACCTTCGCCTACATGGGCGACGCCCGCAACAACCTCGGACACTCGCTGACCGTCGCCGGCGCGATGTTCGGCGTCGACGTGCGCATGGTCGCCCCCAAGGAGCTGTGGCCCGACGAGCAGACCGTGGCGCGGCCGGCCCGGGAGATCGCCGAGCGCACCGGGGCGAAGGTGACCTTCACCGAGGACGTCGCCGAGGGGCTCAAGGGGGCCGACTTCGTCTACACCGACGTGTGGGTGTCCATGGGGGAGCCGGCCGAGACCTGGGAGCGGCGTATCGAGCTGCTCCGGCCCTACCAGGTCAACGCCGCGGCGCTGGCGGCCACGGGCAACCCCGACGTGAAGTTCATGCACTGCCTGCCGGCCTTCCACGACCGTAACACCCGGATCGGCGAAGAGCTGTACCAGAAGACCGGAATGGAGGCCCTGGAGGTGACCGACGAGGTGTTCGAGTCGCCAGCCTCGATCGTCTTCGACCAGGCCGAGAACCGGATGCACACCATCAAGGCCGTCTTGGTCGCGACGTTGGGAGGCTGACGGAGATGCGCGTGGTCGTGGCCCTGGGCGGAAACGCCCTGTTGCGGCGTGGGGAACGCCCCGACGCCGATATCCAGCGCCGCAACGTCGCCGCCGCGGTCCACGCGCTGGCGCCCCTGGCGGCCGAGCACGAACTGGTCGTCACCCACGGCAACGGTCCGCAGGTGGGGGTGCTGGCGTTGCAGAGCGCCGCCGACTCCTCCCTCAGCCAGCCCTACCCCTTCGACGTCCTGGGCGCGCAGACCCAGGGCATGATCGGCTACTGGCTGCTGCAGGCCCTGCAGAACGCGTTGCCCGGCCGCCAGGTGGCGTCCCTGATCAACCAGACGCTGGTGTCGATGGGAGATCCGGCGTTTCAGAACCCCACCAAGTTCGTCGGCCCCGTCTACGACGAGGCCGAGGCCAGGCGCCTGGCCGAGGAGCGGGGGTGGGTGGTCAAACCCGACGGCGCGCACTGGCGCCGGGTGGTGCCCTCGCCGCGGCCGCAGCGGGTGGTGGAGACCCGGCTGATCCGGTTGCTGCTGTCCTCGGGGGCGATCGTCGTCTGCGCCGGGGGCGGCGGGGTGCCGGCCATCCGCAACGAAGAGGGGCTGCTCGCGGGCGTCGAGGCGGTCGTGGACAAGGATCTGACCGCCTCGCTGCTGGCGGAGGCGCTGGAGGCCGACGCGCTGCTGCTGCTCACCGACGTCCCCCGGGTCATGGAGAACTTCGGTACGCCGCACCAGCGTGAGATTTCCAACGCCACGCCGGGTCAGCTCCGGGCGATGGAGTTTCCCGCCGGGTCGATGGGGCCCAAGGTCGAGGCGGTCTGCCGCTTCGCCGAGATCACCGGGGACATGGGGGCGATCGGATCGCTGACCCAGGCCGCCGAGATCCTGGCGGGTACCGCGGGCACGATCGTCACGCCGAGCGGGACCTACCCCGAACTCGGCGCCGCGGGGCCCGGCCGGCCGAGCGGGCTGGGGCCCGAGGCGGGACAGGAGAGCAGGTGAACGGGGGCGGCCGGGAAACGGAGATCACAACGCCACGATTCCGCATTTCTATACGCATATATGTATAGTCATCCGGTCGTGTCGTCGTCCGTCCGAAACGGTGGGAGTCCGAGGTGCAGCGAAACGGGTCGTTCTGGCAGAGCCTGACCAGGACCAAACCCACCGAGGAGATCGTCGGCGAGGGCGGCCAGGGCGAGGGCGGCCGGCTCAAACGCACGATGGGCCTGTGGCAGCTCACCATGTTCAGCGTCGGCGCCACCCTGGGGACCGGGATCTTCGTCATCCTGGGGGAGGCCGCCCCGTTGGCCGGCCCCGCCGTCGTCGTCGCCTTCGCGCTGGCCGCGATCACCGCCCTGTTCTCCGCGCTGTCCTACGCCGAACTGGCCGGCACCATCCCCGTCTCGGGCTCCTCCTACTCCTACGCCTACGCCACCCTGGGCGAGCTGGTCGCCTGGGTGTGCGGCTGGTGCCTGCTGCTGGAGTACGCGGTGTCGGTGTCGGCGGTGGCCGTCGGCTGGGGGCAGTACCTCAACGAGTTCCTCAACGGGCTGTTCGGCTTCACCATCCCCGCCGCGTTGAGCGCGCCCCCCGGTGACGGCGGCGTCGTCAACGTCACCGCGATCGCGGTGGTCCTCCTCGCCACCTGGCTGCTGCTGGGAGGCGCCTCGGAGAGCGCCCGGGCCAACGCCGTCATGGTCGTGCTCAAGGTCGCGGTCCTGCTGTTCTTCTGCGTCGTGGCGTTCACCGCCTTCGACTCCGGCAACCTCACCCCGTTCGCGCCCATGGGCATCGCCGGGATCAGCGCGGCCGGCGCCCAGGTGTTCTTCTCCTACATCGGCTTCGACGCCGCCTCCACCGCGGGGGAGGAGGCCCGCAACCCCAAGCGCGACCTGCCGCTGGCGATCCTGCTCTCCCTGGTCATCGTGACGGTCGTCTACGTCCTCGTCGCGCTCGCCGCGGTGGCGGCGGTCCACTACAGCGACCTCGCCGGCAGCGAGGCGTCTTTGGCCATGGTGCTGACCAACGTCATCGGCGGAAGCTGGGCGGCGGTCCTGCTGTCGCTGGGCGCGGTCATCGCGATCGCCAGCGTCGTGCTCACCGTCCTCTACGGCCAGACCCGCATCCTCTTCGCGATGTCGCGCGACGGTCTGATCCCGAAGATCTTCTCCCGGGTCAACCCGCGCACCCAGGTGCCCACCGCCAACATCTGGCTGGTGTCGGCCTTCGTCGCGCTGCTCGCGGGACTGGTGCCGCTGGGGCGATTGGCCGAGGCCACCAGCATCGGCACGCTGTTCGCCTTCGCCCTGGTCAACATCGGGGTGATGGTCCTGCGGCGTACCCGTCCCGACCTGGAGCGCTCCTTCCGCACCCCGCTGTTCCCCCTCACCCCCATCCTCGGCACGCTGTTCTGCGTCTTCCTGATGACCCGGCTCGACCACGTCACCTGGCTGGTGTTCCTGCTGTGGATCCTGGTGGGGCTGGGCGCCTACTTCGCCTACGGTCATCGCAAGTCCAGGCTCGCGCGAGCGGTGAGGGGAGCGAACACGCCATGAGAGGCGGACACGTCGTCATCGGCTACGAGCCGAACGAGCGCGGAACGGACGCGCTGGCCCTGGGGCTCCTCCTGGCCGGGCGGGCCCGGGCCCGGGTGTCGGTGGTCAACGTCCCCCCGTCGGGCTGGCCCACCCACACCAAGGCCGCCGTGGACGCCGAGTGGGTCACCTACCTGCGCGAAGAGGCCGAGAACGCTCTTGAGGCCGCGCGCCGCATCGTGCGCGACCGGGCCCCGGGCCAGACGCCTCCTCCGGTGGGCGTGGACTACCGCATCCACCATCACCGGGGCAGCGGTCGGGGTCTCGCCGACTACGCCGCCGACGCCGGCGCCGACGCGATCGTCATCGGATCGGCGCCCGGCGGACCGCGCGGCCACATCCGCATGGGCAGCACCGCCGACCAGCTGCTGCACGGCAGTCCGGTCCCCGTGCTCCTGGCGCCCAGTGGGTACGCCGCGCTGTCGGTGCCCCGGTTGGACCGGCTCACCCTCGCCTACCTGCGCCAGCCCGGAGCCGACCGGGCCCTCGCCTTCGCCGCCTCGCTCGCCGGCCGGCTCGACCTGCCGTTGCGCCTGCTGACGATGCTCATCGGGGACGCGGCCCGGGGCGGCCGGGGCGTCCGGCTGCGGGAGCAGATGCTGGAACGGCTCCGCGTCGAGGGCGCCGCCGACCTGCGGGAGGCCGTGCGCAACGTCGCCGCGCTGCCCGAACCGGACCCCATCTCGGTCTCCACCGAGATCGTGGCCGGCACGAGCGCCGCCGACGCGCTGGCGCGGGCCGAATGGCGGACCGGCGAGGTGCTCGTCTGCGCCTCGGGACAGGGCGGGCCGTTGCGCAGGGTCTTCCTCGGCGACATGGCCATCGACATCCTGCGGGCCTCCGGCGTGCCCGTGGCCTTCCTCCCCAGGGGGGCGGCTCCGCCATCCGACGGTCGCGGGTGAGGAGACCAGGGCGTCCCCGCACCGTCGCGGCCCCGGTTCGACGCGGGGGCGCTAGCGGGAGGAACCCAGCGCGGGCTCCTCGGTCACGGCCGAGGAGCGGGCCGGGGACGGGGAGCCCGGCGGTGCTCCACGCGGTGGCACGATCGCTCCCACCAGCAGCAGCACCCACGCGGCGAACTGCACGGCCGGTTGCACCAGGATCATGACCAGGCCCGCGGCCGACTGCGTGGCCAGCCCGAGGAACACCTGCGCCGAGATCCACAGATAGGGCAGGGCCGCGGCGAACAGGTGGACCAGCAGCGCCGCGACGACCAACCGGGGCCGGCGCGGACGCCAGCGCGCGGCCAGCGCCAGTCCGAGGACCACGACCACCAGCGGTGGGCCGAGATCGCGGATCAGGCTCACCAGGGGGACACCGATGTACTCCACCCGCTCCACGCTACCGGTCGGATGTCGCGGGCGCGGTCACGGTCGTCGGGGCTACTCCCAGCGGAAGAGGCGGCTCGCCAGCAGGGAACCGGCGACCGCCCACACGGCGAGGACCAGGAGCGGCGCCAGCGGCAGCCCCGCCCCCTCCGTCAGCACCGAGCGCAGGCCGTCGGCCAGCGCGGTGATCGGCAGGGCCTCCAGGAAGGGACGCACCGCGTCGGGGTAGCGGTCGATCGGGAAGACCACGCCGCCCAGCCCCAGCAGGACCACATAGACCAGGTTGGCCGCTGCCAGCGTCGCCTCGGCACGCAGCGTCCCCGCCATCAGCAGCGCCAGGGAACTGAAAGCGGCGGTGGCCAACAGGATCACCAGCGCGCACGCCAGCGCGCCGGTCAGCCCGCCACGCGGTGACCAGCCCAACGTCAGCGCCACCGCCGACAACAGGGTGATCTGGACGACCTGGACCGCGAGCACGGCCAGCGTCTTCGCGCCCAACAGCCCGAACCGCGACAGCGGTGTCGCGCCCAGCCGCTTGAGGACGCCGTAGCGCCGCTCGAAGCCGGTGCCGATCGCCTGGCCGGTGAAGGCGGTGGACATCACGGCCAGCGCGATCACGCCGGGGGCCAGGAAGTCCACCCGGGAGCCGCCCCCGATGTCGATGAGCGAGGTCATGCTGAAGCCCACGAGCAGCAGCACCGGGATGACCATGGTCAACAGGAGCTGTTCGCCGTTGCGCAGCAGGACGCGCAGCTCCATCCCGGCCTGGGCCAAGACCATGCGCGGCAGCGGGGCCGCGCCGGGGGCGGGGGCGAAGGAGACGGAGGAGGTGCGCGAGGCGGGGTCGATCATGATTCGCGGAGGTCCCGACCGGTGAGTTCGAGGAAGACGTCTTCGAGGCTGCGCCGCTGTACGCGCAGGTCCTCGGGCAAGATGCCCTGTGCCGCGCACCAGGTGGTGACGGTGGCGAGGAGGCCCGGGCCGAGGGCCTGGGGGTCGGCGCAGGTGACCACGTAGTGGCCGCCGGGGAACTCCTCCACCCGGCAGCCCGCGGGAAGCGCGGAGAGCAGGCTCGCGGAGTCGATGCCCGGGGCCGCGCGGAAGCGCAGCTCCTGGTCGGCGCCTGTCAGCTCGTCGGTGCCGCCGTCGGCGACGACCCGGCCGTGGTCGATGATGACGACACGGTCGGCGAGCCGCTCGGCCTCCTCCATGTAGTGCGTGGTCAGCACGACACCGACGCCCGCCGTGCGCAGCTCCGTGACGAGCTCCCAGGTGGCCATGCGGGCCTGGGGGTCCAGGCCGGCGGTGGGCTCGTCGAGGAAGACCAGTTCGGGACGGCCGATGACCGCGGCGGCCAGCGACAGCCGCTGCTGTTGGCCGCCGGACAGGCGGCGGAACGGGGTGCGGGCGACGGAGACCAGGCCGAGCCGCTCCATCAGCTCCTGCGGAGGGAGGGGGTCGGCGTGGAAGGCGGCCATGAGGCGCAACCACTCGCCGGCCCGCGCGCCGGTGGGCACGCCACCGGCCTGGAGCATGACCCCGACCCGTGGCTTCAGGGCGCGGGCGTCGGTGATCGGGTCGAGGCCCAGGACGCGCACCGTGCCGGAGTCGGCCTGGCGGAACCCCTCGCAGATCTCGATGGTCGAGGTCTTGCCGGCCCCGTTGGGGCCCAGGAGCGCGGTGACGGCGCCGCGCGGCGCGGTGAACGACAGGCCGGCCACGGCGGTGGTGCTGCCATAGCTTTTGACCAAGTCGGTGACCTCGACCGCGGCTGTGTCCATGCGAAAAGTGTAGGGCGGCCTCTCGGGGGTCGGGCACCGACCCGCGCTCGAGGCCCCCGCCAGAGCGCGTGGGAGCGGTCGTCCCGCCCGGGCAGCGGCCTTGGGGCGAACGTGTCGTCTCGGTCACGTCGGGGGAGGCGTCCCGGAAGCATCGTCTCGATCTATGGGCCGGCTGTCTCCGCATGTGGACGCCCGGGGCCCGCACATCCGCGTTCGGGGCGGGGATGCGATCCGGCGCGGGGTGGAAAGCCCTGTTAGGCAAGGCTTGCCTGGGTGATCTATGACATGGATCACCGTTTGGCGGTCGGGACTTATTTACGCCACACTGATGTTGTGAAAAACGTGAGCCGGCATCAGCGAGCAGACGGGACCGCCCCCTCGGGCGCGCCCCGGGTGACCGCTGCGCCCGATCCGGGAGCCGAGACCGGCACCCGCGCGCGGGTGGCCCGGCTCATCCTCGAACATGGTCCGATCACGGCGTCCACCCTGGGGGAACACCTCGGGCTGACCCCGGCGGCCATCCGTCGTCACCTCGACAACCTGATGGCCGAGGGCATGGTCGAGGCCCGCGACGCCCGCCCGCACGGGCGCAGGGGGCGAGGGCGTCCCGCCCGCGTCTTCGTCATCACCGAGGCCGGTCGCGACGCGTTCGTGCACGGATACGACGATCTCGCCTCCAGCGCCCTGCGTTTCCTCGCGGAAAAGGCGGGCCCCGAGGCCATCAGCGAGTTCGCCCGCCGTCAGGTGGCCGACCTCGAACGCCGCTACCGCCCGATCCTCGCCGCGGTCGCCCCGCAGCAGAGGGTCCGGCTCCTCGCCGAGGCGCTGTCCTCCGACGGCTACGCCGCCTCGGCGGGCGACGCGCCGGCACCGGGCGGCGGCGAGCAGCTGTGCCAGCACCACTGCCCGGTGGCGCACGTCGCGGCGGAGTTCCCGGAACTGTGCGAGGCCGAGGTCGAGGCCTTCGCCCGGCTGCTGGGCACCCCCGTCCGCCGGCTCGCCACCATCGCCCACGGCGACGGTGTGTGCACCACCCATGTCAGTCCCCGCGACCTGAACTCCCCAGAGTCCAAGGCCCGCCCCTTCCCGAGCGAGGGCGGCCAACGCCACACAAGGACGTCCCGTCCAGGAGGATCCGCGTAATGACGTCTATCGCGCACCCCGAGCTCGAAGGGCTCGGCACCTATGAGTACGGCTGGGCCGACCCCGACCAGGCCGGCGCCTCCGCGCGGCGCGGCCTGAACGAGGAGGTCGTCCGCGACATCTCGGCCAAGAAGGCCGAACCCGAGTGGATGCGGGACCTCCGTCTCAAGGCCCTCAAGCTCTTCGACAAGAAGCCGATGCCCGCCTGGGGGGCCGACCTCTCCGGCATCGACTTCGACAACATCAAGTACTTCGTGCGGTCCACGGAGAAGCAGGCCACCTCCTGGGAGGAACTGCCCGAGGACATCAAGAACACCTACGACCGGCTCGGCATCCCCGAGGCCGAGAAGCAGCGGCTGGTCGCCGGTGTCGCCGCGCAGTACGAGTCCGAGGTCGTCTACCACCAGATCCGCGAGGACCTGGAGCAGCAGGGCGTCATCTTCCTCGACACCGACACCGCGCTCAAGGAGCACCCCGAGCTCTTCCAGGAGTACTTCGGCACGGTCATCCCGGCCGGCGACAACAAGTTCGCCGCGCTGAACACGGCGGTGTGGAGCGGCGGCTCCTTCATCTACGTGCCCAAGAACGTGCACGTGGAGATCCCGCTGCAGGCCTACTTCCGGATCAACACCGAGAACATGGGCCAGTTCGAGCGGACGCTGATCATCGTCGACGAGGGCGCCTACGTCCACTACGTCGAGGGCTGCACCGCGCCGATCTACAAGACCGACTCGCTGCACTCCGCGGTCGTCGAGATCATCGTCAAGAAGAACGCCCGCTGCCGCTACACCACGATCCAGAACTGGTCCAACAACGTCTTCAACCTGGTCACCAAGCGTGCCGTGGCCTACGAGGGCGCGACCATGGAGTGGATCGACGGCAACATCGGCTCCCAGGTCACGATGAAGTACCCGGCCGTCTACCTCATGGGCGAGCACGCCAAGGGCGAGACGCTGTCGATCGCCTTCGCCGGCGAGGGCCAGCACCAGGACACCGGTTCCAAGATGGTGCACTGCGCGCCCAACACCTCCTCCACGATCATCTCCAAGTCGGTGGCCCGCGGCGGTGGCCGCGCCTCCTACCGGGGCCTGGTCCAGGTCCAGGAGGGCGCCAGCCACTCCAAGTCCACGGTCAAGTGCGACGCGCTGCTCATCGACACGGTCAGCCGTTCCGACACCTACCCCTACGTCGATGTCCGCGAGGACGACGTGGAGATGGGCCACGAGGCCACCGTCTCCAAGGTGAGTGAGGACCAGCTCTTCTACCTGATGAGCCGCGGCCTGGACGAGGACGAGGCCATGGCCATGATCGTGCGCGGCTTCGTCGAGCCCATCGCGCGTGAGCTGCCCATGGAGTACGCGCTGGAACTGAACCGGCTCATCGAGCTGCAGATGGAAGGAGCGGTTGGTTAAGCATGGCCAGCCCGAACATCGAGATCAAGGAACACTCCCACGGCGGGGAGCTCCCGGTCTCCAAACTCGACGTGCACGGCTCGTTCGACGTGGCCGACTTCCCCGTGCCCAACGGCCGTGAGGAAGAGTGGCGCTTCACCCCGCTGCGCCGCCTGCGCGGCCTGCACCAGCACACCGAGGCCACCGACGGCAAGATCACCGTCGAGACCGACGCCCCGGCCGAGGTCACCGTCGAGACCGTCGGCCGTGACGACGCCCGGCTGGGCACCTCGTTCCTGCCCACCGACCGGGTCAGCGCGCTGGCCTACGCCTCCTTCACCGAGGCCACCGTCGTCACCGTGCCCAAGGAGACGCAGGCGTCGGCCCCGGTGAGCATCAAGGTCACCGGCACCGGCCAGGGCGAGTCCTACGGTCACATCCTGGTGCGCGCCGAACGCCACTCCGCCGCCACGGTGGTCCTGGAGTACGCGGGCAGCGCGGTCCACGCCGACAACGTCGAGTTCGTGATCGAGGACGGGGCCCAGCTCACCGTCGTCAGCCTCCAGGACTGGGAGCGCGACGCCGTCCAGGTCTCGCACCACTACACCAAGGTCGGCCGCGACGCCCGGTTCCGCAGCTTCGTCGTCACCCTCGGCGGCGACCTGGTGCGCCTGTCGCCCAAGGTCGGCTACACCGCCCCCGGCGGCGACGCCGAGCTGTACGGCCTGTACTTCACCGGTGCCGGCCAGCACCACGAGCACCGCTCGCTGATCGACCACAACGTCTCCAACACCCGCAGCCGCGTCGAGTACAAGGGCGCGCTCAGCGGCGAGGAGGCCCACGCGGTCTGGATCGGTGACGTCATCATCGGCGAGGGCACCGAGGGCACCGACTCCTACGAGCACAACCGCAACCTGGTGCTCACCGACGGCACCCGGGTGGACTCCGTGCCCAACCTGGAGATCTTCACCGGTGAGGTCGAGGGCGCGGGCCACGCCAGCGCCAGCGGCCGGCTCGACGACATCCACCTGTTCTACCTCCAGTCGCGCGGCATCCCCGCCGACGAGGCCCGCAAGCTGGTCATCCGCGGCTTCTTCGCCGAGCTGATCAACCGCATCGAGGTGCCCGAGCTGCGCGAGCGCATCATGACCGAGGTCGAGGAGAAGCTGGCGCTGCATGAGTAACGACGGATTCGTCAAGGTCTGCGCGCTGGCGGACATCCCCGAAGAGGGGGCGCTCGGCGTGGAGGTCGACGACACCCCGGTCGCGCTGGTGCGCAGCGAGGGGCAGGTGTACGCCATCAACGACATCTGCTCCCACGCCGAGGTGAACCTGTCCGAGGGCGAGGTCGAGGACGGCACCATCGAGTGCTGGCTGCACGGCTCCTGCTTCGACCTGCGCTCGGGCAAGCCGATCAACCCCCCGGCCACCCGACCGGTCCCCACCTACGCAGTGAAGATCGACGGCGACGACGTGCTCGTCTCGCTCGCTGAGAAGAATTCCTGAGGCTGAACACACATGACGAAGTTTGAGATCCGCGGTCTGCGCGCCGACGTCCTCATCGGCGCCGAGGAGCGCCAGGAGATCCTCAAGGGCGTCGACCTCACCATCAACTCCGGTGAGACCCACGCCATCATGGGCCCCAACGGCTCCGGCAAGTCCACGCTGGCCTACGCCATCGCCGGCCACCCCAAGTACGAGATCACCGACGGCGAGGTCCTCCTCGACGGCGAGAACGTCCTGGAGATGGGCGTCGACGAGCGGGCCCGCGCCGGCCTGTTCCTCGCCATGCAGTACCCGGTCGAGGTCCCGGGCGTCTCCATGTCCAACTTCCTGCGCAGCGCGGTCACCGCGGTGCGCGGCGAGGCCCCGAAGCTGCGCGCCTTCTCCAAGGAGCTCCAGGAGGCGATGAAGGGCCTGTCCATCGACCCCTCCTTCGCCGCCCGCGGTGTCAACGAGGGCTTCTCCGGTGGTGAGAAGAAGCGCCACGAGATCCTTCAGCTCGAACTGCTCAAGCCGAAGGTCGCCATCCTCGACGAGACCGACTCCGGCCTCGACGTCGACGCCCTGAAGGTCGTCTCCGAGGGCATCAACCGCGCCAGGGCCACCGGCGAGATCGGCGTCATGCTGATCACGCACTACACTCGCATCCTCAACTACGTCAAGCCCGACTTCGTGCACGTCTTCGCGCACGGCCAGGTCGCCGAGTCCGGCGGCCCGGAGCTGGCCGAGGTGCTGGAGGCCGAGGGCTACGAGCGTTTCGTGAAGGCAGGCGCTTAACCGTGACGGCACGCGAGCTCGGACTGCTCGACGTGGACGCGATCCGGGCCGATTTCCCCATCCTGGCCCGGACCGTCCGCGACGGTCGTCCGTTGGTGTATCTCGACTCCGGAGCCACATCGCAGAAGCCCCGGCAGGTCCTGGACGCCGAGCGGGAGTTCTACGAACGCCACAACGCGGCGGTGCACCGGGGAGCGCACCAGCTCGCGGAAGAGGCCACCGACGCCTACGAGGGCGCGCGCGAGACCATCGCCGCGTTCATCAGCGCGCGGGCCGACGAAGTGGTGTTCACCAAGAACGCCACCGAGGCGATCAACCTCGTCGCCTACGCCATGAGCAACGCCGCGACCGCGGGGGACTACGCCTCCCGCTTCCGCGTCGGGCCGGGCGACGAGGTGGTCGTCACCGAGATGGAACACCACGCCAACCTGGTGCCCTGGCAGGAGCTGTGCCGGCGCACCGGCGCGACCCTGCGCTGGTTCGGTGTGACCGACGAGGGCCGGCTCGACCTGTCCGACCTCGACGGCCTGGTCAACGAGCGCACCCGGATCGTGGCGCTCACCCACCAGTCCAACGTCTTGGGCACGGTCAACCCGGTCGAGGCGATCGCGGCACGCGCCCACGAGGTGGGCGCGCTGGTCCTGCTCGACGGGGCCCAGTCGGTGCCCCACATGCCGGTGGACGTGCGCGCCCTCGACGCCGACTTCATGGTGTTCTCCGGGCACAAGATGCTCGGCCCCAACGGCATCGGCGTGCTGTGGGCGCGGCCGGAGCTGCTGGCGGCCATGCCGCCGTTCATCTCGGGCGGCTCCATGATCGGCGTGGTCCACATGGAGGAGTCCACCTGGGCCGACCCGCCGCAGCGCTTCGAGGCGGGCGTCCCCATGGCACCCCAGGCCGTCGGTCTGGCCGCGGCCTGCGACTACCTCGACGCCATCGGCATGGACAACGTCCTCGCCCACGAGCACGCGCTCACCGAGTACGCGCTCAAGCACGTCGGCGCCATCGAGGGGGTGCGGATCGTCGGCCCGGCCGAGGCCGAGGCCCGCGGTGGCGCGGTCTCCTTCGTCGTGGACGGGATCCACCCCCACGACGT
The DNA here is from genome assembly GCF_054780875.1 of Marinactinospora endophytica. Lineage (NCBI taxonomy): Bacteria > Bacillati > Actinomycetota > Actinomycetes > Streptosporangiales > Nocardiopsidaceae > Marinactinospora > Marinactinospora endophytica. Next base: position 163,828 of record NZ_BAAGVM010000009.1, on the reverse strand, counting down.
GGGACAGGTCCTGGACGACCGTGGAGTCGCGGTGCGCGTCGGCCACCACTGCGCGTGGCCGCTGCACCGGCGCTACCGCGCCGTGGCGACCACCCGCGCCTCGTTCTACCTGTACAACTCGCTCGCCGACGTCGACGCCCTCGTCGAGGGGATCCGCGCGGCGCAGCGGTTCTTCGGCACCGCCGGGAGCTAGAAGGGCGCGTAGATGCGACTGGACGCGATGTACCAGGAGATCATCCTGGACCACTACCGCAACCCCCACCACAAGGGATTGCGGGACCCCTACGACGCCGAGGCCCACCACATCAACCCCACCTGCGGTGACGAGGTGACCCTGCGGGTCGCGCTCACCGCGGCCGGGGGCGAGGTCGACGGCTCGGCCACGGTCGCCGACGTCTCCTACGACAGCATGGGCTGCTCCATCAGTCAGGCCAGCGCCTCGATCATGACCGACCTGCTCATCGGCAAGACCGTGGACGAGGGCATGCGGGTGCTGGAGGAGTTCACCGAGCTCATGCACTCCAAGGGGCAGGGGGAACCCGACGAGGACGTCCTGGAGGACGCGGTGGCGTTCGCCGGGGTGTCGAAATACCCTGCACGTATCAAGTGCGCCCTGCTCGCCTGGATGGCGTGGAAGGACGCGACCGTCAAGTCACTGGCAACACACGAGGAGGAGGCGTCATGAGCGCCGACAACGAGACGGCCGCGGCAGCTCCCGGGCAGTCCGGCGAGGCGCTGCTCGACGACATCACCGAGTCGCTCAAGGACGTCATCGACCCCGAACTCGGCGTCAACGTCGTCGACCTCGGCCTGCTCTACGGCGTCAACGTCGACGGCGGGACGATCACCCTCGACATGACGCTCACCAGCGCGGCCTGCCCGTTGACCGACGTCATCGAGGAACAGGCCACCGGCGCGCTGGCGGACTTCGACCACGACGTCAAGATCAACTGGGTCTGGATGCCGCCGTGGGGTCCTGACAAGATCACCGACGACGGCCGCGACCAGCTGCGGATGCTCGGCTTCAACGTCTGAGCCGCCTCCGCTCTGTCCGACCCGGGGTCCGCGTCCCTCCCCTTCCGGGGGAGGGGCGCGGGCCTTTCGTGTTGTTCGGGGCCGATCGACCGGGCGCAGGGGCCGCGGAACCCCGCGTGCTCCGACCGGCGTAGCGCGAGGCCCGCGGTGACCCGGTGGGCCGTCGGCCGTGGCGCGGCAGCGGCCACGCCGGGACGGTGGAGCCGGGGCGCCGCAACAGGTGACCGGTCCAGGAGCGGCCTCGCCGCCGCGGGCCGACCCTCGTCTTCACAACGGCCGGCGGGTGCGGTCGTCAGCGCGCTGGCGAGCGGTACCGGTCCCAGGCGCCCGCGGGCAGCGGCGCGAGCCCTCGCGCCGGTATCGCCCCTCGGATGACGGTCGGCGGCCTGGCCCGTCGCCGCTTCGCCAGGCGGGGACGACGCCGGGACCCTGTGTGCTTCGCCGATCCGCAGCCCCCGCGGAAACGTCCGCCCGATGGGGGTGAGGCCGGCCGTGGCACCTGTAGCGGACGTGCCGCGGGAGAGGAGCGGCACGGGGAGCGACCACCGCCCCGGCGGTGTCCCACAGGGGCCCGCCGCGTCGAACGGCCGTCGCGGCACCGCGTCGACCGTCATGGGCGCGGTGACCTCCAGGCTCCGGGCCCACGACGGTCCGTTCCGCCGGACCTCGACGTAGGGGCCACACCCCGTCCGCGCTCGTCGAGGAGCCTCCCGCCCGGCCTTTCGCGCGGGTCTCCTCCCCGGGACGGGGTGCCGCTCAGTGCGTCGCGTACAGGGTGGGGCGCAGTTCGGCGACGATGTCGTCGTCGCCCCGCTGGCCCAGGAGGTCCAGCAGGTGCGCCGGGTTGGTCTGGACGGTCTCGTCCTCGCTGATGCGCCGCGCGATGATCTCCAGCGCCTCGTCGGTGGAGGCCGGCGCGGTGTAACCGATCAGGTGCAGCGCCCGGCTCGTCGGCCCGTGGTCGCTCAGGTCGGTGGCCGCGAGCCTCCGGGCGTCCAAACGGTCACCGTTGACGGTGATGAACACCCGGTCGCCCGGATGCGCCGACAGCCGGCGCAGCAGGGGACGCAGCGAGTCGAACGCGGGCTGGTCCCGCCACACCAGCACCAGTAGGTCGGCGCCCGGCGCGGTCAGGCACAGCAACCGGCCCGGCTGCAGGCCCAGGTGGGTGGCGTACCCCGGTGGCACCGTGACCGGGGCCCCGTTGAGGTGGTCGGCGGTGACGTCGACCCGGTGCCACCACCGGCCGTCGGGAGCGCGGAAGCAGCGCGGTGAGGACGCCACGCCCGGCTGGGAGTCGACGGTGGCCGGGACGGTCGTGCGGCGTCGGATCGGCAGGCCGCCGGCCGTCGTGCCGACGGGGGGCTGGACCGGGGCGGAGGCGTGGCCGGCGGTCGCGGCCGTGGGGATGGGCGCGGCCAGGGTCACCGACTCGTCGACCATGACGTAACCGTCGCGGATGCTCACCCCCGGCGTGCTCAGCAACCACGCGCGCAGGGACTGGGGGCGGATGCCGAGCTTGGCCAGGCGCAGCCCGGCCTCGGTGAAGTCGGGCTGTCCGGACAGGAGCTGGCGGGTCTGCCAGCGCAACCGGTTCGGGTCGCCGGCGACCAGCCAGCCGTTGTGCAGCCGGCGGTCGGTGAACAGCGTGATGATGACCCGCCACAACGGGGTGCCCAGCGAGGGGATCTCCACGGGGTGGTCGGTGTGGGCGCTGATCAGGTGGTCGATGGTGGTCGCCGTGCCGAGCTGTTCGGAGATGTCCCCCAGGTGCTTGGTGATGGGCTCGCCCTGGGGCGAGGACAACCAGTGCAGCAGCCGCTCCTCGACGCTGCGCTGGGCGTTGCGGATCTGGGAGAGATCGGCCTGGACCTGTTCGGACAGGACCCGGATGCTGATCGGCTCGGCGGCGAACAGGCGCTCGGCGGCGACGGTGCGTTCGAGCTCCTCCCAGCTGCGGAAGAAGTGGTCGAGCAGGTCGACCAGGGGGTGCTCGCCCAGACGCAGCGGAGGACGTTCGGCCGCGGCCTCGTTGGCGATCTCGCCGCGCAGCGCCTTCGGCGGGCCGAACGCCGGTCGGCGCAGCGTGCGCCCGGGGCCGAGCAACGGGCTGCGGGTGCGCTGGGGGAGTTCCACCGGGGGCGCGGCGGGGGAGGGGGCGGTGGGGTTCTCCTCCTCGCGGTTGGCGCGCAACGCCCGCAGTGTCCGGATGGCCCGCGTGGCGGGGCTCTGTGGAGGGTCCTCGTAACCGTCGGTCTTGTCGGCCCCCGTCGCCTCGGTGAGGTAGGCGAGGGCGTTGTGCACGTGTTCGGGCGCCGACTCCGGCATCCAGTTGGCGATGGTCCGCACCGCCTCGACGATCAGCGCGGGGGAGGGGGCCGGGCCTCCGCCGGAGTCGCGGGTGAACGGGTGGACCGCGCGCCACATCGCCGTGCTCACCACGTCGAGCACGCCGCAGCCCTCGGGACAGCCCCAATCGCGCATGGCGGCCGGGGTCGCGGCGACGAGCTGGTCCCAGCCGCCGGCCGTCGCGAGAACGGTGCCCCGGACGGGTTCGGCGATCTCGTCCATGTCGACCGCCAGTTCCCGCAGGGTCGGCATGAACTCGCCGAGGGACAGGTGGTCCCAGCGCTCGATGGAGAGGCGGGCCAGGCAGTGCGACAACCACGTGGGCCCGGCGATGTCGAGGACACGCGGTAGCGGCAGCGAGTGCCACCAGCCGTCGACCAGGCGATCGTGGCAGAGGATGTCGCTGATGTCGTCGGGCTTGCCCCACCTCAGGGCGGGGGCGAGGTCGGTAAGGCAGATCGGGGAGACGGCGTTCATCTGCTGGGGACCTCGACCTCCTGGCGTACGGCTCGCCGAACGTGCGGCGGCGCGGGCATTCGGCTGTGCGCTACACATTACGCCGCCCGGCGGGGAAACGGACGACGAGCAGGTGTTCCACGGGTCACCGTCACCACGGTAGAGGGTCGGGACCGTGTGGTCCCGGGCCGTCGGGGACTGCCGTGGTGGGGATCCTCTGGCAGATCGTACGTGCGCGGGCACGTTCTGAATAGACCCGGCCGGCAGGAAGCAGAGGGGAAGGTGGCGGCGGCGAGGGGGCGGGACGGCCCGCGGGCACCGGAAACGAACGTTCAAGATTCAATCGAACGGTGACGGAAGTCACATTCGCTGGCGGGTTTGCGTGGGGGCGCGACGCGGGCGCCCCCACGCGGCTCAACCGCGGGCGATTTCGGCGACCGTCTCGGCGTAGAGCGGCACCCCCGAGGCGTTGCCCGGGTTCAGTGCCAGCCCGATCCCCTCGGGCAGGGCCCCGGCCAGCTCCCGCGCCGGGATCACGGTGTAGGCCAGGTCGGCGCTGCGCACCCGGAACTGCTCGGCCGAGGTGAAGACCGGCACGAACACCTCCCCCTCCAGTTCCAGCGTCGGCAGGGCGACCGCCCCGTCCCCCTGCTGACCCGCCCCCTCGGGCAGGGGGATCCACAGGTCCCCCTCACGCAGCGCGTCGAGGAAACGGGTGATCGGCTCGGCCTCCTCCTGGGAGTCCTGTTCGGGGGAGGTGGCCAGCGCCGCCTCCAGGGCGCGTTCCACCGCGTTGACGGGAAACTCCTCCGGATCGGCCGCGATAATGTCGTCTGGTCGCGTCATGGTGATGTACGCCTCCTCGGAAGCCCCTGGAACAGGGCCGTCGCCCGGTCGCCGGCCGGCGTGGACGGGCCCTTCTTCGCGAAAGCGGGTGTCATATGGCGACGGTATGCTTGTCAGGCTCGCCGTACCCCGGCCTTTCCGATCGACACCCCGCACGATGCAGAAAGGCACACGAGACGCCGCAGGGCCCGGCCGCGCCGTGCGCGCGCACGTGGCCGAGCCGCACGATTGGTAGTAAGTGACTGATCTGGACCCACATCCCCCTGGAAGCACGCGGGCGGACAGACCAGCGGTCATCCGTTCCTACGTCGCGATCGGCGACAGCCTGACCGAAGGACTGGACGACCCCCGTCCCGGCGGGGGGTACCGCGGTTTCGCCGACCGTCTCGCCGAACACCTCGGCTCGATCACCCCCGGCTTCCGATACGCCAACCTGGCGGTCCGGGGGCGTCGCATGCACCACATCGTCGGCGAGCAGCTCGAACACACCCTCCGCCTGGCGCCCGACCTCGTCACCGTGCACGCCGGCGGCAACGACGTGCTGCGTCCGACCACCGACCTCGACCGCCTCGCCCTCGAACTCGACCAGGGCATCCGCCGGCTGTGCGAGGCCGGCATCCGGGTCGTCATCCTCTCGGGCCACGACACCGGTTGGGTCCCGGTCCTGCGGGTCTACCGCGGGCGCATCGCCGTGTTCAGCATGCACCTGCGCGCCATCGCCGAGCGCAACGGCTGCGACATCGTCGACCTGTGGGCGCTGGACGCCCTCAACGACCCGCGGGCCTGGAGCGTCGACCGGCTGCACTTCAACGCGGCGGGACACCAGATCGTGGCCGCGCGCATCGCCGAGATCCTCGGCCACCCCTTCGGGCCGCGAGAGACGTGGGCGAGCCCGTGGTCGACACCGCCCGAACGTCTGCCCCGCATCCTGCGCCGTCGCGAGAACCTGCGGTGGACGCGCGAGCACCTGGTGCCCTGGCTCAGCCGTCGCGCGCTCGGCCGTTCCTCGGGTGACGGGCGCTTCCCCAAGCGTCCCGACCTGACCGAACTCGCTCCCGGCCAGACCGACGGCCCCCTCCCGACCGACGGGGGTTAGCCCGGAAAGGGTGGGCCCCGCCGGTTCAGTTGCCCGACAGGCTGCGGATCAGATCGCTCACGTGCACGACCCCCATGCACTGGCCGAACTCGTTGACCGAGATCACGTCGTCATAGACGCGGTCGCGGTCGGCGCCGGCCGATCGCAGCGCCGCCAAGGCGGGCAGACCCCGGGCCACCGTGCGCGGGGTGTCGGCGAGACGGCGGGCCGGCCGTTTGGCGTGCAGCGCGTGACCGTAGGGGCCGGTGATCGCGAGCAGGAAGCGCGCCCGGTCCAGCGAGGCCACCGGACGTTCACGGTGGTCGATCAGGATGACGCTGTTGAGCGCGGGGTCGTTGGTGAACGCCTCCAGGACCTCCTCGGCCGTCGCCTCCTCCGGCAGCGTCACCGCGGGCACCACGAACTCCGCCACGCGCGGTCCCGTCTCCAGTCCGGGAGCGGTGCCGTCCAGCGTCGCCTCGGGGACGGGGGTGACCCGGTCGCCGGGACGCCAGCCCTCGTCCGCGAACAACGGTCCCTGCGCCAGGCGCACCCCGGCCCGGCGCAGCGCCACCGCCTGCGCGGCGGTGCGGACCTCGGCGGCCAGCGGAAAGACCCCCGAACCACGGCCGATCCGGGCCAGTCCCTCCACCACCGCTGTCAGACGCTCGTCACCGGGCACCCCGGCCACGAGACCGGGATCGATGCGGAACAGGAACGGGGCGGCCTCCAACAACAGGTCCGGAGCCACCTGGGCGGTTCCCAGCGCGCAGCGGAACCCCATCTCGCGCAGGTAGCCGGTTCCCCGCAGAAGCACATCGCGCGGCAGGTCGCGCAGTTCCGGTCCGATCATCAAGGTGACCTCACGCGGGCGACGGCCGGCCCGGCGCAGGGTGTGCTCCAACAGCGCGAACGGTTCGCGTCCCGCGGCGACCAGCAGCGCGGGGACCGGAAGGACCAGGGGGAGCAGCGTCTCGTGCGCCGCGACCCTGCGGGTCAACCGCGCCAACCGCTCGGCCTGGGCCGGGACGTCCCCGGCGGCGGCGCCGTCGGGGAAGGGGATCACGTCGATGGCCAGGACCGCGCCGGAGTCCAGGTCGACGATCGGACGTAGGGGAGGGGACTCGTTGGATTCGCCGATCGCGCTGTTCCCGCCGGCCGGGATCGCACTTTGTGCCGCGTCGGCGTGAAGGGGATTTCGGTGAGCGGACACCTCACCATCTTGCCGCTCACCAGCGCCTTGGCCAGCACGTGGTGGCGAAGTTCAACGGAACTTCGCCACCACGCAGCATCTCGTTAACACCTGCCCGAAACCGACAGGGCGGACGGTGGGAAACACCGTCCGCCCTGGTCGACTAGGAGATCAGAGGGGAATGTTGCCGTGTGCCCCGCGCGCCGACGGCGCGGTCGCGATCGCCTCGGCGAGCGCGCTGCGGGTCCGCCCGGGCTCGATCACCTCGTCGATCACCCCGATCTGCCGGGCGCGCTCCAGGCCCCCGGAGATCTTCTCGTGCTCGGCCGCCAGGCTCGCCTCCAGGGCCGGACGTTCCTCCTCGGAAACCGCGGCGAGCTTCTTGCGATGCAGGATCCGCACCGCGGCCACCGCGCCCATGACCGCGATCTCGGCGGTGGGCCAGGCGAACACGCGCGTCGCGCCGAGCGAACGGGAGTTCATCGCGATGTAGGCGCCGCCGTAGGACTTGCGGGTCACCAGGGTCACCCGCGGCACGGTCGCCTCGGCGAAGGCGTGCAGCAGCTTCGCGCCGCGGCGCACCACGCCGTCCCACTCCTGGCCCACTCCGGGCAGGTAACCGGGGACGTCGACGACCACCACCAACGGCACCCCGAAGGCGTCGCACATGCGGACGAAGCGGGCCGCCTTCTCGGCCGACTTCGACTCCAGGCATCCCCCCAACCGCAGGGGGTTGTTCGCGATCACGCCGACGGTACGCCCACCGAAGCGACCGAGCGCGGTGACGATGTTGGGCGCCCACTTGGCCTGCAACTCCACCGACTCCTCGCCCAGCGGGGAGTCGAGGAGACCGTTGACCAACGGCTTGACGTCATAGGCGCGCCGCGAGGACTCCGGCAGGACGAACCCGAGATCGACATCCTCGACGGTGGCCGGACGCAGCTGCCCCTGGTGGCCCAGCAGCAGCGCGAGCCGGCGGCCCTGCACCATCGCGGCGGTGTCGTCGGGCGCGGTCACGTGCACCACGCCGCTGCGCCGGCCGTGGGCGTCGGCCCCGCCCAGCTCCTCGGCACTGATCTGCTCGCCGGTCACGCTGCGCACCACGTCGGGACCGGTGACGAACACCTTGCCCTTCTGGGACATCACCACGATGTCGGTGAGCGCCGGACCATAGGCGGCGCCTCCGGCCGCCGGGCCGAGCACCACCGAGATCTGCGGTACGACACCCGACGCCCGGGTCATGGCGGCGAACACCCGGCCCACCGCGTGCAGGCTCTCGGCCCCCTCGGCCAGGCGCGCACCACCGGAGTGCCACAGTCCGATGACCGGTACCCGCTCGCGCACGGCGTGCTCGTAGGCGACCTCGATCGCCGCGCAGCCCGCCGTCCCCATGGCACCGCCCTGGAAACGCGCGTCACTGGCGAACGCGACCGCCGGCATTCCACCGATGCGTCCGACCCCGGCGAGCACGCCACTGTCGTCCTCGGCCGTGAGTAGGCGCAGCGAGCCCTCGTCGAAGAAGGCGGTGAGACGGACCCGAGGGTCGCGATGGTCCTCGGGCGCGCTGGACGGTGCCCCCGGGGCGACTGAGAGGTTGTCGATCACAGTCACGTGAGCCAGCTCCTTTGCGAAGCGGTCGGTTACGAGCGGACGGGAACACCCTCCGCGCCGATGCTGGAACAGCCGTGGAACGAGGCTGGAGTGCGCCTCCCCCGATCCCCCGGGGGGAGGCGCGAAACGCGGCGGGTCAGACCCGCCGGAAGGCCACGGCGACGTTGTGACCGCCGAAACCGAAGGATTCGTTGAGGGCGGCCACGGCACCGGCCGACAGGTCGCGCGGCTTGTCCCGCACGATGTCGACCACCACGCCCGGGTCGAGCTCGTCGATGTTGATGGTCGGAGGAATCTGCCCGTGGTACAGCGCCAGGACCGTCGCGATGGACTCCACCGCGCCCGCGCCGCCCAGCAGATGGCCGGTCATGGACTTGGTCGAGGTGACCGCGACCTGGTCGGCCGCGGAGTCGCCCAGCGCGCTGCGGATCGCCACGGTCTCGCCGACGTCGCCGGCCGGGGTGGAGGTGGCGTGCGCGTTGACGTGGGCGATGTCGTGGGGCTGGAGGTCGGCGTCGGCGAGCGCGGCGGTGATGGCCCGGGCCTGGCCGGTCCCGGCGGGATCGGGCTGCACGATGTCGTGGGCGTCGTTGGAGTAGCCGGCGCCGGCGGCGACGGCGTAGACGCGGGCGCCCCGGGCGCGCGCGTGCTCGGCGGACTCCAGCACGATGATGCCGGCGCCCTCGCTCATGACGAAACCGTCACGGTTGACGTCGAAGGGCCGGGAGGCGCGCTGGGGGTCGTCGTTGCGGGTGGACAGCGCGCGCATCGACGCGAACGAGGCGATGTTGAGCGGGTGCAACGCGGCCTCGGTCCCGCCGGCGATGACGATGTCGGCGCGGCCGGAGCGGATCATGGCGATCGCGTCGGCGATCGCCTCGGCGCTGGAAGCGCACGCGCTCACCGGGGCGTGGGCCCCGGCGCGGGCGCTGAACTCCAGCGACACGGCCGCGGCCGGGCTGTTGGGCATGAGCATCGGCACGGTGAAGGGCGAGACGCGCTTCCAGCCCTTCTCGCGGAAGGTGTCGTACTGCTCCAAGATGGTGAGGATGCCGCCGATCCCGCTGGAGACCACCGCTCCCAGACGCAGCGGGTCGACCTCGGGGGCGCCGGCGTCCTCCCAGGCCTCCTGGGCGGCGATCAGCGCGAACTGCTGCGTACGGTCGAGCCGGCGCATCCGGTGCCGGGGCAGTTTCTCCGACGGTTCCACCGCGACGGCGCCGGCGAAGTGCACCGGCAGGTCCTTGACCCAGTCCTCCTCGATCGTCCGGATACCGGACTGACCCTCGAGGAGCGCGGACCAGGTGCTGGCGACGTCACCCCCCAGGGGAGTGGTGGCACCGAGGCCGGTGACGACGACTTCGGTAGTGCTCATGACCCGATCGCCCTTCTCGTCTCATGGTCGTTCCCCGACCGTTCGGTGCCGGAGATGGAGGGAATGGAGAGGTGGAGGGGGCGGATGCGCCCGGCATCCGCCCGGGGCCCGCCGGCGTCGTGCCGGCGGGCGGTGCCGTCCTACTTCTGGATGAAGTTGATGACGTCCTGGACCGTCTTGAGGTCCTTGAGCTGGTCGTCGGGGATCTCGACGCCGAACTTGTCCTGCGCGGCGACGGCGATCTCCACCATCGACAGGGAGTCGATGTCGAGGTCGTCGACGAAGCTCTTCTCCGGCGTGACCTCCGCGGCCGGAACGCCGGCGACCTCGTCGATGATCTCGCCGAGCCCCTTGAGGATCTCCTGCTCGCTGTGCGCCATGTCGGTTGTCTCCTTCTATCGGTCGTTCGTCCACCGTGGACCCCGTGGGCATGCCACACCGGGCCACGAGTGTGTCAGGGAATCCGCAGCACCTGCGCCGCGTAGCTGAGGCCGGCGCCGAATCCCAGGGTGAGCACGGTGCTCCCCGAGGGCAGCTCACCGCGCCCGATCATGCGCGACAGCGCGAGGGGGACGGACGCGGACGAGGTGTTGCCCGCCGTGACAATATCGCGCGCGATGATCGCCTGAGGAGCGTCCAGCTTGCGGGCGATCGCCTCGACGATGCGCAGGTTGGCCTGGTGCGGCACGAACGCGGTCAGCTCGCTGGGGGCGACACCTGCGCGCTCCAGGGCCTGGAGGGCCACCGGGTACAGCTCCGTGGTGGTCCACCGGAAGACCGACTGGCCCTCCTGGTACAGGTACTTGTTCTCGCGCAGGTAGATCTTGTCGGCGCGTTCGCCGGAGCTGCCCCACACCACCGGCCCGATGTCGGTCTCCTGGCTGGGGCCGACCACGGCGGCGCCGGCGCCGTCGGCGAAGATCACGCAGGTCGAACGGTCGTTCCAGTCGACCCAGTCCGAGAGCTTCTCCGCGCCGATCACGAGCACGTTGCGCGCCGATCCGCCGCGCACCGCGTCGGAGGCCAGGCCCAGGGCGTAGCAGAAACCGGCACAGGCCGCGTTGACGTCGAAGGCGCCGGGGGCCGGAATGCCCAGGCGGGCGGCGACGCTCGCCGCGGCGTTGGGGATCTGGTCGCGTTGCGTGCACGTCGCGACGATGACCAGGTTGATGTCCTCGGCCGACAGGCCGCTGGCCGCGAGCGCCTTGCCGCCCGCGGCGACCGCCATGTCGACGACGGACTCGTCGGCGTCGGCGATGCGGCGCTCCCGGATTCCGACGCGGCTGCGGATCCACTCGTCAGAGGTGTCCACCCGCTGGGCGAGGTCGTCGTTGGTGACGACGTTGGCGGGCTGGTATTCGCCGAAGGCGAGGACGCGGGCGCCGGGCGCCCCGATGGACGGGTTCATCAGTCACGGCCTTCCGGGTCGGCGGAGGGGGAGCCCGCGTGCTCCTTGACCAGCTCGCGGGCGCGGTCGAGATCGTCGGGGGTCTTGACGGCGAGCAGTTCGACACCGCGCAGCGCGCGCTTGGCCAGGCCGACGAGGGTGCCCGCGGGAGGAAGCTCGATCAGGGCCGTCACGCCGAGCTCGGCGAACGTGGCGGTGCAGGCGTCCCAGCGGACCGGGGACTGGATCTGGGAGACCAGGAGGTCCAGGTAGGCGCGTCCGGAGGTGACCACCGAGCCGTCGCTGTTGGTCAGCAGACGGGTGCGGGGGTCGGCCGCGGTGATGTCCTGGGCGCGGCCGCGCACCCGCTCCACGGCCGGGGCCATGTGGTGGGTGTGGAACGCGCCGGCCACGGACAGCGGACGTAGCCGCGCCTTGGCCGGAGGCGCGGCGGCGAACGCCTCGAGCTGCTCCACGGTGCCGGCGGCGACGATCTGTCCGGAGCCGTTGTCGTTCGCCGGGGTCAGCCCCGCGGCCTCGATCGCGGCGAGGACCTCGGCGCGATCGCCGCCGAGGACCGCGGTCATGCCCGTGGCGGTCGTGGCGGCGGCCTCGGCCATACCGCGCCCCCGCTCGGCGACCAGGGCGAGCGCGTCCTCGGGGGACAGCACGCCGGCGACGCCGGCCGCGGTGAACTCGCCGACGCTGTGCCCGGCGACCGCGTCGATCGAGGCGGGGGCCTCGTCGAGGGTGCCGAAGAGCGCGCTCGCCGCGGCCAGGCCGGCGCTGACCAGCAGGGGCTGGGCGATCGCGGTGTCGCGGATCTCGTCGGCGTCGGCCTTGGTTCCGAAGTGCGCGAGGTCGAGGCCGGTGACCGACGACCAGCGGTCGAACCGTTCGGCCATGCCCGGGAGTTCGAGCCATGGGGAGAGGAAACCGGGGACCTGGGCACCTTGGCCGGGAGCGACAATTACAAGCACGACAACCACCTTGCCCTGTAGAACATCGCCAGCTTGATAGGGACAGGCACGAAGTTTAGGACCATCGCTTTGTGGAACCTCTACAAAGTCCGGGTTCTACCGCAGAGTAGCGGGTGAGGTCCGTCACGATATGGCCGGACATGGACGCCTCGACGCCGGCGGCGTCGCCCCCGCCGCCGGCGGGATGTCAACCTAGGTGCGTGACCACGAATTCCACGACGCCGGACGACGGCTCCGGGCGACGGCCCGACGAGACCGGACAGCCGGGCGCGGGCGACGAGGTGCGCGCCGAGACCGTGCGCCGGCTGGAACGCGCCATGGGAGTGCTCGGAACCGCCGTGGTGGCCCGGATGGAGAGCCGCCTGGCGTGGTTCGGGAGGATGACCGCGGAGGACCGCTCCTGGATCGGCCTGGTCGCCCAGTCCGGGGTCGCGGCCTTCGTCGACTGGTTCAAGAACCCCGCCCGCGGCCGGCCCGCCATCACCGTGGAGGTGTTCGGCACGGCTCCCCGCGAGCTGACCCGCTCGGTGTCGCTGCAACAGACCGTCGAGATGATCAGGGTCGTCATCGACGTGGTGGAGAACCAGGTGCAGGAGCTCGCCGCGCCGGGGGGCGAGCAGCAACTGCGTGAGGCGATCCTGCGCTACACCCGCGAGGTCGCCTTCAGCTCCGCCAAGATCTACGCGCGCGCCGCGGAGGCGAGGGGGGCCTGGGACGCGCGTCTCGAAGCGCTCATCGTCGACGCTCTGCTGCACGGGGACCGCGAGGAGGGGCTGCAGACGTGGGGCTCGGCCCTGGGCTGGTCGCGCACGCCGGTCATCGCCATCGCCGGTCACCTCGGCGACCAGGACGGCGAAGGGGTCCTCGACGATGTCCGGTCCCTCGCCCGCCGCTCCGGCCACGACGTGCTCGCCGGAGTCCAGGGCGAGCGGATGGTCGTGGTCATCGGGGTCAACGACCGGACCGGCGCGCGCGATCCGATCACCGCGGCGAGCCCCCTGGCCGGCATGTTCGGTCCCGGCCCGGTCGTGGTCGGGCCGGCCGTCACCGACCTCCAGGCGGCCGGGGTCTCGGTCCGCGCGGCGGTGGGAGGGCTACGCGCCGCCACCGCCTGGCCTGACGCCCCACGACCGGTCCTCGCCGAGGACCTGCTGCCCGAACGCGCCCTGGACGGCGACGCCGCCGCGCGCGAGCAGCTGGTCCGGGAGATCTACCTGCCGTTGCGCGGGGCCGGATCGCCTCTGCTGGACACCCTCTCGGTCTACCTTGAGCACGCCTCGTCCCTGGAGTCCACCGCGCGCATGCTGTTCGTCCACCCCAACACCGTGCGCTACCGGCTCGGCCGCATCGCGGAGCTGACCGGGTTCACCCCCACCGACGGGCGCGGCTCGTTCGTGCTGAGGGTCGCGGTCACCCTGGGGCGGCTGGCCGAACGCGACGGTCTCCTGACGGGGTGACGAGGGTCCCGCCCGGAGCGGGGAACCTCGGTGACACCCCGATCGTCGGGAAGAGGTGAACCGTCCCTCGTGTTCCCTCGGGGCCCGCGGCGAAATGTGAGACGGGTTGCACACTCCTGCTACGCAGACGGGTGAACCAGGGGCTCATGAGGAACGTCTAGCCGGGTAGGGGACGACGCAGACGGAGCGGCGGGAAAACGGATAACGTGAACGGTGAACGGTCGGTCACGAAACGTCGCCGATTCGGGCGTCGTGTCCCTGCTTTTCGGGCACTGGCCCAATCGTTCGGGGAGATGTCTCCCGTAACCGTGCACAAGCATGAGGTGTTGGGGGTGGCAAGGCTGTGACCAGCGTGCGCAAGCTGTACGCGACTTTGAAGGGGGCGGTCCAACAACCCACGATGGCCGGTCAACTGCGACGACAGGTGCTCTTCTTCGTGCCCGTGCCCATCCCGGTCTTCCTCCTCGTCGCGCTGATCGTCGGCGGCGACTGGTCGGCCAAGGGATGGACCATCCTGCTCGCGGTCTCGGTGGGGGTCGCCTCCCTGCTGCTGGCCTTCGTCGTCCAGCCCACTCCGCTGCCCGAGGGGCTGTCGGCCGAGGCGTCGGTGCGCCGATCCCTGTACCGCTTCCAGCAGGTCACCTGGCTGCGCATCGGACTGGCCCTTACCCCCATCATGGTCGGTGCCGGCGCCGCGCTGGCCGGGGGAGGGCTCTTCCCGCTGGCCGTGGCCGCCGCGCTGGCCTGGCCCCAGCTCCTGCTGGCCCTGCCCGGCTTCTTCGTGATCTCGCGGGCCCGGCGCAGCATGGAGGCGTGGGGGACCAAGGCCTACCTGTGGGCCGGGCTCGCCCAGCCGGCCCGGGTCGAGTGGCCGGTGATCACCCCGATCCTGAAGGCCTACCGCACGCGGCGCCGGCGCCTGGCCGCCGAGCGGCAGGAGGCCCAGGCCGGTGGCGACGACGGCGCCGACCGGCTCGACGGTGGCGAGTCGGACCGGGCCGAGGCCGCGGATCCGCGTCCCGAAACCGAGATCGCGGCGCCCAAGCGCGCCGAGGGACTCATCCCCTTCTCGACGGTCGTGCAGCGGTCGGCCCGTCCGGTGCTGCGGCCGCGCGGCAGCAGCCGACCCAAGCCCACGCGTTCCACCCGTCCCGCGCAGCGGAGCAAGGCCAAGAGCTAGCGCGGCCGGACGGCCGGGTTCCACGTACCACGACACCGGGGCGGGGCGTCATTGACGCCCCGCCCCGCTCGTTCGGGCCGGGACTATTCCGGCTCGCCGCCCGGCGCGGACGATCCGTCGAGCCGCCCGAAGGCGTCGACGAGCTGACGCTCGGCGACGTCCAGGTATTCGGCGAGCCGGTCGGCCGCCGCGTCGGGCGCGCCGTCACGGAGCAGCTCATAGATCGCGCGGTTGTGCTCGAGGTAGGGCGCGTGGAAATCACGGGGCGCGGCCATCACGTGGAACACCAGTCGCAGCTCGGCCAGGAGCTGACGCATGATCTCGTCGATGCGCGGGCTGCCGCCGAGACCGGCGATCGCCTGGTGGAAGTGCATGTTCGCGGTTCCCACCCCCCACCAGTCAGAGCGTCGCAGCGCCTCCTCGCCCTCGCGCACCGCCGCCCCGACCCGCTCGACCGCCTCGACCGGCGCCCGCTCGGCACCGCGTAACGCCGAGAGCTCCAACGCGCGGCGCACTCGGTACAGGTCGATCACGTCCTCGACGCCCGGGCGGGCGACGAACACCCCCCGGTGGAACTCGTGCACGAGCAGCCGTTCGTGCCCGAGCAGCCGGAAGGACTCCCGCAGTGTGTTGCGGGAGACGCCCAGCGCCGCCCCGATGGCCTCCTCCGACAGGCGCGCGCCCGGGGCCATCGCGCCCTCCATGATGTGACCGCGCAGCACGTCGGCGACCCGTTCTGCCGTGCTCGACCGCGCGAGTGTTCCCTTTGCCTCAGCGAGCCGGTCGATCCAGTCGCCCGTCACCGTCACCGTCACTCCGTCCCTGGGGGCCGTCGGGTTGCGATTCCTCATTGTGACCGATCGTGAGGCGCGGGCCGTCGTGGGCCGGGGGAGAGGGTCGCGACCCGGGTAGAGGACCCCGGATCAACGAGGGGTGTGACGCGCCTTACTCAACCGTCTGTACTATGTCACTTCTTGGTGAATTGAAGTATTGAAGGATTGTTCAACAATTACCTCGACAGTGTCGTCGTGGTTCCCGAAAACTCCTCGAAGCGAGGACCGCCATGAGCACACCCCGCCGCCCCGACGCCCCGCCGGCCGACACCCGAAAGCCCCGGCGCGGTGTCCTCATCGGCGCCATGTTCCTGATGGCCACCAGCGCCATCGGCCCCGGCTTCATCACCCAGACCACGAACTTCACCGCCCAGCTCGGCGCCGCCTTCGCCTTCGCGATCCTGGTCTCGATCCTCATCGACATCGCCGTCCAACTGAACATGTGGCGGGTGATCGGCGTCTCCGGCTCCTACGCCCAAGACATCGCCAACAAGGTGCTGCCCGGCGCCGGCTTCGTCCTCGCCGCGCTCATCGTCTTCGGCGGCCTGGTCTTCAACGTCGGCAACATCGCCGGGACCGCGCTGGGCCTCGACGCCCTCCTCGGACTCGACGTCAAGATCGGCGGCGCCGTCTCGGCCCTCATCGCGATCGGCATCTTCCTCAGCAAACGCGCCGGCCTGGCCATGGACCGCATCATCGTCGTCCTCGGCCTCGTCATGATCGCGATGACCCTCTACGTCGCCGTCGTCTCCGACCCGCCGGTCGGCGAGGCGCTGCGCCAGTCCGTGCTCCCCGACGAGATCGGCTACACCGCGATCGTCACCATCATCGGCGGCACCGTGGGCGGGTACATCACCTACGCCGGAGCCCACCGCCTCGTCGACGCCGGACTCAGCGGCCCCGACAACGTCCAGGCCATCACCCGGGGATCGGTCACCGGGATCCTCGTCACCGGTGTCATGCGAGTGGTGCTCTTCCTCGCCGTTCTCGGCGTCGTCGCCGGCGGCGCCGCCATCCTCGACTCCCCCAACCCGCCCGCCGCGGCCTTCGCCGAGGCCGCGGGAGAGGTCGGGCTCCGCGTCTTCGGCGTCGTCATGTGGGCCGCCGCGATCAGCTCGGTGATCGGTGCCTCCTACACCTCGGTCTCGTTCGTCTCGTCCTTCTCCCCGGCACTCGCCCGCAACCGGAGCTGGCTCGTCGCTGGCTTCATCGCCCTGTCGACCGTCGTCTACCTCCTGCTCGGACAGGCCCCCGCCACCCTGCTGATCCTCGCCGGCGCCCTCAACGGCATCATCCTGCCCGTCGGCATGGGCCTCCTGCTCTGGGCGGCCGCCCGGCGCTCCCACGACCTGCTGCACGGCTACCGCTATCCACGCTGGCTGCTCGTCATCGGAGTCCTGGCCTGGCTGCTGACGATCTACATCGCCGTCCAGGCCCTCGGCGGCATCGCCGCTCTGTGGCAGTGACCCCGTGCCCGGCCGCCGCGGGCGCCGCGGCCGGGCACGTCCCACCCACCAGACAGGGAGACCAACGTGCGCATCGACCTCAACTCCGACCTCGGTGAGAGCTTCGGCCGCTGGGAACTGGGCGACGACGAAGCCCTGCTCTCCATCGTGACCAGCGCCAACGTCGCCTGCGGGTTCCACGCCGGAGACCCCGGCGTGCTCCGCCGCACCTGCGAGCAGGCCGTCGCCAATAAGGTCGTCATCGGAGCCCAGGTCGGCTACCGGGACCTGGCGGGGTTCGGCCGGCGCTTCATCGACATGGAACCCGCCGAGCTCACCGACGACGTCATCTACCAGATCGGCGCGCTCGACGCCTTCGCCCGCATCGCCGGCGACCGCGTCCGCTACGTCAAGCCGCACGGCGCCCTGTACAACGCCATCGTGCACCACGAGGAACAGGCCGCCGCCGTCGTCGAGGCCGTCCGCCTCTACGACCCGAGCCTCCCCGTCCTCGGCCTGCCCGGATCGGCCTGGCTGCGCCGCGCAGCCGAGGCCGGTCTGAGCACCGTCCACGAGGCGTTCGCCGACCGCGCCTACACCCCCCAGGGGACGCTCGTGTCCAGGCGCGAACCCGGCGCCGTCCTGCACGCCCCACAGGCCATCGCCGAACGGTGCCTGCGCATCGCCAAGGGCGAAGGGGTCGTCGCGACCGACGGCACCGTCGTTCCGCTGCGCGCCGACTCCATCTGCGTCCACGGCGACAGCCCCGGCGCGGTGCGCATCGCCCGCGCCGTCGCCGCCCACCTCGCCGAAGCCGGCGTCGAACTCGCCCCCTTCACCACGCGGTGAGCGAGTGGATCCGCGACATGGCGAAAACACCGACACCGAAGACGAGGAGGCGACCAAGTGCGCGTCCGCAGCTGTGGTGACTCCGCGATCCTCGTCGAGGTCGCCGACCTCGACGAGGTGATGGCCCTGCACGCGGCCCTCGCCGAGACACCGCCACCCGGCGTCGTCGAAACGGTTCCGGCCGCCCGCACCATCCTCCTGCGGCTGGCGGGCGGCACCGAGACCGCGGCGGTCACCGAGGCCCTGCGCGACCTGCGGCCGCAACGAGGCCGCCGCCCCGACCTGGGAGAGGTGCGCATCCCCGTCACCTACGACGGCGCCGACCTCGCCGACGTCGCCCGCCTCACCGGGCTGACCCGACGCGACGTCGTCGCCGCGCACACCGCCGCGACCTGGACCGTCACCTTCTGCGGCTTCGCGCCGGGATTCGGCTACCTCGTCGGCGACGACCCACGGCTGCACGTCCCACGCCGCAAGGAGTCGCGCACCCGCGTGCCGGCCGGCGCCGTGGCCCTGGCCGGGGAGTTCAGCGGCGTCTACCCGCGCAGCTCCCCCGGCGGCTGGCAGCTCATCGGACACACCGAGACGGTCGTGTGGGACCTGCAGCGCGACCCGCCGGGGCTGCTGCGCCCCGGGGTGCGCGTGCGGTTCACCGAGGAATGAACAGCGGCGCACCCCAGCACCGAACGACGACACGGACGGAGAAGACGGGGCGGATGCGAGCCCTCGAAGTACTGGACACCGGGATCCTCACCACCGTGCAGGACACCGGGCGGTTCGGCCACGCCTCGCTGGGCGTCGGAGCCTCGGGCGCCGCCGACCGTGACGCCTACGCCCTGGCCAACCGCCTCCTCGCCAACGACGACGGCGCCGCGGCGCTGGAGGTGACGTTCGGCGGGCTGCGCGCCCGCGCCCACGGCGATCTGACCGTCGCGGTCACCGGAGCCCCCTGCCCGGTCACGGTGGACGGACGCGGAGCCGCGCCCGACAGCGTGCTGTACCTGCCCGACGGGGCCGAGCTGCGGCTCGGACCACCCCGGACCGGGCTGCGCAGCTACGTCGCGGTACGCGGCGGCATCGACGTCGAGCCGGTCCTCGGCTCGCGTTCCACCGACATCCTCGCCGGCCTCGGCCCGCAGGTCCCCGGCCCCGGCACGCTGCTGCCCATCGGAGCGGCGCCGAGGGCCTTCCCCGTGGTGGACCTGGCCCCCACCGCACCCCTGCCGGAGACGGAGGTGGGCCTGCGCGTCGTGCCCGGGCCGCGCGACGACTGGTTCACGCCGGAGGCCGTCACCACGCTGCTCAGCAGCCCCTACGAGGTGACCGGACGCAGCGACCGGATCGGCGCCCGGCTGTCGGGACCGCCGCTGCGCCGCGCCCGCACCGGCGAACTGCCCAGCGAGGGCATTGTCGCGGGGGCGCTCCAGATCCCCCCGGACGGGGACCCCGTGCTGTTCCTCGCCGACCACCCGGTGACGGGGGGCTACCCCGTCATCGCGGTCGTGGTGTCGGCAGACCTGCCCCGTGCCGCCCAGGCCCGCCCGGGCACCCGACTGAGGTTCCACACGTGAACGCGGCACACGACCCCCGCACCCACGCCCCACCCCGTCCGGGGGCAGGCCACCCGACCAGCGGAACCGCGTGAACAACATCCTGCACCTGTCAAGTCCCCGCCGGCCAGCCCCCGGACGAATCTGTGGATAACCGAGGAGGACCCATGTCCCAGCTCATTCCGCCGACCTCTCCGACCCCGCCCGTCCCGCCCGAGGACCCCGCCCGGCTGTCCCCAGGGGAGGCCCGGGCCCTCTTCCGCGCCGGCCTGCGCGTGCCCACCTCGGGGTACGCCGCCGGATACGCCCAGGCCAACCTGATCGCGCTGCCCCGCGACCTCGCCTTCGACTTCCTCCTGTTCGCCCAGCGCAACCCCAAGTCGTGCCCCGTCCTGGACGTCACCGAACCGGGCGAGACCGCCGCGTCGATCTTCGCCGGTGACATACGCACCGACCTGCCCGCCTACCGGATCTACGTCAACGGCGAACAGGTCGAGGAGACCACCGACGCCACCGCGGCCTGGCGCGACGACCTCGTCGCCTTCCTCATCGGGTGCAGCTTCACCTTCGAGACGCCGATGCTGGAGGCCGGCATCCCCGTCCGCCACATCGAAACCGGCACCAACGTCGCGATGTACCGCACCAACCGCCAGTGCCGGCCCGCGGGACGACTGTCGGGACCGCTCGTCGTGTCGATGCGCCCCATCCCCGCCGCCCAGGTCGCCGACGCGGTCCGCGTCACCTCCCGCTACCCCGCCGTCCACGGCGCGCCGGTCCACATCGGCGACCCCGCCGCGCTCGGCATCGCCGACCTGGGCCGCCCCGACTTCGGTGACCCCGTCGAGATCCACCCCGGGGAGATCCCGGTCTTCTGGGCCTGCGGGGTCACCCCCCAGGCCGCCGTCATGGCCTCCGCGCCGGAGTTCGCCATCGGCCACGCACCCGGCCACATGGCCATCACCGACGTCCGCGACACCACCTACCAGGTCCCCTGAGGCACGCGGCCGGGGCGCCCGGGTCTCCCCGGCGGCCCGGCCCCACCACGCTCAACCGGTGAGCCGGTAGCGGACCAGCTCGCGCATCCCCGGCCGCCCCGTCCTCCCCGGCGAGAGCTCCTCCACCGCGCGGGTCGACACCGGGGAGTGCTCCCAGACCGCTTCGGAGCCGCGGCCGTCCAGCACCAGCGTCGCCAGGGCGTTGTCGTACCAGGGACCGGCCTCCAGCCGCCAGGCCAGGGCGGGGGCGCGCACCCCCGCCATCCGCGCCAGCAACCGGCACAGCAGGCCGGTCAGCGCGCGCACCGACACCCACATCATCCGGCGCATCATCGGCTGCAACCAGTTGCACGTCGGCGAGCACACCAACTGCGCGATCCGGGTGCCCGACGACGCGCCCTTACGCGGACGCGCCCCCGCGAGATAGGAGAAGTGGACGTCACCGCCGAGGAACAGCACGCTCGCCGGCGGCTCCCCCCGCCGCCCCGACGCGACGCTCAGCACCGACTCCTCCACCGCCCGGAACGAACGCTGGAAGGCCGGCCAGTGCTCCAGGTCCAGTTCCTGACGTAACCGCTCCGCGGGCCCGCGCAGACGCCGCCCCCACGCGCCCGCGCACACCGCCTCGTTCCACGCCTCCAGGTAGTGCACCCCCTCCGGCATCAGGAACGGCAGCGTGCTCGCCACCACCAGGTGGTCGACGTCACCGGTGAGCTGCGAGTCCAGCCAGACGGTTCCTTCGGGACCCAGGATGGAACGCCGGGAGTCGTCCTCGACCGAGCGCCCGCAACGGGTGTCCACCATGAGGACCCGGGTGCGCCCGATGTCGTGGCGGTAGCTCCAACGGTAGCTGTGCGGCTCCACGTGCGCGCGCCAGGCGAACCCGTCCAACGCCTCCGCCGCGTCCCCGCGGGACGCGCGCACCGCCGCGAACACCGGGTCGGCCGCGCGTTCCTCCGGGGAGAGGTTGCCCAGGTGCTGGTAGACCCAGTAGGCGCCCAGCCCGGAGGTGATCCTCGGTCGCCACCACGGGTTCTCCGCGATCTCGCGGCGCCACGTCCCCGAAGTGTTCCAGTCGTCACGGATGTCGTGGTCGTCGAACATCATCAGGGTCGGCACCGTCGACAGCAACCAGCGGACGTCGGGGTCCGACCAGGCCTGCCGGTACAGTTCGGCGTACTCGTCGTAGAAGACGACCTCATCGCGCGGGGGTTGGGACTGCGCCGCGTCGGCCTCCCGCGGGCCGCCCTCGCGCCGCCGCCGCAGGAACTCCACCATGGGCTGCTGGAGCTCGTCGGCGTAGACCTGGTCGCCGATCATCAGCAGGACGGTCGGTTCGGCCGGTCCGGCCTCGTCCCCCAGGTCGTCGGTGCGTTCCGCCTCGTGGCCCTCCATCGCCGCCCGCCGCCGATCGGCCAGCCGCAGCCCGTAGGCGCGGACCACGTCGACACCGTAGCGCAGCACCGCCGACGTCGAATGGTCGGTCGGGGTCCGGCACGACCCGAACAGGATGCGCACCGGAGTGTCCGGGGCGGGGGTGCACACCAGGCTCGGAGGGTGCGGTGAATCAGGCTCGGGCCAGACCCGGCCACCGTCCAACCGGACCTCGTAGGGGGTCGAGGAGCCCGGCGTGAGACCGGTCAGCTCGCAGATCGCGTAGTGGTGGCCGTGCACCGTGAAGGTGTCGGCCGTGGCCGACGTGTCGCCGGCGAGCACCGTCACGCGGCACGGGGCGTCGGTCTCCACCCAGATCGCCGCGGAGGTCGCGCTTACGTGGCGCAGCATGGGGCCGAGCCGCAGTCCAGCAGTCACAGGTCTCTCCCGCAGAGGGTCGGTGTGCGCGGGCCGGAGGGTGACGCCCGCACCCGTTGACGAGTATGTCGCCAATGCCCGCGCTGAGCGAAAACGCCGCGACCTCTCCCACCTCCCCTCCCCGAGAAGCGGCATGTCCCACCCCTCCGCGAGGTTGGAGAAGGCCCCGGCGTGGGTAACCGTCCGCCCATGCGGACAAAACTTATCGATCTGCGCACCGGCGGTGAGGAGAGCGTCACCGACATCACCCGCCAGTGCGCGGATTTCGTCGCCGAGGCCGGAGGGGACGGGCTGCTCAACGTCTTCGTCCCGCACGCGACCGCGGGCGTGGCGATCATGGAGCTCGGCTCCGGATCCGACGACGACCTGCTCGCCGCGCTGCGCGACCTCCTCCCCGCCGACGACCGGTGGCGCCACCGCCACGGCTCCCCCGGACACGGACGGTCCCACGTCATGCCGGCGATGATCGCTCCCTACGCGACGATTCCCGTGGTTTCGGGGGAACTCGCGCTTGGAACGTGGCAATCTGTGGCCATCGTGGACGTCAACGTGGACAATCCGCGCCGTCAGGTGCGGCTGTCGTTCTTGACGAGCCCTGCTGACGGGGCAGGATGGTAGAAGCAGGAGCACAAGGAGGCGACCGCGTTGACGGATACCGCCTCCAGCGTGTGAACTTAGCCAGCAACGGCGGGATCGACCCGGTGAAACGGGGCTTGTCGCGGCCGGGCCCGCAAGAACGCGGGCGACATTGAATGTGGAGGAGGACTTTCGTGAGCGCGACCGCGGGTCAGGCACAGAGCGAACGTGGCCTGGCCGATCGACTCGGGTTCAAACCGGGTCAGGTGGTGCAGGAAATCGGGTTCGACGACGACGTGGACGAGCAGCTGCGCGCGTCGATCGCCGAGCGGACCGGCAACGAGCTGGTCGACGAGGACTACGGTGACGTCATCGACGCCGTGCTGCTGTGGTGGCGCGACGACGAGGAGGACGACCTCGCCGACGTGTTGATGGACATGATCTCCACGATCGAGGACGGCGGCATCATCCTGGTGCTGACACCCAAGGCCGGACGCGAGGGACACGTCTCACCGAGCGACGTCGCCGAAGCCGCCTCGACCGCGGGGCTGTCGCAGACCAGCGCCATCAGCACCGGCCAGAACTGGTCGGGCACCCGCCTCGTTGCGAAGACACGTCACTGATTCGATCCTGCGTGCCCGGACGGTGCCGCCGCAGACACCTGCCCTAAGGTGATCTCGGACAGCGTGCCGCCCACCGCTCCGGTCGGGCGGCACGACGACCACCAGGCGCCGAGCACGCGGAGGACGAGGAAACGGATGTCGATCGAGGTCGGCCACAGGGCCCCGGATTTCGAACTCGCCGACCAGCACGGCCAGCCGGTCCGGCTCGCGGACTTCCAGGGGCGTAAGAACGTCCTCCTGGTGTTCTACCCTCTGGCCTTCTCCGGCGTGTGCGGTGGCGAACTCCGCGGGATCCGGGACAACATCGACGCGTTCCAAAACGACGAGGTCCAGCTGTTGACCGTCTCGGTCGACTCGATGTTCTCCCATCGGGTCTGGGCCGAGCAGGAGGACCTCGACTATCCACTGCTGTCGGACTTCTGGCCGCACGGCGCCGTCGCCACGGCGTACGGTGTCTTCGACGAGGACAAGGGCGTCGCCGTGCGTGCCACGTTCCTGATCGACAAAGAGGGCGTCGTCCGCTGGAAGGTCGTCAACCCGATCTCCGAGGCGCGCGACCCCGAACAGTACCGCAAGGCGCTCGCCGAGCTGAGCTGATCCCGAAGGAGACCCATGCCCTGCTTCCTGTGCGGGGCGAGGCAGAGCGACCCGACCCGTGGCGTGTCCCCGTGGAAGCGCGGCGTGCGCCACGAACGTCAAGTCCTCGTCTGCCCGGACTGTCAACTCGTCCACGACTGGAAGGCCGACCTCGACCGGTGCGGACGGTGCCGTTCCACCTTCCTGTCGTCGCGCCTCGGCGAGATCGAGTGCCACAGCTGTGGCGAGGTCCGCCCCCAGACCAGGCCGGCCCTCGACCCCGCGCGCCCCGACGCGGCCCTGACCAACGAGGTCGAGCAGGCCCTCTCCAGGGCCCTGAGCGGGCTGTCGCGCCTGTCGGCTCCACGTGCGCGCGGATAGCCCGGAACCGGTACTATCTTCACAGCCGTCCGTCTCCGAACACGGACGACGGCCCGTTCGCCCAGGGCGTGTAGCTCAGTTGGTCAGAGCCCCCGCCTTACAAGCGGGTGGTCGGAGGTTCGAGTCCTCTCGCGCCCACATCTCCAAGAACAGCGAGAACGCCCTCGGTCTGTCTTCGCAGGCCGGGGGCGTTCTCGTGCGCTGGCGGCCCTCTGTGGTGGAGCGGGGATCCGGGTGATGAACCGGGCGCCCGCAGAACGCTGGAACGCGCAGAGGACCCGCTTCCACCGGATCCCGAGGACCCAGGTCTCTCATCCCCTGTTCGGCCGGACACACCTGGCGCGCTGGAAAGGGGACGGGTCCGGCTCGTCCCCGGCATCGGTGAAGCCGTCGACGGTCTCACCAGCGCTCTCACGGGATACGGGGCGCCGCCCTCGCTCGCGCGGGGCCCCCTTCGAGCGGATCCCACCCTCACCGACCGCGGCGATGTCGTAGAGGCCCAGGTTCACGTGGAACACGACGCGGAGCCGACCGGGCGGACCGACTCGAAGGCGGCCGTCCTCTCCACCTCTTCGGCGCGGTGGCCGGTCAGGCGGGACGCCGGGCCACCACCCGGTCGAAGAAGCCCAGGACGAGACGGTCGTGGCGTTCCACGGCGAACCCCCGTTCCACGGCCACCTCCACCGGGCGCCGTCGTGGCGGTCGGCCCCGCCGCGCCGCGCGGCGCCGTTCGAACAGGCGCAACGGCATCCGCGCGTATTCGACGTGGTCCAGCAGCAGGAGCGCGCCACCAGGCCGCAGCACCCGGTACATCTCGTCGACGGCGGTCGCCTGATCGGGGATCTCGCACAACGCCAGCGTGCACACGACGCTGTCGAAGGAGGCGTCGGGGAACGGGAGCCGCCGGGCGTCGCCCTCGCGCAGGTCGACACGGCGTCCCGCCCCGGCCGCGGCCCGGGCCGCCCGGGCCAGCATCCCGGGGCTCAGGTCCAGCCCCGTCACCTGCACGCCGTCGGGGTAGCGGTCCAGGTTGCGGCCCGTCCCCACGGCGATCTCAAGGGTGCGCCCCCGAGCCAGGCCGCACAGCAGCCCCCTGCTGTCGCCGAGGAGCCGGCGTTCCAGCCCCGCGCCCCGGTCGTAACCGGCCGCCATGCGGTCCCATCGCCGCCGAACGCGCTCGGTCTGGTCGTCTCGTTCGGACCTGATCTGTTCCACGGGGGCCTCGTTCCCTGTCGGGTTGACTCGGGAACCAGTCTGGAAGTTAATGTCGACATGAAGTCAACCCCGGCGGAGATGAGCATCGGCGAACTCGCCGAACGGTTCGGTCTGGCCCCGCACGTGCTGCGTCACTGGGAGTCGGTCGGGCTGCTGCGGCCGGATCGGCGGTCCAACGGCCGCCGTTGTTACGGCCCCGACCACGTGGCCCGCGTCGTCCTGATCCAGCGGGGGAAGGAGGCGGGGCTTCGCCTGGAGCAGATACGCGCGCTCTTCGACGCCTCGGGCGGTCCGGACCGCCGCGCGCTGCTCGCCGGGCACCTGGAGGGGATCGACGCCAGGATCGCCCGGCTGCGCGTGGCGCGCCACATCGTCGAGCACACGATGTCGTGTCCCGCGCCGGACTTCCTGACCTGCCCACGGCTGCGGGAACTGCTCGACGGGCTCGTCGCGTCGGGTGCGCCGACCTCGTGCGCGTCCTCCCTCCCGGCAGGGGCGGACACGGTGGTCGGCACCTGCGGCGCGGCGGGCCCGTCCGCTCCGCTTTGAGGGCCGGCGCCCCCGTCCACGGCCGGGTCCGGGCAGCGGGCCGCAACAGGGAACGACGGGGTGCGGGGGAGGGACGGGTCAGGAGGGTTTGCGCGCCTCGATGAGGACGCGCGACGAGTGCGCGACGAAGGAGCCCTCGTCGCGGATCCGCTCGTGGAGTTCGCGCAGCCGGTCCAGGTACCGGTCGACGGTGAAGTCGGGGACCGTCCAGATCACCTTGCGCAGGAAGTAGACGACCGCCCCGATGTCGAAGAACTCCACGCGCAGCCTCTGCCGCCGCAGATCGACGACGCGCAGCCCCGCGGCCCGGGCGTCCCGCAGGGCGTCGTCGGGGTGGCGCCGGCGCCACACCTCCTCGCTCTGCGGCCCGAGGAAGTGCTCGATCAGTTCGAACACGTTGCCCGGGCCGATCTGCTGGGAGAAGTAGGTGCCGCCCGGTCGCAGGACGCGGGCGATCTCCTCCCACCACACGGTCACCGGGTGCCGGCTGACGACGAGGTCGAACACCTCGTCGGCGAAGGGCAGCGGCGGCTCGTCGGAGTCGGCGACGACCGCCACGCCCAGTGGGCGCAGCAGGGCGGAGGCCCTGGCCAGATTGGGGGGCCAGGACTCGGTGGCGACGGTCAGCCTCGGAAGCCGGGGAACGCCGGCCAGGACCTCGCCGCCGCCGGTCTGGATGTCCAGTGCGGCCTCGGCCCCGGCCATGCGTTCGCCCATGGCGCGGGCGTAGCCCCACGAGGGGCGTTCCTCGGTGGCCCGGCCCTCGAGCCAGGAGAAGTCCCAGCCGTCCACGGGGGCGGCACAGGCCTCGGTCAGGAGCTCCTCGAAAGTGCGGGTCATGGTGGCGATGGTGGCATGGGGGACGGCGCGGCGGCCAGCGAATTCGGTGGGCTGTGGACATCCGGCCAGGGCGCCGGGAGACCCGTGGCGCCGGGATGGCCGTCCCGTTGCCGTCGTGGTGCGGGGAGCGCGCCGGAGCCGGAGAGCCGGACCCGGCTGTAAACCGGGGGCCTCGTGTTCAGGGGGTTCGAATCCCTCCGCTCCCACCCGGCCCCGGCCGGCACCGGGGCCGTTTCCTTTTTCTCTCCGGGGCCTCTCCGGGCGGGCCGGCGCGCCGGTGTCGGGAAGGCCGGCGGGGAGTGCTGACGCGCGGCCCTCGCCACCGTGGTCGGGCGCGGCGGAGCGTCGCTCTCCGTCGCCCACCGCCCGGCGTGCGGTGCTCCGTGGATGTCGCGGTGACGGGAAGCGGGGGTGAAAAGCGGATTCCTGCCGTTCTGTGGTGCTATGTGATCTACACCGTAAAGGAGGTGGGGAAATATTTCCCATCTTCGGAACGGCCGGTATTCGCCGGCAGAAAGCAGGGATGTGGAAAACGCTCGGAATGAGGAGAACCCTCACCTAGCATACGGAGGGTGAGCGAACGCTCACGTAATCGGAACCCTCGAGCTCAGGAGCCGCCATGAGCGACACCGGCCCCAAGGCGTGTCCCTACCCCTTCGGCGAGGCCGACCGCCTCCGCCTCGATCCGCGTTACGCCGAGGCCCGGTCCCGGCAGCCGCTGCTCCGCATCCGCATGCCCTACGGCGACGAGGGGTGGCTGGTCACCCGCTACGAGGACGTCAGGACCGTGCTGGCCGACCCCCGGTTCAGCCGGGCCCTGGCCGCGCGCAGCGACGAGCCGCGCACCCGCCCGGTCGGCTCCGACGACAGCGGCATCCTCGGCATGGACCCGCCCGACCACACCCGGCTGCGCCGGCTCGTGTCCCGGGCGTTCACCGTGCGCCGCGTCGAGCGGCTGCGCCCCCGCATGGCCGAGATCGCCGAGGGGCTCGCCGAGGAGATGCTGGAGCAGGGACCGCCCGTCGACCTGGTCGAGGCGTTCGCGCTGCCGTTGCCGGTCACCGTCATCTGCGAGCTGCTCGGCGTCCCCTACGCCGACCGCGAGCGCTTCCGGCGCTGGAGCGAGGCCTTCCTCTCCACCACCGCGCTGAGCGCCGAGGAGATCGACCGCTCCTTCGCCGAGATATACGACTACATGCACGGGCTGGTCGAGCTGCGGCGCACCCACCCCGCCGACGACCTGATCACCGGGCTCGTCGAGGCGGGGGACGCCCAGGACCGGCTCGGCGAGGAGGAGATGGTCAAGCTGGCCATCGGCCTGCTCGTCGCCGGCCACGAGACCACCGCCTCACAGATCCCCAACTTCGTCTACACGCTCCTGACCCGTCCGGGGGCGTGGGAGCGGCTGGCGGACGACCCCGGGCTGGTGCCCTCGGCCGTCGAGGAGCTGATGCGCCACATCCCGCTGGGAGCGTCCTCGGCGTTCCCCCGCTACGCCCTGGAGGACGTCGAACTGAGCGGGGGCGTGGTGCGCGCGGGCCAGCCGGTGGTCGTCTCGCTGGCGGCGGCCAACCGCGACCCCGAGATCTTCGACGATCCCGAGGAGCTCGTGCTGGAGCGCGGGTCCAACCCCCATATCGGGTTCGGGCACGGTCCGCACCACTGCCTGGGCGCGCAACTGGCCCGGGCGGAGTTGCAGGTGGGGCTGCGGACGCTGCTCGCCCGTTTCCCGGATCTGCGTTTCGCGGTGCCGGAGCCGGAGCTGTCCTGGAAGAGCGGGATGCTGGTCCGCGGCCTCAGGGCGATGCCGGTCACCTGGTAGGTTCCGCGTTCCCGCGGGCGGGTCCGTGGTGGAGGGGCGTCCGCGCCCGCCCGCCCCTCGTTCCGTGGTGCCGTCGAAAGGGCGCGTGTCCGGCGCCGGGGCCGATCCCTCGGGGGCCGCGCCCCGTGTGTCGGCGCGTCCGGACCTTCCGGGTGGCGGTCCCTGGGGCGCTCCCTCCCAGTGCCACCGCGGCGGCGGCCCCGTTCCCGGCGACCCGGTTTCCCACATGGCGCCCGCCCGTGGGTGTGGCCGCGGAAGGCGCCCGCCGAGGCCGCGGTCGAGGCTCTGGAGTCTCGCTCCGGGTCGGCCGTTCAGGGGTGAGGCGAACAGGAGGAGCGCCGCCGGGCGCCGGGAAGGCGGCCCGTCCCCCAGGAGCCGCCCCTGCGCGGCGGTGAGGCCCGATCACGGGCCGCCGGCGAAGGCCGGTCGCGAACGTAAAGGTCTAGTCGCCTCAGGTGATCGTTTCCAAAGGTCGAGGGGTGTTTTCGGTCACGTTTGGGGCAGAGGATGGCTGCTTTTCGGAACCGGCTGTCGAGGGGCGCCGGGGGCCATGGCCGGGGCGGCGGCGTCACCTCGCCGCGTTGCCCAGCCATAGCGGAAACCCGTTCTCGACCTGCGGAAACAAGGAGGTCGGGGAGGGGGTATGGGAGCGGTACCGCACCTCCCCGAAGAGCGATTTACGGCCACACCCAATCATGCTTTTCGGGTCGACGAGAGAGGGGCTGGTGTGTGAATCCATGTGAAAACCACTGGTCTACGCCAACTGGCCTTACCAAGGCTCCGTCGTTCATGATGCGGTCCTGACCCAGACCTAAGGAGTTACCGTGTCCGACCTGGCCCTCGATGCCGACCCCGCTCCGACCGACCACCGTGAGTTGATTGACTGGGTACGCGAGGTAGCCGACCTGACCCAGCCGGATCGGATCGTCTGGTGTGACGGTTCGGAGGCCGAGTGGAAGCGGCTGACCGACGAGTTGGTCGACGCGGGCACCCTCATCCGCCTCAACCCCGAGCTGCGGCCGGACAGCTTCTACTGCCGTTCCGACCCCAGCGACGTCGCGCGGGTGGAGGACCGGACGTTCATCTGCTCGGAGAAGGAGGAGGACGCCGGCCCGACCAACAATTGGGTCGCCCCCGCCGAGATGCGCTCGACGCTCGGCGAGATCTTCGCCGGCTGCATGCGCGGCCGCACCATGTACGTCGTCCCGTTCTGCATGGGGCCGCTGGGCGGCGAGATCTCCCAGCTCGGTGTCGAGATCACCGACTCCGCCTACGTCGCGGTGTCCATGCGGATCATGACCCGCATGGGCGAGCCCGCGCTGCGCCTGATCGAGGAGCGCGGCTCCTTCGTCAAGGCCGTCCACTCCGTCGGCGCCCCGCTGGAGCCCGGCCAGGCCGACGTGCCGTGGCCGTGCAACTCCACCAAGTACATCACCCACTTCCCCGAGTCCCGCGAGATCTGGTCCTACGGTTCCGGCTACGGCGGCAACGCCCTGCTGGGCAAGAAGTGCTACGCGCTGCGCATCGCCTCGGTGATGGCCCGCGACGAGGGCTGGCTGGCCGAGCACATGCTCGTCATCAAGGTCACCCCTCCGCAGGGCGAGCCCCGCTACGTCGCCGCGGCCTTCCCCAGCGCCTGTGGCAAGACCAACCTGGCGATGCTCCAGCCCACCGTCCCCGGCTGGAAGGTCGAGACGATCGGCGACGACATCGCCTGGATGCGCTTCGGCGAGGACGGCCGCCTCTACGCCATCAACCCCGAGGCCGGTTTCTTCGGCGTCGCCCCGGGCACCGGCGAGTCCACCAACGCCAACGCGATGAAGACGCTGTGGGGCCACAGCATCTTCACCAACGTCGCGCTCACCGACGACGGCGACGTGTGGTGGGAGGGCATGACCGAGGAGCCGCCCGCGCACCTGACCGACTGGAGGGGACGCGACTGGACGCCCGGCTCCGCCGAACCCGCCGCCCACCCCAACGCCCGCTTCACCACGCCGGCCGGCCAGGCGCCCACGATGGCGCCCGAGTGGGAGGACCCGGCCGGGGTGCCGATCTCGGCGATCCTGTTCGGTGGCCGCCGCGCCACCGCCGTCCCGCTGGTCACCGAGTCCTTCGACTGGCGTCACGGGGTGTTCCTCGGCGCCAACGTCGCCTCGGAGAAGACCGCGGCGGCCGAGGGAACGGTCGGCGAGCTGCGCCGCGACCCCTTCGCGATGCTGCCGTTCTGCGGCTACAACATGGGCGACTACTTCGGGCACTGGCTGAAGATCGGGGCGGCGACCGACCCCGCCAAGCTGCCGCGGCTGTACTACGTCAACTGGTTCCGCAAGGACGACCAGGGCCGCTTCGTGTGGCCGGGCTTCGGTGAGAACAGCCGTGTCCTGAAGTGGATCGTCGAGCGCATCGACGGCCGCGCCGAGGCCGTCGAGAGCCCCATCGGCAACCTTCCGGCCCCCGGCTCGCTCGACACCGACGGCCTGGACCTCGACGAGGCCGACCTGGACCTGCTGCTGACGGTCGACCGCGACATCTGGCGCCAGGAGGCGGCCCTGATCCCCGAGTTCTTCAAGACCTTCGGCGACCACCTCCCCGAAGGGCTGTGGGAGGAGTACGAGGCGCTGCGCGCCCGGCTGGAGGAGTAGCGGCCGCGGTGGGGCGCGGGGGCCGGTCCAGCCCCCGCGCCTCGCGCGTTCTGGGCGCCGTTCCCGGCGGGCCTGCTCAGAGATCCTGACCGACGAGACGAACGAGACGAAGGGGAGCGCCGTCCCCTTCGGGGAGCATGCTCACGCCTACTTCGCGGGATCGCGGTGGAGTGGGTGTTGACCGGAAACGGGTCCTGTCACACGTCCCGTGCCTGGCGCGATGCTTTAGCCGGGCTCGGTAATCGGCACAAGCGCACCCGCCCCAGACCAGCGGCGAGGTGGCGCGCTTCAACCGGATCCTGGTCGAGGAGCGGGCCGACGACCGCCTCTGCACCTCACAGGCCGAACGGCGGGAGGTGTTCCCGGGACGCTTGCATCACCGCGACCACCACCGGTTCCACACCGCACTCGGCGGCCCTCCCGCCTCCCGCGCAACCTCTCAGGTCAGTACGTCTAGGTCACCGGCCGCTCGGCCGGGGTGGTGGGACGCGCCGGCGGCGGGGCGCCGTCGCGCAGCGCGCGCAGGGTCGCGACGTCGGCGGAGTGGGGCCCGGCCGGCCCGGGGGTCTCCACGACGACGGGAACCCCCGCGCTCACCGGGTGGACGAACAGCTCGCCGAACGGTTCGGCCCCGATGTGGCCGGCTCCGATGTTCTCGTGCCGGTCCCGGTTGCTGCCGCACGGCGCCTTGGAGTCGTTGGCGTGGATCAGGTCGAGCCGGTCCGTGCCGGCGACCCGGGCGAAGCGGTCCAGCATCGCGGCCATGCCCGCGCGGGTGGAGATGTCGTGCCCGGCCGCGAAGACGTGCGCGGTGTCCAGGCACACCCCCGCCTTGGGGTGGCGGTCCAGCGCGTCGAGGTAGGGGCCGAGGTCGTCGACGGTCGCGCACAGTACCCGTCCCTGCCCGGCCATGGGTTCCAGCAGGACCCGGGGCGCCTCAGGGGCGAGGCCCTCCAGGATCGGCAGCAGGCGCGCGCGCATCCGCGCCAGTCCCTCCTCGCGGCCGTCCCGGACCGCCGATCCGGTGTGCACGACCACGCCGCGCGCCCCGATGTCGCCGCCACGGCGCAGCGCGTGGTCCAGGGTCGCCACGGACTTCGCCGCCACGGCGGGGTCGGGGGAGCCGAGGTTCACCAGGTAGGGGGCGTGGACGAAGACGGGAAGGTCGTGGCGCCGGCGCAGCAGGGCGTCCTCGGAGGCGACGCCCGGCGAGGTCGCCCAGCCGCGCGGGTTGGTGACGAAGACCTGGACGGCTTCGGCGCCGATCTCGGCGGCGTAGGCGAGGCCACGGGTGGCCAGACCGCCGGAGACCGGGACGTGGGCTCCGATGGGGGAGGGGGACGGGTTTCTCATCTCGGCGAACAAGCCTAGGACGTCGCAGGCGGGGGCGCGCACCGGCGCGGTGGGCCCCGTTCCGGCCGGAGCGGTCCGGCCGTGGCGGGGATAGCATCGTCGGTAGGGCGATCCCCGCCCCCCGACACGGGCGCAAACGCCGTCCCGCCACAAGGAGTGGGCCATGACGATGACACGACGTTCCACCCCGGGCCCGCGTACCACGATGCTCGCCGCGGTGGCGGGCGGCGGTGCGGGGGTGCTGGCCGGTCTCCTCGCCTATGGGGTGGTCCTCGCGGTCTCCGCTCTCTTCCCCACCCCCGACGCCAACATCGGCCTGGGGATGGCCGCCCTGCTCATCCAGATCGTGGGGACCGCCGTGGCGACGTGGGGCGCGCTGCGGCTGCTGGGCGTCCCGGGGGCCGGGGTGGCCGCCGGGACGGTGGCGCTGGCCGGCGTCGTGGCGCCGTTCACCGG
This sequence comes from Marinactinospora endophytica, assembly GCF_054780875.1. Lineage (NCBI taxonomy): Bacteria > Bacillati > Actinomycetota > Actinomycetes > Streptosporangiales > Nocardiopsidaceae > Marinactinospora > Marinactinospora endophytica. The sequence continues at coordinate 130,368 of NZ_BAAGVM010000009.1, read as the reverse complement.
CCTGTACGACCCCGCGCCCCCGATGGGGATGGTGGTGTGGGCCCTCGGCGCGGCCCTGTTCGCCGCCGTGGGGGTGCAGCTCGCCGCTCTCCTGCGGCGGGGACGCGGCTGAGCGCTCCGGGAAGGCCCAGGGCGGTGGCCGGCCGCGACGACGGCGCCCCGGATGGCATTCCACGTCAGCGGCCGTAGGCGGTCGGTGAGCGTAGGACGGGCCGCCTGGTCGTCGTGCCGGATCGCGGCGGTCGGTGCGAGGATGTGCCGCATGAGGCGGGCGATCACGCCCCCTGGTGTGGGCGCGGTCCGAGGTCGAGGTGGCCCGTGAAGGTCTCGTCGACCGGCTCGACGACCTGTCGCGCTGGTTCGGGCAGCGCGGCGCCGGGCCATTCCGGCTCGCTGTCGCGGGCCGGCTTCGGCAGCCGGATGTCCCGTTCGGCGAGCCGCTCTCGAAGGGGTGACCGAAGTGGTCCTTGTCGCCGACCGGCGGCTGTCCAGGGCGGGCGGAAGTCAGGCCCAATCGGGCGGCGAGCACGTCCAGCGGGGTTTTTCGTCCGTCGGCCGTGGCGCCGGTCAGGGCGAACGCGGCGGGCGTGCCCTGGAGGGGGCGCCCCGGGGGCGGCCGCACGCCCCAGAGGGAAGTGGCCGTGACCGGTGCAGGACCTGCTACTCGGCCCATCCGTCAGGGCGGAGCGTTCGACGGTCTGGCGGGAGCCGCCGCGTTCCACCGGGGTGGAGTCCACGATCCACTCGTCATCGCCGCCTATCGAGGTGTCGCCGGCCGGGGAATCCGCCGCGGCAGCGCGGCGGCCCTGCGCAGGCGCCTGTCGCAGCCGGAGTGCCGGGACGGGGACGGGAAGAGGCGCCGCGGGTGACCGCGGGCCTGGCGGAGCCGCCCGGCCTCGGAGGCGAAGCCGAGCACGGCCCGCGTCGCCGCCAGGTGACGAGTCCGGCGTCGGCGGGCTGCGGGGCGATTCCGAGGGGCGGACGCCATGGCGCCGGACGCGGGGACGCTTTCAGCGGATCGTCGCCCCTCACAGGGAGGGTTGTCGCGAGGGTGCCCGGGTTGTCCGTCGCGCAACGGTCGTGGCTACCCTCGTCCCCGTCTCCGCCGGCTCTCCTCGACCTTGGTCTCCGGCGGGTCCTGTCCCGCCATCGCCGTACAGAAAGGACCGCGTCATGTCCGGCGAGCGCCTCATGCGCATCCACAGCACCGAGTTCCGGGCCATGGCCGAGAGGGTCGTCCAGGTCACCGAACTCACCTCCCGCCTGAACGTTCTGCCTTTCGCGGACGAAGCGGGCAAGGCGGAACTGTTCCAGCAGATCCTCGGCAGGCCACTGCCGTCGAGAGTCACGATCTATCCGCCCTTCTACACGGACCATGGCCTGAACCTCGAGCTCGCCGAGAACGTCTTCATCAACCAGAACTGCACGTTCCTGGACTATGCCGGCATCCGGCTCGGCGAGCGCGTGATGATCGGACCGAAGGTCACGTTCATCACCAGCGGCCACCCGGTCGATCCCGGGGAGCGGCGGCTGTACCTCACCGGCGCGCCCATCGACGTGGCGGAGAACGTGTGGATCGGTGCCGGTGCCACGATCCTGCCCGGCGTCAGCATCGGCCGCGACGCCGTGGTCGCCGCCGGCGCGATCGTGGCCGATGACGTTCCGCCGGCAAGCCTGGTGACCGGCGGTAAGGCGACCGTGCGGCGAACGTGGTGACGAACTCTTCGGGACGACGCCGGCTCCGGCTGCGGGCAGCAGCACATCGGAGGCCCGGAGTCCTCTTCCCCCGGAGCAACCGGCTTCAGAAGGTGGAGGAGACCCTCCGCGGGCTCCCCTCCACCTTGGAGGCGCCCGTCTAGTCGTCGCCCCGGTCGTCCCCGCGGGTCATCGCGTCCACGCACACCGCGACGCACAGGACCAGGACGGGGTCGCCGCCGGCGTCGGTCCGGAAGGTGTTGACGTCCACGGCGTAGGTGTCACGCAGCCGGAACCAGCGGCGTGACACCTGGGCGACGGGGCCCGCGGCGTCGCCGATCGCGTACTCCTTGCCGAGCAGGTCCCCGGTGACCTCCCAGGCGCCGCCCTCGGCGAGTTCCACGACGAGCCGGTCGCGGAAGGGACTGAACAGCTTCTTGCGGACCGTCGCGACGGTGTGGCCGTCGCGTTCGACGCGCATGGTGTCGCGCACCGCCAGCGCCTTGGCGCGGATCACCGCGACCTGGGCGCCCTCGGCGTCCTTCAGCACGAAGGTCGTGCGCAGGCGCAGCGCCTTGCCGTCGACCAGGAAGATCCGCCGGCCCTCCTCGTCCTCGATCCAGTAGTCGTCTCCGATGTCGAAGAGGCGTTCGCGCACCAGGAACTTCATCTGTGCCTCTCCTCGGTCCGCCCGTCGCTACCCCTACGACGCTAGGGGACGGGCGCCGCGAAGGCCAGGCCCACCCGTGCCCGGATCAACCGCCGACGCTCGCCAGCGACTGGATGCCGACGGTCCCCTCCTCGCCGAGCGCGCGCAGCAGTGCCAGGACCGCCCGGTTGAGGGGGACGGGCAGGTCGTGTCGTTCGGCGGCGCGCACGAGCGCCCCGGTGATCAGGTCGTGCTCCACCGCGCGTCCGGCCAACCGGTCGTAGAGCATGGAGGTGCCGCTGTGCGGGTGCATGGCGCTGTACAGGTCCAGGGTCTGGTCCACGTCGGCCATCACCAGGCGCGCCCCCTCGGCGCGGCCGACCGTCACCGCCTCGGTGAGCAGTCCCCGGGCGAGCTCGCGCAGTTCCGGTTGCTGGAGGACGCCGATGCGGCGCAGTGTCAGCGCGGTCAGCGGGTTCGCCGCCAGGTTCGTCATCAGCTTGCGCCAGGCCGCGGTGGTGAAGTCGGGCTCCCGGACCACCTCCAGGTGCGAACCGGACAGCAGGTCGGCCAGGTCCTCCCCGGAGGGGCCCGCGGGCACGACCAGGCGGCGCCCCCAACGGTGGGTGACGTGCTCCCGGGAGAGCCGCTCGGCCGCGATGTAGACGAGGGCGGGAAGAAGGGTGCCCATCGCCAGCATGGGGGCGATCCGCTCGTGGTGGTCCACACCGTTTTGGAGCGCCACCACGCGGGTCGAGGGACCGGCCAGCCGCCGGATCCAGTGCAGGGTGTGGGGGGTGTCGTGGGCCTTGGTGGCCAGGAACAGCCAGTCCACCGGTGCGCTGACCTCGCTGGGGCGGGTGGCCGTGGGCGCCTGGAACCTCCGCCGCAGCCCGTCCCGTTCCACCGTCAGCGCCCCCAGGGGGCGGCGCACGCACAGGGTGACCTGGTGGCCGCTGGAGTACAGGGCCTCCGCCACGATCGCTCCGATCGCGCCGGCTCCGACCACGGCCGTTCGCCGGGGTCGCTCCAGCGTCCCGGGGTCCGTGGCGCTCCTCGGTTCCGTCATCGCGCCCTCCACGAGTGCTCGGGCCGGCGGGTCTCGCCGGCCACGCCCCGATGGTGGGCCGGTCGTGTTGCGCGCCCGTCACCGCTCGTGGACAGCGGCGTTAACTCCCGGGCGGCGCGGTTTCGTCACGCTGGGTCGCGGTGTCGCCGGCTCGGCTGGGTGGCCGGGCGGGGAAGGCGTTACCCTGCCGTCCGTGACTACTGCGCCTGCATCCTTGACCTTGCACGACGTCATCGCGGCGTTCGAATCGATCTATGACCCGGCCTGGGCCGCCTCGTGGGACGCGGTGGGGCTGGTCTGCGGAGATCCGGCGCAGGAGGTGAGCCGGATCATGTTCGCCGTCGATCCGGTCGCCGCGGTCGTGGAGGAGGCCGTCGCCTGGAACGCGGACCTCCTGATCACCCACCACCCGTTGTTGCTGCGCGGCGTGCACGGTGTGCCCGCGACCACGCCCAAGGGGCGCCTGGTCCACCGGCTCATCTCCTCGGGGACCGCCCTGTACACGGCGCACACCAACGCCGATGTCGCGGATCCGGGTGTCTCCGACGCGCTGGCCGCCGCTGTCGGTCTCTCCGGCCCCCTGCGCCCCCTGGACCCCGACCCCACCGATCCCGCGGGCCGGCGTGGAATCGGGCGTGTCGGGGAACTGGCCCGGCCGGTGCCGCTGCGCCTGTTCGCCCGGCAGGCCGCGGCGGGCCTGCCGGCCACCGCCACGGGGGTGCGGGTCTGTGGTGATCTCGACCGGCCGGTGCGCACGGTCGCCGTCTCCGGTGGCGCCGGCGACTCGCTGTTGGGCGCGGCCCGCGCGGCGGGGGCCGACGTCTTCCTCACCTCCGACCTGCGCCACCACCCGGCCTCGGAGTTCGCCGAGGAGGGGGGCGTGGCGCTGGTGGAGGTCGCGCACTGGGCGGGGGAGTGGCCCTGGCTGGCCGATGGGGCGGCTCGTCTGACGCGCGCGCTGGGCGGGGAAGCGACTAACGTGGAGACCCGCGTGTCCGCGCTCGTCACCGACGCCTGGACCGAGGTGATCGGCGCCCCCGGTCGTTCCTGATCCCATCCGGCCCAGGCAGCCCACCCCACTCCGCGCGCACACGACGCGCGGTACACGAAGGAACCGAGGACACAAGTGAAAGCCGAACCCTCCGACCAGAAGCGCCTGCTCGACCTGCAGGAGATCGACACCGAGCTGGACCGCCTGGCCCACCGCGCCCGCAACATCCCCGAGGTGGCCGAGATCCGGCGCCTGGACGGTGAACTGGACGAGTTGCGCAACGCCCTGGCCGCGGCGGAGACCGCGCTGGGCGACCTGGACCGCGAGCAGCGCAAGGCCGAGGCCGACGTCGACCAGGTCCGTGTCCGTGCCGAACGCGACACCGAGCGGCTCAACGCGGGAAGGGTCGGTTCCCCCAAGGAACTGGAGCGGTTGCAGTCGGAGATCGCCTCCCTCCAACGCCGTCAGGGCGAGCTGGAGGAGATCGTCTTGGACGTGATGGAGCGCCGCGAGACCGCCCAGGCGCGCGTCGTGGAGCTGCGCGGCCGTCTGGAGGCCCTGACCGAGGAGCGCACCGCCGCGGAGGAGCGTCGTTTCATGGCGGCGAGCGGCATCAGGGACGAGGAGGCCGCCACGGCCGAGCGGCGTGCCCGGGTCGCCGCCGAGATCCCCGACGACCTCCTCGCGCTCTACACCCGGCTGCGCGAACAGCACAACGGCGTCGGCGCGGCGGCGTTGCGCTACGGGCGCTGCGAGGGGTGCAAGCTCGCCCTGAGCACCGCCGAGCTCAACGAGATCCGGGCGGCGCTCTCCGACGAGGTGCTGCGGTGCGAGGAGTGCCGCCGCATCCTCGTCCGTACGACGGACTCCGGGCTGTGACCGCGCCGGAAACCGGGCGGGAGGAGCCGCGGTGAGCCGTCGTGTCGTCGTCGAGGCCGACGGGGGGTCCCGGGGCAATCCCGGGCCGGCGGGGTTCGGCGCGCTGGTCCGGGACGCCGGCACCGGCGAGCTGCTCGCGGAGGTGGCCGAGTCGATCGGTGTGGCGACCAACAATGTGGCCGAGTACCGGGGGCTCATCGCGGGCCTGGAGGCCGCGGCGCGGATCGCCCCCGACGCCCAGGTCGAGGTCCGCATGGACTCCAAGCTCGTCGTGGAGCAGATGTCGGGCCGGTGGCGGATCAAGCACCCCGACATGCAGCCGCTGGCGCGGCGGGCCAGGGACGTGGCGGCCGGGTTCGGCGGGGTCCGCTACACCTGGGTGCCGCGGGCCGAGAACGGGCACGCCGACCGGCTGGCCAACGAGGCGATGGACGCGGCGGCGAAGGGACGGCCGATCCACCGTGAGGCCGCCGCGGAGCGTCCGCGGCAACTGACCCTTTCGGAGGAGCCGGGGGAACGTGCCGCCGAACAGGCGGGCGCGCCTTCCGCCGTCCCCGGGTGGGCCGCCCCCGATATGAGGCCCACGCGCCTGCTCCTGCTGCGCCATGGGCAGACCCCCTTGTCGGTCGACCGCCGCTTCGCCGGGGTCGGCGATGTCGAGCTCACCGCCGAGGGGCATGAGCAGGCCCGTGCCGCGGCTCGCAGGCTGGCCGGGCGTGGCATCGACGTCGTCGTCACCTCGCCGCTGCGGCGCAGCCGTGACACCGCCGCCCACGTCGTCGAGGAGACGGCGGTGCCGGTGGAGGTGGAGGACGGTTTCCGCGAGGTCGACTTCGGCGAATGGGAGGGGTTGACGTTCGCGGAGGCCCGGGAACGCTTCCCCGAGGAGGTCACGCGCTGGCTGGCCGACCCCGAGATCGCTCCGCCCGGCGGGGAGTCCTTCGCCGCGGCGGCGCGCAGGGTCGCCGCGGCCCGCGACCGTCTGCTGGCCCGCCACGCCGGGCGCACGGTGCTCGTCGTCAGCCATGTCACGCCCATCAAGGTGCTGCTCCAGCAGGCGATGCTCGCTCCCCCGCAGGCGTTGTACCGGATGCACCTGGACGTCGCCTGCCTGTCGGAGGTCCACTGCTTCGCCGACGGTCCGATGGTGGTCCGCTCGTTCAACGACACGGCGCACCTGGAACGGGGCGTGCCCGCGGGCTGAGGGGCGGGGCGCGCCACCGGGCGCGTACAATTCCAGGACGGGGAGAGCCGGCCAGACGGTCGCGGCTCCGTTTCGGCGGGGTCGAGGAAAGTCCGGACTCCACAGGGCAGGGTGGTCGGTAACACCGACCCGGGGTGACCCGCGGGACAGTGCCACAGAAAACAGACCGCCACCGCTCGCGGTGGTAAGGGTGAAACGGTGGTGTAAGAGACCACCAGCGGCCGGAGTGATCCGGTCGGCTAGGTAAACCCCACCCGGAGCAAGGTCAAAAAGGGAGCCCCTGGGCTCCCGCGCGGATGTTCGAGGGCGGCCCGCCCGAGTCCGCGGGTAGACCGCACCGAGGCCACCGGCAACGGGGGTCCCAGATGGATGGCCGTCCGGTCCGGCGGACCGACAGAATCCGGCTTACCGGCCGACTCTCCCCCTCGCCTCCCCGTCCGGGGGGCCGGCCTGGGGACGGTGTTCACCGTCCCCGTCGCACATGTCCTCCTCTGCCGTCTTTCCGCGCCGTCGTGATCGTGTGCGCGTACCGCGACTCTGCCATTACGTGTAGTTATGTCACTTTCGCCGGATTTTGAGGAGCGATGACCGCGGCGCTGTTCGGAATTGGCGAGGTCGCGACAAAACTTGTGAAGAGCTCCGGGGCCTCTGCCGTCGGTGAAGACGCGGGCGACGGGAGACCCCTCGTAAGGAGCTGTCCTGGCAGATCGTCAGGTCACATCCTCACGGAGGACGGCGATTCGTATGAACAACACCCTGCGCCGAGTCGCGTTCGCGACCATTCTGGTCCCTTCCCTGGCTTTGGGAGGCTCGGCTGTCGCGTCGGCCAGCGCCCCCAGCGCCGAATCCACCTCGTCTTCGGCGAGCTCCAGCAGCGTGCAGACACGCCATGACGATCGCGATCGCGCCAAACCGTACGGCCACGGCCACAAGAAGTGCCACTACAAGAAGCACGGCAAGTACCGCGGATACCACTGTCACTGGTACCGCCCCGGTCACGGCTGGTTCGGCCCCGGCTTCGGTCACGGCTGGTTCGGCCCGGGATTCGGTCACGGTTGGTACGGCCATGGCCACGACTACGACTACGGCTACGGTCACGGTCACGGCAAGGGCCACGGCGACTACGGACACGGACACGGACACGGCAAGGGGAAGGACCACGACAAGGACTGATGGTCCGATGAGTGAGGCGGAACGGCACCGGGACCCGGGCGAGGGCCCATTCGCCCCCTCCCGTCCCCTACGGTGACACGCCTCTCCTCCGTACCGCGGCCCCGTCGCGTCCCCGCGTAAGGGAACCGGCGGGGCCGCCGCGTGTCCGCCTCCAGGGGGCGCGCCGGCGCACCCCGGGGCGCCGGGGCCGTCGGGAGAGCGGGCTCCGCTTCCCGCCGGCTCCGGGGCCGGGCGCCGCCGGCACAGGTGGGCGAGGCCGTGGGCCCGAAACCCCGAGCGGCGAGGTCCCGGCCGACGAAGGCGGTCGGCCGCGCCCCGCTGGGGCCCCGGTGGACGGTGGTACGCGGAGCGAGGCCGCGCACCACCTCGCGGTCTCCCCGGGAGAGGATCGGTCAGGTGCAGGGAACCCCCGCGCCGGTCGGGCCGCTTTGATCAGGGACTCGTCCGGCTCGGTGGGGAGCGCGGTCGTCCGTCGTCGGGAACCTCTCCGGTGACGGGTCGCGCGACCTCGCGGCCCGGTTCGTCCAGGCCGAGGTGGCGGGGCGCATGCACCTCCCCGGCCGCGCCCCTCGAAGGAACACGGGAAGGGGCACGCGCTCCGCGCTGGGCGGGGAGCGGCCGGCGCGCCTGCGCCTGCCCGGAGTCCTCCCGGGCAGGGGATCACGCTCGGGACCCCTGTAGGCGGGGCGGTGGCGAGAGGGGAACCCCTCCCGGGGCCGGTGCTGTGGGGAACGGGGAAAGAAAGCGGTTTTCCCGTTAAATCCTTTGTGTTAGCCGAAAAGCGAATTTCGCAGGCGATGGGTTGGTATTTCTGTTTGTTGTGGCGGTCGGCTTACGCCTGATCGTCAGCGGCCGGTACGGTGGACCCGGTGCGGCACCCGTCACACACGCGGGAAGGCCGTTAGATTGGGAGAAGGCGCCCCGTCCTGGTCCCCACGGCCGGAGGCGTCGCCGTCGTCGTCACAACTAGGTGGTCGGTGGTCATGAGCTCGTTGACCTGGGTGCTGTTGTTCGGGGTGCCCCTCGTCGCGATCGTCGTGATCATCGGGTTCGCGCGTTACCAGGCGTCCCCGGTGCTCAACGACGAACGAGAGAAGCCGCAAGACGACGATCCCGAACAGAACGAGACGAGCTGACCCCAGGGTCCCCGCCGGCGCGGCCCGTGTCCGGCCCGGCCGCGTGTCCGGAGCGGGGAGCCGCCCTGGCAGGTGTCCCGAGACCACACGAGGGGCGGAGCGCCACTGGCGCTCCGCCCCTCGTCTCACGTGAACCACCGCTCCCTACCGGAACGGCCCGTCGTCGTAGCGGTAGGCCCCCGCGTCGTAGTCGTCGGCCTGGTGGCGACCGCCGGGGTGCGGGCCGCTCTGCTGTGACGGCCACCCGCCGGACGGCCCGTCATGGCCGTAGCCGGCCTGGTGGCCACCGGACGGCTGTCCCGGCGTTCCCCCCTGGCCCTGACCGTAGTCGCCCAGCATGTCGGGATAGGCGGAGTCATAGGGCGGGAGGGTTCCGCGCATGCCGGGGTATTCGCCGGTGGGTGCGGCGGGTGGTACCTGGTCGTTGCGGGTGTAGGAGCCGGTGTCGTAGGGGCCGCTGTCGTATCCGCGGGTGTAGGAACCCGTGTCGTAGGGCTGCGGCGGCGCGAAGTCGGAGTTCCCGTGCGCCGGCGTCGGCGGAACCGCGGGAGGCTCGGTCACCGGGGACTGCCATCCCGGCCCCGCCCCCTCCACGGGGTAGCCGCCGCCGTACCCCGGGGACGGCTCCGGCGCCTCGCCGTAACCGGGCCCGCCCGGGGCGGGCGGGAGGGTTCCGCGCATGCTGGGGTATTCGCCGGTGGGTGCGGCGGGTGGTACCTGGTCGTTGCGGGTGTAGGAGCCGGTGTCGTAGGGGCCGCTGTCGTATCCGCGGGTGTAGGAACCCGTGTCGTAGGGCTGCGGCGGCGCGAAGTCGGAGTTCCCGTGCGCCGGCGTCGGCGGAACCGCGGGAGAGGACGGACCGGGGCGTTGGTGGGACCCGGTGTCACCGGCCGACCACAGCGGGGCGGGCGTGTCGGCGGCAGGCGCCTGCGGGGAGCCGAACGGTGCCCCGCCGAGGGGGTCGTTGGCGGGTGGGCGTGGGGTCGCGTTGGTGAACGATCCGGTGTCGTAGCCGGGGCGGTTGTGGGATCCGGTGTCGTAGGAGGTGGGTGCCGGTCCACCGAGGGGGTCGGTGTAGCCGGACCGGCTGTGCGATCCGGTGTCGGAGGCCGCTCGGCTGTGGGACCCGGTGTCGTAGGAGGTGGGCGCCGGACCGCCGAGGGGGTCGGTGTAGCCGGACCGGCTGTGGGATCCGGTGTCGGAGGCCGCTCGGCTGTGGGATCCGGTGTCGTAGGAGGTGGGCGCCGGACCGCTGAGGGGGTCGTTGGCGGGTGGGCGTGGGGTCGCGTTGGTGAACGATCCGGTGTCGTAGCCGGGGCGGTTGTGGGATCCGGTGTCGGAGGCCGCTCGGTTGTGGGATCCGGTGTCGTAGGAGGTGGGTGCCGGTCCACCGAGGGGATCGGTGTAGCCGGACCGGCTGTGGGACCCGGTGTCGTAACTGGACCGGCTGTGCGATCCGGTGTCGTAGCCGGATCGGTTGTGGGATCCGGTGTCGTAGGAGGTGGGCGCCGGACCGCTGAGGGGGTCGTTGGCGGGTGGGCGTGGGGTCGCGTTGGTGAACGATCCGGTGTCGTAGCCGGGGCGGTTGTGGGATCCGGTGTCGGAGGCCGCTCGGTTGTGGGATCCGGTGTCGTAGGAGGTGGGTGCCGGTCCACCGAGGGGATCGGTGTAGCCGGACCGGCTGTGGGAACCCGTGTCCGAGGAGGGAGCGTTCAGCGACGAGGAGGCCGCGAGCGGGTCCCGCTCGGCAGGAGCGTCCTCCCACTGCCGCTGCTGGGAGGAGGAGCCGGCCGGGGGGTTCCACACGACCGTCGCGTCCGTGGCGGAGGAGGCGGACGACGAGGACGGCGGGGGAGGAGAGGCCTGCGGAGCGTCGTCACTGTGGCCGAGGCTGGCGAGCATGGCCAGGTTCGGGTCCGCGATGGTCGCCCCGCCGTCGGCGGGCGCCTCCGCTGGACGGGGCGCGTCGTCGCGGGAGCGACGGCCACGGGACGGAGGGGCGGGCTCGTCCTCGTAGAGGTCGTCGTAGTCCTTGTCCCGTACGGCCTCCATGGCCTGCGTGGACTCGTTGCGCGTGTCGCGCCGTCCGGCGGCACGGTCGGACTCGCGGGGTTCGTCGCGGTCGCGGTCGTCGCGCTCCCCGAAGGGGGTGTCCTCCTCGTCGGCCAGGCTCGACCAGAAGGCGTTGTCCGACATGCCGTCGGAGTCGTCGCCCCAGTCGTCGTCGCGCGGGCGGCGTCCACGGGAGCGACGGGCGGGACGGGGCTCGTCCTCGTCCTCGTCCCGCGACCGGCGTTTGGCGCGTTGGCGCGGGGCCGGCTCGTCGTCGGGATCGTCGTCGCGGGCGGAGGCCCGGCGGGAACGACGCGGCCGTTCCTCGGGCTCCTCGCCGCCCTCCTCGGTCTCGTAGTCGTCGTCGTAGTCGTCGTCTCTGGCGGCGTTGGGGCCCAGAGCGCGCATGCCCAACACGACGAGGATGAGCACGACGATGATGACGACGATGGCAACAAGCGCAATGATCATGGTGAACACACCACCCTAGGCCCCATGGCCTTGTAGAGGACAACAGGTGCCACCGGCGGTGGTGATGGTACTGGCCGGTAACGGACCGCGCCCGTGACATGGGCGGCCGGACGGTCGGCCGTCCGGACCGGTCCTTCTGGCACGCGATGGAAGCCGGGGCAGCCCCGGACGTGCCCGCCGGATCCGGCGGGCTGGGAAATGGACCCCCCGGCGTGGCCGGCGAGGCGCGCCCGACCGGGCGCGGTCCGCTCTGAGGCTCGACCGCTCCGGCGCGACTGCGTACACGGAAAGAATTCGGTCATCAGAAAATCAACGGGGGGCACGGCCCCACTTTATGCATAGATGTGTGGTGCGTGCAGTGGGCGGCTGAAGACGCGTGCTGTGACCGTCCGAGGCGTGATGTCGTGAATCCGCGCCGGAGAGCCGAGGCGGAGCCGGTGACCGTGGCGGATTTCACCGCCACGTCCCCTGAGCGGCCACCGGGATCACCCACCGGTCGCGCTGAGCCGGCCCCGCGCCAGCGTGTTGCTCGCGATCGCGCCCAGCGCCTCGTCCAGTGGGGCGCTCTCGGGCAGGTCGATCTCCGAACCGAGCGCGTAGACGGTGAAACGGAACTCGTGCTCGTCGCCGTCCGACGGACAGGGGGGCTCATAGCCGGTCGCGCCGGAGCTGTTCACTCCCTGACGGCCGGGCTGGGGGACACCCCCTTCGGGAAGCTCGGGGTTCTCCGGGTCCAGGCCGTAGACCACCCAGTACACCGTGGCCCCCGCGTCGGCCTCGGGGTCGTCGACCACCACCGCGATCGACTCGGTCCCCGAAGGCAGGCCGGACCAGCGCAGCGGTGGGGAGACGCCGTCACCGTCGCAGGTGTAGCGGGCCGGGATCGTCTCGCCCTCTCGGATCATCGGGCTGGTCACGGTGATGTCGTCGGTCGTTTCGCCGTTGGCGCCGCCGGTCAGGATGCCGCAGCCGGTGGACGCGGCCAGGAGGACGGCGACCCCTCCGGTCACGACGGGCAGCCGGCGCCCTCGGGTGCGCCAGGGGACCGGAGAGAGACGTGCGACCGGGATCATGGGGCTCCTGCGAAACGCGGCGATCGGGCGGGACGGACGGACACCCGCCGGAGCGCGCCGGCCGGCCCGACAGAAAGGGCGGCGGCCCGCTCCCCGGCGGAGTTCCTTCCGAACCTTACTGCGGTCTACGCCCACGCGGACCCTGGATGCGCACAGTGCAACCGTGGCGTGACAAGGAGTCACCTCCATGTCGGCGCGGTACCGGGCGCGCGATCCGATCGGTGACCATGGAACCGTGCGGTTTTCGATCCTGGGTCCGTTGACGGTCCACGACGTGGAGGGACGCGACGTCCCCGTCGCCGGCGCCAGGTTGCGCGCGTTGCTCGTGCTGTTACTGCTGCACCCCGGTCGCGCGGTCGGCGCCGACCAGCTCGTCGACGGGATCTGGCCCGACGCCCCGCCCGCGGGTGCGGCCAACGCGCTGCAGGCCCTCGTGTCGCGGCTGCGCCGGATCCTCGGCCGGCGGGCGCCGGTGCGCGGCGAGGCCGGCGGGTACCGTTTGGAGATCCAGGCCGACCAGGTCGATCTGTGGTGTTTCGAGGAGTCGGTGCGACGGGCCCGGGCGGCCCGCGACGCCGGTGACCCGCTGGCCGCGGAGCGGGAGTACGCGGCGGCCCTCGCGCTGTGGCGGGGACCGGCGCTGGCCGACGTCGCCGGAGTCGACGCGGCCGAGGGGATCGCCATCCGGCTGTCCCGGCTGCGCCGAGCGGCCGTCGTCGAACGGTTGGAGGCCCTCGTGGACCTGGGTCGGTACGCCGAAGCCCTCCCCGACATCGAGGCCGAGGTCGCGCGCGACCCCCTGAGCGAGCCGCCGGTGGGCCTGCTCATGCGGGCACTGGCCGGCGACGGGCGGCAGGCCGAGGCGCTGACGGCCTATGAGCGGCTACGCCGTGACCTGGCCGAAGAGCTCGGTGCCGACCCGTCCCGGCCCCTGCGCGACCTGCACACACGCCTGTTGCGCGACGAAGCGGGGGGAAGGCGGCCCCCCGTTGCCGAGTCCTCGGCAACGGTCTGCCTGCCCCACCAGATGACCAGCTTCGTCGGTCGCGACACCGAGGTGGAGACGGTGATCGGGCTGCTGGCCCGGGAGCGGCTCGTCACGCTCACCGGCCCCGGAGGGGCGGGGAAGACCAGGCTGTCCATCGAGGCCGCGGCCCGTCACGCGCGGCGCTGTCGACATCGGGCCGTGGGGGTGTGGTTCGTCGAGCTGGCCCCGGTCACCGACGGCGCGGCGGTCGCCAACACGGTCCTCGCGGCGTTGGGCCTGCGGGAGCGCGCAGTGGTGGGACTGGGCGTCGGCGGGGCGATGGCCGTCTCCACCCCGTTGGAGCGGCTGCGCGAGGCCCTGACGGACCGGCCCGTCCTGCTGGTGCTGGACAACTGCGAGCACCTGGTGCGGGAGGTCGCGGAGTTCACCGCGCGCCTTCTGGCGGCCTGCCCGGAGGTACGGGTGCTCGCCACCAGCCGCGAACCGCTCGGCGTGGCGGGCGAGCACCTGGTCACCGTCGGCTCCCTTCCGCTGCCCCCGGCCGACGCGACCCCGGCCCAGGCGCTGGCCTCCCCCTCGGTGCGGTTGTTCGTCGAACGCGCCGCGGCCCTGTCACCGGGCTTCGCCGTCGACGACGAATCGGTCGGCCACGTCGTGCGGATCTGCCGCGAGCTGGACGGCATCCCCCTGGCGTTGGAGCTGGCGGCCGCCCGCGCGCGGGCCATGCCGCCGGCCCTGCTCGCCGCGCGGCTGTCGGACCGCTTCCGCCTGCTCTCCAGCGCGCAGCGCCTCGCGTCGCCTCGGCACCGGACGCTCCAGGCGGTCGTCGACTGGAGCTGGGACCTGCTCGACGACGCGGAACGGGCGCTGCTGCGGCGCCTGGCCGTGTTCGCCAACGGCGCGACGCTGGAGGCCGTGGAGCGCGTCTGCGCCGATCCCGGCGCCCCGGGGCTGGTAGGCGGACGCGACGTCTGGTCGACGCTGTTCGCCCTCGTCGACAAGTCCCTCGTCACCGTCGAGGAACGGCCGGGTGACACTCCCCAGACGCCCCGCTACCGGATGCTGGAGACGGTGCGCGCCTACGGACTGGAGCGGCTGGCCGAGGAGGGAGAGCGGGAGAGGGTGGGCGAGGTCCACGCCCGGGAGGTGCTGAGGTTGTGGACCCGGGCCGATCCACGACTGCGCGGTCCCGACCAGCTGCGCTGGATGGCGCGGCTGCACGCCGAGTGCGACAACCTCACCGCCGCGTTGCGCTGGGCCTCGGACCGGCGCGACGTCGAGCTCGGACTCGACCTGGCCCACGCGGCCCAGTGGTACTGGCAGACGAGCGGGAGGTGGTCGGACGCGGCCCGATGGTCCTCGACGCTCGTCGCGCTGGCCGGGGAGCGGCCGACCGCGGGACACGTGGTCGCCTACGCCGAATGCCTGACCGTCATGGCCGTCGACGGCGAGGACCCGGGGGAGATCGACGCGCTGCTCTCCCGCGTCGAGGAACTGATGGGGGAGGCCGGTGAGGAGCTCCAGGACCACCCCAACCTCGTCTTCGTGCCGCTCTACCACGCCCTGCTGGCCGCGGGAACGGAGGCGGTGAGCGGACTGGGCACCGTGGCCACGTTGGAGTCCGCGCTGGAACGCATCATGGCGTGGCCACGCCAGGACGACCCGTGGCTGCGGGCGATGCGGGCCTTCCTGGAGGGGATCATCTCCTTCCAGGTCGGTCGGGCCGAATACGCCCGAGAGCGGTTGACCGCGGCGGTCGAGGGGTTCCGACGGAGCGGGGACCGCTGGGGGATCGCTCAGGTGTTGACCTCGCTGGCCGAGATCCTCCGTTTCTCCGACGTCGAGGCCGAACGCGCCGCCCTGGACGAGGGCATGCGGCTGGCCGAGGAGATGGGACTGATCGACGCCGTGGCGGTCTTCCGGATCAGGTTGGCATCGGTGGAGGCCGAGCAGGGCCGTCTCGACCAGGCGTACGCGCACCTGAGGGCCGTCAGGAGGCCTGCGGACAGCGGGATCCTGGAGGGACAGCTGTCCACCGTCGTGCGGCTCGCCGAGGTCGAGGTGGCCTGGCGGGCCGGCGACCATGACCGGGCCGAGGAAGTGCTGCGCGGCCTCCTGCCGGTTCCGGAGTCGACGGGGGTGGCGCTGCGGGCCCAGCTGCAGGTCATCTGGCACTGGTACCACGCCCGCGTCGCCATCGACCGCGGGCGTCATCGGGCGGCCGGTGAGCATCTCGCCGCGGCCTGGGACAGCGCCCAGGGGTTCGCGGGCGGCCCCGATCTGGCGGCTCTTCTGGAGACGGTGGCGGTGCTGTTCGTCGCCGAGGGGAGACAGGAGCGGGCCGCGACGCTCATGGGCTACGCCGAGGCGTTGCGCGGCCTGCCCGATCTGACCGGTCATGAGGCGGCACGCGTGCGCGAGGCGCTCCGGGAAGTCGACACGGCCGCGATCCACGAGCGGGCCCGCCAGGCCACGCGGGCCCAGATCATCGCCGAGGTCGACGGCTGGTTGCGCGACCACCGCCGCGCCTGCGAGGAGGGGACGGCGGGCGCGCGGCCGGCCCATCGGGAGTAGCCCGCTCGGTGGGGGCTGCCCGGGGCGAAGGCCGTGGTGCCGGCGATCGGCCGGATCGCGTCCCGCCGCGACGGCCGGGCCGTCCGGCGTCGCGTCCCCGGTGTGGGCGAGCGCGCCCCCTCCGGGCGTCCGCTCGGCCTCCACGTGTGTGGGGCCGCCGAAGGCCGCGGGAACGCCCGTGGCGGGCCGAAGACGCTGACCGTCGCCGGCGCGCGGCGACGGTCCCATGGACGTCGGGGTCGGCCAGGGAGGAACCGGGAGGAACGCGGACGTCATGACCGCCTTGGCCGTTGCCGCGACGCCCGGCGCCATCGTCGCGGTCGGCGGGCGGCGCGCCCCGTCACCGGGGATCGCGCCGTTGGGAGGCCGGGGGACGAACGGCGGCCGGCGGAAGCGCTCGACGAACCCCGTCTCGGTGACGGTGGTGGGCGCGACGCCGGTGCCGGCCGTCGCGAGGGGTGTCGGCCGCGCGGTGAGGTCGGGGACGACGCGCCCCCACTGGGCCGCCGGCCGCCCGCCGTGGCCTCGCCCGACACGGCACGAACAGGCCGGCGGAGAGGCCGCGGGCCGGGCGCGGCTCTCTTCCCCGGCCGCCGCTGATCCCGGCCGGAGCGCGTCACTTCGGCGGGAGAGCGCGCCGCGCGGCGGTTCCCGGACCAATACGGCGGCGGGATGGGGAGCGGAACCGGGTGTGGCCTCCAGCGGCGTGCCGGCGAGGCCGGCGTCGGAGGGGCGAAACGGTGGGGTCGGACCGTGGCCGCGGCCGGCCCGGCGGGGCAGGCCGGCACGGGCGCGCCACACCCTAGACTCACACGGGTGAAGACCGCCACGCTCCGCCCTCCCCGCAATCGGGTCTCGCCGCGCGCGGTCCACGTGTGGACCGTTCGCCGGGCGATGGGGGCACTGATCATGACCGCCGGGTTGGCCGCGCTGGTCTGGGCCGCCTGGTACTTCGAGTGGTCCTGGATCCCCGCCCCGATCGCCGAGCGGCTGTGGTGGATCCCCACCCTCTACGGGATCTACCAGGTCGCCGCGACGCTCGTGGTGCCCCGGTGGCGTTACCGCGTGCACCGGTGGGAGATCGCCGCCGACGTCGTCTACACCAGGGTCGGCTGGCTCAACCGGCACTGGCAGCTCGTCCCGGTCGGCCGGATCCAGACGGTGGACCACACCCAGGACTGGCTGGAGCGCCTGTTCGGGGTGGCGACCCTGGTGTTCCAGACGGCCTCCCACGAGGGCTCCTCGCGGATCGAGGGGCTGGACGCCGCGCAGGCCCGGCAGCTCTCCGAGGAGCTGGCCGCGCGCGCCGGGGAACTCAGGGACGACGCGACATGAGCGGCGAGGAGGAACGCCACGCCGCCGAGGGCCGGCCCGAACCGGAGGCCGGCGAAGGCGGGAGCACGTCCCAGGAGGCCTCGCGGTCCGCGTTCGCCGCCGGATCGCAGGGGCCGGGGGAGGAGCGCTCTCCCGTGGCCGGGTCCCCGGATCCGCTGCCCCAGGCCGAACCGGAGTACCGGCTGAGCCCGCTGACGGTCATCACGGCTCCGATCCGGTACCTGAAGTCGTTCATCGTCCCGATCGCCGTGGCCCTGGTGGCCGGCAACTTCAACCCGTGGGTCCTGGGCTCCTCGGCCGCCGTCCTGCTCGGCATGCTGGTCACCGGGTTCGTCACCTGGCGGACCTTCCGCTACCGGGTCGGCGCCCAGCGGCTGGAGATCCGCAAGGGACTGCTCAACCGGTCTCGGCGGACCATCCCCCTGGAACGCATCCGTGGGGTCGATGTCACCTCCACCCTGCTGCACCGGCTGCTCGGCCTTGCCGTCGTCAAGGTCGAGGCCGCCGCGGGCGGGGGCAGTGAGGAGGAGGGCCGGCTCGACGCGGTGCCCCGGGAAGAGGCCGAGCGGCTGCGCGACGTCCTGTTGCACCGCAGGGCCGTCCTGCGCGGTGAGGAGACGCCCGGGGAGGCCGGGGCCCCGGCCGACCACGCCGCTTCGGGGGCGACGGTCCCCGAGGACGGGAACACGCCGGAGACGGACGGATCGCACGACGTCGTCTACTTCTCGATGCCGCCGGGGTGGTACCTCTACGCGGTCTTGAGCCTGGGCTACCTGCTCACCCCGTTCGCCGCGCTGGCCGCCCTGATCGGTTTCGTGGGGCAGATCGGCGGCGACCTCGGTGTCGACGTGGCGGACGAGGCCGCCGACCTCATCCCCCTCCTCATGCGCGACGGCGCGGCGCTGCTGACACTCATCGCCATCGCCGGGGTGGTGACGCTCATCCTGCTCATGCCGGTCTTCGCCGTCGTCACCTACACGGTCGGCAACTGGGGTTTCACCCTGCGGCGCCGCGACCAGTCCCTGGTCACCGAACGGGGGCTGTTCACCAGGCAGAGCGTGACCCTGGAACACCGCCGCATCCGTGGCCACGAACTCATCGACAACCCGTTGGAACGGCTGCGCCGGGCGGTGCGCCTGCGGGCGATCGTCACCGGGCTGGGGGACGTCTCGACACGCGCCGCCCTGCTGCCGATCGGCCCGCGCGAGCGGGTGCACGAGGTGGTCGAAGCGGCGTTGACGCCCTATCGGGGGACGCTGACGCCCCATCCGCCCGCCGCCCGCTCCCGCCGGCTGTTCCGCGCGATCGTGCCCTTCCTGGCGCTGGGAGCCGCCGCCGCGCTGGCGGACCTGCCCTGGGTCGCCGCGGCGTGCGTGCTGGTGGCCCTGCTGGGGGTTCCGCTGGGACTGGACCGCTACCGTTCCCTCGGGCACGGGTACGACGGCCGGCAGGTCAGCGTCAGGTCGGGGTCGCTGCGTCGGGAACAGTCCGTTGTGCGGCGCGACGCGATCATCGGTTGGAAGTGGAGCAGCAGCCCGTTCCAGCGCCGGGCCGGTCTGGCGACGCTGCGGGCCACCGTCGGGGCCGGGCGGGGCGGCTACGACGCGATCGACGTCGGGTTCGCCGCCTCCGTGGCGTTCGCCCAGGAGGTGACGCCGGAGATGGTGCGGCCCTTCCTGGCCGAGGGGGACGCGGACGGAGGGGAGCCGCCGCTCACCGGGGGCGACGGCGGGCCCCGGCCGATCGGGTGATCGGCCGCGGGCTCACTCGGGCTTCTTCGCCCCGAACATGATCTCGTCCCACGACGGGACCGAGGCGCGTCGGCCACGTCCCTTGCGACGGGCCGCCTGGGCGCCGCCCCCGCCCGCGGCCGCGGCGGGCAGCGAGGTCTCCTCCTCGGGGGAGGGGGCGGGGTGGCGTGCGGGCTGCTCGGTCCGGGCCGCCGGCGCGGCCGGGTCCGAGGGGTCGGTGGCGGCGGGGCGGGAGGCCGGGGCGGAGTCGGCCACGGGCGAGACCGGGCGGACGAGCTCGGGGGTGATCGAGACGCGGCCGGAAGACGAGGCGGCGGGAGCCGGCGGCGCGGCCTCCCCTTCGAGGTCGGCCGGGGGCGAGGAGGGCTCGCCCGTCGCGGCCGGGGCCTCGCGCATGGGCTGACGGCGGGGCACGAAGGGGGTCACGTTCGCGCTTCCCGGCCCGAGGTCCAGCGGTTCCTCGGGGACGGGGGAGGAGAAACGGGCGGCCTCGTCGTCGGCCGGGGTCACACA
Organism: Marinactinospora endophytica; assembly: GCF_054780875.1. Classification (NCBI taxonomy): domain Bacteria; kingdom Bacillati; phylum Actinomycetota; class Actinomycetes; order Streptosporangiales; family Nocardiopsidaceae; genus Marinactinospora; species Marinactinospora endophytica. The sequence goes on along the minus strand of NZ_BAAGVM010000009.1, from coordinate 110,815 downwards.
GCGGCGGCGTGGCTCATAGATCCAGTGGGCCAGTCGGGCCTCGCCGTCGGACAGGAAGGACAGTTGCACCTGCCAGGCCCCGTCCTCGCGTTTCCAGGAGTCCCACGTGGCGTCGCCGGTCTCGATCTGGTGCTGGCCGACGCGCTCGGCGACGATGTCGCCCAGGACCGGACCGGGGGCGGCGTCGCCCTGCCGGCGTACGGTGGCGCGCTGCGCCTGCTGGGCCATGTACTCGCGTTCCTGTAGCACCGGACCCTCGAACCAGCGCACACGCTCGATCGGGATGCCGGCGGCCTCGGCGATGGCCTCCGCGGTCTCACCGGCGCGGATCCTGGCCTGGATCTCCTTGGGGCGCAACGGATTCTCCACTTCGATCTCGTACTGGCCGAGCCGGGAGAACTGGCCGCGCACGGCGGCGCGGAGACGGTCGTCAACGGGCAGCGTGAAACGGGTCCCCCGGCCGGCGCTGGCCAACACCAGGTAGGTGCCGTCCTCGCTGACGGCGACGAGGCGGAGCTCCTGCATCGCCCTCCCTTTCGCGTCCCGTCGAGGGTAGGTCCTAAGCCATCCCCCATGTCTCAAGTGTCGTCGGCGTACGCCCGTTCGGCCAGTACCCCGTCCGGCATGTCCGAACCGCGCGGCCGTGGGACCGTCGGTGCCGCCCGCCGTCGCGATGCTGAAACGGCGGGGATGTGGCCCTGCCGTCCCCCATCTTGACATGGGCGGCCTCCCCATCCCCGTCAGCCGGGAACGGTTTCGGTCCGTCGGGTCTTGACGCCTGACGGCGATGCTATCTCCCGCCGGGCACCACCGCCCGATAGGTCCACTCCGTCGGGAACTTCCGCCCCTTTCGCCGGGAAGCAGGAGCTCATCGCGGGACTGAACGCAAATCGACACGCCGTATGCTGCGCAAAGGTGATCTATCAAATCTCTTTTGGTTATCGGAACATCGATGGGCGCGGCGGAAGTTGTCCACTTATGGACGAGAAGCGCCGGCGACGGCCGGCGTCCGCAAACGGGGCACGCCACCCCGACGAGCAACGGGGAGACCACCGCGTCCGGCGCGGTGACGGAGGGGGAGGATGAGCGAAGGCCAGGACGAGAAGAAGAGAAAACGCATCGACCTGAGCATGTCGCAGGTGGTCGGTGGCGGTCTGGCCACGCTGACCGCGGCGACCGCGGCGTCCTACCTCGGTGTCTACGGCACCATCATCGGCGCCGCGGTCATGAGCGTCATCAGCACCGCGGGGACCGCGGTGGTCCAGCACTTCCTGAGCCGAAGCGGGGACAAGGCCCGTGACTTCGCCGGACGCGCGCACCTGACCAGGAACCGGCGGCCGGAACCGCGCAGCGCCACCGAGGAGTTGCGCGCCGCGGGGCCGGGGCGGGTCGGCGACGCCGACACGCTGCTGGCGGCGACGACCGAGATCGGCGAGACATCCGCCGAGAGGGACGACCCCGCCACCCGGGTGCTCCCCACGGTGGGAGACGCCGCTCCCACGACCGTCTTCCCGGCGACCGGGCGGACGGAGGGACACGACGCCACCGAGCTGCTCGCCACGGGACGGAAGACGGGCGCGGCCCGTCCCGACGCCCCCGATGGGGAATTCCCGGACGAGCGCGTGGACCGGGGAGGGCCGGACAGCCGCACCTGGTGGCGGCGCAAGGAGATCATCATCCCCGCGGTGGGGATCTTCCTGTTGGTCATGGCCGTCATCACCGCGTTCGAGCTGTTCTCCGGCCGGACGCTGACGGCGACCGTGCACGGACAGGACGGCCGGTCCGCGCCCTCGTTGCTGGGCGGCAACGCGGCGCAGTCCACGGAGGAGACCCCCTCCCAGGAGACCGGGCCCGACACGGGCATCGAGGACCAGCAGGAGCCGACCGGCCAGCCCACCACGGCCCCCACCGAGGCGCCCGGAGGCCAGGGCGGTCCCTGGGGACAGCAGGACGAGTCCACCGATCCCACGGCCCCCGCGACCCCGGGAGACGAAGGCGACCCGACCGGCGCACCCACCGCGCCGGGGTCGGGCGAGACCGGGGACGGCACGTCCGGGCAGGACGGCCAAGGAGGCCAGGACGGGCAGGACGGCCTTGACGGCGGCGCCGACGAAGGCGCCGGAGGCGGCGGCCAGGGGAGCGGGGCGTTCCCACCGGCCGCTCCGCAGCAGCAGGGCCAGCCGGTGCCGTGACGCACCGGTGGGCGACGCGAGAGGCCGGGCGCCGCTCCCCGCGGGGAGCGGCGCCCGGCCGCCTGTCAGGGCCCGAACACCTGGTCCAGGTAGGCGTTGGCGAACCTGCGCTCGGGGTCGACCCGTTCCCGCACCTCCAGCGCGTCGCCCAGCCGCGGATAGACCGATTCGAGATAGGCGCGGTCGCGGGTGTGGATCTTGCCCCAGTGGGGCCGTCCGCCGACCTCCGTGAAGATCGGCTCCAGGTCGCCGAAGTACTCCAGGTAGGGGGAGCCCCGGTAGACGTGGACGGCGACGTAGGCGGTGTCACGGCCATAGGCGGTGGACAGCCACACGTCGTCGGCGGGGGCGAAGCGCACCTCGATGGGGAAGCCGATCCGGTGGTCGCCGCGCTTGAGCACCGCGCGGATCCTGCGCAGGACCTCGCGCAGGTGATCGGCCGGGATCGCGTACTCCATCTCGACGAACCGCACCCGGCGGGGGCTGGCGAACACCCGGTACGAGGCGTCGGTGTAGGAGCGCGCCGACAGCGCGCGCGCCGACACCTGGTTGATCGCGGGGATCGCCCGAGGCGCCCGCCGTCCCAGCCGGTTGACCACCTCGAACACCGAGTTCGACAGGAACTCGTCGTCGAACCAGGCGCGGAACGAGGACAGCGGGTCGGCCGGTCCGGCCACGCGGTTGTTGCGCTTGGTGTTGGTCAGACCCGTGTGCGGGAACCAGAAGAACTCGAAGTGGTCGTTGTCCGCGCGCAGTTCCTCCAGCCGTTCCAGGACCTCGTCCAGCGGCATGGGCTCCTCACGGGCGTGCAACAGGAAGGCCGGCTCCACCGCCATCGTCAGCGCGGTCACGATCCCGAAGGCCCCCAGCCCCACCCGGGCGGCGTGGAACAGCTCGGGTTCCTCCCGGGGCGAGCAGGTGACGACCCGCCCGTCGGCGAGCACCATCTCCAGGGCGCGCACCTGCGCCGCCAGCCCGCCGGCGTCGCGTCCGGTGCCGTGCGTGCCGGTCTGGACCGCCCCGGCCATGGTCTGCACCGCGATGTCGCCCATGTTCGCCAGTGCCAGGCCCCGGGCCGCGAGCGCCTCGTTGAAGTCGCACAGGGGCCTGCCCGCCTCGACGGTGGCGGTGCCGGCTTCGAGGTCGACCGAGCGCAGCGCGGTCAGCGCGCTGGGGGCCAGGAGGAGCCCGTCGGTGAGGGCCACCCCGGTGAAGGAGTGTCCCGTGCCGACCATGCGTACCCGCAGACCCTCCGCCGCCGCCGATCGCAGCGCCGTGACCACGTCAGCGGTGCTGTTAGGAACGGTCCACCGCTGAGGAACCGTCTCGTAGGTGCCCGACCATGTGCGCCACGTCACATTCGTCATGGTCCAGGAGGCTACACACGCCGGGCGCCAGGGGATAGGGTCACCGGCCCGGGTGACCTCCATTACGCCGGGTCACGGCTTTGTCGTGGCCGTGACCTGGTTTCATGGAGACCATGAGGCCCTACGACGCGTTTCTGCTCATCTCTTTCGGCGGCCCGGAGAAGACCGACGACGTCATCCCCTTCCTGGAGAACGTCACCCGCGGCCGCGGCATCCCCCGTGAGCGGCTGGCCGAGGTCGGCGAGCACTACTTCCTCTTCGGTGGTGTGAGCCCGATCAACCAGCAGTGCCGGGACCTGATCGACGCCATCCGCGCCGATTTCGACGCCGCGGGCGTCGACCTGCCGATCTACTGGGGCAACCGCAACTGGGACCCCTACCTGACCGAGACGGTCGCGCAGATGGCCAAGGACGGGGTGCGGCGGGTCGTCGCCCTGGCCACCTCGGCCTACAGCAACTACTCCAGCCACCGCCAGTACCTGGAGGACATCGACCGCGCCCGCGAGGCGGTCGGCCCCGACGCCCCGCAGATCGACCTGATCCGCCCCTACTTCGACCACCCGGGGTTCATCGACTCCTTCGTCGACCACACCCGGGCCGCGCTGGACCGCCTGCCCGCCGACCTGCGCGGCGAGGCCCGCCTGCTCTACTCCGCGCACTCCATCCCCATCGCGATGGCCCAGGCCAGCGGCGACCCGCGGCGTGAGCACGGCCCCGAGGGCGCCTACGTCGACCAGCTCGCCGAGGTGGCCCGGCTCATCACCGAGAGGGTCGGCGGGGAGCACGCCTATGACCTCGTCTACCAGAGCCGCAGCGGCCCGCCCAGCCAGCCGTGGCTGGAACCCGACATCAACGACCGGATGGAGGAGCTGGCCGCCGAGGGGGTCAAGGCCGTCGTCGTGGTGCCCTACGGCTTCGTCTCCGACCACATGGAGGTCAAGTACGACCTCGACGTCGAGGCGGTGGCCACCGCCGAGCGGCTCGGCCTGCGGATGGAGCGGGCGTTGAGCCCGGGCACCCATCCCGCGTTCGTGGCGATGGTCCGCGACCTGGTCGAGGAACGGGCCGAGGGACGCGAGCCCGCGGGGCTGAGCCGGCTCACCCGCGAGTGCCACGACTGCCCGCCGGACTGCTGCAAGCTCCGCTGACCCCGGCCGCCGCGCACATCCCATGGTCGGACGCCGCTCTGTCGAGCGTCCGACCGGTCCCGATAGGGTCGGAGGGATCCGGTGCCGGAGAACGGGGGTTGTCGTGGCTCGTCCTTGGTATGAACTGTCGGAGTACGTCCGGCTACGGCGGGTGGGGGGACTGCGTCTCTCACCGGACGGGACACGCCTGGTCGCCCCCGTCAGCGAGCTGAAGCCCGATGGGAAGTCGTTCGGCACCGCGCTGTGGGAGATCGACCCGCGCGGCCAGGCCGGAGCGCGCCGGCTGACCCGCTCCGCCGAGGGCGAGTCCGCGCCCTGCTTCCTGCCCGACGGCTCGCTGCTGTTCACCTCCAAGCGTCCCGACGCCCAGGCCGAAACCACCGACGCCTCCGTGCCCGGGCTGTGGCTGCTACCCGCGGACGGGGGCGAGGCCAGGCAGGTCGCCGCGCGTCCGGGCGGGATCGGCGCGGTCGCGGTGGCCGCCGAGGCGGGCACGGTCGTCTTCGCCTCCGCGACCTTCCCCGGTGCCGCCGACGCCGAGGCCGACGAGAAGGCGCGCGCGGCGCGGACGGACGCGGGGGTCACGGCGATCCTGCACGAGGAGCACCCCGTGCGCTTCTGGGACCACGACCTGGGGCCGGCTCGGCCGCGGCTGTTCGCCGCCGACCCGCCCGCCACCCCCGACGAGCCGCTGGGACCCCGGCGCGACCTCACCCCCGAACCGGGCAGCGCGCTGGAGGGGACGGCGCACGAGGTCACGCCGGACGGGCGGACCGTCGTCACCTCCTGGGCCGTCCCCGACGGCCCGGGAACGCACCACCACGACCTCGTCGCGATCGACCTGGCGACGGGGGAACGGAGGAGCGTCGCCGAAGGGGGCCCCGGCCGCGACTTCGACGGTCCGCGCGTCTCCCCGGACGGCACCCGCGTGGCCGCGATCCACTCCTTCGACGGCGACTACGACAACGAGGTCCGTGACGCCACGCTGTGGGTGGTCGACCTCGCCACCGGTGAGGGACGCGACGTGCTGGCCGGACACGAGCTGTGGCCCCTGGCCCTGGCCTGGGCGCCCGACTCCTCCGCGGTCTACTTCACCGCCGACCATGCGGGGCGCCGTCCGATCTTCCGAGTGGACCTCGCCACCGGCGACCTCCTCAGGCTCACCGCCGACGACGGCGCCTACAGCGAACTGTGCCCCGCCCCCGACGGGCGGACGCTGTACGCGCTGCGCGACTCCTGGGACGAGCCCCCCACCCCGGTCCGCCTGGCCGCCGATGAGGCCGGACAGGAGCCGGTGCGGCTGCCCGGCCCGGAGCTGCCCTTGGAGATGCCGGGGCGGCTGACCGAGGTCGAGACGACCGCGGACGACGGGACCCGGATCCGCGCCTGGCTGGTCCTGCCGCCCGGCGCCTCGGCGCAGTCGCCCGCCCCCCTGCTGTTGTGGGTGCACGGTGGCCCCTACATGAGCTTCAACGCCTGGTCGTGGCGGTGGAACCCGTGGCTGCCGGCCGCCCGGGGATACGCCGTCCTGCTGCCCGACCCCGCCCTGTCCACCGGGTACGGTCAGGACATGCTCCGCCGGGGCTGGGGCCAGTGGGGGCCGCGCACCTTCGCCGACCTGATGGCGATCACCGACGCGGCGGTCGCCCGCGACGACATCGACGCCGGGCGCACCGCGGCGATGGGCGGCTCCTTCGGCGGCTACATGGCCAACTGGATCGCCGGGCACACCGACCGTTTCAAGGCGATCGTCACCCATGCCTCCCTGTGGGCCCTGGACGGCTTCCACGCCACCACCGACTCCCCGCCGGTGTGGATGCGCGAGTTCGGGGATCCGCGCACCCAGCCGCAGCGCTACGAGCTGAACTCCCCCCACCGCCACGTCGCGGCCATCCGCACCCCGATGCTCGTCATCCACGGCGACAAGGACTACCGGGTCCCCATCGGCGAGGGGCTGCGGCTGTGGTGGGACCTCGTCAGCCACCGGGTCGACGCGAAGTTCCTGTACTTCCCGAGTGAGAACCACTGGATCCTGTCCCCGGGCAACATCAGGGTCTGGTACGAGACGGTGTTCGCGTTCCTGGACCACCACGTGCAAGGCAAGGAGTGGCGCCGTCCCGACCTGCTGTGACCCCGCAGCGCGCCGGGAAACGCCACGATCGTGAGGGGAGAAGCATGACCACGTCCGCATCGGCGACCGATCCGCGGGAGCTGCTGACATTGGCGGTGGAGGCCGCCGAGCACGCCGGCCGGCTGGCCGCCGAGGGCCAGGCCAAGGTCGGGGTGCTCGCCACCAAGTCGACGCCCACCGATGTCGTCACCGAGATGGACCGCGCCGCCGAACGCCTGATCCGCGAGCGCCTGCTCGGCGCGCGGCCGGGCGACTCGCTGCTGGGCGAGGAGGGGGGTGCCAGCGGTGGCTCCAGCGGGGTGCGCTGGATCGTCGACCCGATCGACGGGACCGTCAACTACCTCTATGGGCGGGCGGAATGGGCGGTCAGCATCGCCGCGGAGGTCGACGGCGAGGTCGTCGCGGGTGTGGTGGCCGCCCCCGTCCTCGGCGAGGTCTACACGGCCGTGCGCGGTCAGGGCGCCTGGTGCGCGGGGGAGCGGCTGCGCGTGAACGAGGGGGTTCCGCTGGAGATGGCGCTGGTCGCGACCGGCTTCGGCTACGCCGCGTCGCGGCGTGCCCACCAGGCCCGGGTGCTGAGCGAGGTCCTGCCCCGGGTGCGCGACATCCGCAGGGCCGGCGCGGCGGCGTTGGACCTGTGCGCGCTGGCCCACGGCCGGATCGACGCCTACTACGAGCGCGGACTCAACCCGTGGGACTGGAGCGCCGCCGCGCTGGTGGCCGAGGAGGCCGGAGCCAGGGTGGGCGGACTCGACGGGGCGCCGGTCGGCCCGGATCTCGCGATCGCGGCCGCCCCCGGCCTGTTCGAGGCCCTGCACGACCTGCTGGCGCCCCTGGGGGCCGACACCGATGGCGGGGACGGCCGGTAACGGGCCGCACGCGGCCGGCCGGGACCTGGGGTGGGTCCCGGCCGGCCGTACGCCCTGGGGTGTCGGGTGATCGCTAGGCGCAGTGGGGGTCGATCCCGTTGCGGACGGCGATGCGATGCAGGTCTTCGAGTTCCGACGCATGGGCGTCGACAAGGAACTCGTCTCCGGCCGCGCGAGCGGCTTGGAGGGAAACGGAGATCTCGGCGATACGGACGCGGAGCTCCGCCAGAAACTCGCCCATCATCACACTCCTCTCACCACATGGACAGCGGTTGCTGGGCATACCCATGTGAGGTCTTGGCTCAAACCTTGACTTTGGTCCTCTCCTGACCGGAGACGACCGGGCCCCAGCGTGTGGGGAGGGGGCGCCGACCCTGGGAATCGGTCCCCTGTTGGGCTCTTCCAGGGTGGCATGCGCCACAAACACCCGTTTGTTCTATTTCTTATTTCTTTCTTATCCCGGATGTGTCAGATTTGAGATGTGCGGGGTGAACGTCGCTGCCGGTGTGTTGGGGGATGCGCCGGCAGCGACTCCGTTCTTCCAGGGGCAGGAGCGCTCCCGGGAACGTTTCGAGACCACCGCGCCCTAGTCGCCTCCCCCTCGAAGGGGATAGCCTGACCTGCGTGTTCACCGACCTGTGGGTGAGGGATGGTTTACTCCATCCTTATCCGAAGTGTGGGAGAACGGTAGACGCAGCCGGGGGTTGACGCCGCTGCCGGTGTGTTGGGGGATGCGCCGGCAGCGGCCAGACCGGCCGGCGCGCCGTGGAAACGAAGGACGAAGTGCGCGTACTGGTGGTCGAAGACGAGCAGGTCCTCGCCGACGCGGTGGCCGTGGGCCTACGGCGGGAATCAATGGCCGTCGACGTCGTTTACGACGGAGACAGCGCCCTGGAGCGCGCGAGCGTCAACGACTACGACGTCATCGTGCTCGACCGCGACCTCCCCGGAACCCACGGGGACGACGTGTGCCGCTCCCTGGCCGCCGAGAGCTACCCCGGACGCATCCTCATGCTCACCGCGGCGGGCGAACTCGACGACAAGGTCACCGGACTGACCATCGGCGCCGACGACTACATGGCCAAACCCTTCGCGTTCGCCGAACTCATCGCGCGGGTCCGGGCGCTGGGCCGCCGAGCGGCGCCGCCCCTGCCGCCGGTGCTGCGCCGCAACGGCGTCACCCTCGATCCGGCCAACCACACGGTGCAGCGCGACGGCCGCGACATCGCGCTGACCCCCAAGGAGTTCGCGGTCCTCGAGGTGCTGATGCGCGCCAACGGGACCGTCGTCAGCGCCGAGGGCCTGCTGGAGAAGGCCTGGGACGAAAACGCCGACCCGTTCACCAACGTGGTGCGCGTGACCGTCATGACACTGCGCAAGAAGCTCGGTGAGCCGCAGGTCATCCACACCGTCCCGGGCGCGGGGTACCGGATTTGACCCCGGGCGCGCAGCCGGGGCAGCCCCGCGAGGGCGACGGGGCGTCCGTCCCCCCCGGCGAGGTCCCGCCCACCCCGCCGGGCGACACCGGGACGTGGCGGCGCCTGGTGACGCCCTCCGTCGAGTTGGCCTCCTCCCCGCGGTCGTCGATGGTCCGCAGGGTCGGCCACCTGACCGACAACATCAGCCTGCGGATGCGCCTGACGCTGATCTACGGCGCGCTCTTCTTCGCCGCGGGCTCGCTGCTGGTGCTGCTCAACTACGTCATCGTCGCCACGGTCCTGGACAGCCTGGAGTTCACCGTCGCGCCCGGTTACGACTTCGATCCGGCCGTGGTGGAACAGGGCAAGAACGACTTCATCGAGGGCGTGCTCGGCGAGCTCACCCGTTTCTCCATCTTCGCCCTGGTCACCGTGGGGCTGCTGGCGCTGGTGCTCGGTTACGCCGTCGCCGGGCGCGCGCTGTCGCCGTTGCACAAGATCACCCGCATCGCGCGCCGGTTGTCGGAACGCTCCCTGCACGAGCGCATCGCCCTGAGCGGCCCCGATGACGAGATCCGCGAGCTGGCCGACACCTTCGACGCGATGCTGGAGCGTCTGGACCGGGCCTTCGACGGTCAGCGGCGGTTCGTCGCCAACGCCTCCCACGAGTTGCGCACCCCCCTGGCCATCAACCGCACCCTCCTGGAGGTCGCGCTGGCCGACCCCGAGGCGTCCAGCGACCTCAAGACGGTGGGCCGTACCCTGCTGGAGACCAACTCCCGGCACGAACGCCTCATCGACGGCCTGCTCTTCCTCGCCAAGAGCGACCGCGAGCTCGATGTGCGCACCGGCGTCGACCTGGGCGAGGTCTCCAGGACCGTGCTCAGCCAGCTCTCCGGCGAGATCGAGGCGTCCGGCCTGACCCTGCGCTCGGACCTGCGCGGGGCCCCCGTCATCGGCGACCCCGTGCTGCTGGAGCGGCTCGTCGCCAACCTGGTGGAGAACGCGCTGCGCTACAACGTCCCCGACGGGGAGATCACCGTCCGTTCGGGGATCAACGAAGGCGCCCCCGCCGTCCAGGTCGAGAACTCCGGTCCGGTCATCCCCGCCTACGAGATCGAGGGACTGTTCGAACCCTTCCGGCGCGGCTCCGGCGACCGCGTCCGGTCCAACAAGGGAGCCGGGCTGGGGCTGTCCATCGTCCGCTCGGTCGTGCGCGCCCACGGCGGTTCGGTGACGGCCTGGCCGCGTTCGGGCGGCGGCATCGTCGTGACCGTCCGCTTCCCCCAGGACACGCATCGGACGGACACGGAGAGTCCGCACTGAGACGGTCGCGGGTCCTTCGCAAGGCCCCCGAAGACCGGTGATACCGATACGTGTCCGATGACACGGGCCCGCGCGGTCCGAACCGGTCGCGGGGATAGGTATGCTCTCCCGGGCGTGGACACGGCGAGAATTCTCCCGCCGTCAACGTGCCCGTCCTGACCTCGTCACCTGCCGTGAGTACCCGCCTCAGGCCGGTGCGGTGAAGGACGCGAGAAAAGGTCGAAATCCTTCTGGCGTTGGGTAGCACATGGGAATGGACCGGGCCGCGGAGAGGTTTCCGTTGACCGTGTCCGGCCATCACGCGCTGCCATCGGGTGCGACCGCATCCGGGAGGGGTCACAGTCCACTTACGCCACGGGATTTTTCAAGCCGATTTGGGCACAAGATACGTCTCTCAAGCGTTACACCCGCGCGATGAGGCATAGATCGAGGGGGATGGAGTAAGGAAGATGGCCACCGACTACGACAGCCCGCGTAAGACCGATGAGGACCTGAACGAGGACAGCCTGCAGGAGCTGCAGGCCCGCCGGGTGGACAAGGGCACCAGCACCATCGACGTCGACCCCGACGAGGTCGCCGAGGGCATGGAGCTGCCGGGTGCCGACCTGTCCGGTGAGGAACTCGCCGTGCGAGTGCTGCCGCGCCAGGCGGACGAGTTCACCTGCTCGCGCTGCTTCCTGGTGCACCACCGCAGCCAGCTCGCCGAAGAGCGGAACGGCCAGCTCGTGTGCAAGGAGTGTGCCGCCTGAAAGGGCGGGGTCCCTCTCCGTCGCCTCGAAGGCCAAATCCGCAGTGGCGCACGATGCGCTCCCGGTGAACCGGGAGCGCATCGTCGTTTCCGGGGGAATGTCACGCTTCCGGCGGGCACCTTCGGCGCGTCGCCTACGTTGGGGTGGACAGAACAGGCCATCGAAGGGATGAGGACGTGACCACTGGGAACGGACCGACCGGAGGATCCGATCACGGGCGGGAGCCCGAACAGGTCGATGGTCCCGGCGGCGACCTGGTCCCCGCCGCCGACGGCGACGTCGGCGCGCTGGTCGCCCGCATCGTCGAAGAGGACACCGGGGAGGACGGCAAGGAGCGCCGCGTCCGGCTGCTCGCCCGATTGAGCGGGGCCCTGGCCGGCAGCGCCCGATCGGCCGGCGCCGCGGGGGTCGCGGGAGGACGCTGGATCACCGACCTGTTCACCGACGAGATCGCGCCGCGCCTGCCCATCCGCGACGCCGAGACCCTCAGCCGCCACCACGGCGGACTGACCGGCGAGGAACTCGCCGACGCGCTGGTGCGCAACGCGGCGCGGGCCACCGCCGCGGTCGGCGCGGCCGGAGGGGCGCTGGCGGCCGTGCAGTTCACCGCGCCGCCCCTGTTGCTGACCGCCCCCGCCCAGATCGCGGCCGAGACCGTGGTCGTCGCCTCGATCGAGGTCAAGCTGATCGGCGAGCTGCACGAGGTCTACGGCCGGGCCGTGACGGGCGGGCCGCTCCAGCGCACCTCCGGCTACCTGGTCTCGTGGGCCAAGCGACGCGGTATCGATCCGCTACAGGGCGCCGAATCCCTCACCGTCGCCCTGGGGGCCGCGGCCAAGACCGCGCTGCGCAACCGGCTCATGAAGCTCATGGGACGTCACCTGACCACACTGGGCCCCTATCTGACCGGCGCGGTCGCCGGCGGGACCCTCAACCGCGCCGGGACCCTGGCCCTGGCCCGGGCGGTCCGCACCGACCTGCGCTCGACGGGGCTGGCCGGCGGCTCTCCCACCCGCCCGGTGGCGCCCTCACGGATGCGTCTGCTGCCGCGCTCCCGGCGCGACTAGGGCGCGGGTGGGGCGCCGGGGCGCCCCACCCGCGCGGCCCCCGCTACAGCGGCAGCTCCTCGATGTCGCGGTGGCGACGTGGCGCGAAGCGCTTGTGGGTGGCGCGCACCGCGAGCACGCGGGCCACCTCCATGCCGACACCGGTCAGCACGGCCCAGCCCAGCGCCTCGGCCAGGCCGATGTCAGGGGACTCGGGGTCGATCGGGGGCTCCTTGCCCACCGCCCGGGTCCAGGCGAATGTCAAGACCTTGCGGGTCGCGTAGGCGGCCGCCAGAGCGGCGGCGCCGCCCGCGATCCGCGCGACGAGCTCACCGTCCTTGTCTGCCATGTGGATCGTCCACTTCCGTTGTCGTCGTACACGGGTATGCGGGATGTCGCCGGAAATACTGTCATGCCCCGCCGACGTGGCGCAGGGGCCCGGGCGGGTGTCGAGGTCGCCGGAGCCGGGTCCTACCGGCCCGGAGGCTGCGATGGGCGGAGCGAACACGGCCGCGAGAGCAATACCATTAGCCCTATGACCAACCGCTCCCGTTCCTTCCGCGTGCCCGACAAGCCCTCGCTCGACGGTATCGAGGCGAAATGGGTAGACGCGTGGGACGAGTCCGGCGTCTACCACTTCGACCGCACCAAGAGCCGCGAGGACGTCTACTCGATCGACACCCCGCCGCCCACGGTCTCGGGGTCGCTGCACATCGGGCACGTCTTCTCCTACACCCACACCGACACCGTGGCGCGGTTCCAGCGCATGCGGGGCAAGGCCGTCTTCTACCCGATGGGGTGGGACGACAACGGCCTGCCCACCGAGCGGCGGGTGCAGAACTACTACGGCGTCCGCTGCGACCCGTCGATCCCCTACGACCCGGACTTCACGCCGCCGGCCAAGCCCGACCCGAAGAAGCAGATCCCGATCTCGCGGCGCAATTTCATCGAGCTGTGCGACCGGCTCACCGCCGAGGACGAGAAGGTCTTCGAGAGCATCTGGCGCCGGCTGGGCCTCAGCGTCGACTGGCGCCACACCTACGCCACCATCGACACCGCCTCCCGCACGGCCGCCCAGCGGGCCTTCCTGCGCAACCTCGCCCGCGGCGAGGCCTACATGGCCGAGGCGCCCACCCTGTGGGACGTCACCTTCCGTACCGCCGTCGCGCAGGCCGAGCTCGAGGACCGGGAACGCCCCAGCGCCTACCACCGGGTGGCCTTCCACCGCCACGACGGCACGCCCGTCCACATCGAGACCACCCGCCCCGAGCTGCTGGCCGCCTGCGTCGCCCTGGTCGCCCACCCCGACGACGAGCGCTACCAGGACCTGTTCGACACCACGGTGCGGACCCCGGTCTTCGGTGTCGAGGTCCCCGTCAAGGCGCACCGCCTGGCCGACCCGGAGAAGGGCTCCGGCATCGCCATGATCTGCACGTTCGGTGACACCACCGACGTCACCTGGTGGCGGGAGCTGCAGTTGCAGACCCGCCCCATCATCGGCTGGGACGGGCGCATCGTCGCCGAGCCGCCGGCCGGTATCGACTCCCCGCAGGCGCGCGAGGCCTACGCCAGGCTCGCCGGGGCCACGGTGCACACCGCGCGCGAGCGGATGGTCGAACTCCTGCGCGCCTCCGGCGATCTCGTCGGCGAGCCCAAGCCCATCACCCACCCGGTGAAGTTCTACGAAAAGGGCGACAAGCCGCTGGAGATCGTCACGACCCGCCAGTGGTACATCCGCAACGGCGGGCGCGACGAGGAGGTCCGGTCGGCGCTGCTGGAGCGCGGCCGGGAACTCACCTGGTACCCCGGGCACATGCGGGCCCGCTACGAGAACTGGGTCGAGGGGCTCAACGGCGACTGGCTCATCAGCCGGCAGCGTTTCTTCGGCGTCCCGTTCCCGGTCTGGTATCCGCTCGACGCCGATGGCAACCCGCGCTACGACGAGCCGATCCTGCCGGAGGAGGCCGCGCTGCCGGTCGACCCCAGCTCCGACGTCCCCCCCGGCTACACCGAGGAGCAGCGCGGTGTCCCGGGCGGCTTCATGGGCGACCCCGACGTCATGGACACCTGGGCCACCTCGTCGCTGTCGCCGCAGATCGCCGGTGGCTGGGAGCGCGACGAGGACCTGTTCCAGCGCGTCTTCCCGATGGACCTGCGCCCCCAGGGGCAGGACATCATCCGCACCTGGCTGTTCTCCACGGTCGTGCGCTCCCACTTCGAGCACGCGACCCTGCCCTGGCGCAACACCGCGATCTCCGGCTGGATCCTGGACCCCGACCGCAAGAAGATGTCGAAGTCCAAGGGCAACGTCGTCACCCCGATCGACCTGCTGGAGAAGTACAGCTCCGACGCGATCCGCTACTGGGCGGCCAGCGGCCGGCTCGGCACCGACACGGCGCTGGACGAGGGGCAGATGAAGGTCGGCCGCCGGCTGTCCATCAAGATCCTCAACGCCAGCAAGTTCGCGCTGTCCGTCGCCGGCGAGGACACCGTGCCCGATCCCGCCGCGGTCACCGAGCCGCTGGACCGGGCCATGCTCGCGGCGCTCGCCGACGTCGTCGACGACGCGACCGCGGCCTTCGAGGGCTATGACCACACCCGGGCGCTGGAGCGCACCGAGCGCTTCTTCTGGGAGCTGTGCGACGACTACCTGGAGCTGGTCAAGGCCCGCGCCTATGACACCGAGTCGGCGGCCGGGGCGTCGGCCCGGGCGGCCCTGCTGATCGCGCTGTCGGCGCTGCACCGGCTGTTCGCCCCGTTCGTCCCGTTCGTCGCGGACGAGGTCTGGTCCTGGTGGCAGGAGGGCTCCGTGCACGCCGCCTCCTGGCCGGAGGTCGCGGAGTTCCGCGCTGCCGCGCAGGACGGCGACCCCGCGGTCCTGGCCGCGGCCTCGGAGGTGCTGCGTTCGGTCCGCAAGGTCAAGTCCGAGGCCAAGCTGTCCATGCGCGCCGAGGTCGAGCGGGTCGTCGTCCGGGGCAAGCAGGTGGACCGGGCCCGGCTCGCCGAGGCCGACATCGCCTCGGCCGGGCGGGCCGGCGCCATCGCCTTCGAGAGCAGCGACGACGCCGAGCTGCGCGTCGACGTCACCCTGCCCGAGGCCGAGCAGTAGATCGACCTGTCCCGCGCGGGGGCGCGCCGCCGAAGCGGTGGCGCCCCCGCGCGTCTGCCGTCCGAGCGACGGCTGGGCAGGCGACTCGCGATAGGCTCGCGCAGTGTGAGTAGCAATTCCCTCGACACCGGTCCGACGGAGGTCCTCATCCGCCGGATCGATCCCGATCTGCCGCTTCCCGGTTACGCCCATCCGGGAGACGCAGGCGCCGATCTCGTCACGGCCGAGGACGTCGAACTGGGACCGGGACAGCGCGCCACGGTGCGTACCGGCGTCGCCATCGCCCTACCGGACGGTTACGCGGCGTTCGTGCACCCCCGTTCGGGACTGGCCGCACGTCACGGCCTGACCGTCGTCAACGCCCCCGGAACCGTCGACTCCGGCTACCGCGGCGAGATCAAGGTGACGTTGCTCAACACCGACGCCGCGACACCACTGCGGCTGACACGCGGCGACCGGATCGCCCAGCTGGTCATCCAGCGGGTCGAACGGGCCGTGTTCAGGGAGGTCGAGGCGCTTCCGGAATCCGTTCGAGGCGCGAACGGGTTCGGATCCACCGGGGGACACGAGGCCGCGCGGCCGGTGGCCCCATGACGGCACCGCGTCCCGGCAGGACCGGGAGCGACGAATCGGGAGAGGTGTAGGGCGTGTTCGGACGCCGACGCAAGAAGAGCGGCCGCAGCGATGCCGCCGACACCGCCGAGGCGGTCCAGGCGCTCGAGCGCCACAGTCCGGTCAAGGAGCCGACCAAGCCCGACGACCGGTTCCGCGCTCAGGGGCCCTGGGACGTCTCGGAGAAGTTCCCCGAGGTCCAGCGAGTGGACCTGGGAGCCCTGCGGGTGCCGGTCGGCCCCGACATCGAGGTGCAGGTCAACGTCGCCAAGCAGCACAACAAGGTCATCGGCGTGACCATCGTCAACGGCAAGACCGCTTTGCAGATACAGCCCTTCGCCGCGCCCAAGTCCAGCGGGCTGTGGGAGGAGGTCCGGGACGAGATCCGGCAGGAGATCGCCCAGACCGGTGGCCGCGTCGAGGACTTCGAGGGCACCTTCGGACCCGAACTGCGCGCCGTGGTCCCGGTCCCCGGCAAGAAGAACGAGCAGGGCCATCAGCTCGGCCAGCCGGCCCGGTTCATCGGTGTGGACGGGCCCCGCTGGTTCCTGCGCGGGGTGATCCGTGGGGAGGGCGCGGTCAGGCCGGACGTCGCGGCCCGTATCGAGGAGATCTTCGCGGGCATCGTGGTGGTACGCGGGGACATGCCCGTCCCGCCCCGGGAACTGCTGGAACTGGCCCTGCCCCCGCAGGCCAAGCAGCGCGCGGCCCAGCCCCAGACGGCCCCACCCCAGGGGGCCCCGGCCCCGACGGTGGACGCGGGCCCCGCGCAGGCCCGGCCCGAGACGCCGGCCGAGGCGGGAGGCGGCCGCCACGCCGCCCCGGGCCAGCAGGGCGGTCGCCACGCCGCTGCGCAGGACGGCGAGCGGGACGAGGACGGCCCGGCCCAGCGGTCCTAGTTCCCCTCCGGCCCGGTCCGACGTCCAGGGGGCCGGGCCGGACGGGACGTGCGCGCACGGCCGTTGGAACCTACCCTTGCGGCCATGACGACCTCAGACGACATCCCGCCCCTGCCCGAGGACTGGCAGCGCGCGTTGGCCGTGGTGGCGCACCCCGACGACCTGGAGTTCGGCGCCTCCGCCGCGATCACCCGCTGGGTGGGGCAGGGCCGGCAGGTGGCGGAGCTCCTGGTGACGCGAGGCGAGGCGGGCATCGACACGATCGCCCCGCAGGAGTGCGGACCGCTGAGGACGGCGGAGCAGCTCGCCGCCGCCCGTGTGGTGGGGGTGGAGGAGGTCGCCTTCCTCGACTTCCCCGACGGTTCCCTGCAGTACGGGCTCGACCTGCGCCGCGAGCTGGCCCGCGCCATTCGCAGACACCGTCCCGAGGTGCTCATCTCGCTGAACTTCCGCGAGACCTTTCCGGGCAGCGCCGCGTTCAACCACGCCGATCACCGTGCCCTGGGGCCCGCCCTCCTGGACGCCGTCCGTGACGCGGCGAACCGTTGGATGTTCCCCGACCTGTCCGACGAGGGGCTGCGACCGTGGTCGGGCGTTCGCTTCGCGGCGTTCTCCGGCTCCCCTCGGGCGACCCATCACGTCCCCCTCAGCGAAGGGGAACTGGCCGCGGGGATCGCCTCGTTGGCCGCGCACCGCGCCTACCTCTCCGCGCTCGGGGGATTCGACCACGAGGCGTTCCTGACCGCCGAGGCGCGTTCGGCGGGCGAGTCCTGCGGGACGGGGCTGGCCACCCTGTTCGAGGTGATCCCCACCTGATGTTCGGGGATAGGGAACTGAGGTAAGTCGGTATTTCAAGCCGTCCCTATCCCTCTTGTGTGCTCGGGGGAGGGACAGGAATCCTCCGATTCGGGAAAACCCTTTCTACGGTTCAACGGCACCTCGGCGGACGGCCGGGGTGCCGTTCTCGTCCGTGGTACGCGGAGGAGCAACGAATTCATCTTTTCTCACCGTGGATGGTGACCTAGAAAATATCTTGTGACATGTCGGGTTTTGTGTTGCTCGCGGCATACTTGCGAACCTGGTTGGGCATTCCCGGCTCGGATTTTCCCTCTGTGGAGGGTGAGGGGGATCGTTTATCGTGATTTCCTGATGGGTAACTCGATTCGGGTGCCTGCTCCCCCTTGGGACATTTTTGAATTTGTTTCACTCTGATGTTGGGAGTGGGCCTAGTGTTCCACCGATCGACGGGATCGATCTTCGTGTGCAATTCATATGGACCGTGGTCTCCGCTCACCTCCGCCCAAAACGCCGTGCTGGAGTCATGGCGTGCTGCGCGCCACGCACCCCAGGTGTGCGCGGTGGGGGAGTACGTCGACATCCGCGGCCCGTTGGACCCGACCCTCTTCACCACGGCGTTCCGTAGGGCGGCCGAGGAGACCGACGCGCTCCGCCTGGGGTTCGCCGAGATCGACGGGGAGATCCGGCAACGCCTCACCACCTCCCCGACGCCCGCCTTCCGGCGGATCGACCTCACCCACCTCGCCGATCCCTGGGAAGAGGTCCACGGGCTCCTCGCGCGCGAGCGCCTTCTCCCACGGCTCCCCGCCGCCCCCCACGAGGTGTACGACCACGCCCTGGTCCGACTCGCCCCCGACCGTCTCCTGTGGGTCCACCACGCCCACCCCCTCGCCCTGGACCGGACGGGGCTCGCCGCGCTGCGCTCCCGCGTCGCCGCGTACTACACCGACCTCGCCGGCGGACCGCCGGCCGACGCCACCCGACCGTCCCGGTCCCCCGACACCGACCGGCCCATCGGGGCGCGTCCTCCCCGCGGACACAGCGGAGCCCTGCCGGCGGGCCTGCGGGACCGCCTGGGGACCTTCGCCGCCGACCCGGGGGCCGCCGTCCTCGACCCGTTCCTGGCCGCCGCGGCGCTCCACGGCCGAGACGGCCACGACGAGGCCGTGGTCGGCCTGGTCACCGGGGAACCCGACCAACGAGGGCGGGCCGCGCCCTCCCACGCGCGACGTCACGCCCTCCGACTCGCCGCCGACCCCCACGTGAGCGCGGCCGAGCTGCTGCGGGCCGCCTCCCTGCTGCGCCGCGACGCCGCGACGCGCCCGGTCGACCAGCCCCGCGACGGGGAGGAGACGGCGCGCAAGCCTCCCCGCGTGGTGGTCGAGACCGACGCCTCGGTCGTGTTCCTCGGCCCCCACCGAACCACCGTCCACACCCTCGACCCCGGCAACGGCGACCACACCGCGGTCATCGTGCGCGAGGACACCGTCGAACTCTTCATCGGCGCGGGGGCCGACCAGGCCGCGGACCCGACGCTCCAGCACCGCCGGCTCCTCGAGCTGGTCGCCCAGGTCCTCGCCACCCCCGAGACGGGCACCGCGCAGGCCCGCGCGACGGCTCCCGCGGAGCAGCCGGGAAGGCCGCCCGAGGCGACCGGCGCCCCCTCCTCGGAGCCCTGGGCCTGCCTACCCGACCTGTTCCTACGACAGGCGCGTCGAGACCCCGACCGCGTCGCCATCGTGGACGGCGACGAGCAGATGAGCTACGCCGAGCTCGACGCCCGGTCCAACCGCCTCGCGCACCGCCTGGTCCACCGCGGCTGTTCCCCCGGGGCCAGCGTCGGGCTCGCGCTTCCCCGATCGGCCGACCTCCTCGTGGCCACCCTCGCCGTACTCAAGGCCGGGGCCGCCTACGTTCCACTGGACCTGCGCTCCCCGGGGCCGCGACTGCGCCGGATCCTCCAGGAGACCGGCACGCGGATCGTCATCACCGAGCCCGGGACGCACGGACATGACGCCTTCGCCGGGATGGCCCTCCTCCCCGTCGGCCCCGACCCCGCCGGCGCGGACCCGGGCACGCCCCGAAGCGCTCTCCACCCCGACAGCCTCGCCTACGTCATGTACACCTCCGGGTCCACCGGAGCCCCCAAGGGGATCGCCATCTCGCATCGCGCGGTGGCGGCGCTCGCGGCCGACCGGCGATGGGACGGAGGCGCGCACGAACGGGTGCTCCTGCACTCCCCGCACGCCTTCGACGCCTCGACCTACGAGATCTGGGTCCCCCTGCTGAGGGGCGGCACCGTGGTCGTCGCGCCCCCGGGCGAGACCGATCCCGTCCGACTGCGCCGGCTCCTGCGCGCGGAGCGCATCGGCGCGCTGTTCGTCACCACCGCCCTGTTCTCCCTCGTCGCCGAGGAGCTGCCCGACTGCTTCGCCACGGTCCGGGAGGTGTGGACCGGGGGCGAGCGGATGCCGCCGAAGGCGGTCGAGCGGGTGCTCGACCACTGTCCACGACTCCACCTGGTCCACGTCTACGGTCCCACCGAGTCCACGACGTTCGCGACCTGTCACCCGGTCCCCCGGGCCGAGGTGGGCGATCCGGTGCCGATCGGCGGCCCCATGGACAACACCCGCTGCCACGTCCTCGACGACCAATTGCGCCCGGTCCCGCCCGGCGTCCCGGGAGAGCTCTACCTCGCCGGGATCGGTCTGGCGCGGGGGTACACGGGAGCCGCGGGCCTCACCGCCGAACGCTTCGTCGCCGAACCGTCCGGTCCCCCTGGATCGCGGATGTACCGCACCGGCGACATCGTGCGCTGGAGGGCGGACGGCGCCCTGGAGTTCCTGCACCGGGCCGACGGACAGGTGAAGATCCGGGGGTTTCGCATCGAGCCGGGCGAGGTCGAGAAGGCGCTGTGCGCCCATCCGGGGGTCAGCGCGGCCGCGGTCGTGGCGCGCGAGGAGCGGCCCGGCGAGCGCAGGCTCGTCGGCTACATCGTGCCCGCCGACCGCGACGAGGGGGCCGCCGACGGCGAGGGCGACCAGATCGGCGAGTGGAGGGGGATCTACGACCGGTTGTACACGGCCCCGGCCGAGACCCCCCTCGGGACCGACTTCACCGGCTGGAACAGCAGTTACGACGGCACCGCCATCCCCGAGGAACAGATGCGCGAATGGCGCGACGCCACGGTGGAGCGCATCCGGGCCCTGCGCCCGCGGCGCGTGCTGGAGATCGGGGTGGGGACCGGCCTGCTGATGGCGGGACTGGCCCCCCACTGCGAGTCGTACTGGGGGACCGACTTCTCCGCCCCCGCCATCGAGGGGCTGCGCCGCGGGATCGCCCGCGATCCCGCCCTCGCCCGGCGGGTCGAGTTGAGGGTGTGCGCGGCCGACGAGCTCGGCGGACTGCCGGCCGGCTTCTTCGACACCGTCGTCATCAACTCCGTCACCCAGTACTTTCCCAACAACGGGTACCTCACCCGGGTGCTGGCCGGGGCGGCCGGGCTGCTCGCCCCGGGCGGGGCGATCTTCGTGGGGGACGTGCGGGACCTGCGACTCGCCCGCCCCTTCCACACCGAGGTCGCGCTGCGCCGCGCGGCCCCCGGCGACGACGCGGCGGCCGTGCGCGCCACCATCGAGCGCGACAGCGCCGCCGAGCAGGAGCTCATGGTCTCCCCGGACTACTTCATGGCGCTGTGCTCCCACGTCCCCCGGCTGGCCGGGGCCGACATCCAGGTCAAGGGCGGCCGCCACCGCAACGAGATGACGCAGTACCGCTACGACGTCGTGTTACGCGCCGACCGGCCGACCACGCCGGAGGAGGACGTCGACGTCCGCACCCTCGTCTGGGGCAGGGACCTGGCCGGACTCGATGAGCTGGCCGGGCTGCTGGCCGCCCGTACCCACCGGCACGTCCGTCTGCTCGACGTGCCCAACGCGCGCGTCGCACCGGCCGCGCTGGCCTGGCGGGCGCTGAGCGAGGAGCGGGACGCCGACCTCGCCCGGCGGCGTCTGGACGAGGCCGGGCGAGGACTCCCCGAACCCGCGGAGCTCGAGGAGGTCGGGCGCCTTCTGGGGCTGCGGACGGCGCTGACCTGGGCCGCGGACGCCTCCGACGGAGCGCTCGACGCGCACTTCCTGGCCCTGGGAGCCGAGGAGCCCGTGCCCTGCGGGCTGTACCGTTCGCGGGGCACGGCCGACGCGCCCCTGCGCGCCCACACCAACAGCCCCCGTACCTCCCGCGAGGCCGGCGCCCTGGTCGCCTCGGTGCGCGACCTCCTCGGCGAGCGCCTTCCCGACTACATGGTGCCCCACCACATCGTCGTCGTGGACCGGCTTCCCCTGACGCGCAACGGCAAGCTCGACCGCGCGGCGCTACCGGCGCCGAAACCGGGGACGACCCTTGACGGGCGCGCCCCCCGGACCCCGACGGAGGAGCGGCTGTGCGCCCTCTACACCGAGGTGCTCGGAGTCTCCCCGGTCAGCATCGACGACGACTTCTTCGAGCTGGGGGGACACTCCCTGTCGGCGACACGGCTGGTCGCGAGGATCCGGGCCGGGCTGGAGGTCGAGGTCCCGTTGCGCGCCGTCTTCGAGACCCCGCGGGTCGTCGACCTCGTCGAACGCCTCGGCCGGACAGCGGCCCGGCCCGCCCTGACCCACCGGGCGCGCCCCGAGCGCGTCCCCCTGTCCCCGGGACAGGCGCGCCTGTGGTTCCTGCATCGGTTCTCGGGCGCGGACCCCCTCTACAACGTGCCGTTTCGGATCAGGCTCTCGGGACCGCTCGACCACGCCGCGCTGCACGCGGCACTGTGCGACCTGGTGGACCGGCACGAGAGCCTGCGCACGGTCTTCCCCGAGCACGAGGGCGTCCCCTACCAACTCGTGACCGAGGCACAGGTACGGCTGCCGGTCGTCGCCAGCACGCCGCAACGGGTCGAGGCGGACGCGCGTGCGGCGGCTCGGTGCGGGTTCGACATCGCCACGGAGATCCCGTTCCGGGCGGTCCTCTTCCGCCTCGCCGACGACGCGCACGTCCTCCTGATCGTCGTGCACCACATCGCCTGCGACGGGTGGTCGCTGGGCCCCCTGTGGCGCGACCTGGCCACCGCCTACCGCGAGCGCCTGGCGGGGCGGCGCCCCTTCGACCGCCCGCTGCCGGTCCAATACGCCGACTACACCCTGTGGCAGCGGGACCTCCTCGACGAAGGGAACCCCGAGGGGACGGCCGAGACGCAACTGCGCCACTGGCGGGAGGGCCTGGCCGGACTGCCCGACCGGATCGTGTTGCCCACCGACCGGCCCCGCCCTCCGCTCGCCCGGCACAGCGGCGCGACCGTCCGCTTCTCGGTGCCCGCCGCCCTGCACGACCGGCTCGTCTCGGTGGCGCAGGAGCACGGGGCCACCGTGTTCATGGCGCTGCACGCCGGCCTGGCCGCCCTGCTGTGCCGGCTGGGCGGTGGAAGCGACATCCCCGTCGGTAGTCCCATCGCCGGGCGCACCGACCCCGCCCTGGACGACCTCGTGGGGTTCTTCGTCAACACCCTGGTGATCCGGACCGACACCTCGGGCGACCCGTCGTTCGCCGAACTCCTGGGCCGGGTCCGCGAGGTCGTCCTCGCCGCGCACGAACACCAGGACCTGCCCTTCGAGCGACTGGTCGAGGAGCTCAGGCCGGCGCGCTCCCTCGCCCACCACCCGCTCTTCCAGGTCATGCTGGCCCTCCAGAACGCGCCCGGATCGGATTTCCGGCTGGCCGGCCTCACCGCCGAGGCCGACCTGATGGACATCGGGACCTCCCGGTTCGATCTGGTTCTCAGCCTCACCGAACGCTTTGCGGACGACGGGACCCCACAGGGGATGGACGGGATCGCGGAGTTCGACACCGACCTGTTCGATCCCGGGAGCGTCGATGCGCTGGTGCGGCGGCTGCTCCGGCTGCTCGACCGCGTCACCGCGCGGCCCGGTCTGCGGATCGGAGAGGTCGACCTCCTCGAGGGGACGGAACACCGTCGGCTGCTGCGGGAGTGGAACGACAGCGGAGGACGGACCGCCCCCGCGACCTTCCCCGAGCTGTTCCAGCGCCAGGTCACCGCGGCTCCCGAGGCCACCGCGCTGGTCCACGGGGAGGACACGTGGTCCTACCGGGCCCTCAACGCCCGGGCCAACCGGTTCGCCCGCGCCCTCATCCGATACGGCGCCGGCCCCGAGACCCACGTCGCCGTCGTCCTGCCCCGCTCGGCCGAGCTGGTCACGGTCCTGGTCGCCATCATGAAAGCCGGCGCGGCCTATCTCCCCTTCGAGGCCGCGCAGCCCGCCCGGCGTCTTGAGGCGATGCTCGCCGAGGCCCGGCCGGCGCTGGTCATCGGCACGGCCGACACCCTCGCGGAGCTGCCCGGAGACTCACCCGTTCTCCCCCTCGACCGCCTTGAGGCCGAGGCCGCCCTCCTCGCCGACAACGACGTGACCGACGGGGAACGGGGCACGCCCCTGCTGCCCGACCACCCCGCCTACCTGATCTACACCTCGGGCTCCACCGGACGGCCCAAGGGGGTCGTGGTCACCCACAGCGGGTTCTCGGGGATGGCCGACATCCAACGCGAACGTTTCGGGGTGACCCGTGACAGCCGCGTCCTCCAGTTCGCGCCGATCTCCTTCGACGGCGCCGTGTGGGAGATCTTCGGGACGCTGGCCGTGGGGGCGACCCTCGTCACCGCGCCGGCCGACCAGGTCATGCCGGGTCCCGACCTGGTCCGGCTGCTGCGCGCGCGGGGGATCACCCACCTCACCCTGCCCCCCACGGCCCTGGCCGTCATGGAGCCCGCCGACCTCGACGGCGTCTCCTCCCTGATCGTCTCGGGCGAGGCGTCCTCGGGAGCGCTCGTCGCCGCCTGGTCGCCGGGGCGGCGGATGCTCAACGGCTACGGCCCCACCGAGACCACGGTGTGCGCCACGCTGAGCGACCCCCTGGCCGGCGCGGCGCCGCCCCCCATCGGCCGTCCCGCGATCGGCGCCCGCTGTTACGTGCTCGACGACCGGCTGCGGCCGGTTCCCCCCGGTTCCCCCGGAGAGCTCTACGTCGCCGGGGCCGGGCTGGCCCGGGGTTACCTCGGCGATCCGGGGCGAAGCGCCGCCAGGTTCGTCGCCGACCCGTTCGGCGTTCCGGGGGAGCGGATGTACCGCACGGGCGACCTCGCCCGCTGGACCCGCGGGGGAGTCCTGGAGTTCCTGGGACGCCGCGACGAGCAGGTGAAGATCCGCGGTTTCCGGATCGAGCCCGGCGAGGTCGCGGCGGCGCTCGAACGGCATCCGTCGGTCGGGCGCGCGGCCGTGGTCGCGCGCGAGGACCGGCCGGGGGACCGGCGGCTGGTGGCCTACGTCGTCTCCACGGGGGAGCCCGTCGACGCCGCCGAGGTGCGTCGGCACGCCGCCGACCTGCTTCCCGCCCACCTCGTGCCCTCGGTGGTCGTCCCGATCGCGGCACTGCCGACCCTGCCCAGCGGAAAGGTCGACCGGGCCGCGCTCCCCGCCCCCGTCGCGGTCACGGTGTCGCGAGGACGCCGGCCGAGCAGCCCGCTCGAGCACACCCTGTGCGGACTCTTCGAGGAACTCCTCGGCGTGCCCGGGATCACGGTGGACGACGGCTTCTTCGACCTGGGCGGGCACTCCCTGCTCGTCCCGCGTCTCCTGCGGGGCGTCCGTGACCGCACCGGCGCCGACCTGAGCGTGGCGCAGTTGTTCGAGACGCCGACCGTCGCGGGGCTCGCCCACGAGATCGGCGGTGGCCGGGGCGGGCGGGCGAGGCCGTCCGAGCCCGATCCCGCCGCCGACACCGTTCTCGACCCGCTTGTCAAGGTCCCCGCGGACGGGATCGACCTCGCGCGCAACGCCGCTCCCCGCCACGTCCTGCTCACCGGGGCCACCGGGTTCCTCGGCGCAGCGCTGCTCGACCAGCTGCTCCGCCACACCGACGCCACCGTGCACTGCCTGGTCCGCGCCCTCGACCGGGACGCCGGCCTGGCCCGGATCCGCGACAACCTCCACCGGCACGGAGTGGAACTGGACCCCGCGCGTGCCGCGCGCGTGGTGGCCGTCCCCGGGGACCTCGCGCGGCCCCGGCTGGGCCTGTCCGAGGAACGGTTCCACGCCCTGGCCGAGCTGCTGGACGCCGTGTACCACAACGGGGCCGGGGTGAGCGCGGTCGAACCCTACTCCCGGTTGCGGGCCGGCAACGTGCTCGGCACCCACGAGGTCATCCGGCTGGCGACGCGGGTTCGGGCCGTCCCGGTGCACTTCGTGTCGACCGCGGCGGTCGCGGTGTCCAGCGACGACGGGGACGGCCCCTTCCTCGAAGGGCAGCGGGCCCCCTCCGCCTCCCTCCTGCCCAGCGGTTACGTGGCCACCAAGTGGGCGGCCGAGGGGCTGGTGCGCGCGGCGGGAGAACGCGGGCTGCCCGTCACCATCCACCGTCCCGGCCGGATCAGCGGGTACTCCAGGACCGGCGTGGGGGGTTCGGGGGACACGCTGTGGCAACTCGTCCGGGCCATGCTGCTGCTCGGCGCGGTTCCGCGCAGCGCCGAACACGACGCGGCCATGGTCGACATGGTTCCCGTCGACCACGTCGCCGGGGCCATCGTCCATCTCGCGCGGCGGTCCGAGGCCATGGGACGTGTGCACCACCTGACCTGTCCCAGGCCGATCCCCTTCCCCCGGCTGCTCGCCCTGTTCCGCGACAGGGGCTACGTCCTGGCCCCGCTCGCCGACGAGGAGTGGGCCGAGCTGCTGCTGCGCCGGGCCGAGGACCCCGACACGGGCACCGGCCTGGCGGCCGCCGCGCTCCTCGTCGAGGCCCTTCCCGGCATCGTCAGGCTCGGCGCGCTGCGGTTCGACCGGCGCAACACCCTGCGGGGACTGGCGGAGGCCGGATGGGACCTCTCCGGAGCCGAGCCCGTGCTGCTCGAACGCTACATCGACCACCTCGTCCGCAGCGGTGTCTTCCCCGCGCCGGCGCGAACCCCCCAACAACCCCCGACAAGCGAAAGGGCCGAGGTGTGAACAACCTCTTCGCGGACCCCGAAGGAAGCTACGTGCTCCTCGTCAACGGCGACGGGCGCCGCTCGGCCTGGCCGGCCTCCGCGCCGCTCCCGCCCGGCTGGCGGTCGTCCGACGAGAGCGACGCCCTCCCCGAGCGGGGCTGTCCGGCAGCAGGACCCCCCGACCCGGTTCCCTACCCCTTCCGGGACTACCACCGGCTCGACGTGGACCCCGTCTACGCCGAGCTCCGCGCCGACCGCCCGGTCCTGCGGATCCGGCCTCCCTACGGGGACGACGCCTGGCTCGTCACCCGCTACGACGACGTCAAGACCGTCCTCGGCGATCCCCGGTTCAGCCGGGCGCTGACGGCCCACAACGACGAGTCGCGGCTCACCCCCCGGCCCGTCAACACCAGTATCCTGGGAACCGACCCGCCCGACCACACGCGGCTGCGCCGGCTGCTCGCGCGGGCCTTCACCGCGCGGCGGGCCGAACTGCTCCGCCCGGGCGTGCGCGCGTTCACCGCCACCCTCATCGACGAGATGACGAAGCGGGGCGCGCCGGCGGACCTGGTCGAGGACTTCGCGCTCCCCCTGACCGCCCTGGTCATCTGCGAACTCCTCGGCGTGCCTTATGCGGACCGGCCCGCCTTCCGCGTCTGGTTGGACGCCTTCTCCAGCACCACGGCGCTGTCCGTCGAGCAGATCAACTCCCGGACCGAGGCGCTGTACGCCTACATCGACGGTCTCGTCGCCCAGCGCCGGAGCGACCCGGCCGGCGACCTGATCAGCGCGCTGGTCGACGCGCACGACGAGACCGCGGGCATCACCGGCCAAGAACTCGTCGAGCTCGTCAGCGTCCTGTTGATCGCCGGCTATGAGACGACCTCGGCGCAGCTGGCCAACTCCGTCCTCGTCCTGTTCACCCACCCCCACGCCCACGAGGCGCTGCGCGCCGATCCCGGCCTCCTGCCCGGCGCCGTGGAGGAGCTGATCCGCTTCGTCCCCCTCGACGCCCACGTGGCCTTCGGCCGCTACGCCCGCGAGGACGTCGAGCTGAGCGGGGTCCGCATCCGCGCGGGCGAGGCCGTGCTGCCCGTGCTGCCCTCGGCCAACCGCGACCCCTCGACGTTCCCCCGGCCTGACGAACTCGACCTGTGCCGTGGCCGCAACCCCCATCTGGGGTTCGGCTACGGGATCCACCGCTGTATCGGCGCGCCGTTGGCGAAGGTCGTGTTGGAGGAGGGGCTGGGCGGGCTCCTGGCCCGTTTCCCCGGGCTGTCCCCGGCGGTGCCGCCCGAGGAGATGGTCTTCAAGGAGGGGGTCCAGGTCCGGATCCTCCAGACCCTCCCCGTGACATGGTGAGCCCGCGCGGATCCGAACGGGGCCCTCGGGAGACGGCGGACACGTCCACGGGCGTGATGGCCGGCGACCCCTTCGTCGACAACGGGACGGTCTCCTCCCAGCGCCCGTTGCGGGCCGTCCCCGGCCGGTACCCGCCGGGAGCCACCCACCTCGACGCCGCCGTCGACACCCTGGTCCGCTGTCACGCGGCCCTGGGCCGGGCGCCGTCCGAGGCCGAGGCGGCGGTCTGCCTGCTTCGGCGGCTGTGGGGCCGTTGGGGGAACACCCCGGTCGAGCGGCCCGGCTGGCGCAGCTACGTGGCGGTCGACGGTTCCCCCTTCGAGCTGTCCGCCGCCTGGAACGGTGACGGGCCGGCGGAGGTGCGCGTCACCGTCGAGGCGACGGCCGACCCGCCGACGCCCGAGGGGAACCAGGAGGCCGGCTGGGAGTACCTGCGGGGACTCTCCCGGCACCCGGGGGCCGCCACCGCGCGCGTCCTCGCGCTGGAGGACCTCTTCCGGCCCCAGACCCCGCACGACCGGTGCTGGATCATGCACGGCATGGCCAGCCGGCCGGGCGCCGATCCCCTGTTCAAGGTCTACCTCGATCCCGACGCCCGGGGGGCGGCCGAGGCGCCGTCCGTCCTCGACGAGGCGATGGACCGGCTCGGTGTCCGGGCCGCCTGGCAGGGACTACGGGGTTGGCTGGACGAACACGGTGGTTCGGGCCGTATCGGTTCGCTCGCCCTCGATCTCGCCGACACCGACGACGCGCGTGTGAAGGTCTACGTTCAGCACGCCGGCCTGGACTGGGCGGACATCGACCGACAGGCGGCGGTGGCCCGGGGGCACGTGCCCGGAGCCTTCTCGGCCGCGCTGGAGGAGATCACCGGCACGGAGGTTCCTCCCCACAAACCTCCCGTCACCTGCTTCGCCTTCCACCGTGGCGTGGGGGTGCCGACGGCCGCGACTCTCTACATCCCGATGCCGGCGGGGGTTCCCGAGTCCGATGCCCGCCGAAGAAGCGCCGCGTTCATGCGGCGGTCGGGCCTGGATTCCGCCGCCTACCTCGCCTTTCTCGCCGCTGCCACGGGGGACGGCGAAGGTGTGCGGGCGCTTCAGAACTTCGTGGCCTACCGGCCCGCCGCCCCTGGGGGACGGCCCCGGTTCGCCTGCTACGTCGCCCCGGGGCTTTACCGCTGACGGTCCCGGGCCGGCCCTGTCCGACAGCCCTGGACGGAAAGGGACACATGTCTTATCACGAACAAGTGCCGCAAAGGGCATCTGGTGCGCTGAAGGGAAGAATCGCGGTCGTCACCGGAGCATCGCGGGGGATCGGGCGGGCCATCGCCCTGCGGCTGGCGCGTGACGGCGCCGCGGTGGTGGCCGGATACCACCAGGACAAGGCGGGGGCGGACGCGGCCGTCGCCGAGATCGAGGCCGCGGGTGGGCGCGCCCAGGCGGTCCGGGTCGACCTGGCCGACCTCGCCGACATCGAGCGGCTGTTCGACGTCGCGGTCGCGCGGTTCGGCGCCGTCGACATCCTGGTCAACAACGCTGGAACGGTCACCGCCGGCCCTATCGCCGCCGTCACCGAGGCCGAATACGACCGGGTGATGGCGGTCAACACCAAGGGGGTCCTCTTCGCCCTCCGCCAGGCCGGACTGCGGCTGCGCGACGGGGGACGTGTCATCAACGTCTCCTCGCTCAACACCGTCATGCCCGAGGCCGAAGCCGCCGTCTACACCGGTAGCAAGGCGGCGGTGGAGGGATTCACCCGCGTCGCGGCCAGGGAGTTCGCCGAGCGGGGCATCACCGTCAACACCGTCTCTCCCGGTCCGGTTCAGACCGATCTTTTGAAGGGAAACCCACCCGACGTGCTCGAACAGATCGCCGCGGACACCCCGCTCGGCCGGCTCGGCCGCCCCAGCGACATCGCCGATGTCGTGGCCTTCCTCGCCGGTCCGGACGCCCGTTGGCTCACCGGCCAGAACCTGCGCGCCACGGGAGGACTCGCGTGAGGGGCACCGAAGAGGTCGAATCGGTGGTGCTGGTCGACGACGAGGGACGGCCCACCGGCGTCGCGCCCAAGGCCACCGTGCACACCACCGACACACCACTGCACCTGGCCTTCTCCTGCTACATCCTGGGACGGCAGGGAAGGGTGCTGGTGACCCGCAGAGCGCTCGCCAAGCGGACGTGGCCGGGGGTGTGGACCAATTCCTGCTGTGGCCATCCAGGGCCGGGTGAACCGACGCCCGCGGCCGTACGCCGGCGCGTCCGCGAGGAGCTCTCCCTGGAGCTGAGCGACCTCGCCGAGGTCCTGCCCGACTTCCGCTACCGGGCGACCGCGGCCGATGGCACCGTCGAGAACGAGATCTGTCCCGTCTACCTGGCGCGCACCGACACCGACCCGGTTCCCGCCGTGGCCGAGGTGGCCGAGTGGCGGTGGGTGG
This sequence comes from Marinactinospora endophytica, assembly GCF_054780875.1. Lineage (NCBI taxonomy): Bacteria > Bacillati > Actinomycetota > Actinomycetes > Streptosporangiales > Nocardiopsidaceae > Marinactinospora > Marinactinospora endophytica. The sequence goes on along the minus strand of NZ_BAAGVM010000009.1, from coordinate 80,321 downwards.
ACTGGAGCGAGCTGGTCACCCTGGCCGAAACCGCCCCGTGGGCGGTGAGCCCGTGGGCCGCGTTGCAGATCCCGTTGCTGGCCCGGGCGGGCGTGGTCGGGGAGCCGTGACCGGGCTTACCGGGGCGGCCCGGAACCGGCCACGTCCGTGGTGGGACACAATGATCGGATGCTGATCCGACGCGAACGTCCCGCCGACATCGACGCCATCCGGGCCGTCACCACCGCGGCCTTCAACCGTCCCGATCTCGACGGCGAACCCGTCGAGACCGGCCTGCTGGAGGAGCTGCGGGCCGACCCCGGTTGGTTGCCCGGACTGTCGTTCGTCGCCCAGGCGGACACGGGCGAGGTGGTCGGCCACGTCGTGTGCACTCGAGGCCAGGTCGGTCCGGTGCCCGCGCTGGGGCTGGGGCCGTTGAGCGTCGTCCCCGGCCACCAGCGCGCGGGGGTGGGGTCGGCGCTCATGTACGCGGTGCTCGGCGCCGCCGACGCGCTCGACGAGCCGCTCGTCGCGCTGCTGGGGGAGCCCGCCTACTACGGCAGGTTCGGGTTCCGGCCGGCCCGCGAGGAGGGGGTCATCGCGCCCGATCCGGCGTGGGGCGACTACTTCCAGGTGCGCCTGCTCACCGCCCACACGCCGCGGGCGCGGGGCGCGTTCGGCTACGCCGAGCCGTTCACGCGGTTGTGAACCGGCCCGCTCACTTCGCCGGCCCCGGGTCGAGCGGGTCGGTCACCCGGCCCAGGAACAGCACCGTCGCGCCGCGGCGCAGCGCGAAGACGAACGGCCGGTCCACGGTGAAGGTCACCGGCCGGCGGGGGGTGAAGGAGGCCAGCCGCATCACCACGGCGGTCGCCGCCGCGCCCTCGGCGCCCTTCTCGTCCACGCGCAGCCGTGCCTGGTGGACGACCGCGTCGATGCGCAGGGGCTGCGCCGAGACGCCCCCGAAGTCGGCGCGGTCGCTGAACATGGTCGGTGCTCCGGCCTCGGCCAGGGCGGTCGCCAGGTCGGCGCGCCAGGTCAGTTCGAAGCGCGGCAGCGACAGGTCGACCTCGACCCGGGAAGAGGCGCGGTAGAGCGCGCGGAGGGTGGCGGCCGAGGGGGGCGCGGGCGCCGGGGAGTCCTGTTCGGGCAGTAGCACGTCCAACGCGAGGTCGTGGTCGGCGGTGAGGGTCACCATGTGCCAGCCGTGGGTCCTGGCGTAGGGGAGGGTCGTACTGCGCCGCATCATGGCGACCTCGCGGGGGCCGCGCGGGGAGGCGAAGCGCCGCGGCGCGGTCTGCCCGGGATCGAAGGGCTCCCGCCAGCGCAGCCGGACCCACAGCGCGTTGACCAGAAGGGCCCGGGTGGCGGGGGAGACCGTCCCGGGGGCGAGGAGCTCGGAGATGAGGCCGCGGGTGACCTTGGCGACCTCGGCGTTGGCGGCGCGCCTGGCGCCCTCGGCGTCGTGGGCGAAATCGGCCGGGTGCACCGCGGCCCCGGGGCGGGAGCGTAGTTCCGCTTCGAACGCCGGCTCGATCGGGAGCCGCCGGTCCACCCACAGGGCCGTGGCCGTGGCGAGGTCGGAGTCGGCTTCCGCCGCGCGGTCGAGTTCGGCCAGGTGGCCGGCCAGGTCCTCACCGAGGAGTCCGACCAGTTCCGCGCGCGTGTCACCGCGTGCCCCCAGGGCGAGCAGACCCAGCGCCGAGCCGACGGAGTGGGGCGACCACACCAGGCCCGCCTCGCCCGGGGAGGAGAGGGCGGCGTCCAGGCGGGTCGCGAAGGCGAGGTGGTCGGGGCGCGGGGCGTTGGGCATCGCGGAGTTCTCCTCGGTGTGCTCGGCCGGTCCGTGCGGTCGCCTCGCCGCCAGCCTACGCATCCGTCGCCATGAGGACCATCCCGTGCTCCGACGAAGTAAGAGGAGAGGGCGGGCATAAGGCGATGAGGTGGGCATAGTGGTCAGAAAAGACCGCATGACCTCCGACTTCGTGGGGGGAGATCGCCCTGTCCCGAAGCCGATTCGCCTACGCTGGACGTCATAGGGCCATCATCGGACGCGCCATCCGCACCACGGCGCGTCGCCGAAATCCAGCGGGAGCAGCATGACCGACCAACACCGGACCGCCCAGACCAGTGACGCGACCGGAAGGACGGCTCCGTCCCGCGAAGGACGCGACGACGCCGGGCAGGACGAGGGAACGGACGGGCAGGCTCCCGCCCCGGTCGGTCAGCACACGGTCGAGGCGGTCGTCAGGGCCCAGTTGGCCAAGGCCCTCGGAGGCGTGCGCGGCATGCTCGAAGCCGCCGTGCCCACCGTCGCCTTCACGGTGACCTACCTGGTCGCCAAGGACCTCTACCTCGCGCTCGGGCTGGGGATCGGGGCGGCCGTGGTCCTGGCCCTCGTCCGGATCGTGCAGCGTTCCTCGGTCCAGTTCGTGTTCAACAGCCTGCTGGGCATCACCATCGCCGCGGTGTTCGCGCTGCGCAGCGGACAGGCCGAGGACGCCTTCCTGCCGGGCATCATCTACAACGCCGGCTACGCGGTCGTGCTCACGCTGACGATCCTGTTCCGCTGGCCCGCCATCGGTCTGATGATCGGCGCCGTCACCGGCGACCCCGTGGGCTGGCGCGACAACCCCGCCATCCTGCGGTTGAGCTCCCGGCTGACCTGGTTGCTCGTCCTGCCGTGCGTGGTCCGGGTGGTCGTGCAGTACCCGCTGTGGGCGTCGGGGATGGTCGCCTGGCTCGGCGCGGCCAAGGTCGTCATGGGGTGGCCCATCCAGGTCGCGGCGCTGGCGGCGATGGTGTGGCTGCTGGCCCGGGGCAACACCCCCATGGAGGAGCCCAAGGAGCGCGAGGACGAGGGCGGCGGGGCCGCCACCTGACCCGTTCCGCCCGGCACCGCCTCGATCGGTGCCGGGCAAAACGGGATCACTCCGGCGACAGCACCGCACCGAGCTCTTCGGAGGTCTGCGAACCGCTCAGGAAGACCAGGTCGTCCCCCGCCTCCAGCACCGTCTCGGGGCGGGGAGCGCGCACGTGCCCGTTGCGGACCACCGCCACCAGCACGGCGTTCTCGGGGAGGTTCCCCTCCAGTTCCCGTACCGGCCGGCCCGCGTGCGGCGCGCCATCGGGCAGGGTGAACTCCACCAGGTCGGTGTCGGGCAGGGTCATGAGCGAGACCGCCTCGCCGGCGACGTTCACGCCGGTGGCGTCCTCGACGAGCGCGGCCATCATCCGAGGCGGCGAGACGGCGACGTCCACGCCCCACGACGAGGTGAAGAGCCATTCGTTGGCCGGGTCGTTGATCCGCGCGACCACCCGGCCGACCCCGAACTCGCTCTTGGCCAGCAGCGAGACCACGAGGTTGACCTTGTCGTCGCCGGTGGCGGCGACCACCACGTCGAACTCCTCCAGGCGCGCGTCCTCAAGGGAACTCAGCTCGCAGGCGTCGGCGAGGAGCCATTCCGCCCGGTCGAGCGCGTCGACCCTGATCGCCCGCGTCTGCCTGTCGATGAGCAGCACCTCGTGGCCGTTGTCGAGCAGTTCGGCGGCGATGGAGCGTCCCACCCCGCCGGCTCCGGCGATCGCGATCCGCATCAGCGCCCTCCGTCCGTCGTCACGTCCGTCCCGCCGCGCAGCCGTTCCCGAACCCGGTCCAGGTCCTCGGCGCGAGCGAGCAGGTGCACGACGTCACCGGCCCGCAGCGTCGAGTCCGCGCGGGGCAGCTGGACCTCGTCACCGCGTCCCAGGTAGGCGACCCGCGCCGACAGGGCCGTCTCGAGTTCCTCGACCCGTCGGTCGGCCCACCCGGAGGGCAGCGGAGCCTCGGTGAGCACCAGCTCACCGGACGGGTCGCGCCACAGCGGTTCGGCCGCGGGACCCGTTCCCTGCGGCAGCAGCCGGCGCAGGATCGTCTCGGCCGTCCAGCGCACGGTGCCCACGGTGGGGATGCCCAGCCGCTGGTACACCTCGGCACGCCGCGGGTCATAGATCCGGGCGACGACCTCGCCGACCCCGAACGTCTCGCGCGCCACGCGCGCCGCGATGATGTTGGAGTTGTCGCCGCTGCTGACGGCGGCGAACGCCGAAGCGCGCTCGATGCCGGCCTGGATCAGGACGGCACGGTCATGGCCGAGCCCGGTGACGGCCGCCTTGGCCGTGCTCGAACGCAGCCGCCGAAACGCGGCCGGGTCGCGGTCGATCACGGCGACGGTGTGCCCCAGGTCCTCCACGGTGTGGGCGAGGGTCGACCCCACCCGTCCGCACCCCAATATGACGATGTGCACTGGTCACCCGCTCCCGAACCGTCCGACCCGCGTTGCGGGGCCGCGCCCGTTGGGATCGGCGCCGCCCCCGTCCGGGAGGATACGGTGATTCCGCCGCAGGCGCAGGTCGGGGAGGGAAAGGAACGGTCCCGGCCGGCCCCGTGGCCTGCGCCCCGGCGCGCGGGCGGGTCTGCGTTGTCTGGGTCTCGACTAGAGTTACCGCAGATGGGCGGTGGCTGACGGAGGGTCACCCGAGCGTTGCCCAGCAGTCCCGTCCACCGGAGGTCACCATCATGAGCCGTGTCGGAACCCGTCTTGAATTGCGCGTCGACGGAGTCGCGCACGGCGGGTGGTGCGTCGGCCGCCACGACGAACAGGTCGTCTTCGTCCGCCACGCCCTCCCCGGTGAGCGCGTCCGTGTCCTGGTCACCGAGGAGACCAAGCGCTTCTTGCGCGCCGACGCGGTCGAGGTCCTGGAGGCCTCGCCCGACCGCGTTACCCCGCCGTGCCGGTTCGCGGGTCCGGGCAAGTGCGGTGGCTGCGACTGGCAGCACGCCTCCCTGGAGGCGCAGCGGGCCATCAAGGGGCGTGTCGTCGCCGAGCAGCTGCGCCGTATCGCCGGGATCGAACGCGATGTCGTCGTCGAGGAGCTGCCGGGCACCCCCGACGGGTTGGGCTGGCGGACCCGGGTCCGTTTCGCGGTCGCCGCCGACGGCACGGCCGGACTGCGCCGGCACCGCTCCCACGAGCTGCAGGTCATCGACCAGTGCCCGATCGCCCACCCCGAGGTGAACCGGCTCGGTGTCACCGAGCTGAAGTGGGACGGGGTCTCCGAGGTCGAGGCGGTCGCCTCGGGGTCCACCGCCGACAGCGCGGTCATCGTGACCCCGCGCGGGGCGCGCCTGCCGCAGCTGCCCCAGCCCAAGGCCTCCTCGGCGCTGCTGCGCCGTTTCAAGGGGGGACGCACCCAGCCGATCAAGGGGCGCCGGGGGATCCGTGAGAACGTGGCCGGCCGCGAGTGGCGGGTCAGCGCGGGCGGTTTCTGGCAGGTCCACCCGGCCGCCGCCGAGGTGCTCACCGAGGCGGTGCTGGCCGCGCTGGAGCCCAAGTCGGGCGAGACCGCACTGGACCTGTACTGCGGGGCCGGGCTGTTCGCCGGGGCGCTCGCCGACGCGGTCGGCCCCGAGGGCCGTGTCCTCGGTGTCGAGGGACAGCCCGACGCGGTGCGCGACGCCCAGCACAACCTGCGCCACCAGCCCCAGGCCAGGGTGGACCGTGGCGACGTCGCCTCGCGGTTGCGCGAGTGGGCCGATCTGCGGGCCGACATCGCGGTGCTGGACCCGCCGCGGGCGGGCGCGGGCAGCGCGGTCGTGGAGTCGCTGGCGGCCCTGCGGCTGCGCCGTGTCGCCTATGTCTCCTGTGATCCGGCGACCCTGGCCCGTGACATCGCCACGTTCGCCGAGCGCGGCTACCGTCTGGAGAACCTGCGCGCCTTCGACGCCTTCCCGATGACCCACCACGTGGAGTGTCTGGCGGTGCTGGTCAGGAGTTAGGACCCGCGGCCCTCGGGCGCCGGATGCGTCGCCGGCCCCCCAAGGGATCACCCTGGTCGGTCCAGCGCGCCGTGCGCGTCCCAGGTGGGGGAGTACCGCGCCATGGTGCAGGTCTCGTGGTCGGGCAGTACAGCGCTCCGACCTGCGCGGGCCGTGACGCGCAGGCGTACCGGCCGTCGCGAGCCGTCCACGTCGGGGTCGGGCCGGCTTGGTCCCGGCGCAGGTCCGTGGTTCGGTTTCTGCTGCCCGTTCCGCGCGTCGGCGATGACGCGGCGTGGTGTGCCTGGTGGTGCCGGGCAGGGCGTCTTCGTCTCCCGAGTCGTCCGCGCGGCGCGGGGCACCGCGCGTCCAGGCGGGGCGGACCGCGGCCCGGGGGCCTACCTCCGTCGGAGGGGAACGGCGGGGAGGCCGGGGCGCCCCACCGGCTCGGGACCCTATCGATGCCGCCGGCACGGCGACGACCGGTGTGGACCTCGTCCGTATCGGCGCTCTCCAGGGGCGCGGCCGCGCCCGGAAGGGACGCGGCTGCTCGCCGGTGTCGGGCGTGGGCGCCGCCGTCGGGATCGGCGCCCACGCCCCGGTGTGGTGGGTCAGCTGACGTTGATGTCGATGCAGGAGTAGAAGGCGTTGGCGGTGTCGGCGATGTTCCAGACGGCGAGGAGCTTCTGCTTGCCGCTGTAGCCGTTGAGGTTGATGGTGTGGTTGACGGTGGAGCCGGGGCGGGCGCCGCCGTCGTTGAACACGGCGACGCGGGTGGAGCCGATGTAGTACTCCCACGTGCTGGTGGCGTGGCTGACGGTCAGGTGCCAGGTGAGGTTGAGGGAACGGCCGACCGGGGTGACCCGCCAGCCCTTGTTGTCGTCGTCGAGCTCGGCGAAGCGGCTGTTGCCGCCGCTGCAGCTGCGCAGCCCCTTGGGGCCCTCGACGCTCTGGGGCTCCCACTGGATCTGGCCGCAGGAGACGATCCGGGCGGCGCACTGGGCCTGCCGGCTGGCGGGGGAGGAGACGTAGCCGTGGGCGTGGGCGGTGCTGGCGGGCAGCAGGGCGAAGACGAACGGGGCGATCGCGGCGGCGGAGAGCAGTTTGCGCTTCAACGACATCGCGGATCCTTTCTCGGGAATCGCGCCCTCCGGTTCCCGGCGACGCGGGAACCGGAGGGCGTGGTGCGCGGGAAAACGGGGCGGGGACGGGCACGGGTTCCGAGGGGGAACGTTCCGCGGAAAGTCGCTCGGGTATCGGCCCTTCGGTCGATACGACCGCGGTGGCGGAGCCGGGTGGCGCGCACACCCGCTCGGCCCTGTTGATCGCGGGAACGGGTCGGGAACGGTTCCGTGGTGTGGACGGCGTCGTCCGTGAATCGCCGGTGCCACAGGGCGGGGCCAGCGGAATCCATGTCCGTTAATCTGGTCTAGACCGTAATTCGGTGTTCTCCCGTGGTCAAGAGGGGATTCCCCGCAAAGGCGTGCCGAAGGCGGCGAGAAAAAGATCGTCGCCTTTCCTGGGATGGTTTGCGGAGCGCGGCGAATGCCCTTTCGGGGAATTGGTACGGTCGCTGAGCTGGACCCCGCCGGAAAAGGCGGTGGGCTTCTCGGGTGTTCGGTCGAATCGCGATCGGTGAAAAGCGTTGTGCAATGCACAAACCGTAAGAACATTCTGACCTGCGGGTCAGCCGCGCCCCGTCCGTCCCCTGGCCCGCTCCCGCCGGTGCCGAAGTGGCCGCTGGCCGCTTCCGGTACCCGCGGTGACGTCGGCCGCGCGGGACGGCGGCGCCCATAGGGAAGGGGCGAGGGCGGTCCGATCTCCCGGCGCGCCGCCCCGGTCCGATGGCCAGGCGCGCGCCGTGGGAGGAGGCCGACGTCCGGGCCGCGCGGTCCGCTGCCGGCAGGCCGGAACCGGGCGAAGACCCGGCGCCCTCACGCGGGAAGCGGGATCCGCGTCCGGCGCCGGCGCGCTCGGCGAGGGGAGGAGGGGCCAAGGGCGTCAAAAATCGGTCTCCGGTGGAACACGCCCCGGGACGGCGATTTCCGTCCGCCGCGCTCTCGGTAGGACAATGCGGGCATGCGTTTGAGGATCTTCACCGAACCGCAGCAGGGCGCCACCTACGACACCCTGCTGACGGTCGCCAAGGCTGCCGAGGACCTTGACTACGAGGCCTTTTTCCGTTCGGACCACTATTTGAAGATGGGAAGCGTCGACGGGCTGCCCGGCCCCACCGACGCCTGGATCACCCTCGCGGGGCTGGCCCGTGAGACGTCCCGGATCCGTCTGGGCACGCTCATGACCGCGGCGACCTTCCGTCACCCGGGGCCGCTGGCGATCAGTGTCGCCCAGGTGGACCAGATGAGCGGTGGGCGCGTGGAGTTCGGCTTCGGGGCCGGATGGTACGAGGAGGAGCACGCCGCTTACGGCATCCCCTTCCCCGCGTCGGCGCGTGAGCGGTTCGACCGCTACGAGGAGCAGCTCGACATCATCACCGGCCTGTGGGCCACGCCCGAGGGCGAGACGTTCAGCTACGAGGGCAAGCACTACCGGCTGGGAGAGGGGCCGGCGCTGCCCAAGCCGCAGCAGTCGCCGCGTCCGCCGGTGCTCATCGGGGGGACGGGGCTCAAGCGGACGCCCCGCCTGGCCGCCACGCACGCCGACGAGTACAACGTGCCGTTCAACTCCGTGGACGACACCTCCGCCGCCTTCGAGCGGACCCGCGCCGCGGTGCGCGCGGCCGGGCGCACCGCGCCCATGGTCTACTCGGCGGCCCAGGTCGTGTGCTGTGGGCGCACCGAGGCCGAGGTGGCCCGGCGGGCCGCGGCGATCGGCCGTGACGTCGACGAGCTGCGGCGAAACGGGCTGACCGGCAGCCCCGCCGAGATCGTCGAGAAGATCGGGCGCTTCGCCGAGATCGGTGCCGAGCGGATGTACCTCCAGGTTCTGGACCTCTCCGATCTGGACCACCTGGAGCTCATCGCCTCGCAGGTCGCGCCGCAGCTCGACTGAGCGGGTCCGGGCGGGGCGGCGCCGTCGAGGGAAGGCGGTGCCGCCCCGGCGGGCGGCGGTAACTTGATGTCGAGATACATGTCCGATACCTTGATATCGAGATAAATGAGAGCGAATCACTGAGCACGTGAGGTTGACCGCGATCGCGTGCCGCCGCTGCGATGATGAGGCCGGGCCGCTCGGCCGCGTTGACGGAGGGCCAAGGCCGTCGCCGCAGGTCGAAGGCTCACAGGGGCGCGGCGCGAGCGGATCCGCCTCCCGTGCGGGGCGATCTCGTTAGGGCAGCCTCAGTGATTTCCCGGTGCCGCCCCTAGGGCAGGATGCTGGGAGAAAGTGGCGAGATCAGGAGGCAAACACCGTGTCCGCGAACAGCTTCGGCAGCCGTGACACGCTCCGCGTTGGCGACGAGTCGTATGAGATCTTCCGCCTGGACGCCGTCGAGGGCTCCGAGCGGCTTCCCTACAGCCTGAAGGTGCTGCTGGAGAACCTCCTGCGCACCGAGGACGGCGCGAACGTCACCGCCGAGCACATCCGGGCCCTGGGCAACTGGGACGCCAGCGCCCAGCCGAGCCAGGAGATCCAGTTCACCCCGGCCCGCGTCATCATGCAGGACTTCACCGGCGTGCCCTGCGTCGTGGACCTGGCCACCATGCGCGAGGCCGTCAGCGACCTGGGGGGCGACCCCGCCAAGATCAACCCGCTCGCCCCCGCGGAGCTGGTGATCGACCACTCCGTCATCGTCGACGTCTTCGGCCGTCCCGACGCCTTCGAGCGCAACGTCGAGATCGAGTACGAGCGCAACCGCGAGCGCTACCAGTTCCTGCGCTGGGGCCAGACCGCCTTCGACGAGTTCAAGGTCGTCCCGCCGGGCACCGGCATCGTGCACCAGGCCAACATCGAGCACCTGGCGCGCGTCACCATGGTCCGCAACGGCCAGGCCTACCCCGACACCTGTGTGGGCACCGACTCCCACACCACGATGCAGAACGGCCTGGGCATCCTCGGCTGGGGCGTCGGCGGTATCGAGGCCGAGGCCGCGATGCTGGGCCAGCCGATCTCCATGCTCATCCCGCGCGTCGTCGGCTTCAAGCTGAGCGGCGAGCTCAAGCCCGGCACCACCGCCACCGACCTGGTGCTCACCATCACCGAGATGCTGCGCAAGCACGGCGTCGTCGGCAAGTTCGTCGAGTTCTACGGCGAGGGCGTCGCCGCCGTCCCGCTGGCCAACCGCGCCACCATCGGCAACATGAGCCCGGAGTTCGGCTCCACCGCCGCGATCTTCCCGATCGACGACGAGACCATCCGGTACATGAAGCTCACCGGCCGCGGCAAGGAGCAGACCGACCTGGTCGAGGCCTACGCCAAGGCGCAGGGGCTGTGGCACGACCCCTCGGTCGAGCCGGTCTACTCCGAGTACCTCGAACTCGACCTCGCCGACGTCGTCCCGTCCATCGCCGGCCCCAAGCGCCCGCAGGACCGCATCGCGCTGTCGGAGGCCAAGCCGACCTGGCGTAAGAACGTGCGCGACTACGTGCACGACGACGGCATCGAGAACGGCGTGGACGAGGCGTCGGCCGAGTCCTTCCCGGCCTCGGACTCCCCGGCCTTCTCCGCCGTCTCCGCCGATGGCGGCGCGCCGGCCGACCACACCACCGGCCGCCTGGGCCGGCGGCCGAGCAACCCGGTCAAGGTCACCCTGGCCGACGGCACCGAGACCGAGATCGACCACGGCTCCGTGGTGATCGCCGCGATCACCTCCTGCACCAACACCTCCAACCCCTCGGTCATGCTCGGCGCCGCCCTGCTGGCCAAGAAGGCGGTGGAGAAGGGGCTGTCCCGCAAGCCGTGGGTCAAGACCTCGCTGGCGCCCGGCTCCAAGGTCGTCACCGACTACTACGAGCGCTCCGGTCTCACGCCCTACCTGGACAAGCTGGGCTTCAACCTGGTCGGGTACGGCTGCACCACCTGCATCGGCAACTCCGGTCCGCTGCCGGAGGAGATCTCCAAGGCCATCGCCGACGGCGACCTCGCGGTCACCTCGGTCCTCTCGGGCAACCGCAACTTCGAGGGCCGGATCAACCCCGATGTCAAGATGAACTACCTGGCCTCGCCGCCGCTCGTGGTGGCCTACGCGCTGGCCGGTTCGATGGACATCGACATCACCACCGAGCCGCTGGGCACGGGCTCCGACGGCGAGCCGGTCTACCTCGCCGACATCTGGCCCTCCGCCGAGGAGATCCAGGAGGTCATGGACTCCGCGATCGCCTCGGACATGTACGAGCAGGCCTACTCCGACGTGTTCGCCGGCGACGAGCGGTGGCGTTCGCTGCCCACGCCCACCGGCGACACCTTCGAGTGGGCGGAGGACTCCACCTACGTCCGCAAGCCCCCCTACTTCGAGGGCATGGCCGAGACCCCCGAGCCGGTGACCGACATCGTCGGCGCCCGTGTCCTGGCCAAGCTCGGCGACTCGGTCACCACCGACCACATCTCGCCGGCCGGCGCCATCAAGGCCGACAGCCCGGCCGGACGCTACCTCAAGGAGCACGGCGTCGAGCGCCGTGACTTCAACTCCTACGGTTCGCGCCGTGGCAACCACGAGGTCATGATCCGCGGCACGTTCGCCAACATCCGGCTGCGCAACCAGATCGCTCCGGGGACCGAGGGCGGCTACACCCGCGACTTCACCCAGGAGGGCGGCCCGGTCACCTACATCTACGACGCCGCGCAGAACTACGCGGCTCAGGGCACCCCGCTCGTCGTGCTCGGCGGCAAGGAGTACGGTTCGGGATCCTCGCGTGACTGGGCGGCCAAGGGCACCAGCCTGCTGGGCGTGCGCGCGGTCATCACCGAGTCCTACGAGCGCATCCACCGCTCCAACCTCATCGGCATGGGCGTCCTGCCGTTGCAGTTCCCGGAGGGCCAGTCCGCCGACTCCCTCGGGCTGACCGGCGAGGAGACCTTCTCCATCACCGGTATCACCGAGCTCAACGAGGGCCGCGTCCCCGCGACGGTGAAGGTGTCCACCGACACCGGTGTCGAGTTCGACGCCGTGGTGCGCATCGACACCCCGGGCGAGGCCGACTACTACCGCAACGGCGGCATCCTGCAGTACGTGCTGCGCCAGCTCATCGCGAAGTAGTCCCGCCCAGGAGCGTCTCGCCGGATCCACCCGGTCCGGTGCGGTGACACGAAGGCCCGCCGGCGTCCAGAAGACGCCGGCGGGCCTTCGCCGTCGGGCGGCCGGTCACCCCACGGTGATCAGCTTGCTGAAGTGCTCGCTGTCGCCGCGCTCGCCCCTGCCCTCGCCCACCATCCTGCCCTCGGCCTCGACCCAGGCGTGGGCCATGAACGGCGGCCGGCGCAGCACTCCGACGCACCAGGACACGCGGGTCCCGCGCATCCGGCACAACAGGGTGACGGCCAGCGAGCGGGGCAGGCACGCCTTGGGGCCGGCGCAGCGCAGGCTGACCGCCAGTACCGCGTCGCGGGCGGCCTTGGCCTCGCTGTAGGAGGCGGGGCGTGTTCCGCGCAGCGCCCGTTCCAGCACCACGCGGATGCGCTCGGGGGGAGCCTGGGCGAGGAGGCGTGCCGCGCCGACCGCGCAGCGGGCCAGGAGCCCCTCCACCAGGGAGGGGCGGGTGTCACCCTGTTCGGGGGCCATGTGGAAGGTCATCGCAGCGCCATCCCCCTCCCGACGATCTCGTCGAGGAGGGAGCGCACGTCACGTTCGGCCTCGGCGGGGTCGACCTCGTACTCGGCGGCGAGGAAGCCGGCGACCGCGCCGACCTCTTCGCCGTCCATCAGCCGGCGCAGGATCTCGGCTCCGGTGGAGTTGAGCTGCCAGTACCTGCCGTCCCGCCGGTCCAGCAGCACCAGCCCGTAGTCAGTGTCGGCCATCGAGACCTCCGGGTGCAGCCGCACCAGGGCCCGCGCGTTCTCGGCCGTCCCCCCTGTCATCCGCGCTCCCGGGAACGCAGCCACAGTTCGCAGGCCAGGGTCATCTCCATGCTCCAATCATGGTCGTCGGGAGTGTAGGACCCGGCCGTCAGCTCCAGGAGGGGGGCTGGATCGATCAGTCCCATGCGCGCCAGTCGGGAGTCCTCCCACACCCCGGTTATCTCGTCACGGTTGTGCGCGAACCCCTCGGCCGCGAGTGTCGACCCGTCGGTCTTGGTCCGGCGGCGCAGGAACTCGTCCGGGAGGAGACCGGACATCGCGGCCTTCATCAGGGGTTTGAACTCGAAGGGGGTGATCCGCTCCTCGGTGCGCAGGCTCAGGCAGGCCTCCACCACGCGGTCGTCGAGGAAGGGGGAGTCGGCGCTCGGGCCGTCCGGCAGGCCGATCTGGTGCAGGACGCGCACCTCGCGGCCTGCCGTGCGGACCGCGGCCAGGTCGGCGTGGCGGCCGCGGCTCTTCGCCAGCGGCCGGGCGTGGTCGCGGGCCCGTTCGAAGTGCCCGACGATCGCCTCCCTGGCCTCGCCGGTGAACCAGGGCGGGATCACGGGGAGCATGTCCCAGCCGAACAGGTCGCCGGGGCCGGGCGGACGCCCCGACAGCAGCCGCGCGCGGGCGTCGTCGAACCACTCCCGGTAACCGCGCCGGTCGGCCATGGCGGCGGTCAGCACGCCCATCGGGACCCGGCCCAACAGCCCGTACCCGCGCAGTCGTCGCGCGGCCAGCAGCGGGCGGCTGCGCATCAGATCGTGGTAGAGGACGGGCGGTCCCATCAGGAGCTGGTCGCCGCCCAGGCCGTCCAGGTGCACCCGGGAGCCGTACTCCCGCGCGAGTTCCAGGCGGGCCATGGCCCGTGCCGTGCTCATGAAGGCGGCGGAGGGCTCGTCCATGAGCGCCGGCACGTCGTACAGGCCCGAGTAGAACGAGGGCAGGCTGCGTTCCGGCTGGATGACGTGTTCGATCGTGGGCATCGCCCGCAGGGCGATGCGCGCCCAGTGCAGGTCGTCGTCGCTGTCGAGGTCGCTGGTCATCGTCACGCCGACGACCTTGGCGGGGCCCAGGGAGGCCAGGTAGCACAGCGGCGTCGAGTCGAAACCGCCGGACAGGTCCGTGCTGATGACGAGGCCGTCGCGGGTGCGCACGTCCACCGCCTCGGTGAGCGCCGCGCGCAGGGCGTCGGCCCCGGCGGGAAGGTCCAGGTGCGCCTCCGGGGGGACCCACCAACGGGTCACCCGGTGGCCGTCGCCGTCCGCGGCCAGGTCGAGGTAGTGGTCGGAGGGGACCGCCGTGACCCCGCTCCACACGGAGGAGTCGCCGAGGGGGTGCGCGAGGGTGTTGAGCATCCGCAGGGCCAGCACCGTGGGGTCGGGGGCGGCGCCGGTCGCGGCGGCCAGGACGTCGGAGCGGTCCGAGGCGATGACCGTCGTTTCGGCCGCGGTGGCGTGGAAGACCCGCCGTAGTCCGCTGGCGCTGCCCTGCACCCGGATGCGTCCGCCGAAGGCCGCGACGAGGTGGAGGCTGCCGGGGAGCGAGCGCGCGATCCGGTCCAGGGCGGAGACGTCGCCGAGCCGGGCGAGTTCCTCTTCCAGCCTTCGCGTGGGGACCGGGCAGCGGCCGATGAGCATGAGACGCCGCTCGCCCGCCACCACCGTCCTGACCTGTTCGGCCGGGAGCCGGCCCAGGATCCAGGGACGTCCGGAGGGGTGGTCGGCCAGCCGTTCGGCGTCGGCCGGCAGGCGACCGGTCACGGAGACCGGGAGGGCGACGTCCGGCAGAACGACGAAATACGAACCGATGTGACCGACCACTTTTCCTCCGGATACTGGACCTTGCCGAATGCCGAGCGATCGCTTTAGTTGAAGAGCCGCGGCCAGATGAAGATGATCTCCAACTTGTTGATCGCGTTGTATCCGGTGGCCTTCTTGAAGGCGCCCATTTCCGTCAGCCTGGGCGGCGCGTATTTCCGGCGCTTGCCCTGTTCCTTTTGCATGGGCCGGTCACCTCTATTCCATTGGTGATGGCACGGGTGCCTTTATGGCACCCGACATTCCGGCGTAAGGCTAAGGCGCGTATTAGTCGTAGAGCAACAGTCCAGGTAGGGGACGGGAGGAGGGGGAAATGCGCTGGTGAGGCCAGTGGCGGGAAAACGGGTAAGGGGTGGGCGTCTGCGCCGGGCGAAGAACGGCGGACGGTGGAGCAGAAGGGGGAAATATCGAGAAATCCCTGTTCCCGGGCTGGGACGCCGGTGACGTGAGGGAGTGCTGTGACGCGAGGTGGCCGGATCCGGCCTGGGGAGGGAGACCGCGAAAACCGGGCGGCGGGACGCCCCGCCGCCCGTCTCGCCTACTTCTCCCGTTGCAGGATCACAACAGGGATGGATCGGTCGGTCTTGGTCTGATACTCGTCGTAGGCGGGCCAGGTGGCCGCCATCCGCGGCCACAGCCGCGTCTTCTCCTCCTCGCTCGCGGTGCGAGCGCGCGCCCTGAACCGGTCGCCCTTGACCTGGACCGTGACCTCGGGGTCCGCCAGCAGGTTGCGGTACCACAGGGGGTGCTCGGTGGCGCCCCCGTTGGAGGCGACGACGACGTAGTCGTCCCCGTCGGTCCGGTAGATCAGCGGGGTGCTGCGCGGCTTGCCCGACTTGCGGCCGGTCGTGGTCAGGATCAGGGTGGTGGTGCCCTGCCAGTCGTGTCCCTCTTCACCGTTGGTCTCGATGTAGCGCTTGACGTGCTCGGCGCCGTACAACATCGTGTCCTCCTCTGCGCGCGGGACGCCTCCCGCATCAGGTGCCCCCAGCCTCTGCCCCGGGCGGGGGCGGGCGCAACACCCCGCGCGGGATCATGGGCGCTCACGGTGCCGGATCGGGGTTGTCGATGCGCAGGTCGGCGGCCGCGGGGAGGCCGTTTCGGGTGTGGAAACGGAACTCGCGCTCCGCCCAGGCCCTCCGGTGCGGCGCGTAGGCGACGGCGTCGTCGCGCAGGTCGAGCCGGGCCGCGCGCACCGGAGCGGGGGCCTCGATCCAGGCCAGGAGGGACAGGTGCGGGCGCAGCTCCCGCGCGCCGCTGCCGCACCCCTCGACGACGAGGGTGTCGCGCACGGGTGTGTGGTGCCATTCCCGGAACTCGCCGGCCGACCAGTCGTAACGCCGCCACCGGGGCTCCGCGCCGCGCAGCAGCGGTGCGATCACCCACGCGCGCGCCAGGGCGACACCGGCGTCGAGCCCGTCCCAGCCGGGGTACAGGTCGTCCATGTGGATCACCGGCCAGCCCAGCCGGTCGGCCAGCAGCGCGGCGACGTGGCTCTTGCCGGAGCCGGAGCGGCCTTCGAGCGCGAGGACGCGGCGCCCTCCGGCCCGGGGCGGGGCCGCGCCCACCAGGCGGGCCAGGTGGGTCGCGAGCGCGGGGTCGGCGGGCAGGGTGAGCACGGACGGTAGCCTAATCGCCATTGCGATTCGAACACGAGTTCGAATATAGTCGTCTTTCCGGTACTCGGGGGAGACCGGGTCGGTGAGCCGGGGTGCCCGCCGTGGGGCGCCGGGGTTCGCCACGACGTCGAGGGATCGGGGGAACCGTGAACGGCGGGAGCCAGGCCGGGGAATCCGGCGGTATGACCACCAACTACAACACGGTCATCAACAACGAGGGGCCGGGCGGTCAGTTCGTCATCGGGGCGCAGGGCCAGGTGCGCCAGGCGGCCGGGCACGCGCTCTCCTCGGCCGAGGCGCTGGCGTTGGTCCAGCACATGTGGGACGCGCTGGAGGACCTTCGCCTGGACCAGGTCGACCAGGCCGACTACGTCAGCGCGGTGAGCCACATCGAGGAGGAGGTCGCCCGCCCCCAGCCCAAGCGCGGCCGGTTGCGCCGTGGGCTGGAGACCGTGACCGAGTTCCTGCGCGGCCACCCGATCGAGTCGGCGCAGCTCGCGCTGTCGGCCGCCGCCACGCTGGGCCGCTTCTACGGTGTGATCGTCACCGCCTGACCCCGTTCGCGGCCCCACGCGGCCCGAATGCCGTGTGGGGCCGGCCAGCGCCACGTGAGTTCAAGGCTTGTAAGCTCCCTTTCAGCAGCGAACACACGGATCGGCACGCTCAGGAGGCCCGTTGGCGACGGACGCGGAGGTCACCCCCGGTTCCCAGGCCGCGTTGCGACAGGCCAACCGGCAGCGGGTCGTCGAGGCGCTGCGCGCCGCGGGCACGATGACCCAGGCCGAGATCGCGCGGGCCACCGGCCTGTCGGCGGCGAGCGTCTCCAACATCGTGCGCGACCTGCGGAGCCTGGGGACGGTCTCGGTGCGCGAGACCTCCTCGAACGGCCGCCGCGCCCGCGCGGTCACCCTGGTGAGACCGCCGGGCGTGGTCGTGGGCATCGACTTCGCGTTCTCCCGGATCACGGTCGCGTTGGGGGACAGTCAGGGGCGCACGCTGCTGGAGGAGACGATCGTCTACGACGTCGCCTCCGACGCCGGCCGGGGTGTGCGCCGCGCGGTGTGGCTCGTCGAGACCCTGCTCACCCAGGCGCGGATCGACCACTCCACGGTCATCGGGGTCGCGGCGGCCGTGCCGGGGCCGGTCGACGCCGTCAGCGGAGAGATCGGGACCATCACCTGCATGCCGCGCTGGGCCGGCGCGCGCCCGGGGGAGGAACTGGCCGAGCGGCTCGGGCTCCCGGTGGCCGTCGAGAACGACGCGAACCTGGCCGTTCTCGCCGAGGCCGCCGAAGGGGTGGCGCGCGGGCGCGAGCACGTCATCCATGTCAGCCTGTCCCAGGGGGTGGGGGCCGGACTCCTCGTTTCGGGCCGCCTTTTCCGCGGGGCGGGGGGGACGGCCGGCGAGATCGGGCATATCGGCCTCGACGAGCGGGGGCAGGTGTGCCGGTGCGGCAACCGGGGATGCCTGGAGACCCTCGTGGGGGAGCCCTACCTGTTGGCGATGCTGCCGCAACTGGGGCACGTGGAGGACCTGGCGACGCTGGGCGACGTTGTGGCCGCGGCGCGCGACGCCGATCCGGGATGCCGTCGCATCGTCGCCGAGGCCGGTGCGGCGCTGGGCCGTGGCGTGGCGATCGTCGTGAACATGTTCAACCCGCAGATGGTCGTCGTCGGCGGGGAGCTGGCCGACGCCGAGGAGCTGTTCCTGGAGCCGATGCGCCGGGCCATGGAGCTGGGGACGCTGGGCAGCGCACTTCGCGACGTGCGCGTCGTCCGGGGGGAGCTGGGCGCTCGGGCGGCGTTGCGGGGCGCGCTGCGACTCGCCCTGTCCACAATGGGTGAATCCATAAGGTAAAAATTCGGCCCCCTAACAGAACTTCACAACCTGGGGGTGACCGCTCTGACCTGCGTGTTCACTGTGTTTAAAGATTGAACACTACCGTCGTGACGTTTCAGTTATGTGTTCAAGGCTTGACGACAACGTTGCGAGGGGTTTGACTTCACCGCACCGGACCGCCGAGTGATCCCGACCACGTGGCAGCGGGTGCCCCCGCATCCCCCTTGCTCGGCGGCCCTCTGGAGGAGGTCAAAGTCGTTGAACACCCGTAACAGGTTCGTGCGCCGCGCCACGGTCGGCGCCGCCGCAGCCCTGACCCTCGCCGCCGCCGGATGCGGTGCGACCACCACGACCAGTGGGGAGGGCGAGGCCGGAGGCAACGCCTCGGTCGAAGAGGGCTTCACCATCGGTCTGCTGCTGCCCGAGTCCAAGACGGCGCGCTACGAGAAGTTCGACCGGCCCTACTTCGAAGAGGCCGTCGCCGAACTGTGCGAGAAGTGCGAGGTCTCGTACCAAAACGCCGACCAGGACACCAGCAAGCAGCAGTCCCAGGCCGAGGCGATGCTCACCGAGGGCGTGGACGTGCTCGTCCTCGACGCCGTCGACGCCGAGGCGGCCGGCAGCATCGTGCAGCAGGCCAAGGGCCAGGGCGTGCCCGTCGTCGCCTACGACCGTCTCGCCCAGGGCGGCGTGGACTACTACGTCTCCTTCGACAACAAGACGGTGGGCAAGGTCCAGGGGCAGGCCCTCATCGAGGCGCTCGAGGCCGAGGGGAAGGCCGACGAGGGCGAGATCGTCATGATCAACGGTTCGCCCACCGACCCCAACGCCGCGGACTTCAAGGCCGGCGCCCACGAGGTGCTCGACGGCCAGGTGGAGATCGGCGCCGAGTACGACACCGCCGACTGGTCGCCCGACAAGGCCCAGCAGCAGATGGAGCAGGCCATCACCTCCATCGGCGCCGACAACATCTCCGGCGTCTACTCCGCCAACGACGGCATGGCCGCGGGCATCATCGCCGCCCTCAAGAGCGCGGGCGTCGAGGAGCTTCCCCCCGTCACCGGCCAAGACGCCGAGCTCGCCGGTATCCAGCGCATCGTCGCGGGCGACCAGTACATGACGGTCTACAAGGCCATCCGCCCCGAGGCCCAGGTCGCCGCGGGCATGGCGGTCGCCCTGGCCACGGGCGAGGAGTACGACGGCGGCGGCGAGTTCACCGTCACCGAGGTCACCGACGCCGACGGCAACACCATCCCCTCGGTCCTGCTCGAACCGACCGCGGTGACGATCGACAACATCGAGGACACCGTGATCTCCGACGGCTTCTACAGCATCGAGGAGATCTGCACCGACGCCTACGCCGACACCGACTTCTGCACGTCGGCCAACGAGGGGTGACCCCCCTTCCGTGAAAAGCCGAGGGCGCCGGGCCCCCACCCGCCCGGCGTCCTCACGGGCAACGGCGAACGCGCCGCACGTCGACCCCTGCCGGGGGAGGGTTAGGAAGAACAATGAGCGAACCGATCCTGGAGCTCTCCGGGATTTCCAAGCGATTCGGCGCGGTTCAGGCGCTGAGCGAGGTGGATCTGCGGGTCCACCCGGGCGAGGTCGTCGCCCTGCTCGGTGACAACGGCGCCGGCAAGTCCACGCTGGTCAAGGTGATCGCCGGGGTGAACCCCGCCGACACCGGCGAGATCCGCTGGGAGGGCAAGCCGGTCACGGTCAACCGTCCGGGTGACGCCCAGCAACTGGGCATCGCCACCATCTACCAGGACCTCGCGCTGTGCGACAACCTGGACATCGTCGCCAACCTCTTCCTCGGCGCCGAGCGGACCTCGGCGGGTCTGCTGGACGAACTGGAGATGGAACGGCGCGCCCAGGAGCTGCTCGACTCCCTGTCGGTGCGCATTCCGAGCCTGCGCGTGCCGGTGGCCTCCCTGTCGGGCGGCCAGCGCCAGATCATCGCGATCGCCCGCTCGCTGCTGGGCGACCCCAAGGTCGTCATGCTGGACGAGCCGACCGCGGCGCTGGGCGTCGCCCAGACCGCCCAGGTCCTCGACCTCATCGAGCGGCTGCGCGACCAGGGGCTCGGGGTCATCCTGATCAGCCACAACATGGCCGACGTGCGCGCGGTCGCCGACCGGGCCGTCGTCTTGCGGCTCGGCCGCAACGCCGGCGACTTCCGGGTGGAGGACACCCCTTACGAGGAGATCGTGGCCGCGATCACGGGGGCCGCGGACAACCCCGTGTCGCGTCGCGCCGGTCGCGTCACGGTGCCGGGATCGGAGGAGGCGTGATGGCCCAGCAAACCCCTGTCGCCAAGCAGGAGGTGGGTGCCCGCGATCCGCGGCTGATCGTGGACGCGGCCTCGCCCAGCGGCCTGGTCTCCGGCGCCCTGCGCCGGTTGCGTGGTGGAGAGCTCGGACCGGTGCCGGTCATCATCGGCCTGGTCATCATCTGCGTGGTCTTCCAGTCGCTCAACTCCAACTTCCTGTCACCGCAGAACCTGTCGAACCTGACCCTCCAGATCGTCTCGACCGGGCTGATGTCGTGCGGCGTCATCATGGTCCTGCTGTTGGGTGAGATCGACCTGTCGGTCGGCTCGGTCTCGGGCGTCGCCGGCGCGGTGCTCGCGGTGCTCGCGGTCAACCAGGGGATCAACGAGATCGCGGCGATCACCCTGGCCGTCCTCAGCGGCACCCTCATCGGCGTCCTGCACGGCACCGTCTTCGCCAAGGTCGGCGTGCCCGCGTTCGTCGTCACGCTGGCCGGTCTCATCGGCTGGCAGGGCGTCCAGCTCTACCTTCTCGGCTCCGACGGCACGATCAACGTCCCCTACGACGGTGTGATCGCGTCGCTGACCCAGACCTACTTCGTGCCCTGGATCGGCTGGCTGCTGGCCGTCGGCGCGGTCGGCGTCTACTTCGCCAGCACCTTCCTCGGCGAGCGCCGCCGCGCCGCCGCGGGCCTGCCGGCCAAGTCGGTGCTGGAGGTCGCGGTCCGTACCGTGCTGCTGGCGATCCCGGTGTTCGGCGCGGTGATCGTGCTCAACCTGTGGAAGGGCATCCCGCTGGCCTTCCTCATCTTCCTCGGCTTCGTGGTCGTGTTCGACCTGATGCTGCGCAAGACCCGCTACGGCCGCATGGTGTTCGCGGTCGGCGGCAACGCGGAGGCGGCCCGGCGCGCCGGCATCAACGTCGACCTGATCCGCATCTCGGTGTTCGCCCTGGCGTCGACGCTCGCGGCGGTCGGCGGCATCCTGGCGGCCTCCCGCGGGTTCGCGGTCACCCAGTCCAGTGGTGCCGGCGACGTGCTGATGCTCGCGATCGCCGCCGCGGTCATCGGTGGCACCAGCCTCTTCGGTGGTCGTGGCAGCGCCTACTCCGCCCTGCTCGGCGGTCTGGTGCTGGGCGCGATCACGTCAGGGCTGTACCTGCTCCAGATGGACTCCTCGGTCCGCTACATGATCACCGCGGTGGTCCTGCTGATCGCCGTCGTCTTGGACGCGGTCTCCCGGCGCAGCCGCAAGGCCCACGCCAGAGGCTGACCCCCGACCGCGCCGGGGCCCACGGCCCCGGCCGCCGGCCGGCCGTGCCACCGCCCACCCCTCCACCCGGCGGACCCGGCCGGTCTTTCGAGGCACCCCCGGATCACCCTCCTCTCCGGGGGTGCCTCCGCACGTCGCGCGAGGGTCAGCAGGTCGCGCGCGTGTGCCCGGCGCTGGAGTCGGGCAGGACGTCGCGGTCGCGCAGGATCACCGACGCGCCCTCGGCGGCGCCGGCGCAGGCGCGGCGCAGGTCCTGTTCGCGGTACTCGATGTCGAGGACCCGGCCGGGGTAGGCGGCGGTGTAGGTGGCGCACTCGTCGTAGCGCGCGCACTCCTCGGTCACGGCGAAGTCGAATCCCGCCGCCGCGGCCTGCGGGGCGATCTCCGCCGCGTTCTTCTGGCCGATGGCCAGTCCCTCCCGGTGGGCCCGTTCCACGAACAACCGGGCCAGGGCGAGCGCGTCCTCGCGGGAGAGCAGCCCCGCCGAACGGGTCCAGGAGTCGAGGTTGTCCACCTCGACGGCGTCGAAACCGGCCTGCGCGCAGCCGCGCATCCAACCGCCGACGATCGCCGCGATCCCGTCGCGCCGTTCGGGGGTGGACAGGTCGAGGAGCCGTTCGTCCCAGTCGGTGTCGATCACGGGCTCGCCCTGGGCGTCGCTCAGCAACAGGTCGGCGTCCGCGTCGCGCCACACCTCCTCCTCGCCGGGCTGCGCCTGGTAGCCGTTGACGTAGCAGATGTTGTAGCGTCCCGGCTCCGGTTCGGCCAGACGGTCCCGGATCACGATCCGCGCGTCCTGCGCCGCCGGGTAGGGGCCGCCGATCTGGTAGTCGAAGCCGGCGTCCTGCGGGGGCGGCTGCACGTCGGATCGGGGGGAGCAGCCGGCGCACACGAGGAGCAACGCGAGCAGCAGACAGGACGGGACGGAGCATCGGGAGAGCATCTTCACGTTCCGATCCTGCACCCGCGGCGCGCCCCCGCGGTCCCGCCCCCACCGCAGGTGTCCTCGGGCGGGGGAGTAGCGTCGCTGCCCATGCCGGATCTCACCTTCCTTCTCGTGGCCGGCACCGCGGTCCTGGTGGGGGCCGCGGTGCAGGGCGGTGTCGGCCTGGGCGTCGGTCTGGTCGCGGCCCCCGTGGTCTCGATGCTGGCCCCCGAACTGATGCCGGGGACGATGCTCGTCGTCTCGGCGGTGCTGCCGCTGCTGACGATCGGCACCGAATGGCGCCACGCCGACCTGCCGGGGCTCTCCTGGGCGTTGCTGGGCAGGCTGGTCGGCACCCTTCCCGGCGTCTGGGTCGTCGCGGTGCTTCCCGCCGCCGAGCTGGAGGCGGTGGTCGGCGTGATGGTCCTGGTGGCGGTGGCGTTGACGGTGCGCGCGGTCCGGCTGCGCGCCACACCGGGAACCCTCGGGCTGGCCGGCCTGGTCTCGGGGGTCACCGGCACCGCGACGTCGATCGGTGGGCCGCCGATCGCGCTGGTCTACCAGCACGCGGCCGGCCCGCGCGTTCGCGCGACCCTCGCCGGCTACTTCGCCGTCGGGGCCCTGCTCTCGCTGGCCGCGCTCGCCCTGGGGGGACAGGTGTCCGACCGTCAGGTGGTGGCGGGGGTGGCGCTCGTCCCGTTCGTGGTGGCGGGGTTCCTGCTGTCCCGACCCCTCCGGCGCGCCGTGGACGGCGAGCGGCTGCGCGCCGCGCTGCTGGTGGTGGTCACGCTCTCGGGGATCGTCCTGCTGGCCCGGTCGTTGTCGTGATGGGGAATTCCCCTGGCGCCGACGGTGGGGCGCGTCTCATAGTCTGGAACCCCTATGAGACGACCCACGAAGGCGGACCTGGCCGCCGCACACGGTACGACGATCCCCGACCTGCTGGCCCCCGGCCTGCGGGTGCTCTTCTGTGGGATCAACCCGGGGCTGTACTCCGGCTACACGGGCCACCACTTCTCACGGCCCGGCAACCGCTTCTGGCCGGCGCTGCACGCCTCGGGTTTCACCCCGCGTCTGCTGCGCCCCGAGGAGCAGCACCTGCTTCCCGGGTGGGGGCTGGGCATCACCAACCTGGTGGCGCGGGCCACGGCGCGTGCCGACGAGTTGAGCGGCGAGGAGCTGAAGGAGGGGGGCGAGGTGCTGGCCGACCGTCTCAGGACCTACCGGCCCGCCGTCTTGGGGGTGTTGGGGGTGACCGCCTACCGGCAGGCGTTCGGCCGTCCCAGGGCGGAGGTCGGCCTCCAATCGGAGCGGATCGCCGACACCCCGGTGTGGGTCCTGCCCAACCCCAGCGGTCTCAACGCGCACTGGAGCGCGGCGGGCATCGCCGAGGAACTGACACGGATGCGTCGTTGGGCGTTCGACACGGACACGGGGACGGCGCAGTCCGATTGAGATAGGTTCGGGCAAAAGACGCCCATGGCTGCTTTTAAACTCGGTTGGCAGTGCGTGCCGGGACCGTACCGGTCGGCCCGCCACAGATTCCGCAGACGAGGGGAATGACGAGAGTGACGCTGCTCGAGTCGATCGGAAATCCGGACGACCTGAAGAAACTCGCCGTGGACCGGCTCCCCCGGCTGGCGGATGAGATCCGGGAGTTCCTCATCGCGGAAGTCTCCCGGACCGGGGGGCACATCGGCCCCAACCTGGGTGTCGTGGAGCTGACGATCGCCCTGCACCGCGTGTTCGACTCCCCGCGTGACCCCATCCTGTTCGACACCGGACACCAGTCCTACGTGCACAAGCTGCTCACCGGGCGGCAGGACTTCAGCCGGCTGCGCCAGCAGGGCGGACTGTCCGGCTACCCCTCCCGCGCCGAGTCCGAGCACGATTTCGTCGAGAACTCCCACGCCTCCACCGCGCTGTCCTACGCCGACGGCCTGGCAAAGGCCAACCAGCTGCTCGGCCGCACCGACCGCACCGTCGTCGCCGTGATCGGTGACGGCGCGCTCACCGGCGGCATGGCCTGGGAGGCGCTCAACAACATCGCCGAGGGGCGCGACCGCCGGGTCGTCATCGTCGTCAACGACAACGGCCGTTCCTACTCGCCCACGATCGGCGGCCTGGCCGACCACCTCGCCTCCCTGCGCATGACCCAGGGCTACGAGCAGGTCCTCGACATGGCCAAGAACGCGATCAACCGCGCGCCGGTCGTCGGCCCGCCGTTGTACGAGGCGCTGCACGGGCTGAAGAAGGGGCTCAAGGACGCCATCCAGCCCCAGGTGCTGTTCGAGGACCTCGGCCTGAAGTACCTCGGGCCGATCGACGGCCACGACGAGCAGGCGGTCGAGCGCGCGCTGCGCCGGGCCCGCGCCTTCGGCGGCCCGGTCATCGTCCACTGCATCACGCAGAAGGGCAAGGGGTACGCCCCCGCCGAGAACCACGAGGAGGACCAGTTCCACGCCACCGGCGTCTTCGACGCCGAGACCGGTGAGGCCAAGCCCAAGTCCGGCCTGAGCTGGACCTCGGTCTTCGGCGAGGAGATGGTCGCGCTCGGCGCCGAACGCGACGACGTCGTCGCCATCACCGCGGCGATGCTGCACCCCACGGGCCTGGCGCCGTTCGCCGAGGCCTACCCCGACCGCGTCTACGACGTCGGCATCGCCGAGCAGCACGCGGCGACCTCGGCCGCGGGCCTGGCGATGGGGGGCCTGCACCCGGTCGTCGCCGTCTACGCGACCTTCCTCAACCGCTGTTTCGACCAGGTTCTGATGGACGTCGCGCTGCACCGTCAGGGCGTCACCTTCTGCCTGGACCGCGCCGGCATCACCGGCGACGACGGCGCCAGCCACAACGGCATGTGGGACCTGTCGATCCTCCAGGTGGTCCCCAACCTGGGCCTGGCCGTGCCGCGCGACGCCCAGCGGCTGCGCGAGCTGCTGCGCGAGGCGGTCGCCGTCGACGACGGTCCCACGGTGGTGCGCTACCCCAAGGGCACGGTCGCCCCGGAGATCCCCGCCATCGGCAAGGCCGGCGGCATGGACGTGTTGCGCCGCGCGGGCGACACCGGCGCGACCGAGGACCTGCTGCTCGTCGCGGTCGGCTCGATGGCCCAGACGTGCTGCGAGACCGCCGACCGGCTGGCCGACCAGGGGATCGGGGTGACCGTGGTCGACCCGCGCTGGGTCAAGCCGCTGGACCCGGCGCTGGTCACGGAGGCCGCCCGGCACAGGGTCGTCGCCGTGGTCGAGGACAACGGCCGGGTGGGCGCGGTCGGCGACGCGGTGGCGCGCGCGCTGCGCGACGCCGACCTGGACATCCCGGTCCGCACCTTCGGGATCGAGCAGGACTTCCTGGACCACGCCAAGCGCGACGTGATCCTCGCCGAGATGGGGCTGACCTCCCAGGACCTCGCCCGCAAGCTCACCGAGACGGTCGCGCGCCACACCGAGCGTTCCCGCGAGGACGAGCCGGCCCAGTAGTCCGATGTGGGCGGGGCGTCGCCCTGCCCACGGGATCACCGCCGCGACCGCGAGGGCCGGGGTGGGCGACAATAGGACCATGACCACTCCCGACCTCCTGCGCGTAGCGGTGATCGGTTCCGGCCCCGCGGGCATCTACACCGCCGACGCCCTCACGCGGCAGACCCGCCAGCCCGTGGCCGTGGACATCATCGATCGCCTGCCCACCCCCTACGGCCTGGTACGTTACGGCGTCGCCCCCGACCACACCTCGATCAAGGGAGTGGCCCGTTCGCTGCGCCGGGTCCTGGAGCACCCGGACGTGCGGTTCGTCGGCGGGGTGGAGTTCGGGCGTGACGTCACCCGGGCCGACCTGGCCCGCGCCTATCACGCCGTCGTGTACGCCACCGGGGCCACCGTCGACCGCCGTCTGGGGGTCCCGGGGGAGGACCTGCCCGGCAGTGTCGCCGCCACCGACTTCGTCAACTGGTACTGCGGCCACCCCGACTCCGAGGTGGAGCGCTTCCTGCTCGACGCCGAGGAGGTCGCGGTGGTCGGCGCGGGCAACGTCGCCCTGGACGTCGTGCGCATCCTCGCCAAGGACGCCCATGAGCTGCGGGGCACCGACATCCCCCAGCCGGTCCTCGACGTTTTGGCGGCCAGCCGGGTGCGCCGCATCCACCTGCTCGCCCGGAGGGGCCCGATGCAGGCCAAGTTCACCGCCAACGAGCTGCGTGAACTGGGCCGTCTCCGCGACGCCGACGTGTCGGTGCGCTCCGCGGACGTCGACGTGGACCTCAACAGCGAGGCCATGCTGCACGCGGCCCGCGCGGCGCGCACCAATATCGAGATCCTCGGCTCGTGGGCGGGGCGCGCGCCCCTGGGCCGGTCGCGCCGGATCGAGATCCGCTTCTGGACCCGGCCGATCGCCCTCCACGGCGCCACCCGGGTCGAGGGGGTCGAGCTGGAGCGGACCCGCCTGGACGAGGAGGGACGCCTGGTGGGGACCGGCGAGACCGAGTCCCTGCCGGTCGGGATGGTCTTCCGGTCGATCGGCTATGCCAGCGTTCCGTTGCCGGGGGTGCCCTTCGACCCGTCGGCGCGCACCGTTCCCCACAGCGAGGGCCGGGTCCTCGATAGCCGTGGCGAGGTTGTTGTGGGCGACTACGTCGCGGGCTGGCTCAAGCGCGGCGCCTCCGGGGTGATCGGCACCAACAAGTCCGACGCCGCGGCGACCGTCCGCTCCCTGCTGGCCGACGCTCCCACGCTGGTGGCGAAGGCGCCCGCCCTGGACGGGTTGGACGACCTCCTCCAGGGGCGCGGTGCCGTCGTGACCGACTACCAGGACTGGCTGGCGATCGACGCGGCCGAGGCCGCCCGGGGCGCCGAACTGGGCCGTGGCGAGCGGGTCAAGCTCGCGGGCTGGCGCGAGCTCTACGACGCGATCGGGCGTTAGGACGCGTCGTCGGCGCGGTCGCGCCCGGCGGATCGCCACGGTCCGTGGTGGGTCGTCGCGGACCGGTCGACGTCCAGCGGGACCGCGTGGGGTCGTCGCCGTCCCGGTCCTCGCCGGGGCGGCCGGGGCCGGATGCCCCGGCGGAATCGAGGGGGTGGGACGCGCCCGAGCGGAACGGGTCCTGGGCCGGCGGACCCGCGTGCGTCGTCGGACGGCGCGTTCGGACGGGCGCCACGGTCCGCTGCCCGGCCGGTCCCGAAGCGGGCCGACCGGTGCACCATCCGCCCCGTGACGGGCGGGGTCCGCTCGCCCTGGTGGTCACGGGCCGGGTACCCGTCCGCGTCCCCGGCGACAGGGACCGCGGCCGGGAGATGGTCCACCTCCGGGCACGGCGCCACCTTCCCCGCGCGGGGCCGCGAACGGCCGGTCGGCGCGGCGGCCGGACCGGCTCCCGGGGGTGCCCACCGGCCTTACGGGCCGGTGAGGGAGTGGCGCGGCGTCGTGAAACGGCGCTTCGCCGTTCGGGGCGGTGGCGCGGGATCGCCGCCCGATACGGCGGGACCGCTGAGCCCCGCCGCGCGACCGTCATCACCGCCGTCCCGCTGACGTGGGCGTGACACGTCGACGACTCCCCGCGCTGGGCGGCACACGCCCCCTTCCCGGACGCGACCGGAGCCGGTGGGCGTGACCGCCGTCGGGCGCGGGCCGGCTGGAAGGACACGGTGCCGTGTCCGGCGGACGGCCCGGCCCACAGGCCGGCCCGCCGGGGGCGCCCACCGGCGTCTGCCGGGCCGGCCGGAACTCCCGGCCGGTGGCGCTGCCGGTGGCCGTTCCCGGGGACCGCGTGTGCGCTCCGCGTCGCCACGATGGCGAGGCGGTCCCGGTCGCGCGGTCCGGGGGGCGGATCAGCGCACGAGCCGCCCCTCGGCGTCGAAGGTGTTGCAGGCCCCCGCGCTGTCGGCGTCCCAGCCCTCCTCGAACCAGTGCTGGCGGTTGTCGGTGGTGCCGTGGGTCTCGGAGTCCCCGCCGCCGTTGAAGTCGGTGTTGATCGCCTCGGCCTGCGCGTCGTCGTAGACGTCGAACGCCCGCAGGGCGATCCCGCCCAGGCAGTCGGCCTGTAGCTCGGCGCGCCGGGTCACGGCCAAGGCCGCCCTCTCACTCTTGGCGGAGAGTTCCATCTCGGTGACGACGCCGAGCAGCCCCAGCTCGGCCTGGAGGTAGTGGCCGTACTCGTGGGCGATCAGCGCGCCCCAGACCCCCTCGTCGTCGGGTGCGGCGAGGTACCCGGCGAGCTGGCGGATGCTGGGCAGCAGCACGGTGATCGTGTTCGTCCACTCCTCGTAGTAGGCGAGCGTGACACCGTCCTGTTCGATGTCCTCCTCGGGCCAGTCCTGGGGCAGTTCCTCCAGGACGACGTAGGTCGGCGCCTGCGGGCGCAGGCCGAGATCGGTGAGCCGGGGCGTCCACACCTCGTCCAGGCAGGCTCCGAGCGCGGAGGTGAACGCCTCCCACGAGCCGGCGGAGTCGAGATCGAGTTCGGGAGGGGAGCAGCGCGCCGCGTCGGGGGCCGGCAGCGCGTAGAAGGGGTGCTCGGCCAGGTCGATCTCGGCCGGGCCGGGCGCCTGGACCAGGGTGAGGTCGAGCGTGTGGGCGGGGCCGGGTTTGCCGGTCGCGCCGTCGGGAGAGCTGAGGGAGCCGGCGACGAGGACGACGCAGACGACGAGGGAGATCAGCGAGGCGACGGCGGCACCGCCGGCGCTGATCCACAGCGCCGGTCCCGGCGGGTGGTCCGGTGGAGCCGGCCGCGGCGGGGGCGGGGCGACCGCCCCGGGATGCGGTGGGAGGTAGGGGGGCGGGAACGGGTGGGGCGGGGGAGTGGGGAGACGAGGGGGAGGACCGGCGGTGCGCGCTTCGCGGGGGGCGTCGTCGGGCATCGGGTCCGGGCCGGAGCCTGGGGAGGCGCCGCCGCGGATGGTGTCCAAAGAAGCTTCCTTCTCCATGAACAGCTTTAATCGTGGCGATCAACTCTATTCGGGCACAAAGGGGTGTGAGTGTACAGCACCCGTTTCAGGGCTGGATCGTGATCAATGGGTGGGTGGGCGGTACTGCACGCCCAAGTCCGTCAGGATGTCGCGCAACTCGGCCTCGAACATCGGCTCCATGGCCTCCATGGAGAACGCCAGGTGCTGGAAGACCTCCATGCACACCAGCCCGTAGAGCCGCACCCAGCAGGAGGTGAGCACCCGCAGCGCCCCGATGGAGGCGTTGGGGGTGGTGAAACGGGTCTGCTCGCCGAAGGCGACGAGCTGGCGGACCAGCGCGGGCGGAAGGTCCTCCTCGGCGGGCAGGGGGAAGCGGCGCTCCTCCAGCAGCCGGTCGAACAGGGTCAGGAAGGTCGCCGCGAAACGCCGGCCGGATTCGAGGGCCGCGCTGTCGTGCGGAACCGCGTGTTCGGGGGCGGAGGAGGCGAAGAGGAGGGCGAACTCCGCGCGGTGGGTGACCGCCCAGGAGCGGAAGGCGCGCAGTGACGCCAGGATGCGCCCGTCCACGTCGTCGCGGTCGACGCCCTCCTCGGCCCGGGTGACGGTCTGCGACAGCTCGGTGAAGAAGTCGGCTCGCAGGGCCGTCATCAGGTCGTCGAGGCTGGAGAAGTAGCGGTAGAGGCCGGGGGCGGTCATGCCCATGTCGCGTGCCACGGCGCGCAGGGAGACGCCGTTGGGACCGTGCTCGGCCAGGTGATGGCGGGCGGTCTCCTTGATCTCGGTGAGAGTCGCCTCGCGTAGCCGTTCCCGGCGTGTCCGTGGTGTTGCCGTGCCGGCTTCGTGTGCGTACACCGGAGCCACCTATCCCGCCCACTTTGATCCGGATAAACCGGACATGCCCTACCTCACACCCTAGGTGAGTGAATGGCGACCTTTTAAGTGAACACCGTAAGCTTACGGTGTTCGCACCGTTTTCGCCGTTCACCCAACGTTAACAGGAAGCCGAGGAACGGGTTCATGTTCTCCACCCTGGGCGCCCTCACCCACCGGGCGCGCCTGTGGATTCTCGCGTTCACCGCCCTCTTCGTGGCTTTCGCCGCGATCTGGGGCACGGGGCTCTTCAACGAGGTCAGCGACGGCGGGTTCGAGAGTCCCAACGCGGAGTCCACCCGCGCCGGCGAGGTCATCGAGGAGGAGCTCGGCCACGACGCCGTCGACGTCATCGCCCTCTACCGCAGCGACGACCTGCGCGCCGACGACGAGGAGTTCACCTCCGCCGTCCGCGACGTGGTCGACGGGCTGCCCGAGGACGAGGTCGCCTCGGTCACCAGCTATCTCGACGAGCGTCTGCCCGAGCCTCAGCGCGCCGCCCTGGTCTCCGAGGATCAGCACGCCACCTATGTGGCGATCACCCTCGCCGGTGACGGCAAGGAGGAGCGTATGGACTCCTTCGCGGCGATCGAGGAGGACCTGGAGGCCGACGGGCTGCGGACCTATGTCGGCGGTCCGGTCGGGGTGGAGGCGGAGCTGTCGGCCAAGGCCGAGAGCGACGTCGTGCGCGCCGAGCTGATCTCGCTGCCGATCCTGCTCCTGCTGCTCGTCGCGATCTTCGGCGGCGTCGTCGCCGCGTTGATGCCGTTGGCCGTGGGCGGCCTGGCGATCCTGGGCTCGCTGACCTTGCTGCGTGCCCTCACCCACGTCACCGAGGTGTCGGTCTTCGCCGTCAACGTCGCCACGATTCTGGGCCTGGGGCTCGCGATCGACTACGGGCTGTTCCTGGTCAGCCGCTTCCGTGAGGAACTGGACCGTACCGGTGACGTCGGCCGGGCGCTTCCGGTGACCCTGGCCACCGCCGGACGCACGGTCGCCTTCTCCGGTGTCACCGTCCTCATCGCCTTCGCCGGTCTGCTGTTCTTCCCGCAGCCCATCATGCGCTCCATCGGCATGGGCGGGATCGCCGTCGTCCTGTTCGACCTCATCGCGGCGTTGGTGGTGCTGCCGGCCCTGCTGTCCCTCATCGGGCGCCGCATCGACGCGCTGCGGCTTCCGCTGCCCCGGCGCACCGTGACGGGCGCGGTGGCCGAACGGGCGGGCGCGTGGACGCGGCTGGCCCACAGCGTCATGCGCCGCCCGGTGCTCTACCTGCTCGCCGTCGTCGTGGTCCTGGGGACCTTCGCCGCCGCGCTGACGTCCTACCAGGTCGGCTCCACCGACCAGCGCTACCTGCCCGAGGACTCCCCCAGCCGGGTCGCCACCGAGATGATGAGCGAGGACTTCCCCTCCGGAGGGGCCAACACGCTGGAGATCGCGGTTCTCGGACCGGTCGAGGAGGCCGACCTGGCCGACTACGCCGAGCGCCTCGGCGGGCTGGACGGTGCGGTGTCGGCGGCCGTGCAGCGGACCGGCGAGGACATCGCCGAGGTCAGCGTGGGCTACGAGGGCGAGGTGGACGACGAGGCGACCACCGAGCTGGTGCGTGAGGTGCGCGCGGAGGCCGGGCCCGAGGGGGCCGAGGAGGTGCTGGTCGGCGGAACCGCCGCCAGCCAGATCGACAACGTCGAGGCGATCGTCGATGCCGTCCCCGCCACCCTGGTCTTCGTGGTCGCCGCGACCCTGGTGCTGCTGTTCCTGGCCTTCGGCTCGATCGTGCTGCCCCTCAAGGCCGTCGTCATGGGACTGCTGTCCCTGGGGGCGTCGCTGGGCGTCGTCATCTGGGGGTTCCAAGAGGGGCACCTGGCCGGGGTGCTGGGCTTCGAGCCGGTGGGCACGCTCGACCCGACCTATCTCGTGCTCATCTTGATCGTGGCGTTCGGCCTGGCGATGGACTACGAGTTGTTCCTGCTCAGCCGGGTCCGTGAGGAGTTCCTGCGCACCGGGGACAACCCGCACTCGGTGGCCGTCGGTCTCCAGCGCACCGGACGCATCATCACCAGCGCCGCGCTGCTGCTCGTGGTGGTGCTGGCCGCCATGGGCACCTCCGAGCTGCTGTTCCTCAAGGTGATCGGCCTGGGCCTGGCGATGGCGGTGGTCGTCGACGCGACGCTGGTGCGGGCGCTGCTGGTGCCCGCCACCATGCGCCTGCTGGGGCGGGCGAACTGGTGGCTGCCGGGTCCGCTGCGCCGGCTGCATGACCGTGTCGGTATCACCGAGTCGGAGGAGGCGCCCGAGGAGGCGCGTTCCGAGGAGCTGGTCCGGTCGGGACGGAGCTGACCGGCCGGCGCGGGATCCGAGGTGGCTCGGGCCGGCGCGGATGGCGTGACCGTCCGCGCCGGCCCGAGCCGTTGGGTTCAGCCGCCGCCGGCACCCCGGCGGACCGGCGAATCGCCGCCTGACGAGGGCGAGGAGGTGTCCCGCCGATCGGTGAAGGGCAGGTCCGGGCGGTGTCGGCGGGCCTGGGCCACGACCTCCTCGGGAGAGTGGTCCCAGGTGGAGCGGATGTGCGTGGCGTAGCGCAGTTCCCAGGGGCACTCGACGCTGGCTCCGCTGCGCTCGGCGGAGTCCGAGGATCCGGAGTCCACCGCGGCGGACTCGGCCCGGGAACGGGGCACGAAGGCCAGGTAGTGGTGGCGCACGCAGGCGCCGCGGTGCTCGATGCGTTCGGTGTAGGCGGTGATTCCGGCGAGCTCGTCCCAGTCCAGCCGGTGGTCGTCGGCGTGCGACCGGGGCCAGGGAACGGTGACGCAGACGCCGGAGTCGTCCATCTCCAGGACCGGGCGGCGCGACAGGACGCGGCTGGCGGCCAGCAACCCCCCGCCGCCGAACAGGACCACGGCGACGATCCCGAGCACCACGCTGGTCGTCGTGCCCTCGATGATCATGGCGATGCCCGCGATGACGAAGATGAGGCAGCCGGCGGTGAGCCAGGCCCCCTCCCACGTCAACCGGAGCCGGTTTTTGACCACGAACGATCCGTTTCGGCTGGTCATGCGTCCAGGATAGGTCGCCCCGCCCGTTCCGGGGCGGATGATCCCCAGGGTGTCCCGAAGGAGTCCGGAAACGGGGAGCCGGAGCGTGGGACGGCGCGCATGGGCCGGCCCCGCCCCCCGGCAGGGAGGCGGGGCCGTGCCGCACGGGACAGGACGCCTACAGCGCCTTGGGACCGTCGGGGTGGAACAGCTTGCCGTTGACCTTCTCAGAGATGCCGGAGCGGTCCAGGTAGGGCGTGATACCCCCCAAGTGGAACGGCCAGCCGGCACCGGTGATGAGGCACAGGTCGATGTCGGCGGCCTCGGCCACGACCCCCTCGTCGAGCATGATCTGGATCTCGCGGGCCAGCGCGGTCAGCGCCCGCTCCAGGATCTCCTCCTCCGAGGAGGGCTTGTCCCCGCCCTCGAACAGCGCCCGCACCTCGGGGTCGATCTGGAAGTCCGGTCCGAAGACGGCGGTCCTACCCGCCTCGACCAGGCGACGGTGCTGTTCGGAGACCGTGAAACGGTCCGGGAAGGCGGCGTGGAGCGTCTCCGACACGTGCAGCGCGACGGCCGGGCCGACGAGCTGGAGCAGCAGCAGCGGCGGCATCGGCAGCCCCAGCGGGGCCACGGCGCGGTCGGCGACCTCGGGGGCGGTGCCCTCCTCGACCGCGGCCAGCACCTCGCCCATGAAGAGCGTGAGCAGCCGGTTGACCACGAACGCCGGGGCGTCCTTGACCAGGACCGCGGTCTTCTTCAGGCCCTTGGCGGTGGCGAACGCCGTGGCCAGCGCGGCGTCGTCGGTCTTCTCACCGCGGATGATCTCCAGCAGCGGCAGCACGGCGACCGGGTTGAAGAAGTGGAACCCGACGACCCGCTCGGGGTGGGCCAGTCCGCTCGCCATCTCGGTGATGGACAGCGAGGAGGTGTTCGTCGCCAGGATCGCCTCGGGCGAGACGTGCTGCTCGACCTTGGCGAAGACCTCCTGCTTGACGTCCATCCGCTCGAACACGGCCTCGATGACGAAGTCGGCGTCGGAGAACGCCTCGTAGGACAGCGAACCGGTGACCAGCGCCTTGAGCCGGTTGGCCTTGTCGGGGGAGACGCGGCCCTTGGCGAGCAGCCGGTCGATCTCGCCGTGGACGTGGCCCACGCCGCGGTCCAGCCGTTCCTGGTCCAGGTCGGTCATGACGACCGGGACCTCCAGGCGGCGGGCGAACAGCAGGGCGAGCTGTCCGGCCATCAGCCCCGCGCCGACGACGCCGACCTTGGTGACCTTGCGGGCCAGGGACTTGTCGGGGGCGCCCACGGGACGCCGGCCGCGCTTTTGGGACAGGTCGAAGGCGTACAGCCCGGCCTTGAGCTCGTCGCTCATGAGGAGGTCGGCCAGCGCCTCGTCCTCGGCGGCGAAGGCCTCGTCGCGGGTGCGGTCCTTGGCCGCGGCGACCAGGTCCAGCGCGCGGACCGGGGCCGGGGCCGCGCCGTGCAGCTTGCCCTCCACGAGGAAGCGGGCGTTGCCCACGGCCTGGTCCCACGCCTCGCCGCGGTCGACCTCGGGCCGCTCGACGACGACCTCGCCCTTGACGACGCGGGCCGCCCAGCGCAGCGACTCCTCGACGAAGTCGGCCGGCTCGAACATCGCGTCGGCGATGCCCAGCTCGAAGGCCTGCGGGCCCTTGAGGGTGCGGTTCTGCGCCAGCGGGTTCTCGATGATGACCTTCAGGGCCTTCTCGGCGCCGATCAGGTTCGGCAGGAGATAGGTGCCGCCCCAGCCGGGAACCAGGCCGAGGAAGGTCTCGGGCAGCGCGACCGCCGGAACACCCGAGGAGATCGTCCGGTACCGGCAGTGCAGCGCGACCTCGACGCCACCGCCCATCGCCGCGCCGTTGACGAAGGCGAAGGTGGGGATGTCGGTCTCGCCCAGCTTGCGGAACACGTCATGGCCGAGTTTGCCGATGGCGTGCGCCTGCTCGCGGGTGCGGATCTTGGGGACGCCGTTGAGGTCGGCGCCGACCGCGAAGATGAACGGCTTGCCGGTGACGCAGATGGCGGCGATGTCGGTGCGCGCGACCGCGGCGTCGATCGCCTCGCCCAGGGCGAGCAGGCCGCCGGGGCCGAAGGTGTTGGGCTTGGTGTGGTCGTGGCCGTTGTCCAGGGTGATGAGGACGGCCGTTCCGGCGCCGTAGGGCAGTTCGACGTCACGCGCCAGGGCCTTGGTGACGATCTCGTCGCCGAACAGCGCGCGGGCCTGTTCGATCGGGCTGCTCACTTGGCGTTCCCTTCCCAGTTCGTGTTCTCCCAGAGCACGGTGCCGCCCATGCCCATGCCGACGCACATCGTGGTGAGGCCGTAACGGACGTCCGTGCGCTCGGCGAACAGGCGGGCCAGCTGCATCATCAGGCGCACGCCCGAGGAGGCCAGCGGGTGGCCCAGCGCGATCGCGCCGCCCCAGGGGTTGACCCGGGCGTCGTCGTCGGCGATGCCGAAGTGTTCCAGGAAGGCCAGGACCTGCACCGCGAACGCCTCGTTGATCTCGATGAGGCCGATGTCGTCCATGGTCAGTCCCTGCCGGGCCAGCAGCTTCTCGGTGGCCGGCACCGGGCCGACGCCCATGACCTCGGGCTCCACTCCGGCGAAGGAGAAGTCGATCAGGCGCATCGGGGCGTTCAGCCCCAACTCGGCGGCCACCTCTTCGGCGGCGATGATGGCGCCGGTGGCACCGTCGTTGAGGCCGGCCGAGTTGCCCGCGGTGACCCGGCCGTGCGGACGGAAGGGGGTCTTCAGCGAGGCCAGCGCCTCCAGGGTGGTGCCGGGCCGCGGGGGCTCGTCCGCGGTGGCCAGGCCGTAGCCCTGTTCGGCGGAGCGGACCAGCATCTCGACGAGGTCGGGCTGGATCTTGCCGTCGGCGTAGGCCTTGGCGACCTTCTCCTGGCTGCGCACCGCGTAGGCGTCGGCGCGCTCCTTGGTGATGGTGGGGTAGCGGTCGTGCAGGTTCTCCGCGGTGTTGCCCATGACGAGCGCGGAGGGGTCGACCAGCTTCTCCGACAGGAAGCGCGGGTTGGGGTCGACGCCCTCGCCCATCGGGTGGCGGCCCATGTGCTCGACGCCGCCGGCGATGACGACGTCGTAGGCGCCGAAGGCGATGCCGGCGCCGCTGGTGGTGACCGCGGTCATCGCGCCGGCGCACATGCGGTCGATCGCGTACCCCGGGACGCTGCGGGGCAGGCCGGCGAGGAGGGCTGCGCTACGGCCGATCGTCAGTCCCTGGTCGCCGATCTGGGTGGTGGCGGCGATGGCGACCTCGTCGACACGTTCCGGCGGCAGGCCGGGGTTGCGGCGCAGCAGCTCGCGGATGACACGCACGACCAGGTCGTCGGCGCGCGTCTCGGCATAGAGGCCCTTGCCGGCCTTGCCGAACGGGGTGCGGACCCCGTCGACAAACACGACATCGCGGGCAGTTCGCGGCACGATTGCCCCTCCTTCGACAACGGATGGGTGAGTTGATGTCCCACATGCTACTCGCCGGTAACTAATGGTGCGAGCCCCGGGGCCGCCAGGTCGCCCCGGAAGATGACGCGATCGGTCAGCGGGCTGTCAGCGAGCTGTCAGGACGCCCCGTAAAGATGTTGATGCGGCGACTGGTCCGTAATAGGGAGAAGCGTCGGAAGAGTCCGAGGTGCTGGCCGTGTCGGAGACGAGGCGGCCGAACCGGAACGGCCGTCAGGCGATGGGCGCGATCAACAATGGAGGCAGAGATGACCGAGGTGGCCCAGCACGCGGGTGAGCAAGAGGGGAGGACGCCGCCCGACACCCCCAAGGCGCCGTTGCGCCGGCTGTGGGAGTACGCCCGGCCGCTCTCCGGCGCCCTCCTTCTCGGTGGTTTCCTGTCCTTCCTCGGGGGCGCGGCGGGACTGGCCCAGCCGCTCGTGGCCAAGCTGGTGATCGACGCGCTGGCGCAGGACCAGACGCTCACCCGGCCGCTGCTGTTGCTGGGGGTGCTCCTCCTCACCGGGGCCCTCGTCAGCGCCCTGGGCGCCTACGTGCTCGGGCGCACCGGCGAGAGCGTCGTGCTGACCGTCCGCCGCCAGCTCCTCACCCGGCTGTTGCGGCTGCGCGTGGGAGCCGTGGACCGGCTCAAGCCGGGCGACCTCGTCTCGCGCCTCACCTCCGACACCACGCTGCTGCGATCGGTGGTGACCAACAGTCTCACCAACGTCGTCACCGGCTCGCTCCTGCTCATCGGCGGCGTCGTGCTCATGGCGGTCATGGACGCGATCCTGTTCGGGGTCACGATGGCGGTCCTGGTCGTCGTCGGCCTGGTCATGGGGGTGGTCCTGCCCCGTATCAGCCGGGCCACGGTCGCCGGACAGGCCGCGGTCGGTGAGATGGGAGCGCTGCTCGAACGGCTCTTCGGGGCCTTCCGGACGGTCAAGGCCAGCGGGGCCGAACGGCACGAGGGTGAACGCCTGGAGACGGCGGCCCACACGGCCTGGCGCAAGGGCGTGCAGGTCGCGGCCTGGAGCGCCCTGTCGGGAACGGTCGCCGGTTTCGCGGTGAACATCGCCTTCCTCGCCGTCCTCGGGATGGGCGGGGTGCGCGTGGCGGCCGGGGAACTGGAGGTCTCCTCGCTCATCGCCTTCCTGCTGCTGCTCTTCTACCTGATGGAGCCGCTGGCCATGCTGGTGCAGGCGGCCACCGAGATGCAGAGCGGTCTGGCCGCGGTGCACCGCATCGACGAGGTGGCCACCCTGGAGCGGGAGGAGGTCGACGCGGCGCCCGAGTCCCCGACCGGCTCCAACGGTCCGGCCACGGTCGCCTTCGCCGACGTGACCTTCCGCTACGCGCCGGACGCGCCCATGGTCCACCACGGTGTCACCTTCGAGGCGCCCTCGGGCGGGCTCACCGCCCTGGTCGGCCCCTCGGGCGCGGGCAAGACGACCGTGTTCTCGCTGCTGGAGCGCTTCTACGACGCGACCTCGGGCGCGGTGCTGCTGGACGGGGTGGACGTGCGGAACTGGCCCCTGCCCGCGCTGCGGGCGGCGATCGGCTACGTCGAGCAGGACGCGCCGGTCCTGGACGGCACCCTGCGCCAGAACCTCGTCATGGCCGCGCCGCAGGCCACGGCGGAGGAGATCGACGCGGTGGTGCGCACGGCGCGCCTGGAAGAGCTCGTCGCCCGTCTGCCCGACGGCCTGGACAGCGCCATCGGGCATCGGGGGACCACGATCTCCGGCGGCGAGCGTCAGCGTGTCGCGATCGCCCGAGCGCTGCTGCGCCGCCCGCGTCTGCTCCTGATGGACGAGGCGACCTCCCAGCTGGACGCCGCCAACGAGACGGCGCTCAAGCAGGTCATGCTCGACGCGGCACGCGAGACCAGCGTCATGGTCGTGGCCCACCGGCTGTCCACGGTGACCAGCGCCGACCGCATCGTGGTCATGGAGGCGGGACGGGTACGCGCGGTGGGGACGCACGCCGAGCTGGTCGCCACCGACGAGCTCTACCGCGACCTCGCGGCCTCGCAGCTGCTCACTGCGTCCTAGCCGTCGAACCGCCCTCGCCGCCACGCGCTCGCGCGGGGGCCGGTGTCCTGTGGACATCGGCCCCCGCGTCGGCCGGGTGGGGGTGCGGGACGGGGCAGTGGGCGAGGTCGAGCTGGATGATCGCGTCGGCGAACCGCCCGGCCATGCGGTAGGCGTCGGCGAGGTTGCGGCGCAGCAGCAGGGTCTCCGGATCCCGGGGACCGACGGTGTGGATCGCCAGGGTCAGCGCCAGTTCGTAGTGGGCGATGGCCTCGCACAGCCGCCCCACCCGGGTGTAGTCGAAGGCGAGGTTGTTACGCGCGGTGAGGGTGTCGGGGTGTGTCGGGCCGAGCAGGATCTCATGGTGGGCCAGGGAACGTTCCTCATCCGCCACCTGGCGGCGTAGCGCCTCTCCGTCCGGACCCGGCCCGGGGCGTTCGAAGAACCACCAGGTGACCAGCGGGATGACGACCGCCACCAGCAGGAACAGGCCCACGGCCATGAATGGGCGACCGGCCGACCACACGGCCGCGCCGAGCAGGAAGGCCACCACCGTCTGACCGATCCGTCCCAGCCATCTCGGGAGATCCACGGTTCCTCGCCCCGCATCGGTTCGATAACTGGTGCGTAACATTCCACGCTGATCGCTCGAATAATCCTTATGCGTGGAAAACCTTCCCAGGCGGGAGAATCTTGATACCGGGGGAGGGGCCGGTCGCGTTCGGGATCAGTACAGCGCGGCAGCGTCACGAGGCCGACCCGCGACGCGGTAGGCGCCCGCCAGGTCTCGACGGACCTTCATGGTCAGCAGCCGGATCTCAGGGTCCCCCGCCGCGGCCAGACAGTTGCGGTAGGCGCGTTCCAGCGTCTCGACGGCCTCGCCCGGCCGTGACGCCTGGAGGTAGGCCAACCCGAGCTGGTGGTGGATGGCCAGCGTGTCGTAGTGGCGGGCGCCGAGACGCCGGTGCCGTTGGGCCAGCACCATGCGCAGCTGCGGGATCGCCTCGTCGAACCTGCCGCTGCCGCGCAGGGCGAGGGCCAGCCCGATGCGCAGGCTCTCCGTCTCCTCCGCGGAGGCCCCGGTGGAGTCCTCGATGGCGCGCTCGAAGTGCGCGATCGCGGCGTCGGGGCGTCCGGTGCGGCGATAGGCCGAGGCCAGGCGGGTACGCGCGGTCACGGTCTCGACCGCGGTGGGACCGAGCCGCTGGAGGCGCTGCTGGAGCAGGACCTCCCAGTTGGTCGCGGCGTCGTGGAAGCGACCGGCGTCCTCCTGGCACCAGGCGAGGTTCTCCCGGATGATGTCGGTCTGGTCGTCCTCTTCACCGAGCACGGCCACCGAGTCGGCCAGGGCGACCTCGAACTGCTCGATCGCCGCGGAGCGCCGCCCGATCTGGGCGTACTTGCTGGCGAGGTTGTTGCG
Source organism: Marinactinospora endophytica (assembly GCF_054780875.1). Lineage (NCBI taxonomy): Bacteria > Bacillati > Actinomycetota > Actinomycetes > Streptosporangiales > Nocardiopsidaceae > Marinactinospora > Marinactinospora endophytica. Next base: position 40,095 of record NZ_BAAGVM010000009.1, on the reverse strand, counting down.
GGCGGCGATGGTGCGGGGGTGCTGTGCTCCGAACCGCTCGATCTGGTCGTGCAGGACGCGCTCCAGCCACGCGGCCCGCTGGGCGGGCGTCTGGCCCGGAGGGGGATCGCCGGGGGCCGTGGTGCCCCGAACCCCTGTGCCGGTGCCCCTGAGCCTGCTCTTGCGCAGCAGGGACCGCCACACCGACACCCGGCTCACCACCTCACTGCTCCGAGGAGCGACGTACCCGGCATTCTTACCGTTTCGCAGCGGCGACAACACGATTCAATAACTTAGTCCGTCCAGGGGGTTCCGTGCCGTGAGGAGAGGCCGTCGCCCCCTGGTGAATTGTGTCACTTGACGGTAATAAGCGATTGAACGGTTTCAGGGGTGGTTCAGACCCCTTTTTCGGCTTTCTGAAGTGCTTCCGTGAGCGCGACCGTGGTCAACCCCACCTGCCACTCGCGCGCGTTGTTACCCCGCAGGTGCTGGGCGACCGCAGCCTCGTCCAAGGGACGCGGCGGCGCCCACGCCAGCCTGCGCACGGCGTCCGGCTGGAGCAGGTTCTCCGTCGGCATGGTGACACGTTCGGCGATGGAACTCACCACCGAGCGAGCCGCCTCCAACCGCCGCGCCGCCACCGGATCGCGGTCGGCCCAACGGTTCACCGGGGGAGGACCGTCACCCGGGGCGCTCGGCCGGGGCAGCTCGGCGACGGACATGTCCCGCACCCGGTTGATCGCCTTGATCCACACCGGGATGTAACGGCGGGCCAGCCGGACACCGAACGGCTTGATCGCGGCGAGGTCCTGGGCGGTGCGGGGCATCGCCAGCGCCGCCTCGACGATACCCGCGTCGGGGACCACCCGCCCCGGCGACAGGTCCCGTTCGCACGCGATGCGGTCGCGTTCGGACCACAGCTCCCGCACCACGCCCAGCCCACGCTGGTTGCGGACGCGGTGGATGCCCGAGGTCCGCCTCCAGGGGTCGGGGCGGGGCTCCTTCGGGGGCGCCGCCAGCACCGCGGCGAACTCCTCGCGCGCCCACTCCAGCTTCCCCGCCGCGGCCAGCTCCTCCTCCAGCGCGTCCCGCAGCTCCACCAGGACCTCGACGTCCAGCGCCGCGTAGCGCAGCCAGTCCTCCGGCAGGGGGCGGACCGACCAGTCCACGGCGGAGTGCTCCTTGGCCAGGCGCATTCCCAGCACGCGCTCGACCATGGCGCCCAGTCCCACCCGTTGGTAGCCGAGCAGTCGTCCGGCCAGCTCGGTGTCGAACAGCCGGGCGGGACGCAGGTGCAGTTCCGTCAGGCAGGGCAGATCCTGGTGTGCCGCGTGCAGCACCATCTCCGCGTCGGCGATGGCCGCGTTGAGCTCCGTCAGGTCGTCACAGGGGATCGGGTCGATCAGTGCCGTTCCCGCCCCGGCCCGGCGGAGCTGGACCAGGTAGGCGCGCTGTCCGTAGCGGTACCCCGAGGCGCGTTCGGCGTCCACCGCCACGGGGCCCCGTCCCGCGCCGAACGCTTCGACGACGTGTTCCAGGCGCGCCGCGTCCCCGACGACCGGGGGCAGGCCCTCCCGCGGCTCCCGGAGTAACGGGGCTTCCCCGGTCGGACGTTCCGGAGAGGAGCCGGGATCTTGGTCACCTGTCTTGGAGTTCAGCACGTTCGACACAGCACTACGGTATGTGCTCCGCCCGGTGGGCAGGCGAACGCCGAGGTCCCTCGGAGCGCTCCGGCCCTGGTGCCCCGCCCTTTCCCGTTCTCCTCACGGAGCTCCCCCGACGCCGCTGCGCGGCTCGGTCAGTCGTGGCGGGGCCGGCGTTGGCTGATATCGGTCACGTCCACCGGGGGCAGGCCCGCGGTCGCCGACAGCAGGGCCAACCAGGCCGACATGTGCCCGGACAGGTCCTCGGAGAGGGGGGACCAGGAGGCCCGAAGCTCCAGCTCCGTCGTCGTGGGCTGGCCGGACTTGGCGCCGAAGCCCTCGGTGGTGGCGCGGGTCACGGTTCCGCTGAGTTCGCGCTGGTCGGCCCCGTGTCCGCTCAACGCCTCGGTCAGCCAGCTCCAGGCCACCTGCCCCAGCAACGGGTCGGTCGAGATCTCGGGTTCGAGTTCGGCGCTGACGTAGGCGACCACCCGGAACGGGCCGGGCCAGTCGCGGGTTCCCTCCGGGTCGTACAGGACGATGAGTCGCCCCAGCGCGATGTCGTCGTCGTCGACCGTCACGGTCGCCGACATCGCGACGGCGTGGGGGGCGAGTCGCCGGGGGGCGGGGATGTCCTCGACCGCGATCTCGGGGCGCACCACAGGTTCGCGCAGACTCTCGACCGCGCGCCGGAACGAGGGAGGCGCGTCATCGTCCCTAACGGCAGGGGGCATGATGGAAACGTCAGCCTTAATCTTGGAATCTCCACTTCGTGCCACCGGCCGCGAGGCCGGCGGGCCCGCGGGCACGGCGGAGTTCACGGCCACCGCCGCGCAGGCCGGACCTCACTCCACGCGCCGGGTGGGCACGCACACGACGGTGGCACGAGTCACGTCGGGTTCCGGGGAGCTTTTCCGGCGTGTCGGTGTTTTGTGATGATCTTGGGATGTCCACGGGGCCGGCGTGTCCCGCCCGGGGCCCATCGGTTCCGGCCGCTTCGCGCCCCGTCTGCCCCGGTCGGGGCGCAACAGGCTCGGAAGGCGTGGCACGATCAATGGTGTGACGCTGCAAGACTCTCCATTTCTCCGCGCCTGCCAGCGCCTGCCGGTGTCCCACACGCCGGTGTGGTTCATGCGCCAGGCGGGCCGCTCCTTGCCCGAATACCGCAGAGTCCGCGCCGACGTCCCGATGCTGGAGGCGTGCGCGCGGCCCGACATGATCGTCGAGATCACGATGCAGCCGGTGCGCCGCTACGAGGTGGACGCGGCCATCTACTTCAGCGACATCGTGGTGCCCCTGAAGGCCATCGGTGTCGATCTCGACATCAAGAGCGGCGTCGGCCCGGTGGTCGCCGAGCCGATCCGCGACCTTGACGCGATCAAGCGCCTGCGCGACCTCGAACCCGACGACATCCCGTTCGTCACCGAGGCGGTCGGCGAGCTCGTCGGCGAGTTGGCCGACCGTCCGCTCATCGGGTTCGCGGGTGGCCCCTTCACCCTGGCCTCCTACCTCATCGAGGGAGGGCCGTCCAAGAACCACGAACACACCAAGGCCATGATGTACGGCGAGCCCGACGTGTGGGCCGAGCTGATGCAGCGCCTGTCGGCCATCACCCTGGAGTTCCTCAGGGTCCAGGTGGCGGCGGGGGCCAGCGCCGTGCAGCTGTTCGACTCCTGGGTGGGCGCGCTCAGCCCCGAGGACTACCGCGCCGGCGTGCTGCCCTACACCAAGTGGATCTTCGCCAAGCTGGGCGAGCTCGACGTGCCGCGCATCCACTTCGGCGTGGGCACGGGAGAGCTGCTGGGCCTGCTCGGCGAGGCCGGGGCCGACGTGGTCGGGGTCGACTGGCGGGTTCCGCTCGACCGCGCGGCCCAGCGGGTCCAGGCCGGCACCGCTCTCCAGGGCAACCTCGATCCGGCCACGCTCTTCGCGCCGTGGGAGGTGGTCGCCGAGCGTACCCGCGACGTGCTCTCCCGCGCGCGGGCGGCCGAGGGGCACATCTTCAACCTGGGTCACGGCGTGCTGCCGACGACCGACCCGGACATGCTGGCCCGCCTGACCGACTTCGTGCACCAGGAGACGGCTCGCTGAGGCGCAGGGTCCGGCCGCGGACGGCGCGCGGCCGGACCCCGCGCTCACCCTTCCTCCCGTTCGGGCGGAGCGGGGGCCGCCTCGTCGTCGGCGGCCACGTCCGCGTGGCCGGGGGCGGCGTCCCGGGCCGGGCGACGCCTGCGCCGCAGCAGCAGCCACACCGGTACGCCGCCCAGCGCGACCAGGGGCAGGAACGGCAGCAGCCAGCCCACGAGGACCGCGATGCCGCGCAGCAACGTCTGGAGCGCCTGCACCCCCGCCGCGAACCCGTCGCCGAACCCTGACGGGTCCACGTCGGTCGCGGAGGCCGGTCCGACCAGGGACAGTTCGATCGTGCCGTAGGCGGTCTGCCCGGCCAGGGCCTCCTGCCGGGCCTGCAACGCCTCCAGTTCGCCCTGGCGTGTCCCGATCTCGGCCTCGACCGCCAGCACCTCCTCGACGGTCCCCGCCTCCTCCAGGAGGTCCCGCAGCCGCGCGAGCGAGGCCTCGGCCGACTCCACCCGGCTGTCGACGTCGGCCACCTCCTCGGTCACGTCCTCGACCCGCCGCTCCAGGCTGCGCAGGTCGCCCAGTTCCGCCAGCTCCTCCAGCGCCTCCTCGTAACCGTCCTGGGGGACCTTGAGGGTCAGCGACGCGCTGGGGAGCTCGCCCCCGTCGGAGTAGGCGGTCTCCGCGGCGACGTGGCCGCCCGCGGCCACCACCCGCTCGACGGCCCGCTCGGAGGCGTCCTCGACGTCGGAGACCTCCACCGACAGCGACGCGGTGGAGATCACTGTGCGTTCGCTCACGTCGACAGAGAGGTCGGAAGCGGCCTCGGCCGCGGCACCGTCGGCCCCTCCCTCGGGGGGCGCCGCCTCCATCGCGGCGTCGGGAACGGAGGCCGTCCCGAGGTTGGACCGGCTCTCCGAACAGCCCGCCAGCAGGGCGGTTGCCAGCGTCAGACAGGCGAGCGCGACGGCTCGGCGACGGCCGCGCAGGGCTCCCACACACAGGTTCATGCGGCTTCGACGTGCCACGGGGTGAGGCCGTTGCGGCCCTCGGATAACGCTCGCATCACATTGGAGGGGCCGGGTTCACGGCACCCCGTCAGCACCCGCGCACCAGGGACGCGCGCAGATGGCGGGGTGCGAACGAGGACGCGAAACCATCTGGAAAGCTGGGGGCATGGAGACGAAACCGCACGTCGTGGTCGTCGGTGGCGGACTGTCCGGATTGACCGCGGCCCATCGCCTCATCGAAACCGGGTCCCGGGTCACCGTGCTGGAGTCCGCACCGCGACCGGGCGGCAAGCTCCACAGCTCCCCGGTGGCCGGGGTCCCGGTGGACTCAGGGGCCGAGTCCATCCTCACCCGCCGCCCCGAGGCCTTGGAGCTCGTCGCGGACCTGGGGCTGGGCGATCGGCTCACCCATCCGGCCCCCGCGCCGGCGCGTCTGTACAGCCGGGGCGCGCTGCGCGACTTTCCCAGCGGGCACCTCATGGGGGTCCCGGGCGGCCTGACCGCGCTGGCCCGCAGCGGCGTCCTGTCGTGGACGGGCACGCTGCGCGCGGCGCGCGACCTGGTCTGGCCGGCCACGACCATCCACGCGGACGTCCCGGTGGCCACCTACATCGGCGTCCGCATGGGGTCCGAGGTGGTCGACCGCCTCGTCGAACCGATGCTGGGCGGCGTCTACGCGGGCCGCGCCGACCGCCTGTCGCTTGAGGCGGCGCTCCCTCAGATCGTGCCGGCCGCGCGTACCCGGCGGTCCCTGATGGCCGCCGTGCGCGAGATCAAGGAGGAGCAGGCGGCCAAGGCGAGGGACGCGGCCCCCGGTCCGGTGTTCGCCACCCTGCGGGGCGGTCTGGCCACCCTCATCGACGCGCTCGTCGACCGCGTGACGGCGGCGGGCGGCGCGGTCGAGACCTCGACCCCGGTGCGCGAGCTGCGACGTGACGGCGCGGGCTGGCGGATCGTCGCCGGCCCTCCCGGGGCGGAGCGCGCCGTCGCGGCCGACGCGGTCGTCCTGGCCTGTCCCGCCCCCGAGGCCGCCCGGCTGCTGCGCGTGGAGGTGCCCGAGGCGGCGCGCGAGCTCGAACGGATCGGCTACGCCAGCATGGCCGTCATCACGCTGGCCTACCGGGCGCGGGACTTCGCCGCGCCGCCGAAGGGCAGCGGCTTCCTGGTGCCGGCGCTGGAGGGACGGACGATCAAGGCCGCCACCTTCAGCAGCGTCAAGTGGCCCTGGCTGGCCGAGGCGCTGCGCGCGGCCCATCCCGACGAGGAGACCGTGCTCGTGCGCTGCTCCATCGGACGGGTGGGCGAGGAGGAGACGCTCCAGCACTCCGACGAGGAGCTGGCCGCGCTGGCGGTCGCCGACCTCGCCGACATCTGCGGCATCGGCCGGCCGCCCGTCGAGCAGCGGGTCACCCGGTGGCAGGCCGGTCTGCCCCAGTACACGGTGGGGCATGAGGCCCGGATCGCCCGGGCCCGCACGGCCGTGGCCGCGCACCCCGGCCTGGCCCTGTGCGGCGCCGCCTACGACGGTGTGGGCATCCCGGCCTGCGTCGCGAGCGCCACCGAGGCGGCCCGCACGCTGACGACCGTCCTGACCGAGCGGGTGGCGCACGGCGCCGGACCCGCGCTCTCCGACTGACGCCGGTCACGGCGCTCAGCCATCACCGATATCGAACCGACAAGGGAGTTCCACGTGACGACGGGGCACGAGAGCCACAACGGCGCCTCCGACGCCGAAGAGCTGAACAAGCTCATCCGCTACACCATGTGGTCGGTCTTCAAGGTCGGCGACCTCGGCGAGGTCGACCGCGTCGCGGCGGTCGAGGAGGTCACCCGCCTGTTCGACGCCGCGGCCGAGAAGGGGGTCACCACCCGCGGCTCCTACGACGTGCAGGGGTTCCGCGCCGACGCCGATGTGATGTTCTGGTGGATCGCCGAGACCCCCGACGCGCTCCAGGAGATGTACGCGTCCTTCCGGCGCACCGCCCTGGGCCGGGCGAGCGCCCCGGTGTGGTCGGTCGTGGGCATGCACCGGCCGGCGGAGTTCAACCGCGGCCACGTGCCGGCCTTCCTGGCCGGTGAGGAACCGCGCGACTACATCTGCGTCTACCCCTTCGTGCGCTCCTACGAGTGGTACCTGCTACCCGACGAGGAGCGCCGCGCCATGCTCGCCGAGCACGGCCGGATGGCCGCGCCCTACCCCGATGTGCGGGCCAACACCGTCTCCACGTTCGCGCTCAGCGACTACGAGTGGCTGCTGGCCTTCGAGGGCCAGGAGCTGCACCGTATCGTCGACCTGATGCGCCACCTGCGTGGGGCCGAGGCCCGTCGGCACACCCGTCTGGAGGTCCCCTTCTACACGGGGCGGCGCAAGAGCGTGGCCGAACTGGTCGAGGCGCTGCCCTAACCTCGTGGGCAGCGGTCGTGCTTCGAGCGTGGCATGCAACCGACGCCACGACCGGTGTCACGGCCCTATAATTCCGGGAATGCGGCTCCGGTCGTCGTGCGGCACCCGTGCCCGGCGGCCGGAGCTTTCTGCTTATCTCCGCGTCGATCGGAAGACGCGCTATTACCCCCCTTCCCGCTTCATAGAGATCAAAGAGGAATATGGGACCTGTGGACTGGTCTACGTCGCTCGCCGCGTCCACCACGTCGACGTCCATCGACCCTTCCGAGGGGTACGAGGGATTCATCGGCTGGGTGCTCGGCCTGATGACAGACCTGGGCGAGCTCGGTGTCGGCCTCGCCCTTCTCATTGAGACGTTCTTCCCCCCGATGCCCAGTGAGGCGGTGCTGCCCGGAGCGGGCTTCCTCGCCTACGACGGCAAGATGAACCTGTGGCTGGCGATCCTGGCGGCCACGCTCGGCGCCCTGGTCGGCGCCTGGGGGTTCTACGCGCTGGGGGCGTTGCTGGGCCGAGAGCGGACCAAGTGGCTGGTGGAGAAGACCCCTCTGCTGGAGGTGGAGGACTTCTACAAGGCCGAGGCGTTCTTCTCCCGTTGGGGGGGCATCGCCGTCCTGATCGGCCGTTGCGTGCCTCTGGTACGGAGCTTCATCTCCATCCCGGCGGGTATCGAGCGGATGCCGTTCTGGCGGTTCTCGCTCTACACCTTCGTCGGCAGCGCCGTGTGGAACGGGTTGTGGATCGGCCTGGGCTACGCCTTCGGTCCGGCGATCAAGCCGGTCCTGGAGGAGTGGAGCGGCGTCATCAGCAACGCCGTCCTCGTCGTCATCGCGGTGCTGTTCGTCTGGTTCATCGTCGTGCGCGTGCGCAAGATCATGCGTCGCCGTAACGGCGGGGAGCCTCCGCGGGGCCCGCAGGGACGGCACCACGTCGCCAAGCACCGCGTCGTCGACTGACAAGGGCGAGGGACACCCGGCTTCCACGCCGAGGGGGCGCACCCGTACGGGTGCGCCCCCTTTTTTTCTGCGTCTTTCCGGTCCGCCCCTTCGGGGGGGCGGGCCGGAGGGTCAGCCCTTCCGTGCGGAGGGCACCGGGTGTTCGCCGGGCCGTCCAGCGCGTCGGCGCGTCACGAGCACGTAGAACGGGATGGCCAGGATCAGCACCAGCACGAGGCTGGACCCCGAGTACAGCAGCGCGTCGCCGGCCGGGGCGTTGACCGCCCAGGCGGTGAGGCAGCCCACGCTGCCCAGGATCCAGGCGAGCACCGCGAACGCCGTGCGTCCCCGCGGCTTGGGGTACTCCACCCGGCTGACCATGAGCCAGGCGACGAGGAAGATCGTCGCCACCCCGAGGTACACGGGGGGGTCGAGCAGCACGACGGTGATGACGGCCATCGCCCCGAACGGGCTGGGCAGTCCGGTGAAGTAGTGGTCTCCGGGCGCCTGGCAGGAGAAACGGGCCAGGCGCACCACGACCGCGAGCAGGACGGCCGCCGCCGCCGCGATCGGGAGCAGACCACCCTCGTCGGAGGCCAGCGTGCCCCAGGCGATCACGAAGAACGCCGGGGCGAAGCCGAAGCTGATCACGTCGGCGAGGTTGTCCAGTTCCGCGCCCATCCCACTGCCACCGAGCTTGCGCGCGACACGGCCGTCGAAGAGGTCGCAGACGGCCGCGATCAGCAGCAGGACCACGGCCGCGGCCACGTCACCGCGCTGTAGCGGCCCGTGCACGCCGGCCGAGAACTGGTCGACCTGCGCCGAGGCGAGCTGCCAGACGGCCATGAAGCCGCACAGCGCGTTGCCCAGGGTGAAGTAGTCGGCGAGGACCAGTCGCAGCCGCGGCGCCGGCTCGTGGCCGGTGACGGCCGCGGCCAGCCTCTCGTCAGTCGCGGTCAAGTCGGGTCTCGCCGGCTCGGACCTTCTGGCCGACCTCGACGGCAGGGGCGATTCCTGCTGGCATGTACACGTCGACGCGCGAACCGAAGCGGATGAGGCCGATCCTCTCGCCCTGCTCCACCTTCTGCCCGACGCCGAAATACGGGACGATACGCCGGACCATCGCCCCGGCGATCTGAATGACCGTGACCTCACCGATCTCGGTGTCGAAGGTCCAGATGACGCGTTCATTGCGCTCGCTGTCTTTGTCGAAAGCGGGACGGAAGCCCCCCGGCCGGTGTTCCACTCTGGTCACCACGCCCGCCAGCGGTGCGCGGTTGACGTGGACGTTGAGCGGGTTCATGAAGACCGCCACCCGGGTCCGGCCGTCGGGCTGGGTGTCGATCGTCTGCACGACGCCGTCCGCCGCCGAGAGGATCCGCCCACTGGCCGGACCGCGCTCGGGGTCACGGAAGAACCACGCCATGCCGGCCGCCAGGCCGACCGTCGACACGGCGAGGGCGGTGCGCGCGCGCGACCCGCGGGCGCTCAGGACCGCGGCACCGGCGGCCGCGCAGGCGGGTACCAACCAGGGGGCCGAGCCGCGGGCCATGCGCAGGCGCGGTCGGGGAGGGAGATCAGGGGAATGGTCGTCGGTCATGGGGAGCTTTCGTCGAGAAGCCATACGGAGGGGACCTGGGGCGGCCGGGCACGGGGCGGTGGCGCGGTGGTCGGGCCCGCGGTGTCGCGGTCGCCCGACCCGGTCCGGCACCGTCTGATGAACGAGGATGTTATGCCACTGGGCCGTCCGCCTCCAGGGTCAGGGCTATGGAGTTGATGCAGTAACGGTCGTCGGTCGGGGTGGGGTAACCCTCCCCGTGGAAGACGTGACCGAGATGGGACGCACAGCGGGCACAACGCACTTCGGTACGTATCATGCCAAGCGATCGGTCCTCATGCAGGGTTACCGCAGAGCTGTCGGCGGGATCATAGAAGCTCGGCCAGCCACAGTGCGACTCGAACTTCTCTTTCGAGCGGAACAGTTCGGCGCCACAGGCCCGGCAGCGGTAGACTCCGCTGACCGTGGTCGAGACGTACTCCCCGCTCCACGGGCGCTCCGTGGCACCCTCGCGGAGCACCGCGTACTCCTCCGGGGTGAGCCGCTCGCGCCATTCCTCCTCGGTCCGGTCGACCGGTGTCCTTGGTTCGTCCATACAGGCGACGCTACCTTGGGCGGCGCGGGATCGTCCCGTTCCCCACCGTCCGTCGCGCAGTGGAGCCGGGGCGCCGTGCGAGCGGTGAGCGGAGCCGTCCACCTTTTCCGGTTTCCTGGCGGGTGAGAAGTTCTTCCTTTACCCAATCGGGTAGGGCGGGACGAAACGTCGAAACCGGCAGGGAGTGCGACCGTGCTCGTTCCGTATCGACAAGTCCTGCAACGACGACCGATGATCCCTGGGTGGCCTTGGCCAGGAAGGCCGCCCGTGCCGGAGTCCCTCCCGTCCGCTCCCGCATCCGTGGCCCCCTCTCGTGCCCCCCGTGCCGTCCGTGTTCTCCGCGCGATGCCCGTCGCCGCGACGCCGCGTCCTCGCCCCTTGGGGGACGGGGCGCTGCTGGCGGTGGTCACGCTGATCGGCCTGTGCGGGTTGGCGACGGCCGGACTGCTCGGCCTGGCGTTGGCGCGTTGGATGGCGACCTCCTCCAGCGACGTCCTGCCCGTTGTGGGCGGTGGCCTGGGGGTGGCCGTGATCCTTCTCGGCCTGGCCGTCCTGGTGACCGCTCAGGCGCGTGGACGGGGCGGGCGAGGCCGCTCCAGGGACTGATCCGGTCCGCTGCGGTGGGCCGGGGCCGTCCTCCCCGGCCCACCGCGCGCAGCCCCTCCCTCGTGACTCGGAGTCGTCCGGGGACACGAGGCGGCTCTCTAGAGAACCGGCTCTTTTATATCGACACAGAACCACCGGCCCGTCAACCGGTATCCCCTTGAATGTCCATTTCCTGTAGAAGGGCGCCACGGCCGCGCCGCACCTCTGGGGGGCTCAGGCGTCGAAGTCGTAGTGCAGCACGTAGGCCGAGCCGTCCAGGACCATCTCGTTGAGCTCCACGGGACGGTGGTCGGCGGTCAGCGCGGTGCGCACGACGTCGATCACGGGGGTGCCGGCGGGAAGCCGTAACTCCTCCCGCTCCGCCGGCGTCGGCATGCGCACGCGGATCTCCTCGGTGAAGTGGGCGGGGGCGTGGCCCAGTTCGGCGAGGCGGGCGTAGATGCCGCCGGGACCGCTGTCGACTTCGGTGATCGGCGAGCCCGCCACCAGCTTGGCCGGCAGGTAGGAGGTGGCGATCTGTAACGGCCGTTCCTCCACGAGATAGCGACGGCGGCGTTCGACGACCCGTTCCTTCTCCGGCAGCGTCAACGCCCGGGCCACGTGGCGGGGGGCGTCGGTTTCGCGGACCCGGACGTCCTCGACCTGGAATGCCCGATCGCCGGCATCGGCCTGCCAGATGACCCGTCCCTCACCCCACAGCTCCCGGGACAGGCGGCGCGGGCCGTGTCGGCGTAGCGGACGGAACCCCCGCACGTAGACGCCGGATCCGCGGACGGCCACCGCGATGCCCTCGTTGACGAGGAGGGCCAGGGCCTGGCGGGCCGTGGCGCGGGCGACCCCGTACCGCTTCATCAGTTCGTTCTCGCCCGGTATCCGGTCTCCGTCGGAGAGCTCTCCCGAGAGGATGGCCGAGCGCAACGCCTCGGCGATCTCCCGGTAGACCGGTGGGGAGCCCTTTTCGGACGTCGGCACTACGCTCATCCTCTCGCCCGGACCACGCCTTCGCGTGGTGGGACCTCCCTGCGTCGGCGTGGTGTCCTGAGGGGGTGCCACCCCGCGGCGGGCGGTGGGCCGCTTCCTGCCCACCCCGTCATGGCGGACGTCGCCATCGCTCTCTTACACAGCGGGTATGTCCGGTTGACCGTTGCTTTATGCGTGATTGTTACTCATCCGAATTCGGATATCTCTGGGAGGTTAATTGCTGCCTGTTCCGTAACCCGTCAAAAGTCCGGTTTGAGGATGACCTGAACGTGGTCGTCATTCACGCGTGTAGCGCGCGAACAGGGCGCCCTCGGCCTCCAGAAGGTGTTCCAGGCGCAGCAGCCGGGTGTGAGAGGGCGCGTCCCCGGCGACGATGCGCGCCGCGGACGGCCCCACCAGGTGGGGGCTCACCGTCAAGCACAGCTCGTCCACGGCGTCGGCCGCCGACAGCTCCGCCAGCAGGTGCGGCCCTCCCTCGGTGAGGACCCGGTACAGGCCGCGCTCGGCGAGCGCGGAGAGGATCGCCCCCGGCTCGACCCGATCCCCGCCGGCCACCACCAGGTCGGCGTGCTCGGCGGCCCAGGCCCGCCGTTCGGCCGGCGCCGACTCGGTGGTGAACACGATCGTGCGGGACTGCGGGGGCGCCTTGGTCAACAGGTCCGGATGGAGCTCCAACGTGCGGGTCACCACGGCGATCGGCGGGGTGGCCGGACGGCCGGCCCGCAGCTGGGACCACACCTCACGCGGACGCACCGGCCGGTAGCCCTCGATCCGGGCGGTCGCGGCCCCGGCCAGGACGACGTCGGCCAGCCCGCGGAGCACGCCCATCACCGCGCGGTCGGCGGGCGAGGACAGCTCGGCGGTCCGCCCCGACGCGCCCCAGGCGCCGCCGTCGGCGCTGGAGACCATGTTCGCGCGCACCCAGGGGCGGCCCATTCCCTCGGGATAGGCGTAGACCGTCGCCAGGTCGACCTCGCCGCCGGGGGTGGGCAGCAGACGGGAGAACCGGGGGGGCGTGGTGTCGGTAGGGCTCATGTCCACCGAGGGTAGCGGTGGGCCTCGCGGCGGTCCGGGGAACCCCGCGGCGCGCCGGCCGGGTCGGTTCAGCGCCCCGCGTGGGACACCCGCCGCAACAGCACCAGGGCCCGGTCGATGACGCGCAGCCGGCCCGAGGCCGCGAGGAGGGGACGGTCCTGGACGTCGGGTTCGGCGGTGTCCAGCACGGTCTCCCAGGTGGTGCCGTACTCCCTGCCAGGGATCGCGAAGTCGACGGCCCGGTCGCCGGCGTTGAGCAGCAGCAGGAAGGAGTCGTCGCGCACGGTCCGGCCACGCGGATCGGGTTCGGTGATGGCGTCGCCGTTGAGGAACACCCCCAGCTCGCGCCCGCCACGGCCCCAGTCGGCGTCCTCCATCAGCGAGCCGTCGGGCCGCAGCCAGGCGATGTCGCGCTGCTCCCCCTCGCGCGGCGGCCGTCCCTGGAAGAACCTGCGGCGCCGGAACACCGGATGCTCGCGGCGCAGCTTGGCCAGCCCGCGGACGAACTCCAGCAGCTCCTCCTCCTTGCGGGCGGCCTTCCAGTCGATCCAGGAGACCTCGTTGTCCTGGCAGTAGGCGTTGTTGTTGCCGGCCTGGGTGCGGCCGATCTCGTCTCCGTGCAGCAGCATCGGCACCCCCTGGGACAGCATGAGGGTGGCCAGGATGTTGCGGACCTGGCGACGGCGCAGGGTCACCACCGCCGGGTCGTCGGTGGGCCCCTCGACGCCGTGGTTCCACGACCGGTTGTCGTCGCTGCCGTCGCGGTTGTCCTCGCCGTTGGCGAGGTTGTGCTTGTCGTTGTAGGAGACGAGGTCGGCGAGGGTGAAACCGTCGTGGCAGGTGACGAAGTTGATCGAGGCGACCGGCCGGCGTCCGTCGTCCTGGTACAGGTCGCTGGAGCCGGTCAGGCGCGACCCCAGTTCGGGCAGGACCGGGTGGCCGCGCCAGAAGTCGCGGACGGTGTCGCGGTACTTGCCGTTCCACTCCGTCCACAGCGGGGGGAAGTTGCCCACCTGGTAGCCGCCGGGCCCCACGTCCCAGGGCTCGGCGATCAGCTTGACCTGTGAGATCACCGGGTCCTGCTGCACGATGTCGAAGAACGTGCTCAGCCGGTCGACGTCGTGGAACTCCCGGGCCAGCGCCGAGGCCAGGTCGAACCGGAACCCGTCGACGTGCATCTCCAGCACCCAGTAGCGCAGCGAGTCCATGATGAGCTGCAACGAGTGCGGGTGGCGCACGTTGAGGCTGTTGCCGCAGCCGGTGTAGTCGAGGTAGTAGCGCCGGTCGTCGTCGCGTACGCGGTAGTAGGTGAGGTTGTCGATGCCGCGCAGGGACAGGGTCGGTCCCATGTGGTCGCCCTCGGCGGTGTGGTTGTAGACGACGTCGAGGATCACCTCGATGCCGGCCTCGTGCAGCGCCTTGACCATCGCCTTGAACTCCTGCACCTGCTCGCCGCGGGAACCGGTCGCGGCGTACCCGCTGTGCGGCGCGAGGAAGGCCAGGGTGTTGTACCCCCAGTAGTTGGTCAGGCCGCGGGCGACCAGGGCGTGCTCGGGGACGAAGTGGTGGACCGGCATCAGTTCCACCGCGGTCACGCCCAACGTGGTGAGGTAGTCGACCATGACCGGGTGGGCGAGCCCGGCGTAGGTCCCGCGCAGCCGTTCGGGGATGTCGGGGTGGCGCATGGTCAGTCCGCGCACGTGCGCCTCGTAGACCACCGTCTCGTGGTAGGGGATGTTGGGCCGGTTCTCGTTGCCCCAGTCGAAGAAGGGGCTGACCACCACGCACTTGGGCACGAACGGCGCGGAGTCGCGGTCGTTGCGCCGCGAGGGGTCGTCGAAGTGGTAGCCGAACAGCGACTCGTGCCACGACAGGGTTCCGTCGATGGCCTTGGCGTAGGGATCGACGAGCAGCTTGTTGGGGTTGCAGCGCAGCCCCGCGGCGGGGTCGTAGGGACCGTGCACCCGGTAGCCGTAGCGCTGCCCCGGGCCGACGCCGGGAAGGTAGCCGTGCCAGACGAACCCGTCGTTCTCGGTCAGGGGGACGCGGGTCTGGGCTCCGTGGTCGTCGAACAGGCACAACTCGACTCGGTGCGCGGCCTCGGAGAACAGGGAGAAGTTGGTTCCGGAGCCGTCGTAGGTGGCTCCGAGCGGGTACGGGGTTCCGGGCCAGACGTCCACCATGTGCGTCGCTATCTCTTTCTCAGGCCTCCGTGATGAGGAGGTTCTTCCGTCATCGCCGGGGGAGTATGCCGGTTTGCGTGCGATCGACACCGGATCGTGCCTGGCTTTGCTGGTCATCCCCTGTCTCCGCCCCTCCGGTGACCGTGAGTGACGGTTTCGATACCCCTGATCGGACGCGCCGAATCCGAAAAGGAGGGGAGGCGGGCGAATGCGGAAGAGGGAGGCGCGACGGTCCACCCCGCTCCGTCGGGGGAGCGGGGTGGACCGTCACGTCTGGTGGCCGGGCCGGGGTGGGAGGGGGCCGCCTCTCCCGCCCCGGCCCGGAGGCGCCGCGTCACCTCCGCTCGGTCCATGGAGGTGGTCGGCGCTCCAGTGGTCCTGCTCCATGGGGCGCCCCGTAATCGATCCGGCGCCGTTTGGCCGTCGGGCGTTCTCGCGAGGGATGGAACGCGCAGGGGGTCGTCTCTTGTCGGAGTCGGCTCGCAGGTTATTCCGAGGATCGCGAGGATCGCATTTGTTACCGGAATAGAGCTCGAAAGCCCTTCCGAAAGTTTTATTTTTGTGATATAATGCCCAATTCTTGGGCTAATGTCCAGCATTATGATGAACAAGGGGCAACCCAGCCGGACAGCTCTCATGTCGGCCGCGGCACGCGCGGCACACCTCCTCGTCGACGAGACTCCCTCGATCTTCGCCGACACCCTGGCGCAGACCTTCCTGGGGGAGCGTGCTGAAGAACTCCTCGGCTACCACCGGTCCTATGGTGGGCACCCCGTCCTGTCCGGCGCGCGAACGACGGCCGTTACCCGCAGCCGCTACACCGAGGACCGACTGGCCGAGCTGGCCGGCCGGGGCGTCGACCAGTACGTGATCCTCGGCGCGGGGCTGGACTCCTTCGCTTACCGGTCGGAACTGGCCGACGGTGTACGGGTGTTCGAGGTGGACAAACCGACGGCCCAGCGCTGGAAGCGGGCTCTGCTGGTCGAGACGGGAACGGCGGTGCCACCGTCCGCCTTCTTCGTCCCGGTCGACTTCGAGAAGGAGTCCGCCCGGTCACTCACCGATCACCTCGTGCGGGCCGGCTTTGCCCCGGGCCGGCCCGCGCTGGTCAGCTGGCTCGGGGTCACGATGTACCTGACCTCGGAGGCGATCAGGCAGACCCTGGCCGTCATCGGCGGCTTCGCCCCCGGCACGGAGCTCATCGTGGAGCACCTCCTCCCGGCCGGACTCCGCGACGAGGCGGGTCAGTCGTATGCGGAGCTGGTCATGGCCGCGGCGGCCGAGCAGGGCGAGCCCTGGCAGACGTTCCTCAGCATCGAGCAGATGGACGCCCTCCTACGCGAGCACCGGCTCCAGCCGATCGAGTACGTCCGGCAACGCGAGACGATCGCCCCTGCGCAGTGGGAGCGTACCGACGCGCTCCGCCCGTTCGAATTGTCCGTCCTCGCCCGTGCGAGCGTCCCCACCCGCCAGGCGGGTCCAGTCCGCTAGGCCGAGCCGCTGATTGATCTGGTGGTTGTGGGCCGACAGGCCGCTCCCAAGAGCGGATCTTGGAGGTGGTCGTGGGGGTGTCCGAGTGTGTTCGTCCGGTCGGTGAGCATGGCGGAGAAGCGGAAGCCGCGGCGGATCAGCCGGACCGCGAAGCCTCCGGTGAGATTCCGTCGGACGCTCGTGGCGCTTGATGCCCGCCCAGGGACAGACGGCCACGGACATCGCCGTGCTGATGCAGGGCGGCGAGGACTACATCCGCGATGTCATCCACGCCTTCATCGAGCAGGGGGGCTGGAGGGGGACGTCCCAAGACGATCAGTGACCAGGTAGGCGAACACGTCCGCCTGATCGCCCGGACGTCCCCCACCGACTGGAGGATCACCGCGTTCTCCACCTGGAGCCTGAGCAGGCTCGCCGATCACCTTGTCGAGCAGAAGGTGCCCGCGGCCATCAGCAGGCAGACCCTGCGCCGGATCCTGCACGCCGGCAAGGTCTCCTGGAAGACCACCCCCACGTGCAAGGCGTCCACCGGCCCGGAGTTCATCGCCACGATGCGCCGGATCCTGGCGCTGTACGACACCCCGACCGCCGACGGGCGGGGGATAAGCGTCGATGAGTTCTGGCCGCTGAACCCGATGCCCCGCACGGACAAGGCGTGAGGGCCGGTGAGGCGTCCGCGCCGCCCGCGGGCCGCCTACAACCGCTAGGGCGGCGTGCGGCAGATGCTCGCCGCCCTCGATCTGGTCACCGGAAAGCTGTAGCGCCGAATTCGCCCGCGCAAGCGGTGGCGCGAGTTCCTCGACCTCCTCAGGGCCCCGCACGCCCGCCGGCCCGGGCACAAGCCGTATGTGGTGCTGGACGACTTCTTCCCCGCACAAGCACGTCAAGGTCCGCACCCGGGCAGCCGACGACGACATCGAGCCGGTCTTTCCGCCGTCCCGCGGCTCCTGGCCGAACTGGATCGAGGCGGAGTTCGCGGCCCTGCGCTCCTTCGCGCTCGACGGCGCCGACCGGCGCGGCCACGACGAACAGAACGCCGCCATCGCCGCCTACGTCCGCTGGCGCAGCCCCCGCGCAGACCCGAAGACGAACTCCGCGCCCGACTCACCGATCCGGTCCTGGACCGATTACCGTTCCAAGGCCGCGTGACAAGCCGCTAGGCCCGGGGACGGGCGCGTTCGATGATGGCCGCGACGTCGGTGCCGCGCGGCAACGTGCCGAAGACGTGGCCCCACTCCCCGGCCAGGCGCGAGCCGACGAAGGCGTCGGCCACGGCGGCGGGGGCGTGCCGTACCAGCAGCGCGCCCTGGAGACACAGCACCATCGACTGGACGACCGCGCGAGCGCGGTACTCGGCGGCCTCCAGGTCCGACAGCTCGGCGTGCAGCCGTTTGACGGCCGCGTCGAGACGGGCGTCGGCGCCCTCCGCGGCGGCCAGTTCGGACAGGAACGCCTCCAGGCTGTGCGGCTCGCGGGCCATCGCGCGCAGCACGTCCAGTGCCGCGACATTGCCCGACCCCTCCCAGATCGAGTTGAGCGGCGACTCGCGGAACAGCCGGGGCATGCCGGACTCCTCGACGTAGCCGTTGCCGCCCAGGCATTCCAGCGCCTCGGCCGCGTGCGCGGGGTGACGCTTGGTGACCCAGAACTTGCCCGCGGCCACCGCCAGCCGGCGGAACGCGGCCTCCTCACTGTCGCCGAGGATCGCCCGGTCGGCGGCTCCGGCCAGGCGCAGCATCAGCGTGGTCGCCGCCTCCGACTCCAGGGCCAGGTCGGCCAGCACGTTGCGCATCAGCGGCTGGTCGACGAGGGCGGCCCCGAACGCCCGGCGCCCGCGCGCGTGGTGCAGTGCCTGCACCAGCCCGGCCCGCATTCCCGCCGCCGAACCGATCACGCAGTCCAGGCGGGTGCCGTTGACCATCTCGATGATCGTGCGCACGCCTCGTCCGGGTTCACCCACGAGCCAGCCGAGCGCGCCGTCGTACTCCAGCTCCGCCGAGGCGTTGGACCGGTTGCCCAGTTTGTCCTTGAGGCGTTGGATGGACAACGAGTTGCGGGTGCCGTCCTCCAGCACGCGCGGCACCAGGAAACACGACAGCCCCTCGGGGGTCTGGGCCAGGGTGAGGAACAGGTCCCCCATGGGAGCGCTGGTGAACCACTTGTGGCCGGTGAGCCGGTAGGCCCCGTCGGGGCCGCCGGCGACGGCGCGGGTGGTGTTGGCGCGCACGTCGGATCCGCCCTGCTTCTCCGTCATCGACATTCCGGCGAGCAGGCCCCGTTTGCCCAGCGGCGGGCGCAGCCCGAAGTCGTACTCGCGGGAGGTGAGCAGCGGTTCGTAGCGGGCCGCCAGCTCGGGGGCGTGGCGAAGCGCCGGGACCGCGGCGTAGGTCATCGATATCGGGCACCCGTGGCCGGCCTCCACCTGCGACCACACGTAGAACTTCGCCGCGCGCGCCACGTGGGCGCCGGCCCGCTCGTCGGCCCAGGGGGCGGCGTGCAGGCCGTGGGTGACGGCGGTGTCGACGAGCACGTGCCAGGCGGGGTGGAAGTCGACCTCGTCGACGCGGTGACCGTAGCGGTCGTGGGTGCGCAGCACCGGTTCGTTGACGTTGGCCTGTTCGGCCCAGGCCTGCGCGGCGGCGCCGCCGGCCATCCGGCCCAACTCGTGGAGCTCCTCCATCGCCCATCCGGCGCCCTCGCGCCGCACTCCTTCGAGCAGCGCGGGCTCGGCGGCGACGTCGTGGCCCTCCAGCGGTGAGGGCTGGTTGAACACTTCATGTGTGGCGGGCATGGGACCCTCCTCGGGGGCGAGCGGACGGATCGCCTCAGCGTAACCGGCACTCCGCCCGCGACCGAACCGGATTCGGTAGGAGACGTCCCCCCTGACGCCGCGGGCACCCGCCCCCCAGGGAACGGGTGCCCGCGGCGGCGCGCTCGGACTCCTAGGGGACCACCGCCCCCTCGTCCGGAACCCGATGCAGCGCCTCGTCGTAGCGGTGCAGCGCGACCCGGGCGACCTCGGGGGCGTCGCCGAGCGCCGCCGACACCGTGTCGGCGCCCGCGGCCAGGGACTGCTCGGCGACCAGGTCGCCGAAGTACCCCGGTGCGAGCAGGTAGGTGGCGACCACGATCCGGGGCGCCCCCTGCGCGCGCAACCGCGCCACGGCCTCGCCCGGCGTGGGCGAGGCCGCCGAGGCGTGGGCCGCGACCACGCGGAGCCACGGTCCGCGCTCCGCCAACGTCTGCGCCGCCCGGGTGATCACGGCGTTGGCGGTGGCGTCACTGGAGCCCGCCGAGGCGAGGACCAGCGCGGTGTCGGGCGCCGCGGTGACGCCGGCCTCCGCCAGCCGCCGCTCGACCGCCTCCAGCAGCAACGGGTGCGGTCCCAGCGTGGCGGCGTAGCCGAGGCGCAGCCACGGCCAGGCCGCCCGCGCCGCGGCCAGCTCCCGCGGTAGGTCGACCTTGCTGTGATAGGCCGCGGTGAGCAGCGCGGGCAGCACGACGGCCGCCCCCGCGCCCTCGGCGGCCAGCGAGGCCACGGCCGCGCGCGGGTCCGGCGCGACATGGTCGAGGTAGGCCACGCGCACGTCCAGGCCCGGGCGCAGCCGGCGCACCCGCGCGAACAGCGCCTCGACGGCGCGCGAGGAGCGCGCGTCCCTGCTGCCGTGGGCCACCGCGACCAGCGGCGGGCCCTGGGCGTGTCCCGCCGCGCTCACAGGTGGATTCCGCATTCGGTCTTGCCGGTGCCCGCCCAGCGTCCGCTGCGGGGGTCGGCGCCCGCCTCCACCCGCCGGGTGCACGGCGCGCAGCCGATCGACGGGTACCCGTCGTACTGCAACGGGTTGACCATGACGCCGTGCTCGGCCATGTAGGCGTCCACGTCGGCCTGGGTCCACCGCGCGATGGGGTTGACCTTGACCATCTGGCGGCGGGCGTCCCACTGCACCACGCCGATGTCGCGCCGGGTGACCGCCTCGTCCCGGCGCAGCCCGCTCAGCCAGGCGTCGTAGGGCTCCAGGGCGCGTTGCAGCGGCTCGACCTTGCGCAGGTAGCAGCAGATGTTGGGGTTGCGGCCGTGCAACCGGGGACCGAGGTCGCGGTCCTGCTCGGCGACGGTACGCCGGGGTTCGACGTTGATCAGGTTGATCGGGTAGACCGCCTCGACCGCGTCACGGGTGCCGATCGTCTCGGCGAAGTGGTAACCGGTGTCGAGGAAGATGACGTCGATTCCGGGCACGACCTTGGACACCAGGTCGACCATGAGCGCGTCGGCCATCGACGAGGTCATGCACAGCCTGTCGCCGAAGGTGTCGGCGGCCCACTCGATGATCTCCTGCGCGCTGGCCTCCTCCAGCTCGGCCGCCGCGCGCGTGGCCAGGCTCTCGCCGTCCACTGTGACGTTCATGCGTTCCCACCCGTCTGTATGCCACCGGCCGGCCTGGCGGCGATGCCCTGTAGGCCGACGAACTTCACTCGAAAGACCCGCGCGCAGCCGCCGCAGGCCCACGCGGAACCCGCGCCCTTGTGCGCGTCGCCCTCGTGGGGCACCAGGTCCTCGTCCCCGCAGTAGGGGCAGTAGTAGGGAGCGGCGCGTTCGCTCACTTCAGATCCCCCTCGCCGGCGCGCGTCACCCACTGCGCGAACGCCTCGCCGTCCTCCTTCTGCTCCAGGTAGCGGCGCAGCACGCGCTCGACGTAGTCCGGCAGCTCCTCGGCGGTCGTCTTCAGGCCGCGGACCTTGCGGCCGAAGGCGGCGTTGAGCCCCATGCCGCCGCCCAGGTGCACCTGGTAGCCCTCGACCTGTTCGCCGGCGGCGTTGGTGACGAGCTGTCCTTTCAGCCCGATGTCGGCGACCTGGATGCGCGCGCAGGAGTTGGGGCAGCCGTTGAGGTTGATCGTGATCGGTTCGGGGAAGTCGGGCAGCCGCCGTTCGAGCTCCTCGATCAGGGTGGCGCCGCGCGCCTTGGTCTCCACGATCGCCAGCTTGCAGAACTCGATGCCGGTGCAGGCCATCGTCTGGCGGCGGAACGTGCCGGGGTTGACCTGGAGTCCCTCGGCCTCCAGGGCGGAGACGGCCGAGTCCACCCGCTCCTCGTCGATGTCGAGGATGACCAGCTTCTGGTCGGCCGTGGTGTGCACCCGGTCGGAACCGTGGGCCTCGGCGATGTCGGCGATGCGCGCCAGCGTGGTCCCCGAGACGCGGCCCACCTTCGGGGCGAAGCCCACGTAGTAGCGGCCGTCGCGCTGGCGGTGCACGCCCACGTGGTCGCGGCGCAGGCCGGGGTCGAGCTCGGGGGCGGGGCCGTCGGGCAGCGCGTAGCCCAGGTACTCCTTCTCCAGCACCTCGCGGAACTTCGCCGTCCCCCAGTCCTTGACCAGGAACTTGATCCGCGCGCGGTGGCGCAGCCGGCGGTAGCCGTAGTCGCGGAAGACCGAGCAGACCCCCGCCCAGACCTCGCTGACCTGATCGGGGCGGACGAAGACGCCGAGCCGCTGGGCGAACATCGGGTTCGTCGACAGGCCGCCACCGACGAACAGGTCGTATCCGGGTGTTCCGTCGGGTCCGATCACCCCGACGAAGGCGACGTCGTTGATCTCGTGGTTGACGCAGTGGACCGAGCAGCCGGCGATGGAGGTCTTGAACTTGCGCGGCAGGTTGGAGAAGAGGGGGCTGCCGATGTGCTCGTCGTAGATCTGCTGGATCTGCTCGCTGGCGTCGATGACCTCCTCTTCGGCGATCCCGGCGAGCGGACAGCCCAGGATGACGCGGGGGGTGTCACCGCACGCCTCGGTGGTGGACAGCCCGACGGCCTCCAGCTTCTCCCAGATCGCCGGGACGTCCTCGATGCGCACCCAGTGCAACTGGACGTTCTGCCGGTCGGTGATGTCGGCGGTGTCGCGACCGTAGGCCGTGGACACCTCGGCGATGGCGCGGAGCTGCGCGACGGTGAGCCGGCCGCCGTCGATGCGCACGCGCAGCATGAAGTAGCGGTCGTCGAGCTCCTCGGGCTCCAAGACGGCGGTCTTGCCGCCGTCGATGCCCGGGGCGCGTTGGGTGTACAGGCCGTACCAGCGGAACCGTCCGCGCAGGTCGGCGGGGTCGATCGAGTCGAATCCGGCGCGGGAGTAGATGTCGATGATGCGTTGACGGACGTTGAGGCCGTCGTCGTTCTTCTTGTTCTCTTCGTTCTTGTTGAGCGGTTCGCGGTAGCCGAGAGCCCATTGACCCTCGCCACGGCGCGGCCGTGAGGTCGTGGGGCTGGTCTTTGCGGATGCGGGAGGCATCGCGGGGTCCTCCGAGCGGGTCGCGGGGCGCGTCGGCCGACGCGCACCCCACCGGCCCCAGGATCCGCACCTCGTTGTGGCGGAGTCGGGGTCGTGCGAGGCGGAGGGCAACGTCGGCGCCGCATACGCCCCAGGGTGCGGGCGGGTGGAGACAGTGCGGCGGTGGAGTCAGCCGACGTTGCGACAGATGGCACTGCGGACCCGCAGAAAGTCCACGTGCCGGCGCACGCAGAGCATCGGGTCCAAAACAGTGGTCATGGTCTCGACAATGGCACGCGGAGGAATCCTTTGTCCAGGCGCGGGCCGTCCCGCCTGTCGGTGAAGCACATCACGTATAACCGGTAAAGTAAGTAGGAAATAGGGTCACGTTTTGTCATCGGAACCGGGAGGATCGACAGGTCGGACGCCGAGGCGGGAGCCGGCGGCTAGGTTGGACGGTGTGCGAGTTCTCGCGGAACGGGCCCGGCGCTATCTGGACGATCTGTGCATCCGTAACCCGCGGCTGGGCGCCGTGGTCTCCCTCGTCGCACGTACCGCGGCCTCCGCCTCCCGCACCCGGGTGGTCGGGCTGGCCGCCGAGTCGGCGTTCTTCTCGTTGCTGTCACTGCCCGCCCTGCTCCTCGGTCTGGTCGGCGCGCTCGGCCACCTCCGTCCGCTGCTGGGCGCCGAGACGGTCCTGGGGGTGCGCGAGTGGATCTTGGAGCTCGCCGCCACCGCGCTGACCACCGACACCGTCGACACCGTGGTCACCCCCCTCGTCGACGATTTCCTGGCCGGCGCGCAGGGCGGCGCGATCTCGGTGACGTTCCTGGTCTCCCTGTGGTCGGGGTCGCGCGCCATGAACGTGTTCATCGAGTCCATCACGATCGCCTACGGTCTGGAGGAACTGCGCGGCTACTTCCGCCAGCGCGCCCTGGCGTTCGTCGGCTACCTCGGCGGCCTGCTGTTCGCCCTGGTCGTGCTGCCCGCGATCGTGGCCGGGCCGGAGCTCGTCCGCGACCTGCTGCCGATGACCGCCGACCACCTCCACCTGGCCTACTGGCCCGGGGTCGTCGCGCTGTCCCTGCTGTGCCTGGTCGGGCTGTACACGCTGAGCGTTCCGGTGCGCACCCCCGTCTGGCGTCACCTGCCCGGCGCGGTGGTCGCCGTCCTGGTCCTGCTGGCGGGGTCGGTGCTGTTGCGCCTGTACCTCGACGCCTCCTTCGGCCAGGTCACCATCTACGGTTCGCTCGCGGCGCCGATCGCGATCCTGGCCTGGTTGTGGGTCATGGCCCTGGCCGTCCTCGTGGGGTCGTCCCTCAACGCCGAGATCGACGCGATGTGGCCCACCGAGACGACCGCGACGGCGCGCGCCGAGATCGCCGCCCGGCGGCACGCCCGCGCCGCGCGTCTGGTGGAGCGGCGCGAGAAGGCGTTGCAGAGCGTGGCCGGGGAGGAGGGCGAGGCCGACGTGGAACCCGCGCCCGAAAACGACCGCCCGGAGCGGGGCGAAACGGTCGCCGCCGCGGTCCCCACCGGCGAGGAGCAACGGCAGGAGGGCGAGGAGCAACGGCAGGAGGAGGAGCCGGCGGACGAGGGCGCCGAGACTCCCCCCTCGGGGCCGGTGGCCCGGGCCGGGGAGGGGTGAGAGCAGGAGCACCCTTCGGCGGCTACCGGAGGGAGCGCGGATCCGGCATGCTCATGATCATCGGCGCGTCCATCCCCGTCCCCGAGCCCGCGCCGTCGAGGTGAGTGACCATCATGGCCGTCCCGTCCCGTGACCGACGCTCCGGATGCCGACGACCGGCGGGGGTGGTCGCCGCGCTGGCCGTCGTCGTGGCCCTGGTCGGATTGGCGGCCCTGCTCACCGGACGGGATCCGCTCGGCCTGCTGCGCGACCTCGCCGGGGACGGGGGCGGACCCGCCTCCCCGGCCTCCCCGGCTCCGGGCTCCTCGGCCGAGGCGGAACGGGCGGCCGACCTCCTGGCCGCCATCCCCACCGCCGAGCCCGCCCCCCGGGGCGACTACGAACGCGAGGAGTTCGGCCACGGGTGGATCGACACCGACGGCAACGGCTGCTCCACCCGTAACGACATACTGGCGCGCGACCTCGACCAGGTGCGCACCGACGAGGAGTGCAAGGTCCTCGCGGGCGTGCTCGACGACCCCTACACCGGCGACCGCGTCGAGTTCACCAGCGAGGACCCCCAGCAGGTGCAGATCGACCACGTGGTCCCGCTGTCGCTGGCCTGGCGGATGGGAGCCGACGAGTGGGACCGGGAACGCCGGATCGAGTTCGCCAACGACCCCGACAACCTGGTCGCCGCCTACGGTCCGGCCAACCGGGAGAAGAGCGACTCCGGTCCCGGCGAGTGGCGCCCCCACGCCGACTACCAGTGCTCCTACGCCATCGCCTACATCGACGTCTCCCACCGCTATGACCTGCCGCTGGCGGCGCGGGACCACGCGGCGCTGGCGGACATGCTCGGCACCTGCTGAGCCCCGGCCGTCCGCGCCGGCGCCCGACCTCGCGCCCGGGGCGGCCCCGTGGGCCTCAGGCGGCGGCCCCGGTCGAGGTCCGGGGGCGTAGCGCCCCGGCCAGGGCCGCCCCGATGAGCGCCGCCAGGGGGATCGCGACCAACCCGACACGCAGCGAGGCGGAGTCGGCGACCAGTCCCACCAGGGGCGGGAAGCACAGGAAGCCGACACGCGCCAGCCAGGCCACGATGGTCACCCCGTCGCCGCTGCGCACCCCCGGGATCTCACCGGCCGCGGTGAGGGTCAACGGGAACAACGTCGCCACCCCCAGACCGGTCAGGCCGAAACCGGCGATCGTCGTCCAGGGGCTGGGGAACAGCAGCGCCGCCCCCAGCCCGGCCGCGGACAGCAGCAGTCCCGTGCGCGCGACCGCCACGGCCCCGAACCGGTCGGTCAGCCGGTCGCCGACGAGGCGTCCCACCGTCATCAACGCCTGGCACGCCACGAAGGGCAGGCCGGCCAGGAAGGCCGTGGCCATGAGCTCGTCGCGCATGTAGACCGCCCCCCAGGACGCCGCGGCGTCCTCGACCGCGGCCGACATCATCAACAGCACGCTCAAGGCGAGCAGGAGGCCGGCCGCGCGACGCAGCAGCCGCAGCACCTCGCCGGGGGCCGGGGCGTGCGAACCGTCGGAGCGTTCCGCGTGCTCGGGGCCGGGCAGCAGCATCCGCGCCGCCGTGAGGGAGAGAACGGCCAACAGGATCGCGACGCCGCCGAGGTGCGCGGGGAGCGGAACCCCCAGGCCGGCCATTGACGCTCCCAGCAGGCCGCCGCCCACCGCGCCCACGCTCCACACGGCGTGGAAGGTGTTGATGATCGACCGGCCGTAGCGGCGTTGCACCCGCAGCCCGTGGGAGTTCATCGCCGAGTCCATCCAGGCGTCCGCGCACCCCAGGCCGAACAGGGCCACGGCCAGGACCCCCCAGTTGGGGGCGAGGGCGACCAGCGGGAGCAGCAGGGCGCCGAGCAGGCCGGTGGCCACCGACACCCGCCCGCTGCCGAACCGGGCGATGAGCGGCCCGGCGAGCATGCCGGTCAGCAGCGCCCCCAGCGGCATCGCGGCGATCGCGGTGCCCAGCGCGGCGTTGGAGAGTCCCAGGTCGTCCTTGATGGCGGGCAGCCACGGCACCACGTTGGTGTAGGTGAAGCCGTTGACCAGGAACAGCACGACGACGGCGGCGCGCGCCCGACGCGCCACCGTGTCCGGCCGCGCGGGGGCCTGGGGGTGTGTGGACACCGGTTCCTCCTTCGGGTGGGGCCCCAGACGACGGTCGTCGCCTCCGTCGCGGAGCCCGGCGGGTCCGGCGGGGCCGGGACTCTCCGAACCCTAGAACACGGCGGCGTCGCGTGAACGGGGGGAGCGAGGGCAAGCCGAAGGGGAGCCGGGCTTGCGTCACGTGTGTCGGGCGTCCTACATATGGTCCTTTCGGACCGCAACCCCGAGCCCTGGTGAACATCCCATCCGTCCGACCGACCCGGCGATCCCCGCTCACTCGCCCATGATGACCGGAGCCCCGACCGATGATCGATCCGAGCGCGCTGCGCGACAAACCGACGCTCACCGGTGACCTCGTCCGCCTCGTTCCGCTGGCGGAGGAGCACGCCGACGTCTTCTACGAGGCCACCCAGGATGCCGAGACCCGCCGTCTGACCGGCACCCACCGTGTCCTCACCCGGGAAGAGGCGCTGCGCTGGTGCGCCTCGCGGGCGCGTCGGACCGACCGGCTCGACCTCGCGATCATCGACCGGGCGCAGGGCCGTTACGTCGGCGAGCTGTCGTTGATGGACGTCGACGCCGACAACGAGAGCGCCGCCTACCGGATCGCGCTGTCGGCCATCCAGTTCACCGGTCGTGGCCTGGGGCGGGAGGCGACCAGACTGGTCCTGGACTACGCCTTCAGCCGGATCGGGCTGCACCGGGTCTGGCTGGAGGTCTACGCCTTCAACATGCGGGCGATCGCCGCCTACCGGGCCTGCGGCTTCGTGGTCGAGGGGCGGTTGCGTGACGCTCTGCTGTGGGAGGGGCGCCGCCATGACGCCTTGGTGATGGCCGCGCTGGAGGGCGACTTCCGCAAGGCGGAGGAGCGGGCCGGCCGGTGAGCCGGGCGGAGGGAATGGCCGTCTATGGTCGGCCCTGATGTAGATTTGCGGTTTTCCGGGGTTGCGGCGGTGGAACGAGGGGGTATGCCGGTAGGCACTCTTCACTGCCGAGTCAAGCGGTAGGTCGCCGTGAGTCCGCTTCCCGTTTCGCTTCCCTTCGCCGATCGAGCCGAGGCCGGGCGCCGGCTCGCCGAACGGGTGCGTGCCTTCGCGGTCACCGACCCGATCGTGGTGGCCCTGCCTCGCGGGGGCGTGCCCGTGGGCGCGGAGCTCGCCCGCCGGCTACGCGCCCCCTTGGACGTCCTGGTCGTGCGCAAGATCGGGCTTCCGGGCCACGCCGAACTGGGCGTCGGCGCGCTGGCCGAGGACGGCCATGTCTGTTTCGACGACTCCATGCTGGCCAGGCTGGGGGTCTCGCGCGAGCGCCTGGCCGAGACGGTGGCGGCGGAGCGGGCCGAACTCGCCCGCAGGCTGGAGGTCTACCGGGGGACGCGGTCGGCGCCGCGCCTTGCCGGACGTGACGTCATCGTCGTCGATGACGGGGTGGCCACCGGCGGGACGGCGCGCGCCGCGCTACGCATGGTGCGCCGCGCGCGCCCGGCCAGGTTGGTGCTCGCCGTTCCGGTGGCCTCGGGCACGGCGGTCGAGGCGCTGCGTCCAGAGGTCGACCAGCTCGTGGTCCTCACCGCCCCGGCGAACTTCCGCGCGGTGGGGGAGTGGTACCGGGATTTCCGCCAGCTCTCCGACGAGCACGTGACCACGTTGCTGGCGGAGCTGCGCGACCAGAGCGCCGAGAACGACTCCGAGCGCGCGGTCCGCATCCGGGCGGGGGAGGAGCACCTCGACGGGGACCTGGCGGTGCCCTCGGTCGTGCACGGCACGGTGGTCTTCGCCCTGGGGCACGGCCGCCACGATCCGCGGCATCGCACGGTCGCCGCGGCGCTGCGCCGGGCGGGGTATGCCACGCTGCTGTTGGACCTGCTCACCTCCCAGGAGTGGCGACGGGAGGAGGAGACGGGGGCCAGCGGGGTCGACACGCGCCGGTTGGGAGAGCGGTTGGCGGCGGCGGTGCGCTGGCTGCGCAGGTCGACCGATGCCGCCGACCGGCCGGTGGGGCTCGTCGGGTCGGGCTCCGGTGCGGCGGCGGCCCTGGTGGCGGCCGCGGAGCTGCCCGACGACGTCGGAGCGGTCCTGGCCCGCGACGGCCGTATCGACATGGCCGAGGACGCGCTGACGCGGGTGCGGGTCCCGGTCCTCGCGCTGGCCGAGGGGGAGGACTCCTTCGTCCGGGAGATCGCCGAATGGGCGATGGGCCGGCTCGCCGGTCCCCGGGAACTGCGGGTGGTCGCCGGCGCTGAGCAGCTGCTCAGCGGCCCCGAGGATTGGCAACGGGCCGCGGACTCCGCGGTGGAGTGGTTCGGTCGGCACCTGTGAGGCCGGGGTGGGAAACGCCGTGGCGCCCCGGCACGGGGCCGAGGCGCCACGGGAAGAACGCGGGAATCGCGCGGGACGGCCGAAACGGCCGGCCAGGGGAAGCCGTGAAGGCGGGGAACCGCCGGAGGGGTCCGGAGGTCCCGTGCCGTGCGACGGAACACGCGGATGACGGGGTCGCACGGAGGGGGCGGGACACGGGGCGTCGTGAGGACGCGCACCGTCACCGCCGCGATTCGCCCGGGGCGGGCGTCGGGATCAGGCTGCGTTGGCGCGGCGCATGCGGCGACGGCGCTCAGAAGCGCGCTCGTCTTCGTTCAGGCCGCCCCACGTGCCGTACTTCTCGGGACGCGAGATCGCGTAGTCGAGACATTCGGTACGAACAGGGCACTGAGCACAGATCTCCTTGGCCTTGCGCTCACGGATCTCCCGCTCGGGCTGGCGCTCGCCGTCCGGGCCGAAGAAGAGCACAAGGTCCTCGCCCCGGCACGCGGCGGCATCCTGCCACCCCCAGCTCGGGCGGGGGCGCAGCGTGGCCTGCCGGCGTACCTGAGACATGGTTGAACCACCTCTACTGAAATCGCTAGTAAGCTGTCAGAAGCTGAGTCACAAAACTGGTCATGCAGCGTGAGACGCCCAGCATGACGAAACGTCATGCCGTGCTTCGGTGTTCCCGGTGTGGTGGAGACCACGGCGGCGCAGATCCGCCGAAGCCGGCGGGCGCTCACGCGATAGGCCGCGGAGGCAGAAACGCTCTCCCTGCCGGCCGGTACGTAATCATGCCATCCCCACTCCCGATCGCGCACGGGGGGTGGGGAAATTACTCGCTCAACCGTTACCGAAAACCGGTTTGAACCGGTGGATGTGTGGCCATCTGTCCCGGTTTGCCACGGAATCGCAAGTACCGACGCGGGCGCCGGATATGGGACATCGTATGTCTGTTTTTGGTCTCTGGCCAGAGGTTCGGGTTGATAGCCGGGTCACACCAGCCCGGTAGCGCCGCCGGTCCAGGAGATGTGCGGTTCCCCTCGGCCCGGCGGCGACGAGCTGCTAAAGTTCGCGGCTCTCTCCCGGGGTCAGGCGCTCGTAGTTGCCCCCCGCCACCTCGGTCAGCGCCAGGTTCTTGGCGTAGACCCCCGCCCCCACCTCGTTGAGCAGGCCGTCATGGATCGCGACGGCCCGCTGCGGCGCCACCTCGCGCGCGTAGTCGATCAGCTCGCCGACCTTCATCCACGGCGCGTGCAACGGGAGGAGGAGCAGGGCGACCGGATCCTCCGGCACGGTCAGCGCGTCCCCGGGGTGGAACAGCGCGCCACCGGGGGCCTCGATCCGGAACCCCACGTTCGCCACGACCGGAATGTCGGGATGGATCACCGCGTGCCGCTCCCCGTAGACGTGGACGTCGAAGCCGGCCATGCGCGGGGTGTCGCCATGGACCACCTCGTGGACCCGCACGCCCCGCTCCGTCAACTCCGAGAGCCGCGCCGCCACGGAGGGGTGGGCGTAGATCTCCAGTTCCGGATTGTCGGTGGCGGCCGCGTACAGACGATCGGGATCGAAGTGGTCGGGGTGTTCGTGGGTGATGGCGATCGCGTCGGCGCCCGCCGCCGCGTCCGGCTCGCTGAACGTGCCCGGGTCGATGACGAGCGTCGCCCCGTCGCGTTCCAGGCGTACGCAGGAGTGCCCCAGTTTGGTGATACGCACGGTCGGTTCCTCGGTCCGGTCGATGGATGGAAGGTGTCCGGCGGACGCCTCGGCGTCCGCCCTCTCCCATGACACCTCTCCCCGCCGCGCGACCCTAACCCGCCGAGGGAGTGGTCTCCTCGCGGACGGGGGCGGGCCGGCGGTCCGCCGGCGCGGTGCGGGGACCCCGGCGCACCCGGCGGAGGAGTTCCTCCAGCGCCGCGACGTCGACGGAGTCGCGTGCCCCCCTGGCCTCCGCGGGCGGGAAGGGAGGGGCGGACGGGGTGGGGGTGACGGGGGTTCCGGCCGAAACGGGCAGGTGTGGTTCTCGCGTCTTGTCCACGGGACAGGGCCTCCCCTGACCGGCGAGACGCCACACCGAAGGGGGCGGGATTTTTGGTCCGTTGTTGCCCCTCGGCGGCCCGGCGCGTTGCCCTCACCACCCCCTAAGGGACGAGTTCGGGGGCGCGCACGGGAACGACGCCCGCCCACGCCCCGTCGTACTAGGTGGAGGCGAGGGCGGGCGCAAGCCCCCGCGGTCCACCCGGGGGCGGACAACGGCACAACGACGACATGCGCGCGAGGGGCGTACCGCCCGCGAACCTCACACGCGAGTACAGGGAAGGGTGGGGGAAATGGCCCTGCTGCGTTTCGTCCTCAACGTCATCTGGTTGTTCGTCGCCGGGTTCTGGCTGGCCGTGGGATACGCCTTCGCGGGTCTCATCTGCTGCATCCTGATCGTCACGATCCCGTTCGGCGTCGCCTC
This sequence comes from Marinactinospora endophytica, assembly GCF_054780875.1. Classification (NCBI taxonomy): domain Bacteria; kingdom Bacillati; phylum Actinomycetota; class Actinomycetes; order Streptosporangiales; family Nocardiopsidaceae; genus Marinactinospora; species Marinactinospora endophytica. The sequence goes on along the minus strand of NZ_BAAGVM010000009.1, from coordinate 8,818 downwards.
GTTCCGCATGGCCAACTACGCGCTGTGGCCCTTCGGGCGCGAGCTCGTCCGCCGCCCCGGCGCGGGAACCGGCAGCACGGTCGCCAACGTCATCTGGGTGATCGTCGCCGGATGGTGGCTGGTCCTGGGACACATCGTCACCGCGTTCGGCCTGGCGATCACGATCATCGGCATTCCCATGGCCTGGGCCTCCCTGAAGATGATCCCAGTGGCACTGGCCCCGTTCGGCAATGAGATCGTTGCCAGCGGCGAACGCCGCTCCGTCTGGCAGTTCTAGACTTCCCTTCCCGCCCGGTACGGCGTCGACCGCCGCCTTTGCTGAGCGACGTTGGACACGACCACCGGTGCGGGGATGAGACGGCGGTTGGTCAGGAAACGGAGTAGAGGGGCCGGAGTTGAGGGTGTTCCGACCGGGACAGCGGTGGATGTGGCGCAAGAGGACGGAGCCCGTCCGCGAAACCGGGCCGGTGGTGACGGAACAGGTCCCGCCGCCCGAACCCGGGGAGATGGAGGAGGACGACCTGCTGCGCCGGGTCAGCGACACGTCCTGGCGGATACTGGTCGTCGGCGTCGTCGCGGCCCTGCTGCTGTGGGCGGCCACCTACACCCGGGTCGTCACGCTGCCCATCGTGCTCGCCGTCTTCCTGACCGCGCTGCTCATGCCGGCCGCCAAATGGCTGCGCCGGCGGGGTCTGGGCCGTGGCCCCTCGACGACGATCACCTTCCTGGGCGCCATGATCGTGTTCGGCGGGGTGGTCACCCTCATCGTGCAGCCGGCGATCAACGGTGTCGGCGGCCTCCTCGACAGCCTCAACCAGGCGGTGGCCACCCTCCAGCGGCTCGCCGCCTCGCTGGGGCTGGACGAGCAGGTGGTCAACCAGCTGGTGCGCAGCGCCCAAGCCGAGCTCCAGCGCAACAGCGCCCAGTTGGTCAGCGGCGCCTGGGCCGGTGCCGTCGCCGTCGGCGAGGTCCTCATCGGGCTGGTGCTCACCCTGGTCCTCACCGTCTACTTCGTCCACTCCGGTGACAGGCTCATGGAGTGGGTGTGCGAACTGTTCCCGCAGCAGTCCCGCCGCGCCCTGCGCGTCGGGGGGCGGGTCACCTACGGGGTGATGGGGCGCTATGTCCGCGGCGTGGCGATCGTCGGGTTCATCGACGCGGTGGGCATCGGGCTCTTCCTCGTCTTCCTCATCGACATCCAGCTCGCGATCCCCCTCATCGTGCTGACGTTCATCGGCGCCTTCCTCCCGGTGGTGGGGGCCTTCCTCACCGGTCTGATCGCCGCGCTGGTGGCCTTCATCGACGCGGGGTGGGTGATCGCGCTCGTCGTGATCGGCGCCACCGTGCTGGTGCAGCAACTGGAGAGCCACATCTTCGCGCCGCGGATCTACGGGAAGGCGCTGGAGCTTCCTTCGGCGATCGTGCTGCTGGCCATCGCGGTGGGCTCCATCGTCGGTGGGATCGCCGGGGCCTTCCTGGCCACCCCGGTGGCCGCGGTCATCGCCGCCCTGCTGCGCAACCGCCCGTTCGCCGCCGCCGAGCGCGAGGCCGCCGAGGCGCGTCGGATCGCCACCGGCGGGATCGTCGCCACGGCCCCGCCCGGGCCCGAGCCGGCCCCGCCGTCTCCCGCCGCGCCGGTCGCCCCGCAGGAGGGCGGCACGGCCTGACCCGCGTCCCCTGTTGTTCCGCGCGTCCGCGCGGGAGGCGGTCCCTCCTCCCGCGCGGACGGGCAACCAGCAGAGCGGACGCGGCGGCCCCCACCGGAGGCTAGGCTGGGGGCGTGCGTGTGATTCCGGACTGACCACCCCGATGCCTCCGCGCCGCCCGCCGTCGCGGGCGTCGCTGCGGAGCCGTTCCCGACCGTCCCCACGCATGCCCTCGCAAGGAAGTCATAGCCTGATGCTCATCGCCTCCGACCTGGAGATCCGTGTCGGATCCCGCCTCCTGCTGGAGCCCACCTCCTTCCGCGTCGCCGCCGGCGACCGCATCGGCCTCGTCGGCCGCAACGGGGCGGGCAAGACCACCTTGACCAAGGTCCTGGCCGGCGCAGGTCTGCCCGCCAACGGACAGGTCACCACGAAGGGGACTGTCGGCTACCTGCCGCAGGACCCGCGCACTGGCGATCTCGACGTGATCGCCCGCGACCGGATTCTCGCCGCGCGCGGCATCGACGAGGTGTTGCGCCGCATGCGCGTCGCCGAAGAGAAGATGAGCAGCGACGTCCCCAAGATCCGGGACCAGGGGGTGCGGGCCTACGCCCGGGCCGAGGAGCGCCTGCACGTGCTGGGGGGATACGCGGCCGAGGCCGAGGCCGCCTCCATCGCCTCCAGCCTGGGGCTGCCCAACCGGATCCTCTCGCAGCCGCTGCACACGCTCTCGGGTGGTCAGCGCCGCCGGGTCGAGCTGGCCCGCATCCTCTTCAGCAACGCCGACACCCTCCTGCTCGACGAGCCCACCAACCACCTCGACGGCGACTCGATCGTGTGGCTGCGGGACTTCCTCAAGTCCCACCAGGGCGGTCTGATCGTCATCAGCCACGACGTCGAGCTTGTCGAGCACGTCGTCAACAAGGTCTTCTACCTCGACGCCAACCGCTGCGTCATCGACATCTACAACATGGGCTGGAAGGCCTACCAGGTCCAGCGCGAGGCCGATGAGCGGCGTCGGCGCCGGGAGCAGGCCAACGCCGAGAAGCAGGCGTCGGCGTTGCAGAAGCAGGCCGACCGGTTCCGGGCCAAGGCCACCAAGGCCAAGGCCGCCCAGCAGATGGAGCACCGGGCCGAGCGCATCCTGTCCTCGGTCGCCGGGCAGCGCCAGGTGGACCGGGTGGCCAAGCTGCGCTTCCCCGATCCCGCGCCGAGCGGTCGCACGCCCTTGATGGCCGAGGGATTGTCGAAGTCCTACGGGTCGTTGGAGATCTTCTCCGGCGTGGACCTCGCGATCGACCGGGGCAGCCGCGTCGTCATCCTCGGGCTCAACGGCGCCGGCAAGACGACCCTGCTGCGCCTCCTGGCGGGGGTCGAGAAGCCCGACACCGGTCGGGTGGTGCACGGCCACGGGCTGCGGCTGGGCTACTACGCCCAGGAGCACGAGACGCTCGACACCGAACGTTCGGTGCTGGAGAACATGATGAGCGCGGCGCCGGACCTGCCGGAGGTCGAGGCCCGCCGCACCCTGGGGTCCTTCCTGTTCACCGGCGACGACGTGGCCAAGCCGGCCGGGGTGCTGTCGGGTGGCGAGAAGACCCGTCTGGCCTTGGCCACGCTCGTGGTCTCCAGCGCCAACGTGCTGCTGCTGGACGAGCCGACCAACAACCTCGACCCCGCGAGCCGCGAGGAGATCCTCAGCGCCCTGCGCAACTACAAGGGCGCCATCGTGCTGGTCACCCACGACGAGGGCGCGGTCGACGCGCTCCAGCCCGAGAGGGTGATCCTGCTCCCCGATGGTGTCGAGGACGTCTGGAACGCCGACTTCACCGATCTCATCGCGCTGGCCTGAGTTCGCGGCCCGCCGTGACCGCGCGGCGGGCCGCTCGGAGAGCCACCCGGCCCCGATATAGGTACTGTCCGAAACCTCGTCTTCGGTTCGACACGCCTTCTTTTCCCCTCCCGGTGGGTAGCCAGCCGGCATGCCATGGCTGATCATGGGCAGCAATGTCGCTGCGGTCGACCGAGAGCACAGGAGGTACACGTGGCCGAGACCCTGAGAAAGGGCACCCGCGTGACGGGAACGGAGCGCTCCCAGCTCGCAGCCGAGCTGAAGAAGCGCTATGACGAGGGCGAGAGCATCCGTTCCCTGGCCGCCGCAACGGGACGTTCCTATGGTTTCGTGCACCGTCTGCTCACCGAGGCCGGAGTGAGCCTGCGCGGCCGTGGCGGAGCCACGCGGCGTAGCACCTCCTGAGGCCGTTCCGCGCGTCGCCGCTCTCGCGCGGCCGCCGGACCGCCCCGTGCCGCCGTGAGCAGGGTGCCGTCCGTATTCACCGCCGGACTCGCCCCCCGGTCATGGCAGGCGATTGCCGAAAGGCTACGGTGAGGCGGTCAAGTCGACCGAATCCGGCTCGGTGGTAGGGGCCGGTGTGCGGAGGTGTGCGAGGTGGAGGCGGCACTGCCGTCAGCCGAGGAGCTGACGGCCGCGGGGCTACGGCTGGAGATCCAGGGGGCGGTCGCGAAGGTCACGCTGGCGCGTCCTGAACGGCGTAACGCCATGACCGGACGGACCTGGACGACTCTGGCCCATATTGGCCATGGTCTGCCCGAATCTGTCCGTATTGTTGTCATAAGCGGAGATGGGTCGTCTTTCTCCTCGGGGATCGACCTCGCGATGTTCTCTCCCGAGGGCGTCCCCGGCGAGACCTCGCTCATGGCCGGGATCGCCGCGGGTGACGGCGACCGCTCCGAGATCGACGCGCTCATCGCCTCCTACCAGGCGGGCTACCTGTGGCTGCGCCGCCCCGACATCGTCTCCGTCGCCGCGGTGCGCGGCCATGCGATCGGTGCCGGTTTCCAGCTCGCCCTCGCCTGTGACCTGCGTGTCCTGGCCGATGACGCGCGGCTGTGCATGAAGGAGCCCGCCCTCGGGCTGGTGCCCGACCTCACCGGGACCAAGCCCCTGGTGGATCTGGTCGGGGTGAACCGCGCCATCGAACTGTGCCTGACCGCGCGCACCGTCTCCGCGGCCGAGGCCCGTGAGCTGCGCCTCGCCGAGCTCGTCGTCCCCGGGGACGAGCTGGAGGCGGCGGTCGCCGACCTGACGGCCGCGCTGCTGGCGGTCCCCGCCGAGGCGGCCACCGCCACCAAGGCCCTGCTCCTGGGGGCCACGGAGGCCGGCCTCGAAGAGCAGGCGGCGGCCGAGCGGGCCGCCCAGATCGACCGTCTCACCGCGTTGGCCCGCGCGGCGGGCTAGCGTCTCGCGCCCTGCCCGCGCTCGACGGCGGGCAGGGCGCGCAGAGGTGGCGGCCCCGCCGGTGTGTGCGGGATCACGGCGTTTCTCCCCCGGGGGAGCGGGGAATATCGGCCATCGCTTACCCGTTCTGATCGGATGTCTAGTACGCTCTTGGAGGCGGTCAATTCGTGCTGCGCGCATCCGGCGCGCCGGGCCGCCCAGCGCAGGGGGACGTCTTAGCTACCCCCCGAGTCGCATTATCCGGCGCGTTTGTGTGATTTCTTCGCGGTTTCCGCTGTGACCACGGAGCCTTCCTCGAAACGCCGCCGATCGATGAGGAAGGTTTACGTCACTTGACGGATACTGCCGTATGCCCGGTTTTTGGCGATCTCGGTCTTCCTGAGAAGGTCGTCACGAAACTGACGCAGAACGGGCTGACCACCCCGTTCCCGATCCAGGCCGCCACGATCCCCGACGCGCTCGCCGGCCGTGACGTCCTCGGCTGTGGCCGCACCGGTTCGGGAAAGACCCTGGCCTTCGGCCTGCCGGTCCTTGTCCGCGCCGCCGAGGAGCGGGCGGCGTCGCGCCGCCCGCGCGCCCTGGTGCTCGTCCCCACCCGTGAGCTCGCCCACCAGGTGCGCGACGCGCTGGAGCCCTACGCCCACACGCTCGGCGTCCGCGTCGGCGACGTCGTCGGCGGCAGCTCCTACACCCGTCAGATCAACGAGCTGCGCCGCGGTGTCGAGGTTCTCGTCGCCACGCCCGGCCGGCTCAGCGACCTGATCGAGCAGGGCGCCTGCGAGCTCTCCGACGTGGAGATCTCGGTGCTGGACGAGGCCGACCAGATGTGCGACATGGGCTTCATGCCCCAGGTCAGCGAGCTGCTCGACCAGGTGCGCCCCGGCGGTCAGACGCTGCTGTTCTCCGCGACCCTCGACGGGGACGTCGACAAGCTGGTCCGCCGCTACATGAACGACCCCAAGACCCACTCGGTCGACCCGCCGGTCTCGCAGGTCACGACCATGGAGCACCACCTCCTCAAGGTGCTGCCCCGCGACAAGAACATGATCGTGACCCAGATCGCCGCGCGCGAGGGCCGCACCATCCTGTTCGTGCGCAGCAAGCACCGGGCCGACACCATCAGCGAGCAGCTGGTCAACGCGGGCGTCCCGGCCGCCTCCCTGCACGGGGGCAAGACGCAGAGCGTCCGCACCAAGACCCTGGCCAAGTTCCGCGAGGGCCGCATCCGCGCCCTCGTCGCCACCGACGTCGCGGCCCGGGGCATCCACGTCGACGGCATCGACCTGGTGGTTAACGTCGACCTGCCCACCGCGCACAAGGACTACCTGCACCGCGGTGGTCGGACCGCCCGCGCCGGCGAGTCCGGCCGAGTGGTGTCCCTCGTCGCGCCCAACCAGCGCCGCCAGGCCCGCCGTCTGCTCATGGACGCCGGGGTGGACGCCAAGCAGCACCTGGTCAACCCGGGTGACGAGCTGCTCACCGAGGTCACCGGGGCCCGCGAGCCCTCCTGGGAGCCGTGGATCGAGCCGCCGGAGCCGGAGCGCCGTGGCGCCCGGGGCCGTCGTGGCGGGCCGCGCCGCAACGGTGGCGGCTACGGCGGTCGCCCGCGCGGTGAGCGCCGTCCCTACGGTGACCGCAGGGAGGGCGGCGGACGCGACCGCGACTTCGGTGGCGAGCGCCGCGACTTCGGCGGTGAGCGCCGCGACTTCGGCGGTGAGCGCCGTGAGTCGCACGGCCACCAGGGACGCCGTCCCTTCCGCGAGGACCGGTTCCGTGACGACCGTCCGCGGCGCGACGACCGTCCTTTCCGTGACGACCGTCCCTTCCGCGACGACCGTCCGCGGCGTGAGGACCGCCCGAACTGGCGTGGCGAGGACCGGCCCCGCGACGATCGGCCGGCCTGGCGCGGCGACGACCGTCGTGGCGGTCGCAAGCCCTACCGTGGCGGCGACCGCCGCCACCCGGGCGCCTCGCGCGCCTGATCGCTGAGACGACGATGGCCGCGTCCCCGATGGGGGCGCGGCCATCGTCGCGTTCGCCGCGGACCGTCGCGGTCCGGGCGGAGAACGCGGCTCAGCTCACTTCCTTCGGGTAGCCCCGGTTCTCGCGGTCCTCGCGGGGAGGGTTCCGCCAGCTCGGCTCGTCCAGCACCACGTCGTTTTGGATGCCCAGCAGGTAGGCCACCACGCCTCCCACGACGAACAGCGCGGTTCCCGCCCAGAACATCCACCACGTGGGCCCCAGGGTCAGCGCGACACCGGCCAGCACGAAGCCCGCCGTCATCACGCCCACCATGATCCAGGAGCGCCAGCGGCCACGGTGGGAGGAGTGCTTGACCAGCTTCCCGCCCTCGGGCTCGTTACCGAGCTTGCCCCGGTCGTCCGGCTTGCCGACCCTGCTCCGTTCGTCTGGTGTGTTCATGTGCCACCTCCTGTCCTGGCGCCCTTCCCCCGCCGGGGAGGGGGAAACCCGGGGCGGCGCGGCGTGGCGGGGGAAGAGCGTGGGGGAGGGGCGTGTTGACGATCATGTCGGCCGACCGCCTCGCCCCGGGGAGACGCGCCTATGCAGGGCAGCAGCGCCACGTGGAGCACCTTCCGCAGCTTCTCCCGCGACCGCGATGTGACAAAGGAGCGGCTGCGGCCGGGGACGATCCGCCGCATCGCGCGCTACGCGCGCCCCCACCTGCCCGCGCTGGTGGCCTTCCTCGTGTTGACCGCCCTGGGCGGCGGCATCGTCGTCGCCACGCCGCTGGTGATGAAGGCGCTCATCGACCAGGGCGTCATCCCCGGTGACGCCGACCTCGTGGTCGGGTTGGCGCTGGCCCTGGCCGGCCTGGCCCTGGTGGAGGCGGTGCTGACCCTGGCGCAACGCTGGCTGTCGGCGCGGATCGGCGAGGGGCTCATCTACGGGCTGCGCACCCAGGTGTTCGCGCACGTGCAGCGCATGCCCCTGGCGTTCTTCACCCGCACCCAGACGGGTTCGCTGATCAGCCGGCTCAACACCGACGTGATCGGCGCCCAGCGAGCGCTCACCACGACGCTGTCGTCGGTGGTCTCCAACGTCGTGAGCCTGGTCCTGGTCCTGGCCACCATGCTGGCGCTGTCGTGGCGGATCACCCTGATCGTCCTCGTCCTGGTCCCTCTGTTCATCGTTCCGGCCAAGGCGTTCGGCCGCCGTCTCGCGGGGATCACCCGCGAGCGGATGCGGCTGGACGCGGAGATGAGCTCGGTCATGACCGAGCGGTTCAACGTGGGCGGCGCGATGCTGGTCAAGCTCTACGGGCGCCCGGAGGAGGAGGCGGAGCGCTTCGCGGTCCGCGCCGCGCGGGTGCGCGACATCGGTGTCACCTCGGCGATGTACAGCAGGATCTTCTTCACCGGGTTGACGTTCATGGCGGCCCTGGCCACGGCGGTCGTCTACGGTGTCGGCGGCCTGCTCGCCATCGGCGACATCCTGGAGCTGGGCACGCTGGTCGCGTTGGCCACCCTGCTGACCCGCCTGTACGGGCCGTTGACGGCGCTGTCCAACGTCCACGTCGACGTGATGACCGCGCTGGTCAGCTTCGACCGGGTGTTCGAGGTCTTGGACCTGCGCCCGGCGATCACCGACCGTCCCGACGCGCGCCCCCTGCCCGAAGGCCCGCTGGACGTGGAGTTCGACCACGTCTTTTTCCGCTATCCCCGGTCGGCGGAGGTGTCGTTGGCCTCCCTGGAGTCGGTGTCGCGGACATCGGGGAAGGAGGAGGCCGACGGGGCGACGCCGCTGGTGCTCGATGACGTGTCGTTTTCGGCGGCGCCGGGGGAGATGGTGGCGTTGGTGGGGCCGTCGGGGGCGGGGAAGACCACGTTGACGCATCTGGTGACCCGGTTGTACGACCCGGTGGAGGGTGTGGTGCGCGTGGGCGGGGTGGACC
>NZ_BAAGVM010000008.1:0-290586 GCF_054780875.1 Marinactinospora endophytica | reverse complement strand
GGGCCAAAACAAACTTGGCTTAAAGAAAATCGAACACGCGCTGTTGAGTTCTCAAAAAACAACCGCATCCTCGCCTACAAGCCCGAACCCTCGTCCGACGCTCTTCCGCAGAGGCGGTGCTTCCGCTGAATTATCTCGAAGCGTTCACTCTCTGGAAGCTTACCAGAAACTTCCTCCGAGCCAACCCTTCTATCCTACTCCGTCTTGTCAGCCTGTCAAGCTCTGGCGTCTCTTCCGGAGTGATCCCACTCTACCGCGCTTCCCGAGTGCTCGGGTCCGCCCGGCGGAGCGGGGTGAACCTCGCAGAGCGTGGTCACCCACACCGTCCTGCTCGGTTCCTCCAGGATACTCGCTCTCGGCAGTGCCTCGTGCGGTCTCCTGGATGTCGCCACCGTCTCTCCGGCCCGGCCTTTCGGTCGGCTTCCGGTCGTTCCCGGCGACGTCGATGACTCTAGCGGAGGTTTGGGGGCTTTGCGAATCGGGAACAACGTCAGGTTGGGGACGATTCACCCCCAACCTGGCGTCTACAGACTCCATCCGCTGCTTCCGCCCCTGGTAGGCGGTCAGACGGCGGCTGCCGCTACAGCTTCTCGATCGGCGCGTACTTCACCAGGAAGTCCTTCTCCCCGATGTCCGCTCCGAAGTCGATGCGCGCCTTGGTCCGATCTCCGGCACCGTCGACGAGGAGCACCGTCCCCATCCCAAAGGAGTCGTGGGTGACCTTGTCGCCCGGGCTGAGCGTGGGCGCCTCGGCGCGGGCCGGGCGGCGTGCCGGCTGTGGTGTGCGCGGACGCGCGGGGGAACGCCCGATGGAGGACTCCGCGCGGCGCCACGTGACCAGATCACCGGGGATCTCGTCCAGGAAGCGCGACGGCGGGTTGTAGGCGGGCGTCCCCCAGGCGCTGCGCACCGCGGACCGACTCAGGTAGAGCCGCTGTTGGGCACGGGTGATACCGACGTAGGCGAGCCTGCGCTCCTCCTCCAGCGCCGTTCGATCACCGAGGGTGCGCATGTGCGGGAACACCCCGTCCTCCATGCCGGCGAGGAAGACGACGGGGAACTCCAGTCCCTTTGCCGAGTGCAGGGTCATCAGCGTGACGACTCCCCCGTGCTCGTCGGCGTCGGGGATCGAGTCGGCGTCGGCCACCAGGGAGATCTGTTCCAGGAAGTCCACGAGGGTGGGCTCACCGACAGCGGTCTCCTCGGGCTCCTGCCCGTCCTCCCCGGCCTCATCGTCCGCGTAGAGGGGTGCGCTCGCGAAGGTGTTCTCGAACTCCCGGGCGACCTCGACGAACTCCTCCAGGTTCTCGACCCGGCTCTCGTCCTGGATGTCCTTGGAGTTGACCAGTTCGGAGAGGTAACCGGTGCGTTGCAGGACCGCCTCGACGATCTCTGCGGGGGTGCCGCCCGGGACGAGCCCCTCCAGCTCCTCCAGGAGCGCGACGAACTCGCGGATCGCCTTCAGCGACCGTGTGGCGATCCCCGGAGCCTCCTCGGCACGGCGCAGGGCCTTGGCGAAGGAGATCCGCTCGCGCGCCGCGAACAGCTCGATCATGGCTTCGGCCCGGTCGCCGATGCCGCGCTTGGGCACGTTGAGGATGCGCCGCAGGCTGACGGTGTCCTCGGGGTTGGCGAGGACCCGCAGATAGGCCATGATGTCGCGGATCTCCTTGCGCTCGTAGAAGCGCACGCCGCCGACGATCTTGTACGGCAGGCCGGTACGGACGAACACGTCCTCGAACACCCGGGACTGGGCGTTGGTGCGGTAGAACACGGCCACCTCGCCGGGAGTGCACGCGCCCTCGTCGGTGAGCCGGTCGATCTCGCCGACGACGAAGGCGGCCTCGTCGTGCTCGTTGTCGGCGACGTAACCGACGATCGCGGGGCCGTCCCCCTGGTGGGACCACAGGTTCTTGGGGCGACGCTCGCTGTTGCGGGCGATGACCGCGTTGGCCGCGCTGAGGATGTTCTGGGTGGAGCGGTAGTTCTGCTCCAACAGGATCGTGCGCGCCTCGGGGTAGTCGCGTTCGAACTCCAGGATGTTGCGGATCGTCGCGCCACGGAAGGCGTAGATGGACTGGTCGGCGTCACCGACCACGCACAGCTCCGCGGGCGGGACCGGATCGTCGGCCTCCCCGGTTCCGACGAGCTCGCGCACGAGCGCGTACTGGGCGTGGTTGGTGTCCTGGTACTCGTCGACGAGGATGTGGCGGAACCTGCGCCGGTAGTGCTCCGTGACGTCGGGGAACATCTGGAGCAGGTTGACCGTGATCATGATCAGGTCGTCGAAGTCCATCGCGCCGGCCTCGTGCAGCCGCCGCTGGTACAGCGTGTAGGCCTCGGCGAGCTTCTTCTCCTGCTCGGTCTGCGCCTGTCCGCTGAAGGTGTCGTAGTCGACGAGTTCGTTCTTGAGGTTGGAGACCTGGGCGGAGAACGACTTCGGCGGGTAGCGCTTGGGGTCGAGGTCCAGTTCACGGCAGACGAGCTGCATGAGCCGCTGGGAGTCGGCGGAGTCGTAGATCGTGAAGCTGCTGGGGTAGCCGAGGCGCGTGGCCTCCCGGCGCAGGATGCGCACGCATGCCGAGTGGAAGGTCATCACCCACATGGTGTTGGCGGCGCGCGCCCCGAGGATGGCCTCGACGCGCTCCCTCATCTCCGCCGCGGCCTTGTTGGTGAACGTGATCGCGAGGATCTCGCCCGGACGCGCTCCGCGCGCGGAGAGCAGGTAGGCGATGCGGTGGGTGAGCACCCTCGTCTTCCCCGAGCCCGCGCCGGCGACGATCAGCAACGGGCTGCCGGAGTGGGTCACGGCGGCGCGCTGGGGTTCGTTCAGACCTTCGAGAAGCAGCTCTTCGGTGGACACCCCACCAGACTAGGGTGCCCACGCGGGCACGTCGGCCCCGGCGAACCGCACCGGGCTTTAGCCTGGAAATCACCGTACAAAAATCACAAATGGGGGAAACATGCGCGTCTTCGTCGACTGCGATCCGGGGATCGACGACGCCATGGCGCTCGCCTACCTGGCCGCGCAGCCGGACGTGGAGATCGTCGGCGTGGGAACGGTCTACGGCAACAACTCCGTGGACGTCACCACCACCAACACGCTACGGCTGATCGACCTGTACGGCATCACCGACGTCCCCGTCGCGGCGGGCGCCGCACGCCCGCTCGTCCAGCCGCCGAGCCTGGCCGAGAGCGTGCACGGACGCAACGGCCTGGGAGACGTGGAGATGCCCGATCCCAAGACCGAACCCGTCGCGGAGTCGGCCGCGGAACTGCTGGTCCGACTGGCCCGCTCGGCTCCCGGCGAGATCGACGTGCTGGCCGTCGGTCCCCTGACGAACCTGGCCATCGCGCTGGGGCTGGAACCGGAGCTGCCGCGACTGGTGGGACGGGTCGTGGTCATGGGCGGGGCGGTGCGCGCGCCGGGGAACGTGACCCCGTGGGCCGAGGCCAACATCGCCAACGACCCTGAGGCGGCCGAGGTGGTGCTGGCCGCCGGGTTCGACCTGACCCTGGTCGCGCTGGACGTGACGATGCGGACCCTGGCGGACGCCGTCTGGCTGGACGAACTCGCGACCCTCGAAGGGGACCGGGCCCGCACCTCCGCGCGTTTCCTCGACTTCTACGTCGGCTGGTACAGCGACGTGTTCGGAGAGCGCGCCTGCGCGATGCACGATCCGCTGGCGGCCGGCGTACTCGTGAACCCCGCCCTGGCCACCGAGTCGATCGAGGTTCCGGTCCGGGTCGAGCTGAGGGGCGAGTACACCCGTGGCCTGACCATCGCCGACCTGCGCCCCAGGCCGGCCCAGGACGACACGCGTCCCACGGTGCGCCTGGTGACCGAGGTCGACTCGGTGGAGTTCATGAAGCGGATGCTGGACGCCCTGCGCTAGCCACGCTCGGGGGCGCCGTCTCGGGGCGGCGCCCGTCAACCGGTGCGGGCCGTCGCGTCACGGCCATGAGCGGGGCCGTCCCCGGACGTTCCTCACACGAGTTTGCGCGCGGTCGCCCAGCGGCTCAGCTCGTGCCGGTTGGACAGTTGCAGTTTGCGCAGCACCGACGAGACGTGTGTCTCGACCGTCTTGACCGAGATGAACAGCTCCCTGGCCACCTCCTTGTAGGCGTAGCCGCGCGCGATGAGCCGCAACACCTCGCGTTCGCGTTGGGTGAGGCGGTCGAGTTCGGGATCGACCGGCGGGGCGTCGGTCGCGGCGAAGGCGTCCAGGACGAACCCCGCCAGGCGCGGGGAGAACACCGCGTCGCCATCGGCCACCCGCACGATCGCGTCGGCGAGCTCCTTGCCCGAAATGGTCTTGGTGACGTAGCCACGGGCCCCGCCGCGCACCACGCCGATGACGTCCTCGGCGGCGTCGGACACCGACAGCGCGAGGAAGCGGATCTCGGGGTGCCGCGTCAGCACACGGCGCAACACCTCGACCCCACCGCCACCGGGCAGGTGGACGTCCAGCAGGACGAGATCAGGGACCTGTTCGGTGATGACCCGTACCGCGCTGTCGACGTCGCCGGCCTCACCGACGACCTCGACCGCGTCCCCGAGTTCGCCACGCACGCCGCTGCGGAACAGACGGTGGTCGTCCACGATCACGACGCGCGGGGTCGCGCCGCCGGCAAAGGTGTTCTCGTCTCCCACACGCTGGACTCTACCCACCGGGCGAGGGGATGAGGAACGACGTCCCCGTCCGGTCACGTTCCGTCGGACGCCCCGGGAGCGACCGGGCCGCGTGGCATGCGGAGCTGGACCTCGGTCCCCTCACCGGGGGCGGTCCGGATGCGGGCGGAACCTCCATGGCGCCGCATCCGACCGATGATGGAGCCGCGGACCCCCATCCGGTCCTCCGGGATCGCGTCGAGGTCGAAGCCGGCGCCACGGTCCCGGACGAAGATCAGCACCTCCTCCGGCTCCACCTCTCCGAAGACCGAGATGCTGTCGGCCCCGGCGTACTTGGAGGCGTTGACCATGGCCTCGCGGGCCGCCTGGAGGGCGGCGCGCAGGCCGTCGTCGATCGGGCAGTCGCCGACGCAGACGACTTCGATCGGAACGCCGTGCGCCTCCTCGACCTCGGCGGCGGCGCGTTCCAGCGCGGGCGTCACGGTGGTCTCGGCGTCGGCCGGTCGCTGGTAGAGCCAGCTTCGCAGGGCCCGCTCCTGGACGCGGGCCAGGCGCTGCACCTCGCGTGGGTCGTCGGCGCGCCGCTGGATGAGGGTGAGCGTGTGCAGGACCGAGTCGTGGATGTGCGCGGCCAGCTCGGCACGCTCCTGGCTGCGGATGCGCTCACGGCGCTCACGGTCGCGTTCGCGCATCAGGCCGACGATCCAGGGAGCGACGATCAGGCCGATCCCGATCAACATCGTGATGGCGAAGGTCAGCCCGGTGCGGGCCTCCTGGAGCTGCTGTTGGAAGGCGAGGAAGCCGAAGACGCCGGTGACGACGAGGAGGACGCCCAGACCGGTGCGCATCCAGCTCTTGCGGCTGCGGAACCCGGTGGTGGTCACCCACTGGTCGCGCTGGGCCGGGTTGGCCTGCTGCCATAGGACGGCCGCGCCCAGGGTCCCGAACACGATGAGCCACAACAGCGGGTCGAACACGCCGCCGAAGACGATGAGCAGTGTGCCGAAGCCGCAGGCGAGGAGGATGTAGGCGAGAAGCTGACCGAGATCGCGCCCCTTGCGCCGGGGCCGCTCCCCCTCCTCCGCATCCGTCGCGTCGTCTCCCTGCCCTTCGGGGCGGACCGGGAGAATGAAGGCGAGCATGAGGTAGAGCGCGACCCCGATGCCACCGACCCCGAGGGCGAGCAACGCGAGCCGGACGACGACCGGGTCGATGCCGAGGTGCTCGGCCAGTCCGGAGCCGACCCCGGCGAGCAGCCGGTCGTCGCGTCCCCGATACAGGCGCGGCGTCTCCGTCGCCGTGTCGCTCACGTGTGGTCCGCCTTCCTCACCGTTCCCCTCCAGGATGCCCGCTTCCCGCGACCCCGTACATCGGGGAGGGCTCCCGGGTCCAGCCGGAATCGGTTCAGGGTGAGGTCAGGGTGGTCCCCGATGGGAAGGCGACGCCTGGTGAGAGGACCATGGTGCCATGGAGGAGTACGAGCCGGCCCGCCATGAGGGAGCGTGGCCCCGTGGAGGGGCCACCGCCGCGGACGCCTCCGCCCCCCCGTCCGTGGAACGTGAACTGCGCAAGGACGACGCGTCCGGCGCGATCACCGGGGTGTGCGCGGGGCTGGGGGCCTACACACGTGTCGATCCCGTGGTGTGGCGCGTGGCCTTCGGAATGACCGCGCTGGCCGGTGGGACGGGGGTGTGGCTCTACCTCGCGGCGTGGATGATGATGCGTGACGGCCACGGCGGCCCGGCAATGGCCGAACAGCTGCTGAACCGGCGTCTGGCCGCCCCCGCGGTGCTGTCGGTGCTGGGCATCGGACTGCTCGCGGCGACCCTGTTGAGTCTCGCCGGAGGGGTCAGTTGGGGGACGCTGGTGCTGGCGACTCCGTTGATCATCGGCGTCCTGAGCGCCCACAACCGGGGGGTGGACCTGCGCCGGACGCTACGCGAGCTACCGGACTGGCTGAAGTCCAGGGAACCCGCGCCCCAGGCTCCGATGCCCGAGCCGCGGCCCGCCTACTACAACCCGGCGCAGCCGTGGGCGTCCGCGCCGCACGGACCGATCGACCTCGCCGTCTTGGCCGGTGGCGCCGCGGAGGAGACCGCGGTCGAGCCGGAAGGGGACCGCGAGGAGGCGGGCAGGAAGGATGAGGAGAGCGGCAAGGACGGGGAGAGCGGGAAGGCGCCGGGCAAGGAGGGGCGAGCTCCCCGGCGCCGCGGCCTGTTGCTGCTGTGGCCGGTGTGGTGGACCGGGCTGGCGCTGGCGGGGACGGCGTTCGGCCTGGCCGGCGGATTCTCGGTGGACGCCCTGGTGGGGGCCGCGTCCGCGCCGGTCTTCCTGGGCGGGGTCATCGTGGCCGTCGGCCTGGCACTGCTGGTCGGGGCCTGGTTCGCCGACCCGCGCGGTCTGGTGGCGGTCGGCACGGTCCTGACCCTGCTGCTGGTGCTGGTGACGAGCGCGGACGTCGCCGCGATGCGGTTCGGCGACGTCACCTGGCGGCCGCGGGACGCCGTGGAGGCCGCGCAGGGGTACCGGTTGACGGCGGGCGTGGCGAAACTCGACCTGACCCGGGTCCCGTTGGAGCCCGGACGCGACGTGCGGGTACGGGCGCGGGTGGGCGTCGGCAGCCTGGAGGTGGCCGTTCCCGACGACGCCCGGGTCGTCGTGCGCGCCACGCTGGGGTTGGGGTGGGCCGAGGTGGAGGGGGAGTCCCGGCGGGGAAGCCGGCTGGAGATACGGGAGACGTTGGATCCTGGGCCGGAACGGGGCCGGGCCGTGGACGCTCCGGCGGAGCCGCCCACGCTCCTCATCGATCTCACGTCTCACATCGGCGATATGGAGGTGCGTCGTGTCTCGGCGTAGGACCGACTGGGGATCTCTCGTGGCGGGACTGCTGTTCGTCGGCCTGGGGGCCGCGTTCGTGGTCGCGGGCACGACGAACTGGGGTTTCGACGCGATCTGGGTGCTTCCGATCCTGGCGGTCGGCCTGGGGCTGGTGGGCATCGCCCGCGCGCTCTCGCGTACGCGGGACCGTCGCACCTGACCCCTTTCCCGAACAGGGGATCCGGGTGAACGCTCGCGCCGCACCCCTTCTTCCCACTTAGTTGGTAGGAAATATGGTTAAGTGGTCGCCGTGCACGTCAGCACCGATCGCCGCCGCTCCACGCCGGCCGGACGACCCCACACGGGCGTCCAACCCGGCACGCCGGAGCCCGGCCCCACCGACGTTCCCGGAAGGAGTCCGGCCCCATGAGCTCCATCGTCCACCCGTCCTCGCGCGCCGGCGGACCGACCCCGATGTCCCTGGACCGCCTCCTGGCCCTGACCCGCGCCACCGCCGAGGAGGTGCGCGCCGGCCTGCACGACCTCCGTTTCGACGCCGAGGAACGCTGGTCGACGCGGTTGCGCGGTGACGACTACACCGACATCTGGCTGATCACCTGGACCCGGGATCAGT
The DNA here is from genome assembly GCF_054780875.1 of Marinactinospora endophytica. Lineage (NCBI taxonomy): Bacteria > Bacillati > Actinomycetota > Actinomycetes > Streptosporangiales > Nocardiopsidaceae > Marinactinospora > Marinactinospora endophytica. The sequence continues at coordinate 282,502 of NZ_BAAGVM010000008.1, read as the reverse complement.
CCACCTCGCTCCACGACCACGCCGGCTCGCTCGGAGCACTCACCGTGGTCTCCGGCTCCCTGACCGAGCAGGCGTGGCGGAGCGGGCCGCGCGGCGGAGGGCTGCGCGGGCGGAGGCTGACCGCCGGCCACAGTGCCGGATTCCCCGTGGGCCACGTCCACGACGTCCTCAACGTCGCGGACACGCCCGCGGTGAGCGTGCACGCCTACTCGCCCCCGCTGACCGCCATGTCCTACTACGTGGTGGACGACGCGGGCGCCCTGCGGCGCACCCACAGCGTCCTCACCCACGAACCCGAACCCGGCGCCCCCGTCCTCGACGAGGTGCCGAGGAGGGCGCGGTGAGCGCGGTCGACCGGCTGCTCCTGCGCAGCAGGGCCGGACTCGACCGGCTCACCCCGCACGAGGCCCACGCCGCCGCCTCCGCCGGTGCCCTCCTCGTGGACATCCGCCCGGAGGAGAACCGCCGCGCCGAGGGCGCCCTCCCCGGCGCCCTGGTGATCGACCGCAACGTCTTGGAGTGGCGGTTGGACCCCACGAGCCCGCACCGCGTGGCCGAGGCCGACCGCGCCGACCGACAGATCGTCCTGTTCTGCAACGAGGGGTACGCCTCCAGCCTCGCCGCGGCGACGCTGCGGGAGCTGGGACTGAGCCGCGCCACCGACCTCGTCGGGGGCTTCCGCGCCTGGGCGGCGGCCGGGCTCCCCGTGCTCCGGGACTGACCGCTTCACCCCGGCTCCCACGCGCCCGCCGGGAACACGATGGCCGGTCCCGGCCCTCGGCGGGCGCGCAAGTGCGGGAGGGGAGCCGGGTCGGCGATCATCGGGACGTTCGTTCCGAACCCACGCACCCGGTGTTCGGTGCCCCGACCCGAGGACCCCATGCCCCCTTCCCCGCCTCCCCACCCCGCCGCCGACGACTCCCCCCAACCGCCCCTTCCTCCCGAACTGTCCCCGCTCGAACCCGGAGCCCCCTCCTCGATCGGCCCCTACCGGCTGGTGGGACGCCTCGGCGCGGGAGGGATGGGCGTGGTCTACGGCGCCCTGGACCACACCGACCGTTGCATCGCGGTGAAGGTCGTCCACGAACGTCTCGCCGCCGATCCCGACTTCCGGGCCCGCTTCGAACGCGAGGTCGCGCTCCTGCGCAGGGTCGGCGGCCTGTGCGCCGCGAGCGTCCACGCCGCCGATCCCGGCGCCCCGCGCCCCTGGGTGGCCACCGACTTCGTACCCGGCGCGACGCTGAGCCGGCACGTACGGGAGAACGGCCCCCTCGACGGGGACAGGCTCACCGCGTTCGCCGCGGGCGTCGCCGAAGCGCTGTGCGCGATCCACGGCGCCGGGATCGTCCACTGCGACCTCGAACCCGGCAACGTGATCCGCTCCCCCTCCGGACCGAAGGTTCTGGACTTCGGGATCGCCCAGCCGCTCGCCGAGGCGACCGCGGCCTCCGGCGCGGTGTTCGGCTCACCCGGCTGGATGAGCCCCGAACGCTACTCGGGTGGCGCGGCCACCCCCGCGGCCGACGTGTTCGCCTGGGGCGCCGTCGTCGCCTACGCGGCGACCGGTCGGCTCCCCTTCGGGCGCGGCGACAGCGGTGAACTCGCCCGGCGCACCCGCGTGGAACCCCCCGACATCGTGGGCGTTCCCGAGGGGGTGCGCCCGCTCGTCGAACGCGCCCTGGCCAAGGACCCCGGCGAACGCCCCGGCTCCGAAGAACTGTTCGCGGCGCTGCTGGAACTCGCCGACACCGGGGCGGACGCACGGCCCCACCGCGCCCTTCCCCCGGTCGAGCGGCTGCGCGCGCTGCTCGGCGAGCGGTGGACGGGCTTCGGTGGCCGCCTGTACGACCCGGCGCTGTGGGTCGCGGCGGCACCGGTGCTCGGCGGGGCCGCGCTCGCCGGCGGTGCCGCGGTCGGTGGGGCCGCCTCCTCGGCGGCCGTCAGCGGGACGTCCGCCGCGGGAGCGGCGGGAGGCGCCGGCGCCCTGAGCGCGGGCGGCGCCGCCGCGGGCGTCGCCGGAGCCGCCACCGGAACCACCGCCGTCTCCAGCGGCGCGGTCACGATCACCGCGATCGTGGGCGCGGCCGTCGTCGTCACCGGCCTGGGCGCCGGCGGATACGTCGCCCTGGAGGCGGCGCGCAGCGACCCGGGGCCCACCGTCACCACGCCAAGCCCCTCCCCCTCCACCCCCGCGCAGACGGTACGCCACGCCGGGGAACTCGCGCTGGAAGCGGACAGCTTCGAGGTCGTCGTCACCCGCAGGCCCACGGAGGAGGCCGCCCTCGCCGGCGGCGGCACCATGGACGTCGAGGACCTGATCGCGCTGGGGACCGTCGTGGAACGCCACGCCTACACCAGCGGTCCCGTCCCCGTCTACACGAGTTCCATCAGCCAGGACGGCGGTGGCGTCACCCTCCAGCGGATCGACGGAGAGCTCTATGAGTACACCGTCGTCATGGACGCCTGGAACCGGCGGGCCGAGTCCGACGGGTCCCCCGGGACCACCGAGCACACCCCCGAGGCCCTGATGGCGCCGTTGGCCGCCGCGGCCGAGGCGACCGACCTCGCCGCCGCCGGCACCGAGGAGGTCGGCGGAACGCCCGCGACCCGCTACAGCGGAACGTTCCAGGTGGTCGAGTACCAGGGGACCCACCTGGAGACGACCAGCGACGATGTCCCGTTCGAGCTGTGGATCGGCGCCGACGGACACCCGCTCCGGCTGGAGTACGCCTCCTCGCACAACTCCTACGAGATCGACTACACCGGCTTCGGGGACCCGGTGGAGACCGGCTACTGCGGAACCGTGGACGGGCTCGGCCCCAACGGCGAGGTGATGGTGCTGACCCCCTCCTCCGCCGTCCCCTGCGACCAGGCCCGTTCCATCGTCGACCAGTACGTGGCCACCCCCCTGGAGCAGCGCGGCGGCAGCGGCCTGTTCGCCGAGATCGACGGCTGGGGATGCGCCCTGCGCTCGGCCGGCGACCTCGAACGGCGCCTCGACGAGCACGTGGGAGGCTGCTCGCGGCAGGACGCCGGATCGATCCACCTGCTGCGCACCGACTGACCCGACCCCTGGCATGCGACGGCCCCGGTCCCTGCCGGAACCGGGGCCGTCACGCGGCGGGATCACTCCCACTCGATCGTGCCCGGGGGCTTGCTGGTGACGTCGAGCGTCACACGGTTGATCTCGCGGACCTCGTTGGTGATGCGGTTGGAGATCGTCGCGAGCACGTCATAGGGAACCCGGGCCCAGTCGGCGGTCATCGCGTCCTCACTGGTCACCGGGCGCAGGACGACCGGGTGACCGTAAGTGCGGCCGTCGCCCTGGACGCCGACGGAGCGGACGTCGGCGAGCAGCACCACCGGGCACTGCCAGATGTCGCGGTCCAGGCCGGCGCGGGACAGCTCCTCGCGGGCGATCGCGTCGGCCTCGCGCAGGATGTCCAGACGCTCGCGGGTGACCTCACCGATGATGCGGATGCCCAGGCCGGGGCCGGGGAAGGGCTGGCGCCACACCATCTCGGCGGGGAGGCCGAGCTCCTCGCCGACACGGCGCACCTCGTCCTTGAACAGCTCACGCAGCGGCTCGACGAGCTGGAACTGGAGGTCGTCGGGGAGCCCGCCGACGTTGTGGTGCGACTTGATGTTGGCCGTGCCGGTGCCACCGCCGGACTCGACGATGTCGGGGTAGAGCGTGCCCTGGACCAGGAACTCCACCGACTCGTCGGACTCACCCGCCTCGGCGACGACCTCGCGGGCCGCCTGTTCGAAGACCCGGATGAACTCGCGGCCGATGATCTTGCGCTTGTCCTCGGGGTCGGTGGCCCCTGCGAGCGCGTCGAGGAACCGCTCCTGGGCGTCCACGACCTTGAGGGAGACCCCGGTGGCGGCGACGAAGTCCTTCTCGACCTGCTCGGCCTCGCCCTTGCGCAACAGCCCGTGGTCGACGAAGACGCAGGTGAGCTGATCGCCCACGGCGCGCTGCACCAGGGCCGCCGCGACGGCGGAGTCGACACCGCCGCTCAGCCCGCAGATGACGCGCTTGGAGCCGACCTGGGCGCGGATCCGCTCGACCTGCTCCTCGACGATGTTGACCATCGTCCAGTTCGGACGGCAGCCCGCCCCCTCGTAGAGGAAGTGCCGCAGGACGGCCTGGCCGTGCTCGGAGTGCAGCACCTCGGGGTGGAACTGGACGCCGTAGAGGCCGCGCTCGGGGTTCTCGATCGCGGCGACCGGCGTGCCGGCGGTGCTGCCGATGACGCGGAAGCCCTCGGGCGCCTCGGCGACGGAGTCACCGTGCGACATCCACACCGACTGCTGCTCGGGCAGCCCCTTGAACAGCACGGTGTCGCCCACCACGTCCAGGCGGGTCCGCCCGAACTCCGAGTGGCCGGTCCTGGCGACCGCCCCCCCGAGGGACTGCACCATGGCCTGGAAGCCGTAGCAGATGCCGAACGTGGGCACGCCCGTCTCGAACAGCGCGCTGTCGGCCTGCGGAGCGCCCTCGGCGTAGACCGAGGAAGGCCCGCCCGACAGGATGATGGCCTTCGGTTTCTTGGCGAGCATCTCCTCGACCGGCATGGTCGAGGGGACGATCTCGCTGTAGACGTGGCATTCCCGGACCCGCCGCGCGATCAGCTGCGCGTACTGCGCGCCGAAGTCAACGACGAGAACGGTGTCGAACGTGCTGTCGGCAGCACCGGCAACGGACACGTATCGGCCCTTCCCGCAGGTAGATGTGGATCGTTCCCAGTCTAGGGCCTGTCACGCGGATGTTTTCGTCCCGCTTCGTCGCCTGGGAGGGGTCCGGCACGTTCGAGGGCGGTTTTGGCGGGCGACCGGCCCGCCGGAACCGCCCAACGGGGAACAACGGGTGACCGGGAACACGGCGGCGCCCGCGGAACCGGCGAGGCGGGTCCGCGGGCGCTCCCCGGGTTCAGCGGATGCGCAGTCGCATCATCAGCCGGGCACCTCGCGTCATGAGCATGGCGAGCGTCTCGCCGTTCATTCCCGGCGGCCCTCCCAGACCGACGTAGTGCTGGCTGGCGATGGCCTGGGCCTCGGTGTAGCGCAGCAGCCCCTCCTCGCCGTGGCGGCGCCCCAGCCCCGACCTCTTCATCCCGCCCATGGGCGCCCCGTAGCTGGCGAAAGCGGCGCCGTAGCCCTCGTTGATGTTGACGGTCCCGGCCTGGAGGCGCTCGGCCAGGCGGCGGCCACGGGCCACGTCGCGGGTCCAGACGCTCGCGTTGAGACCGTAGGGGGTGTCGTTGGCCCGTTCGACGGCCTCGTTCTCGTCTGCGAAGCGGTAGACCGACACGACCGGTCCGAACGTCTCCTCCGCGCACAGCGACATCGAGGGGTCGACATCGGCCAGGACCGTCGGCTCGTAGAACAACGGTCCGATGTCCGGACGGGCCCGGCCGCCCGCCACGACACGCGCCCCCTTCTCCCGCGCCTCCTCGACGTGGGCGACGACCCGGTCGAGTTGGCGCTGGTAGGTCAGCGACCCCATGTCGGCGCTGTAGTCCAGGGCCGTGTTGAGCGTCATGGCCTCCACGGCGCGGGCGAACCGCCCGACGAAGTCGTCGTAGACGGCCTCGTGCACGTAGAGACGTTCCATGGCGATGCACAGCTGGCCGGCGTTGCTGAAGCAGGCGCGCAGCGCCCCCTCGACGGTGCGTTCGAGGTCGGCGTCCTCGCACACGATCATCGGGTTCTTGCCGCCGAGCTCGGCGGAACAGCCGACCAGGCGGGCCGCCGCGCGCTGGGCGATGTGCGCGCCGACGGCCGAGGACCCGGTGAAGGCCACGTAGTCGGCGAGGTCGACGAGGGGGTCGCCGATCTCCTCGGGGTCCCCGACGACCGGTATCCACAGGTCCTCGGGCAGGCCGGCCTCGGTCAGCAGGTCGATGGCCCACAGCGCGCTCAGCGCGGTCTGGGTGTCGAACTTGGCGACGACCGCGTTGCCCGCGAGCAGCGCGGGGATCGCGTCGGCCACCGGCAGCGCCAACGGGTAGTTCCACGGTGTGATGACGCTGACGACGCCCTTGGGCTGACGGTTGATGTAGGTACGGGTGGCGCCGGGGATCGCGCCGATGCTGCGGCGCCGGGCGAGCATGCGCGGGGCCCGGCGGGCGTAGTAGAGGGTCCCGGCCGCGGCGTCGTAGGTCTCCTCGAAGGCGTGCCTGCGGGCTTTGCCGGTCTCCAGCTGGAGGATGTCGAGGATCTGGCGTTGACGTTCCAGCACGAGGTCGTGGAAGCGCTGGAAGGGGGCGACGCGGTCGCGTGGCGGGCGCGCAGCCCAGGAGCGCTGGGCCGCGCGAGCCCTCTCGAACGCGGTGGCGACGTCGCCGGCGGAGCTGAGGGGGATCTCGGCGAGCGGCTTTCCGGTGAAGGGCGCGGTGGTGGCGGCGGCGCGGCCGGACGTGCTCAGGACGTACCGGGTGAGCCGGGTGACCAGCGCGGGGTCGAGGGATGCGGTCTCCGCGGAGCCGGCGGGGCTCCTGGTGGCGTTACCCATGCCGGGAAGCTTAATCCCGGGGTCTCGAATTGACTACCCGCCGGTAACCACCGTGTGGCAGGCGTTGCCCCCCTGACCGAATCATCCCGGCCGCCGATTTTCCCATTCGGGGATGGACATCCGGACCGCGGGGAGCTTTTATTTCATTAGGCGTTGAATTATTTTCCGCTAGCCGCCTGGAGGCCGCGATGACGCGACACGAGACCACCACCTGCGCCATCGCCGGCGGCGGGCCCGCCGGCATCGTGCTCGGCCTGCTCCTCGCCCGCGCCGGGGTCGAGGTCGTCGTCCTGGAGAAGCACGCCGACTTCCTGCGTGACTTCCGCGGCGACACCGTCCACCCCTCCACCCTGGAACTCATGGACGAACTCGGCCTGGGCGAACGGCTGGAACACATCCCGCACTCCAAGATCCGGCGGATCGGCATCCAGGCCGGCCCCCAGGGCGCCATAGGCATCGACCTGAAAGGGATGCCCGGCGCCTACCAGCACGTCGCGATGATCCCCCAGTGGGATTTCCTCGACATGCTCGCCGACGAGGCACGGCGCCATCCGGAGTTCACCCTGCGCATGCGCTCCGAGGCCATCGGTCTCCTCGACGAGGACGGCGCCGTGCGCGGCGTGCGCTATCGCGACGCCGACGGCGAACACGAACTGCGGGCCACGCTCACCGTCGCCGCCGACGGACGGCGCTCCACCCTGCGCGTCGCGGCCGGGCTGACCGTGCGGGACCTCGGCGCCCCGATGGACGTGCTGTGGGTACGGGTCTCCCGCGCCCCCACCGACCCGACAGGGCTCCTCGGCCGGATCGGCACGGGGAACATGGCCGCGGCCATCGACCGGGGCACCTACTGGCAGATCGCCTACCTCATCCCCAAGGGGTCCTACCACTCGGTACGAGCGGCGGGCCTCCCCTCACTCCAGGAGGCCATCCGCCGGCTCCTGCCCTTCCTCGCCGAGCGGGTCGCCGAGATCGACTCCTGGGAACACGTCGCCTTCCTCGAGGTCGGCCTGGACCGGCTCGCCGACTGGTACCGGCCCGGCCTGCTGTGCATCGGCGACGCCGCGCACACGATGTCGCCGATCGGCGGCGTCGGCATCAACCTCGCGGTACAGGACGCGGTGGCGACGGCCAACCTGCTGGCCGTCCCCCTGCTACGCGCCCAGGAGGACCCCGACCGGTTCGCCCGGACCCTCAATCCCGCCCTGCTCGCCCGCGTCCAACGGCGTCGGCTCCTCCCGACCGCCGCGACCCAGGCGATCCAGCGGGCCCTGCAGAGGCGGATCATCGGCCGGGCCCTGGACCGCCGGCCGCGAATCCCTCCGGCGCTGCGCGCACTGCTCTCCAGCCCCGCGGGGGGAATGGTGGTGGGCCGGGTGATGATGTACGGCATCCGCCCCGAACACGTGCGCTCCCCCGGACGATCCGGCGCGCGGGAAGAACGGACGACGCGGGAGCCGGCGACGGCCGGCCCGCCTCTCCCGGGGCAGGGGGCCGCGTCACCGCCGGGGCGCGGACCGGATCAGCCCGCGTAACCGCGGGGATTGGCCGACTGCCAACGCCAGGCGTCCGCGCACGCCTGCTCGATCGTGCGTGTGCTCTTCCAGCCGAGGTCCCGCGCCGCCGCGGCCGGATCGGCGTAACAGGCGGCGATGTCGCCCGGGCGGCGGTCCACGACCTCGTAGGGGATGTCACGCCCCGACGCCCGCTCGAACGCGGCGATCGCCTCGAGAACCGACACCCCCTCGCCCGAACCGAGGTTGTAGGCCCGTGCCCCCGGCCGGTCGTCGACGTGCTCCAGCGCGGCGACGTGTCCCTGGGCCAGGTCGACGACGTGCAGGTAGTCGCGCACACCAGTGCCGTCAGGGGTGTCGTAGTCGTCCCCGAACACCAGGAGCCGGTCACGCCGGCCGGCGGCCACCTGGGCGATGTAGGGGAAGAGGTTGTTCGGGACGCCGGTCGGGTCCTCGCCGATCAGGCCGCTCTCGTGCGCGCCGACGGGATTGAAGTAGCGCAGGGAGACGACGCGCCATCGGGGGTCGGCCGCCGCGAGATCGGCCAGGATCTGCTCGGCGAACACCTTGGTCGCCCCGTAGGGGTTGACGGCCCGCAGCGGGGCGTCCTCGGGAACCGGGACGGTGTCGGGGTCGCCGTACACCGTCGCCGAGGAGGAGAACACCATCCTGCGGACCCCGTGCTCCTCCATGGCCTCGCACAGGGTCAGCAGCGCGTCGAGGTTGTTGCGGTAGTAACGCAGCGGCCGTTGCGTGGACTCGCCCACCGCCTTGAACGCGGCGCAGTGCACCACCGCGTCGATCCGATGCTCGGCGAACACCCGGGCCACCACCGCGGGGTCGGCGCAGTCGCCGGCGTGGAAGGGGATGGGACGACCGGTGATCCGCTCGATCCTGCGCACCGCCTCGGCGGAGGCGGAGTACAGGCCGTCGAGGAGGACGACATCGTGTCCGCGGGCCACGAGCTCCACCGCGATGTGCGTGCCGATGTAGCCGGCGCCTCCGGTGAGCAGGACGTTCACGGGCTCACCTCGTTCTCCAGGATCGGGGACGTCCGTTGCCGTTTCAGCCTAGGCCACGTCGAGATCCGCCCCGGTCAGGACCCCTGGACCGTGATACTCCCGTCGGCGCTGTCGATCTCGATGCTGGCACGCGCGTCCGGGTCGTGGGGCACGCCGATGTCGACCGCGCCGTCGGAACCGGTGGCGGTGACCGCATAGGGGCCCCCGTCGGCGGGGGTGCGGACGGTGACGTTGCCGTCGTTCGTGGAGACGGCCAGCCGGGAGAATTCGGCGTCCAGGGTGACGTCGACGTCGCCGTCGCGGGACGTGACCTCGATCTCGGACGAACGCACCACGTCGATGTCGACGTCACCGTCCGAGGTGACGATCTCGGCCCCTTCCGTCTCGCCGGCCAACCGCAGATCGCCGTCGGAGGCGTCGGCGACGACCTTGCCACGCGGGTCGTCGAGCGTGATGTCGCCGTCCGAGGAGACCACCTCGACGGAGGTGCCGTAGGGAACGGTCACCGTGTAGTCGATCTCGCACCAGTGCGGGTCGAACCGCGCTTCGCGGTGCGGACAGCCCTCGCCTCGGATCTCCAGCCGGCCGCCGCTCCCCTCGGTGATGGACTCGGTCGGGGGGTGGTCGCCGCGGTGGGTGAGGGTCCGGATCACCTGGACCTCGGTGACGTCGGCTCCGACGATGGTGGTGGACCCGTTCTTGTTGGTCAGGTGCAGCTTGGTGACGTCGGCGTAGGAGTCGTCACGTATCTCCTCGTGGATCTCGGCCGGTTCCGCCCCACACCCGGCGAGGGCGGACGCCCCCAACGACATGGTCAGCGCGATCGCGCCTCCGCGTACCACCGTCGCGGCCCGGCCTGTCACGTTGGACATTCCGCCTCCTGCCTTTCTCGTCTCGTCGATTCTCCCTGGTCATAGTGGTGGCCGCGATGTCCCTGGCACCTCGGTGTGAGGTGGTGCGTGCCCTACCTCGGACGTGGGGTCCCGCACCGCCGGAAGCATCAGGACGGCTCGGGGCCTGCGGAGCGGGACTGTAGAGCGAGGGCCGCGAACACGAGCGGGTGGACCCGCCACAGGGGTTCGCCGGCGGCGTGCCGGGCCAGGGCCTCCACCCCCAGCCGATGTCCCATCAGGGCCGGCCCCGCCGCGCGCCCCAGACCGCGCCGGCGCGCTGTGCCCGGTGGAGCGGGAGGGGAGGGATCGAGGCCGCGGTCGAGAAGGAGGTCGTCGGGTCCGCGCACCTCCAGCCCCGGCTGGACGAGCCCCTTACGGCCCTCGGCGAGGGCCCCGGCCAACGGTTTGACCACCATGCCCGCGCCTCCCGTGGTGACCAGGTCCCGCCACCACGCCGTGGCCGACGCAACGGCCCGCGGATCGACGAGGTCGACGGCGAGGTAGCGGGGGGCCCGCACCCGACCGCTGTGTTCGGCCAGCCGTTCGACAACGCCCATGTGCCACAGGTGGTCGCGGTCGGTGAGCGCGTTCCCTTCGACGGCGAGCACCGCGAACAGCGCGTAGCACAGTCCGGCCGTGCCGTCGGTGGGCCAGACGTGCCGCCGGTAGGCGGCACTGTAGGACTCGACGGCGGCGGCACGTTGCCGGACCCGGTCGGCCAGCGCCTCGACGTCCACGCCGCGGGCCGCGGCGGCGGCCAGCGCCTCGGCCGCGGCCGGGAGCGTGGCGCGGGCCACGACACCGGCCGAGGCGTGATGACGGATCTCCGCACCGGCGCGGAGCGACCAGGGAAGGAACTCTCCGTCCAACGCGACCCAGTCGGTGTCGAGCTCCTCCCACAGTCCGGCGGCCTCGATGCCGGCACGCAGCTCGGCCAGCACGGCCGCCTCGACCACCGGATCGGGGAAGAAGGGCTCGCCCCTGCGGGTGTAGACCGTGCCGGGCTCACCAGGGACGAAACGGCGGGCGGCGGCCGCGGAATCGCGACAGACGATGGCGACGGCCCGTGTCCCCTTGCGCGACTCCTGGCAGATGACCACGTCGATCCCCTGCTCCCGGTAGTGGTCGAACGCCTCATCGGGACGTTCGGGGAACATCGGATCGGGTGAGGCCGGCACGGTGACGGCGGGCGGCGGGAGATAGATCAGCCATCGGGGATCGACGGTGGACCAGCTGGCCGCCTCCAGGGCCGCCAGGACGTGACCCGCGGGGACCCGTACCGGACCGTGCGCGGTGTCGAGGGTGCCCCCCGGTGTTTCCGGACCGGCGAGCACGTCACCGATGTCGAGCAGCTCGGGGTCGCGGGGCGCCGGGGCGTCGTCGGCCCCCAGCGGCCGGACCGGTGGAGACCAGACGCGCCGGGCGGGGACGTCGACGAGCCGCCGCTCGGGGTAGCGCAGCGCGGTCAGGCGTCCCCCGAACACGCATCCGGTGTCCAGGCAGATGGTGTTGTTGACCCACCGGGCCCGGTCGGTGGGCACATGACCGTAGACGACGGCCGCGGCGCCGCGGTAGTCCTCGGCCCAGGGATGGCGCACCGGCAGACCGTACTCGTCGGTCTCGCCCGTGACCTGGCCGTACAGCGCGAACGCGCGCACCCGTCCCGACGAACGCCCGTGGTAGGCCTCCTTCAGCCCCGCGTGCGCGACGACGAGCCGACCGCCGTCGAGCATGTAGTGGTCGACCAGACCGGCGCAGAAGGACAGCACGCGGTCGCGGAACTCCTCGGGCTCGGCGCTGAGCTGCTCCAGGGTGGCGGCGAGGCCGTGGGCGACCTTGACTTTGCCTCCCTTGAGGGCCCTGAGCAGCTTGTCCTCGTGGTTGCCGCGGGTGCACAGGGCGTCGCCGGACTCGACCATCCCCATGACCAGCCGCAACACGCCGGGGGTGTCGGGCCCCCGGTCGACGAGGTCGCCGACGAACACCGCGGTGCGCCCCTCGGCGTGGCGCGCTCCGACCGCCCGTCCCGAGCCGTCGCGCTCAAGGGTGTAGCCGAGGCGGGTGAGCAGCTCCTCGAGTTCGGCGCGGCACCCGTGGACGTCGCCGATGATGTCGAAGGGGCCGGTGCGAGCGCGCTGGTCGTTGTCCAGGGGCCGCGTGCGGACCACCACGGAGTCGATCTCCTGAGGATCGCGCAGGACGTGGATCTCGTGGAAGCCCTCGCCTTCGAGGCCATTGCGCATCTGCCGGTACTGCCGGGAGAGCGCGGAGTCGGGCAGGGCGCGGTCGGCGCGCGCGGCGCCACGGTCGCGGACCAGCTGTTCGGGAGGGTCGAGGACGACCGCGACAGCCGGGAGGTCGTTGTCGGCGGCGATGCGCAGCAGCCTCTTGCGAGCCGAGGAGTCGACGTTGGTGGCGTCGACGACCGTGAGCAGGCCACGGCGTAGCCGCGTGTCGACGAGGTGGTGGAGCAGTCCGAAGGCGTCGGCGGTGGCGCTCTGGTCGTTCTCGTCATCGCTGACCATCCCCCGGCAGGAGTCCGAACCGACCACCTGGGTGGGGGCGAAGTTCCGGGCGGCGAAGGTGGACTTGCCCGAACCGGAGACGCCGACGAGCACCACCAGCCCCTTCGCCGGAACGACGAGCTCGCGTTCGGGGGTCATCGGGTGAACACTCCCATCTCCGTCCGTGCCGTGTCCGGTCCTTCGAAGCCCGCGGGGGCGAGACGGAGGCGGTAGCCCCGCCGTGCGGCCACGCCGCCGGCCCAGTCGCGGAACCACCCGGTGGCCCGTCCGGGGGAGCGGACACCCGTGGCGACGGGGTTCCGATGATCGCCGGGACCCCCTTGCGGGAGGACCACGACGACGCGGGGGGCGGCGTGGCCGAACACGACGTGTTCCAGGGCCGCCAACCGGGAGGGGAGGACGTGGCCCACACCGCTGAGGACAGCGGCGTCGTAGCCGAGGAAGCGCGGGTCGCGGTAGAACGGGGAGCCCGTGAACAGCTCCAACCGTCCTCGCCCGTGGCCGGAGGCGGGGTCGACGCCGAGGAGGCGCGCGGCCGTGCCGACGTTGCCCGCGCGGGAGTCGGTCCCGGCGACCCGTTCGAAGGCGGGGTCGGCCAGGAGACGGCCGAGAAGCTCCCCCTGACCGCAGCACAGGTCGATCACGCTGGTCGCCCCCTCGGCTCTGAGCGCCGCGACGACCGCGAGCGCCCGCAGCCCGGCGGCGAGGCCCGTGGCAGCCGGGTCCGCCCCGGACGGCCCGGGCGTCATGGCGGTACGCGACCGCCCACGCCGGTCGAGGTAGCGGCCGATGATGAGGTCGCGGTCGGGGTGGGCGGCAAGCCGGCCGGCCTGCGCCCGCAGCAGCGGTTCGACCAGGTCGTCGGTCATCCCATGGCCTTCGACGGGATCGAGCACCGGAAGCAGGAGGCGTAGGTGCCCCAGCGCGTCGGCGAGCCGTTGCTCTCCTGTCAGGGTCAGCGAGGCGTGGTGGGAGTCGCCCCAGCCGGGCAGGCCCGGGTCGAGGGGCAGCGGAGCCGTCTCGGCCCGCCACCCGAGGGGTTCGAACAGCCTGCGTGGTTCCGTCGGATCCCCGTGGCAGGAGACCGCGGGAAGGCTCACCACCAGGGGGAGCCGTTCCCTGGCAAGGTCCGGCGCGTCCGCGCACCGTCCTTCGAGGGCGGCGTGGAAGACGTCGCCGAGAGCCGTGGCCAGCAGCGAGGACACGGTGTGGGGGTGCCGGCCGGAGCGACGCGCGGGACCCGCGTCCGCGCGCGCGGTGGGCCGGGGGGAGTCGACGTCGAGCAGCAGGGCGGCCGTGCAGCGGTCGGGGGTGGACTCGGGGAAGAAGACGTGGACGTTGCCATAGGGGCGAACCCACCTGAGCACCCGGCCGGGGTCGGCCCCGAGGAGGAGACCGAGATCGGTGGCCGGGCGGCGCGTGGTGGTGATCGTCAGGAACACGACCTCAGTCTGGCGGAACGGCGGACGCGGTTCGAGGGCTTTTTCCGGCCTGTGGACGGTGGCCGGAGGAGGCCAGGACCTTCGGCGGTCTCACGGAGTCGGACGGCGGCGCACGGCCGCGGGCCCGTTCCGGCCGGGAGAAACGCGGGGATCGGCCCGGACCCCCTGGGGCGGTGCGTCACGCCCGTCCCACCGGTGTCGCCTCTTCACGGTGGTGGTCCGCCACCTGGAAGACCGGTTTCCGCGATTGATGAAATATCCTCTCTTGGCGGTCGGGCCGCGGTTTCTCAGATCACGACGGGAATCTCCGTCGACGCGCGGGCCGGCCATTCGCGGCGTCGATCGGACGTCCCCGAACAGACACGTGGAGGTTCAATGCGCGTCGACGTCAGCCGCATCGTCGACGGGGACGCCCTGGAACTGGAACTCCTCGACCGAACGGCCGAAGACGCCCACCTGCTCCTTCTCCCGACGGGCAAGAACAAGGGGGTCGTCGAGGCGATCCCCCTCCCCCTCGACATCAAGGACGGCACGGCCCACGCCGATCTGGCCCGGGCGGAGATCCCCCCGGGAACATGGGTCGTCCGTTGGGTCGAAGCCGGTAAGAAGAGACCCATCATCACCTCGGACCCCTGCTACGACGTCGCCGAGGTCGCACGGGCGCTGTCCCGCCCCGCGGGCAGGCGCCACCTGCCCCTGAGGACCTCCGACGGGCGGCTGCGCATCCAGGTCCGCCAGACCAGGCCCTACGCCCGGATCGAACGGGTCGACGTCGCCGAATCCGAGATCACCCTCGCCGGGATCCTCGCCTACGGCCCCGCCCTCCGCGGCCCGGCCGAACTCGTCGCCCGCCAACGAGGGCTGAGCGGAGAACTCCGCGTTCCCGCGACCGTCGACGGATCCCGGTTCGGGGTCACCGTCCCCCTGGCGCCGCTGGCCGACGCCCACGTCCTCGAACGCCCCCACAACGAATGGGACCTGACCCTCGTCCTCCCCGACAGCGGCACGGACCTGCACGTGGGAACCCATGACGACGACATCGTCGGCCGCAAGGGACGGTTCAGCTATCCGGAGGTCCTCGTGGAGTCGGCCTCCGGCCGCCTACGCGTCCGGCCCTACTACACCGTAAAAGACCACCTGGCGATCCTCGCCGTCGCCAACAGTCCCGCAGAGGCACCGGCATGAAGATCGCATTCCTGATCGCCAACGTCTACGGCATGGGCGGCACGATCCGGGCCACCACCAACCTCGCCAACGGACTGATCCGACGACACGAGGTCGAGATCGTCAGCATGGCCAGGGGAGCCTCCGAGCCCTTCTTCCGGATCGATCCGCAGGTGCGGCTGCGCGACCTCACCCACGGCCGGGGCTGGAAGGAGCGCCCCGAGCCGGACGCCGAGACCCAACGGCTGGAGACGCTGCCGGCCGAGCATGTCCCACCGGACGAGGCCGCTCGCGACACGGTGTTCAACGCCCTGTCGGAGCGGGCCCTGCGGGACTATCTCGCGAACACCGACGCCGACGTCGTCGTCGCCACCCGCCCCGGCCTGAACTCCCTGCTCGCGCTGTTCGGGACGGGGAAGTACGTGCGGATCGGCCAGGAGCACCTCAATCTCGGACAGCAGCCAAAGGACGTGCTCGCCCACATCCGCGACCTCCACGTCCGGCTGGACGGGCTGACCGTCCTCACCGACTCCGACCGCCGTGACTACGCCCGGTTCCTCGGCCGTCCCGAGTCCGATCCGTGGCTGTTCACCATGCCCAACGCGATGCCCGAGGGGCCCTACGCCCGTTCCCGGCTGACCAACCCGATCATCGCCGCGGCGGGACGCCTCATCCCGGTGAAGCAGTACCCCAAGCTGGTGCGGGCGTTCGCGGCCGTCGCCGAGAAGCACCCCGACTGGCAGCTGCGGATCTACGGAAGCGGACAGGACGCCGCGCGGATCCGCTCGACGATCACCGAGCACGGGCTCAACAACCATGTCGTGTTGATGGGGCGGGCCGCCCAGACCGCGGCCGAGTTCGCCAAGGCGTCGATCGTCGTGTGCAGTTCCAAGCAGGAGGGGCTGTCGATGGTGATCCTGGAGGGGTTCGCCGTCGGGGTGCCCGTTGTCAGCTTCGACTGCCCCCACGGCCCCCGGGAGCTGATCGACCACGAGCGCACCGGTCTGCTCGTGGCCGACCAGGACGTCGACGCGCTGGCCGCGGGGATGCTCCGGCTGGTCGAGGACGAGGAGGAGCGTCGGCGCATGGGCGCGGCGGCCGTGGAGACGGCCCGGCGCTACCACGTCGAGACGATCGTGGAACGTTGGGAGACCTACCTCGCCCCGCTCCTGGCCCGGACCGCCAAGCGTTCGGGACTGCGCCGCTTCCTCCCCTGGTGACCGGGGCCCGGGTCGGCGCGTCATCACCTGGGAGGTGACCGCCGATCCGGCGGCCCCCACAGCGCGAGCACGGGGTGGGGCGTCACCGTCGCCCCGCCCGGACGAGGCCATCGGTCGGGGCCGGCGGCCCGGCAGGCCCTCTCGCGGGCCGCGCGCTGCGCCGCAGGCCGTCGATCAGGACGGGGCCCGCTCCAAGGGGAGGAGGGACGCGGCGGCGCCGCGCCCCGGCCACACCGCCCGCCCGACGCCCGGGAGACGCGACGGTCCACGGGACCTCGGGAAAGGCGGTCGACGGTCGCCTCCTTGGGCGGGATCCCACCGTGGACACCGCCCGCGGTGGCGGTGATCGATCCGCCGGGGAGCGTCGAAGTGGACGCGCTCGCCGCCGTCGACCGGCAGCGTCCGGCCCTCCTCGTGCGCGGCCCCGCGCCGAGCGCCCTGGTGGCGGCCTGCGTCGCGGCCGTCTCCGGACATGCCTCCTTCCCGCTTCCGGGGAACCCCCACCCCGAGAGGGTTCCCCGGCCACAGGTGCGCCCCGGGCCCCACCACGGTCCGCGGTGGGCCGGCCGCCCGTCGAGCACGCCACGCGACACAGCGGGGCACCGCGCGGTCCCGACGAGGACACCGGAATCCGGCCGTCGCCGTCAGCGCGACATCGACCGCGCCTGGGGGACGATGTCGGGCGCGCCGTGCTGAACGGCGTCGGCCTCGTGGTCGCTGTCCTGCTCCTGCGCGGCCCGCTCGGCCTCGATGCGCTTGCGGTAGTACTCGACCTCGCGGGCGACCTGCTCGGCGTCCCATCCGAGCGTGTCGGCCATCAGCTCCGCGGCCTCCTCGGCGACGGCCAGGCCCCGGTCCCACGTCTCGATGGACACGTGGGTGCGCCGCGACAGCACGTCGTCGAGATGGCGCGCGCCCTCGAAGCGCACCGCGTAGACCACCTCGGCGCGCAGGTAGTCGTCGGCCCCCGTCAGCGGCTCCCTCAGGTCGGGCCGCTCCCGCATCAGCTCCATGACCTCGTGGATCAGCGAACCGTAGCGGCGCAGCAGGTGCTGGATCCGGGAGACGTGCACACCCGACACCCGGGCCAGCGTGTGCCGCTGGTTCCACAGCGCCGCGTACCCCTCGGCCCCCACGAGCGGGACCCGGTCGGTGACCGACTTCGGCACGCCGCCCCCCAGACCGTGGGCGACCGCGTCGACCGCGTCCTTGGCCATGACCCGGTAGGTGGTGTACTTCCCCCCGGCGATGAGGACCAGCCCCGGCACAGGGTGGGCGACGGTGTGCTCCCGGGACAGTTTGGAGGTCTCGTCGGACTCCCCCGACAGCAGCGGGCGCAGCCCCGCGTACACCCCTTCCACGTCGTCCCGGCTGAGCGGGACCCGCAGCACCTGGTTGACGTGGTCGAGGATGTAGTCGATGTCGGTGCGGCTGGCCGCGGGGTGGGCCTTGTCCAGGTCCCAGGCGGTGTCGGTGGTGCCGATGATCCAGTGACGGCCCCAGGGGATGACGAACAGGACGCTCTTCTCGGTGCGCAGGATCAGCCCCGAGGACGCCTGGATCCGGTCACGCGGCACGACGAGGTGGATGCCCTTGGAGGCGCGGACGTGGATCTGGCCGCGACCGCCCACCATCTCCTGGATGTCGTCGGTCCACACCCCGGCCGCGTTGACCACCTGCTTGGCCCGGATCTCGAACTCGCCGCCGCCCTCCAGGTCCACGACCCGCGCGCCGGTGACGTGCTCGCCCTCCCGCAGGAACCCGACCGCCTGTACCCGTGAGGCGATCCGCGCCCCGTAGGTGGCGGCGGTGCGCAGCAACATGACGACGTAACGGGCATCGTCGACCTGGGCGTCCCAGTACTGCACGGCGCCGACCAGCGCGTCGCGCCGCAGCGCGGGGAAGACCCGCAGCGCCCCGCCACGGGAGAGGTGGCGGTGGTGGGGCAGCCCACGGGAGGTTCCCATGGACGTGGAGAGGGTGTCGTAGAGGGTGACGCCCGCGCCGACGTAGGCCCGCTCCCACAGATGGTGGCGGAGCGGGTAGAGGAAGGGGACCGGGCGGACCAGGTGGGGGGCGATGCGCTGGAGGAGCAGCCCTCTCTCGGTGAGCGCCTCGCGGACCAGCTCGAAGTCCTTCTGCTCCAGATAGCGAAGACCGCCGTGGATCAGCTTGCTCGACCTGCTGGAGGTGCCGGAGGCGAAGTCGCGCGCCTCCACCAGTCCCACGGACAACCCCCGCGAGACCGCGTCCAGCGCCACTCCCGCGCCCACGATCCCGCCCCCCACGACGAGGACGTCGAGTTCGTCAGTGGCCATGTGCGCGAGCGCTTCGGCTCGTTCCTCGGGGCCCATCCGCGCTGCCGTCATCTCACGCCTTTCCGATACGGGTACCTATCAGGCGATTACCCGATTCTCGCCGGGGCCATCAGGCTATACCGCTGAGTAATCGCCCACTCCCGTGCCGCCTTCAGCGTGTCAGTCCCCTTCGGTGGCGCGGCTCGCCGCGTCGGCGTAGGAGTTCGCGGCGTCCAGGACGTCCCCGCCGTACTCCTCGGACTGGTTGTAGGACAGGATCGCCTCCCACCATCCGCCGCTCTCGGTGAGGACGCGGCGCTCGGCGCACAGGTAGCGGGCCGCGGCCAGGGCGGTGTCGTCGATGTCGTGCGGGTCGGCGACGCCGTCACCGTCGCCGTCGGCCCCCCACCGCGCCCAGGTCGTGGGGATGAACTGCATCGGCCCGACCGCCCGGTCCCAGACGGTGTCCCCGTCGAGCTCGCCTCCGTCGGTGTCGCGGATGACGGCGGTGTTGTTCTCCCCGTTGAGGGGGATGCCGATGATCTCGACGGTGGTGCGGCCGTCGGGACCGATCTCGCCACCGGCGTAGGTTCCGTGGACGGACTCCACCAGTCCGATGCCCGCCAGGGTGGGCCAGGACACCTGGCAGGAGGGCTGCTCCTCCATGAGCGTCAGCTGGGCCGCGGCATAGGCCTGGAGGGCTCTGCGCGGCACCCCGGTGTACTCGGAGACGCGGTCCAGCCAGACGGGGCTGATCTCCTCGGCCACGGAGCGGGGTTCGGGAGAGGGACGGGAGTCGGCCGTCGTCTCGCCCTCGGAGGGGCCCGCGGCGAAGACCCCCTCCTCGGAGCCGGTCACCGTGTCGACGTGGCCGCCCTGGTCGCGGGGGCCGGGGGGCATCACGTCGGGGGCAGCCGAGCCCACCACGTGGACGACGGTTCCGGCGACGGCGCCGGTCACACCGAGGGTGGCCAGCACCGCCGCGGAGGCGGCGAGCGCCGGCTTCCAGGAGGCGGGGACGCGCCCGGGGGCGCGGGCGGCCTCGGAGCGCGGGGTTTCCTGTTGTGTGTCGCCGCCTGTGGTGGGGGTGGGGGGCAGGGTCACGGACACCTCACTCGTTAACACAAGAGGCAGGATCGCGGCCAACGGGAGAACAAATTACTTCACGTACGCGATCCCGCACAGATCAGTCTCGAATTCAGGCCCTGGGGTGGGGCCCGGCCGGGACCAACGCGAAGGGCACCCCCCGCCGGACGGCGAGGAGTGCCCGAAACGGTCCTGCGGGACTCAGTGTGGCGCCACCACGACCTCGACCCGCTGGAACTCCTTCAGGTCGGTGTAGCCGGAGGTGGCCATGGTGCGCCGCAGGGCACCCATGAGGTTCATCGAGCCGTCGCTGGTGGAGGCGGGCCCGTGCAGGATCTCGGCGAGCGTGCCGATCGTGCCGACGGCGAGCCGCTCGCCGCGCGGCAGCTCGCTGTGGTGCGCCTCGCTGCCCCAGTGGTAACCGAAGCCGGGCGCCTCCTGGGCGCGGGCCAACGGCGAGCCGACCATGACGGCGTCGGCCCCGCAGGCCAGGGCCTTGGCGATGTCGCCGCTGTGCGTCATCCCACCGTCGGCGATGACGTGGACATAACGCCCACCGGACTCGTCGAGGTAGTCGCGGCGGGCCGCGGCGACGTCACCGATCGCGCTGGCCATCGGCACGGCGACTCCCAGGACGCTGCGCGTGGTGTGCCCGGAACCGCCCCCGAAACCGACGAGGACGCCGGCCGCGCCGGTGCGCATGAGGTGCAGCGCGGCGGTGTAGGTGGCGCACCCGCCGACGACGACCGGGACGTCCAGGTCGTAGATGAACTGCTTGAGGTTGAGCGGCTCGGCGCGGCCGGAGACGTGCTCGGCCGAGACCGTGGTGCCGCGGATGACGAAGATGTCCACGCCGGCGTCGATGACGGCCTTGTGGTACTGGGCCGTGCGCTGCGGCGACAGCCGCGCGGCGGTGACCACCCCCGCGCGACGCACCTCCTCGATACGCCGGCCGATCAGCTCCTCCTGGATGGGGGCGGCGTAGATCTCCTGGAGCCGCCGGGTGGCCGCGACGTCGTCGAGTTCGCGGATCTCGGCCAGCAGCGGCTCGGGATCCTCGTAACGCGTCCACAGACCTTCGAGGTCGAGCACGCCCAGACCGCCGAGACGGCCGATCTCGACGGCGGTCTTCGGCGAGACGACACTGTCCATCGGGCTGACCATGAGCGGTGTCTCGAACCGATAGGCGTCGATCTGCCACGCGATGGACACCTCTTCGGGGTCGCGCGTGCGGCGGGCCGGCACGATCCCGATCTCGTCGAGCTCATAGGCCCGACGCCCGTTCTTGCCCAGCCCGATCTCCACCTGAGCCAACGCTTCGATCCCCTCTCATCCTTCCCGCGCGGTCACCGTTGGGTGCCGCAGCGGCGAGTCTACCCCCGGACCAGCGCCGACCTGCGGGCCGCAGGCCCCCGACGGCGGTGAGACCGCCGGGGACCCCCTCCCTTGGGCGGGCGCCTACGGTCCGGCTAGCGGCGGCCGTGGTAGTTGGGCGCCTCGACCGTCATCTGGATGTCGTGCGGGTGGCTCTCCTTGAGCCCCGCCGAGGTGATCTGCATGAGCTGGCCACGCTCGCGCAACTCGTCCACGGTGCGGGCACCCGCGTACCACATGGACTGGCGCAGGCCGCCGACGAGCTGGTGGGCCACCGCCGCGAGCGGTCCACGGAAGGGGACCTGCCCCTCGATGCCCTCGGGGATCAGCTTCTCCTCGGTGGTGACATCGGCCTGGGAGTAGCGGTCCTTGGAGAAGGAACGGCCGCGCATCGCGCCGAGGGAGCCCATGCCGCGGTAGGACTTGAACTGCTTGCCGTTGATGAAGATGAGTTCGCCGGGACTCTCCTCGACACCGGCCAGGAGGCTGCCGAGCATGACCGTGCTCGCACCGGCCACGATCGCCTTGGCGATGTCGCCGGAGTACTGGAGACCGCCGTCGGCGATGACCGGCACGCCCGCGGGACCGGCCGCCTTGGCCGCCTCGAACACGGCGGTGACCTGCGGCGCGCCGACACCGGCGATGACACGGGTCGTGCAGATGGAGCCCGGGCCGACCCCCACCTTCACGGCGTCGGCGCCGGCGTCGATGAGAGCCTGCGCGGCGGCGCGGGTGGCGATGTTGCCGGCGATGACGTCGGCGCGGGTGTTGGCCTTCAGCTTGGCGACCATCTCCAGCACGCCCGCGGAGTGGCCGTGCGCGGTGTCGACGACGATGAAGTCGGCGCCGGCCTCGACCAGGGCGCGCGCCCGCGACTCGGCGTCGGGCCCCACCCCGACGGCGGCGCCGACGACCAGGCGGCCCTCGGCGTCCTTGGTCGCGTCGGGGAACTGCTCGCTCTTGGTGAAGTCCTTGACGGTGATGAGGCCGCGAAGCCGTCCCTGGTCGTCGACCAACGGCAGCTTCTCGATCTTGTTGGCCCGCAGCAGGGCGAACGCCTCGTCACGCGAGACCCCCACCGGGGCGGTGACGAGCGGCATCGGGGTCATGACGTCGCGCACCTTGCGGCCGCGGTCGTCCTCGAACCGCATGTCGCGGTTGGTGACGATGCCCACGAGACGCCCGTCGGCGTCGGTGACCGGGGCGCCGGAGATGCGGTAGTGGGCGCTGAGCTTCTCGACGTCGGCGAGCGTGTCGTCGGGGCTACAGGTGACCGGCGCGGTGATCATCCCGGCCTCGGACCGCTTCACCAGGTCGACCTGCGCCGCCTGGTCCTCCGTGGAGAGGTTGCGGTGCAGGACGCCGACACCGCCCTGGCGGGCCATGGCGACGGCCATCCGCGCCTCGGTGACGGTGTCCATGGCCGCGGAGATCAACGGCACGCGCAGCGTGATGTTGCGTGAGAGACGGGTCGTGGTGTCGGCCTCGCCCGGCTGGAGGTCGGAGTAGGCCGGAACCAGCAGGACGTCGTCATAGGTCAGGCCGGGCGGCAGGATCTTGCCGGTCGTCTCTGATGGGTTCAAGGTCATGAACACTCCCCCGGCGCGAGAACCCGGAGCCGGGTCGAGCACGCCTTCCCTGTCGGCATCCGTTACTGGTGTGAAGAACTCCGCGGACGCGCGGGGGATTCCCGGCGCCTGAGGCCATGCGATGCGGGGGCACGGCGGCGGAGTGGGCCCCGTGGGTGGTCGGCCGTCCTCCCCCGACCAGGGGCGAACCGCCTTCCGACCACGCGAGGTCGGTGGTCACATCCTAAGGCGCGCCCGTTCCGGGTATCGCCGCGTGGTGGAAAAACCGGCCCCCTCATCGGCCGACGGTGGGGGGTCTCACAATTTGCAGTAACGCCGGTAACGGACCCGCGGGGGGCATCCGTCACCGCGCGGCCCCGGCACACGACGAGCGTGGCGGGCCGGATCACAGGAGGCGGTTCGCGACGGCCACCTCACGCAGCCGGGCCAGGGCCCGGTGCTGGGCGACCCGTACGGCTCCCGCCGACATCCCCAGAACATGTCCCGTCTCATCAGCAGATAGTCCAGC
This sequence comes from Marinactinospora endophytica, assembly GCF_054780875.1. Taxonomy (NCBI): domain Bacteria; kingdom Bacillati; phylum Actinomycetota; class Actinomycetes; order Streptosporangiales; family Nocardiopsidaceae; genus Marinactinospora; species Marinactinospora endophytica. Next base: position 259,348 of record NZ_BAAGVM010000008.1, on the reverse strand, counting down.
GATCACACGCATGACGAGCAGCCGTCGCTGCTGCTCGGGCAGCTCTCCCAGCAGGGCCCGCGCCCGTTCGGCCTCGGCCGTCCGAACGGCGAACTCCTCGGGGCCGGGGCCGTCGTCGGGCCGGTCGGGCACCGTGTCGGTGGGCACGTCGGCGCGGTGGGAGCCGCGCAGCGCGTCGGCGACCTTGTGCGCGGCGATGCCGAAGACGAACGACGCGAAGGGCCGCCCCATGTCGCGGTAGCGCGGGAGCGCCGCCAGCAGGGCGATGCAGACCTCCTGGGCGACGTCGTCGGAGTAGTGCACGTAGCCGGCGACGCGGGCGAGTCGCGCCTGGCAGTAGCGCACCACCATGGGACGGACTTCGCGGATGAGGGAGTCCACGGCGCCGAGGTCGCCCTGGACCGCCAGGCGGGTCAGGTGGTTCAGCTCCGTGTCGTCCGCTCTCGGCAGGGTCGCCGTCCGTCCCGCGAGCGTGCCCCCCGCGACGCGTAGATCCGTCACGTTACGAATGATGCCCGCAGGCACGGACTTACACGTCACGATTACCGGCAACAGAATGATCACATTTAGGGCGTTACCCACCTAAAAGTACGTGTGTCCCGGGGGTAGACCGGGACACACGTGGTAATGCGGATCTCCTGGGAGTCAGGGCCTAGTGGCCGTGCCCGTGACCGTGGCCGGCCTCCGCCTGCTCCTCTTCGGGCTTGTCCGCGACGAGCACCTCGGTGGTCAGCAGCATCCCGGCGATGGAGGCCGCGTTCTGCACCGCGGAACGGGTCACCTTGACCGGGTCGATGATGCCCTGCGCCATGAGGTCGCCGTACTCGCCCGAGGCCGCGTTGTAGCCGTGGCCCGGCTCCAGCTCGGCGATCTTGGCCGTGACGACGTAGCCCTCGGCACCGGCGTTCACCGCGATCCAGCGCGCCGGCTCGACCAGCGCCCGGCGGACGATCGCCACACCCGTGGCCTCGTCACCGGACAGCTCCAGCGAGTCCAGCTCCTTGGCGGCGTGCACCAGGGAGGCGCCGCCACCGGCGATGATGCCCTCCTCGATCGCGGCGCGGGTGGCCGAGATCGCGTCCTCCAGGCGGTGCTTCTTCTCCTTCAGCTCCACCTCGGTGGCCGCGCCGACGCGCAGCACGCTGACGCCACCGGCCAGCTTCGCGAGGCGCTCCTGGAGCTTCTCGCGGTCCCAGTCGGAGTCGCTCGCCTCGATCTCCTTGCGGATCTGGCGGATGCGGTCGTCCACCTCGGACTGGCTGCCACCACCGTCGACGATGGTGGTGGCGTCCTTGGTGACGGTGATGCGGCGGGCGGTGCCCAGCGCGTCGAGCTCGGCGTTGTCCAGGGTCAGGCCGACCTCCTCGGCGATGACCTGGCCGCCGGTGAGGATGGCGATGTCCTGGAGCATGGCCTTGCGGCGCTCACCGAAACCGGGGGCCTTGACGGCGGCGACGTTGAGCGCGCCGCGGATCTTGTTCAGCGCGAGCGCGCTGAGCGCGTCGCCCTCGATGTCCTCGGCGATGACCAGCAGCGGCTTCTTCGTCTGGACGACCTTCTCCAGCAGCGGCAGCAGCTCCTGGAGGTTGGAGATCTTGCCCTGGTTGATCAGGATGAGGGCGTCCTCGAGGACGGCCTCCTGCCGGTCGGGGTCGGTGACGAAGTAGGGCGAGACGTAGCCCTTGTCGAACTGCAGGCCCTCGGTGAACTCCAGGTCCATCCCGAAGGTCTGCGACTCCTCGACGGTGATGACGCCGTCCTTGCCGACCTTGTCGAAGGCCTCGGCGATGAGGTCGCCGATGACCTTGTCCTGGGCGGAGTTGGTGGCGACGTAGGCGATGTCGGAGCGCTCGCCGACCTCGCGCGCCTGGGCCAGCAGCGCCTCGGACACCTTCTGCGCCGCGGCGTCGATGCCCTTCTTCAGCGACATGGGCGAGGCGCCGGCGGCGACCGTGCGCAGGCCCTCGCGGACCAGCGCCTGGGCCAGGACGGTGGCGGTGGTGGTGCCGTCACCCGCGGCGTCGTTGGTCTTGGTGGCGACCTCCTTGACGAGCTGGGCGCCCAGGTTCTCGTAGGGGTCGTCGAGCTCGACCTCGCGCGCGACGGTCACACCGTCGTTGGTGATGGTGGGGGCACCGAACTTCTTGTCGATGACCACGTTGCGGCCACGCGGGCCGAGCGTGACCTTGACGGCGTTGGCGAGACGGTCGACGCCGCGCTCGAGCGCGCGCCGCGCGTCGTCCTCGAACTCCAGGATCTTCGGCATTGGTTGGGTCCTCAGTCCTTACAAGTACGTCACGGGTACGTCGGAAAACGGGACCGCCCCGCCCGGCATGAGCCGGCCGGGGCGGGAGACATCCGTAAGCTCCGGGCTTACTTCTCGACGACCGCGAGCAGGTCGCGAGCGGAGAGAACGAGGTACTCCTCGTTGTTGTACTTCACCTCGGTGCCGCCGTACTTGCTGTAGAGGACGACGTCGCCGACCTTGACGTCCAGCTCGATACGGTTCTTGCCCTCGTCGTCCCAGCGGCCCGGGCCGACCGCGAGGACCTCGCCCTCCTGGGGCTTCTCCTTGGCGGTGTCCGGGATGACCAGGCCGGAGGCGGTGGTCTGCTCGGCCTCGAGCGGCTTGACGACGACGCGGTCCTCGAGCGGCTTCAGCACAGTCTTGGTGGCGGTCGACACTGTGTGACCTCCCCCTTCAGGTTCGATGATTCGAAACGGCATGCTGGGAAAAGGGGCGACCACGGCGGCCTGTCGTCGCGGGTGCCAGACCGGCCTCGTCGCGGTTAGCACTCTACCCTTGAGAGTGCCAGTATGGAACAGTAGCCGTGCCCATCCAGCTCGTCAAACAACAGGTCACGGGGGAACAGCAGGGTGTCTAACGGGCAAATCACGGGTTTGCGTGCGCTTCTCACTCCACTTGGGCAACGTCTGCTCACCCGCCTGGACCCCACCGAGATCGACGCCGACCCCCTGGGAGCGGCCACCCGGCTGCGCCGCGACCCCGAGCTGACCGGCGCCACCTCCCAGGTTCCGGTCACCGACCTGGTCAACGCCGCGCTCACCCAGGCGCGATTGCGCGGCCGGGCCCGCGAGAAGTTCGGCGCGGCGGCCGAACGGATGTACTTCACCCCCAACGGGCTGGAGCAGGCCACCCGCCGCGTGGTGGCGCGGTACCGCGCGCGCCGGTTCGCCGCCACGGTGCCGGCCTCCCCCGACCTCCCCGTCGGCGACCTGTGCTGCGGCATCGGCGCCGACCTGATCTCGATGGCCGAGGCCGGCCTCCCCGTCGAGGGGGTCGACCTCGATCCGTTCACCATCGAGGTCGCCCGGGCCAACATCGAGGCGTTCGGCCTGACGGACCGGGCGCGGGTCCGCGAGGGCGACGTGACCCAGGTCAAACCGGGCTCCTACGCCGGGGTCTTCTGCGACCCCGCGCGCCGCAGCGGCCGTGGCCGGGTGTTCAACCCGCACGCCTACTCCCCGCCCTGGCCCTCGGTGCTGGAGCTGGTGGGCGGGGCGCCCGCGGCGTGCGTGAAGGTCGCGCCGGGCATCCCCCACGATCTCGTTCCCGAGGGCGTCACCGCGGAGTGGGTGTCGGTGGACGGGGAGGTGAAGGAGGCCGCGCTCTGGTTCGGGGCCTCCGCCGACGCGGGGACCCCCCGGCGCGCGACGCTCCTGCGCGCCCGCGGCGGGCAGGAGGATCCGGAGCCGATCATCCTGGAGCCCGACCCTGGGCTGGGCGCGCCGGAGGTCCGGGCCCCCGGCCGCTACCTCTACGAACCCGATGGCGCGGTGATCCGGGCCCACCTGGTCGCCGAGGCCGCCGCGGCCGTCGACGGCGCGCTGCTCGACCCGAACATCGCCTACATCACATCGGACCGTCTCGTCCCGACCCCCTTGTGCCGGGCCTACGAGATCACCGACGTCCTCCCCTTCTCCGTGAAGCGACTGCGGTCGGCGCTGCGGTCCCGGGACGTCGGAACGGTAACGATTAAGAAACGCGGCTCGGCCGTCGACGTGGAACGGCTCCGCCGCGACCTCAGGCCGTCAGGGTCCCGATCCGCGGTCGTCGTCCTCACCCGGATCGGCGAACGCCCCGTCTGCCTGCTGTGCGACGAGGTCGAGGCCCCTCGGGAGCCGGAAGGCGCCTGACCCGTCCGCCGCTCCCCCCGCCTATGAAGGGCATCACGAACACCACGCCCCTCCTTTCCGATTCCCCGAAAAACCCGTAACTTTGGCACTCACCGGGAGAGCGCGACCCCCCTGTCGTTAGACTGACCCCACTGAATCTTTCCCCCTTCTCGTGGATCTGTCCGGCGATGCCCGGGTGCGGTCGGCCGTGGCACCGGCCCACCGATCCGTTCGCCATGACCTTTTCCCCCTACGGCCAGTAGGCGGATCGGTGCCTTGTGTGACACGCCCCCAGCGGCGCGACGCCTCTCCCACGGCCGTGCCCCAGTCGGACTCCCGCGAGAACACGCCCATCCGAGGTCCAAGAGGATGGGTGGCGCCATATCAAAAGGAGCACCTCGGTGGAACAGACCAACCACAACTTCCTCAACGGGGGAGGTCAGACCGGGATCTCCGACCGGATGCGGGAACTCCTCTCGCGGGCGGCGCAGGACCACCTCTCCGAGCAGAAGTCGCAGGGCGCGGTGACCGAGGAGATGCGCCAGCGCCTCGAAGGCATGGAGTGGTTGCTGCGCGAGTTCCGGGAACGCGAGTTCTCCACCCTGGCCGAGGCCGTCGCCACGGTCCAGGCTCGCGTCGACGAGCTGTCCGCCCGCCCGCCGGAGTGGGCCGAGACGCTCGCCGAGCACATCGAGCAGGTCGGAGAACGGGTCAAGCCTCTCGCGGAGATGCCCGAGCTGCGCTCGGACGTCGAGAAGGTCCAGAGCCGTCTGGACACGGCGCTGGGCCGTCTCCAGGGCATCACCGAAACCGCGCTGCGCACCGCGAACCAGGTCGACTCCCTCCACGAGCGGATGGAGTCGTTCGCCGCCGGTGTCGAGGCCCGCCTCACCCAGATCGACGAGGCGCTCGCCTCCCTCGCCTCTCGCGGCGCGGCGCTGGAGACCTCGTTGGAGGCCGTCGGCGAGCGGATCGACCGTGGGAACGACGCGGCCCGGGAGCTCGCGACCGAACACCACGCCTTGCTCTCCGGCAGCGTCGAAGAGGGACGCGCCACCCTGGAACGCGCCATCACCGAAGGCCGCGAAGCCATCGAAACCACGCTCCAGGAACACCGCGACGCCCTCACCACGACCGTCGAAGAGGGACGCACCACCCTGGAACGCGCCATCACCGAAGGCACCGAAACCCTCAGCACGGCCATCTCCGAGCGCCACGACGCCCTCACCACGACCGTCGAAGAGGGACGCACCACCCTCGAGCGCACCATCACCGAAGGCACCGAAACCCTCACCACCGCCTTCACCGAGCGCCACGACGCCCTCAGCGGCAAGCTCGACGAGGGACACGCCACCCTGGAACGCGCCATCACCGAAGGCCGCGAAGCCATCGAAACCACGCTCCAGGAACACCGCGACGCCCTCACCACGACCGTCGAAGAGGGACGCACCACCCTCGAGCGCACCATCACCGAAGGCACCGAAACCCTCACCACCGCCTTCACCGAGCGCCACGACGCCCTCAGCGGCAAGCTCGACGAGGGACACGCCACCCTGGAACGCGCCATCACCGAAGGCCGCGAAGCCATCGAAACCACGCTCCAGGAACACCGCGACGCCCTCACCACGACCGTCGAAGAGGGACGCACCACCCTCGAGCGCACCATCACCGAAGGCACCGAAACCCTCACCACGGCCATCTCCGAGCGCCACGACGCCCTCAGCGGCAAGCTCGACGAGAACCTGCACACCCTCGTCGGCAAGGCCGACGAGCACCACGAAGCGCTGAGCGGCGAGGTCGCCCGTAGCACGGGACTCCTCACCACGCAGGCCGAGGAGAACCACGCCGAGACGGCCGCCGCCATCGCCGACGCCAACAGCGCGGTGGTCAAGCTGTCCGGCACGACCGAGACCCAGCTCGCCGACCTGCGCACGCACCTGCGCAAGCAGCAGAACGAGCTCCAAGAGCGGCTGGACGCCCAGCACGCAGAGCTGCGTGAGCGGGACGACGCCCAGTACGAGGGACTGGCGGCGAAGCTCGCCGAGGCCGCCGCGAACCTGCGCGCCGCCGCCGAAGGCGACCACAACGCCGCGATCGCGGCCATCGCCGAGGTCGGAGCCGCGCTGGCCGAGACCAACCTGGCCATCGCCGCCGTGGAGGAGCGCGACGAGGCCCGCTCCGCCGAGCTCCGCTCCGCCTTCGACGAGCGTGTCGAGTCCCTGACCGCCCAGGGGCGCGAGCAGCACGGTGCCCTGCTGGAGCTCATCGCCGAACACCGCGACTCCGTCGGGGCGCGCCTGGAGCAGCAGCGCGAGGAGCTGTCGGGCAAGGTCGACCAGCACCTGGCCTCGGTCACGGCCAAGATCGACGGACGCTACGAGGCGCTCACCGCGAAGTTCGAGCACGGCCTGGGCCGGCTCAGCGACCGCTTCGACACCTTCGAGGGGCACTTCGACGGAAGCTTCGAGGGGGTCGAGGGCAGGCTCGACGGTCTCAACGGCCGCCTGGACGGACTGGACGGACGGGTCACCGGCGTCGAGGGCAAGTTCGAGGGGGTCCACGGCCAGTTCGACGGTGTGGACGGCCGCCTGGAGGCCATCGACGACCGTCTGGAGGCGCTCAACCAGCGCCTGGGCCAGCTCCCGGCCTCCCTGGAGGTCTCCGAGGTGCACCGCCGCCTGTCCGAGCTGGTCGAACGGCCGATCATCGACCACTCCGAGCGGTTCGACGCGATCGACCAGCGGCTCGGCGAGTCCCTGGACCCCCTGCTGAACGAGATCCGGACGCGACCGGACCGTCACGAGTTCGAGGAGACCATCAGCGACGCCGTGGAGACGTCGCACGACGACATCACCAAGCGCCTGGCCGCGCTGGAGGAGACGATGCTCGCCCTGGCCGAGGCCCTGCTGCGCCCCGGCCGCGACGGCAAGCGCAAGCGCCGCCCGGTCGACGACGACGAGGACTGATCCTCGCCGTCCACGCCGAAGGGGCCGTCCCGTTGGGACGGCCCCTTTCCCGTTGTGCGCCCCGGCTCAGCCGGCCAGGGGGCGGTTCACCGGCAGGGAGGTGTCGGTGGCGAGGTCGAGCCGGGAGGGCGGCAGGCCCGCGGCGACGACCTCGGCGCCCAGGGCGGCGATCATGGCACCGTTGTCGGTGCACAGACGCGGGCGCGGGACCCGGAGTTCGATCCCCGCGGCGGCGCACCGCTCCTCGGCCAGGGCCCGCAGCCGGGAGTTCGCGGCCACCCCGCCGCTGATGACCATGTGCTCGACGCCGTGCTCGCGGCAGGCGTCCACGGCCTTGCGGGTGAGGACGTCGACGACGGCCTCCTGGAAGGCCGCCGCGACGTCGGGGACCGGCACGGGCCGACCGTCGCGTTCGGCGTCCTCGACCCAACGGGCGACCGCCGTCTTCAGGCCGGAGAAGGAGAAGTCGTAGGTGCCATCGCCCCACTTGCCCCGCGGGAAGCGGATCGAGCCGGGGTCGCCCTCGCGCGCGGCGCGGTCGATGGGCGGCCCGCCCGGGTAGGGCAGGTCGAGCAGGCGCGCGACCTTGTCGTAGGCCTCGCCCGCCGCGTCGTCCACGGTGTCGCCGAGGAGGCGGACGTCGGTGGCGAGGTCGCGTACCAGCAGCAGCGAGGTGTGTCCGCCGGAGACGAGCAGCGCGACCGTCGGCTTGGGCAGCGGACCGTGCTCCAACTGGTCGACGGCGACGTGGCCGACCAGGTGGTTGACGCCGTACAGCGGTTTGCCGAGGGCGAGCGCGTAGGCCTTGGCCGCGGAGACGCCGACGAGCAGGGCACCGGCCAGCCCCGGACCGGCGGTCACCGCGATGGCGTCGACGTCGGACAGCTTCACCCCCGCGCGGTCCAGCGCCCGTTGCACGGTCGGCGTCATCGCCTCCAGGTGCGCCCGGCTGGCCACCTCGGGCACCACGCCGCCGAAGCGCGCGTGCTGGTCGACGCTGGAGGCCACCTCGTCCGACAGTAGTTCGCAGCCGCGGACGAGGCCCACGCCGGTCTCGTCGCAGGAGCTCTCGATTCCCAGGATCAGTGGCAGGTCGGTGTTGCTCATCGGGTCTTCTCCTCGCCGGCGTCCCCCGCCGGGGCCGAGCGCCTCATGACGATCGCGTCGGCGTCCTTGTAGTAGCCGCGCCGCACGCCGAGTTCGGTGAAACCGAACCGGCGGTACAGCCGTTGGGCGCGCGGGTTGTCGGAGCGCACCTCCAGGAACACGTCGGTGACCCCGCGCCGGTGCGCCTCGGCCAGCAGCTCGGTGAGCAGCGCGGTGCCGACGCCGCCGCCCCAGTGGGCCGCGTCGACGGCGATGGTCTGCACGTCTCCCTCGGGCGGCACCGCGCGCAGTCCCGCGTAGCCGATGATCCGCCCCTCGGCGACGGACTCGGCGACGACGTAGTGGCGTCCGTCGCCGGTCATCTCGTCGCGGAGCATGCCCTCGCTCCAGGCGTCGCCGGGGAACAGGGCGCGCTCCAGCCGCATCACCTCGGCGATGTCCGCCTCGGTCATGGAACGCAACCGGTGCCCGGTGGTCAGGCCTGCCATTGCCGCACCTTCTTGGGGGCGCCCGGCTCCTGGGCGTCGGGACGGCGCAGGTAGAGGGGCAGGGGCTCGGGCAGCTCCCTCCCTTCGACCAGGCGTCGTACGGCGAGCTCGCCGAGGGCGGCCGCGTCGGGGTACAGCGGTTCGGCCTGCGCCGCGTCCTGGCCGAACACGTCGGCGTACAGGTGCGCGCCGTGCCCGATGACGGGCAGGCCGCCGGTGTCGACGTCGGCGGGACGGTCCACGGCGATGTCGCCGACCCGGGTGAGGGCGTCGTCGTAACGCGCCCAGAACACCTCCTTGCGCCGGGCGTCGCTGGCCGCGACGAACGGCGTGGTGCGTCCCGACGCGAAGGCGATGGCGTCGAGCGTGGCGACCCCGTGGCAGGCGATGCCGAGCGCCTCGGCGAGGGCGTGCGCGGTGGCCAGGCCGACGCGCAGCCCGGTGTAGGGGCCGGGTCCGATACCGACCGCGATGTGGGTGAGGTCGGCCATCTGGGCACCGGAGCGTTCCACTACCTCCTGGATGCCGGGGGCCAGCAGTTCCCCGTGTCGGCGGGCGTCGACGGAGGAGACGCTCGCGCGCACCCGGACGCCGTCGCCGACGGGTTCACAGACCGCGGCGGTGACCGCGGGGGACGCAGTGTCGAAAGCCAGAAGCAGCACGATCCACCAGCCTATTGCGCGGTCGGCAGTGCGTCGTGCCAGCGGGCGCCGACGCCGGTCAGACGGACGGTGCGGGTGTCGTCGGGCAGCCGGTCGATCACGATCTCCAGCCGTTCGTCGGAGAGGCTCTCGGCCAGGCCCTCGCCCCATTCGACGACCGTGACGGAGTCGGGGATGGCGGCGTCCAGGTCGAGGTCGTCGATCTCGGCCGCGCTTCCCAGCCGGTAGGCGTCGACGTGCACGAGGTCGGGCCCCCCGGTCAGGGAGGGGTGGATGCGCGAGATCACAAAGGTGGGTGAGGTGATCGGGCCCCGCACTCCCAGCCCCTCGCCCAGCCCCTGGGTGAAGGTGGTCTTGCCCGCGCCGAGCGGGCCGGTCAGGATCAGCACGTCACCGCGGCGCAGCCCGGAGGCGACGCGCCGGGCGAGCGCGCGCATCTCGGCGTCGGTGGCCGCCGTGACGGTGGCGGCGGTGGTGTCGGTCGGTTCGGTCATGGGCTCGCAACGTCTCGTGGGTGGAGAGGGCGGCCTGCGGTCGCCGGGGCCGCACGCGCTCCCTGGACGCTCCCGCCGGCGCGGTCCCGTGCCGGTGGAGGGAGACCACGCGGCCGCGGACCCGGGAGGCGGGGATCCGCCGTCGTAGGGGTCCGTTGGGACGCTCGCCGGGATCGGTGGGCGCCGTGCGGTCTCGGTCGCCGCACACCACCAGGGTAGGCACTTCCGGGAGAAGGTGGGGCCGCTTACCGCGAGGTCCGGATCAGCTCACCGCCCCGGACCGGTAGGTTCGCGGGACGCGCACGCCGACGCGGGTGACGATCTCGTAGGGGATGGTGCCGAGCGCCTCGGCCCAGTCCTGCGCGGTGGGCACGCCGTTCTCCCCGTCGCCGAAGAGAACGACCTCATCGCCCGCCTCGACCGGGTCGTTCCCGACGTCCAGGACGAACTGGTCCATGCACACGGTGCCGGCGATCACGTGCCGCCGGCCGCCGAGGGCGGCCGGTCCGATGTTGCTCGCCGCGCGCGGCACCCCGTCGGCGTAGCCGAGGGGGACGAGGGCGAGCGTGGTCTCCCGGTCGGTGACGTAGCGATGGCCGTAGGAGACGCCGCTGCCCGCGGGAACGCGCTTGACCAACGCGACCCGCGCGGCCAGGGTCATCGCCGGCCGGACACCGATGTCGCGCAGGTCGGGCATGGGGCTGAGACCGTAGGCGGCGATGCCCGGACGCACCAGGTCGAAATGGGAGTCGGGGCGGGTGAGCAACGCCGCGGAGTTGGCGATGTGGCGCACCTCGGGGCGCAGTCCGGCCTTGTCCGCGAGGGCCAGGGCCTCGTCGAAGGCGTCGAGCTGGGCCTGGACGGAGTCGCGCGCGCCGGGGTCCGCGGGCTCGTCGGCGCGGGCGAGGTGGGAGAACACTCCGGTGACCTGGAGCACCCCGGCCGCCTCGGCCCGGGCCGCGGCCTCGACGACCTCCGGCCAGCCTTCCCTGGTGATGCCACCCCGGTTGAGCCCGGTGTCGGCCTTCAGGTGGACACGCGCCGGCCGTCCCGCCGCGCGCGCCGCCGCGACGGTCGCGTCGAGGACCCAGGGGTCGCTGATCCCGAGCTCGACGCCGGCCTCGATGGCGGCGCCGATGGGCGCGCCCGGCGGGACGATCCAGGCGAGCAGCGGGGTGTCGATGCCGGCCCGGCGCACCTCCAGGGCCTCCTCGATGAAGGCGACGCCCAGCCAGGTCGCGCCGCCGGCCAGCATGGCCCGGGCGGCCGGGATCATGCCGTGCCCGTAACCGTCGGCCTTGACGACTCCCATGAAGTGGGAGTTCGGGGCGCGCTCGCGCAGCGCGGCCACGTTGGCGCTGATCACGTCCAGGTCGACGCGGGCTTCGGCAAAGGCAGGCATGTCTCTTAGTGTGGCACGCGTGGGGAAGGGCTCCCCCGCGCGCGAGGTGACAAGGGGCACGTCACCACGTGTTGCGGGCGTGGGGAGGACACCGGCCCGGTCAGCCGCGCGGGCGCAGCAGGCGGTCGGTCCGCGCGGGAAGCGCGAACCCGACGAGCCCGGCGACCCCATAGGGCACCTGGCCGGGAGCCAACGCCCCGAGGAGACCACCGAGGTTGCCGCGCGGATCACGGAGGAAGTGCCGGACGCTGGGATGCTCACGCGGCACGCTCCACCCGCTCACCAGCAGGCTCGCCAGCGCCACGCCGCCCGCCCACACCCACGGCCGGGTCCCGGCCGGCAGCGCGGCAACCCAGTCGGACAGCGCGCGCAGCGACATCAGCGCGTAGGCGCCGTCGGCGTGGGGGACCGATCCCGAAAGCGCGGGGTGGGCGAGGGCCGTGGAGACGGCCAGCACCGCCACCGCGGCGATCGAGGCCGAGCGGGGGCCGACCCCGAGCCGGGTCGCGAGCTGGACCTCGGTCTCGGCCAGTTCCTCGCGCGACGGGCTGCGTCGCCACGGACGGCCGGCCGCGCGGGCGGCCCCCATGGCGTACTCGCGCCGACGGCGCAGGAAGATCCAGGAGCGGCACAGCGTCGCCGGTCCCCGGCTGGCGGCGACGACCATCACCGCGTACTCGTGCAGGATCGTCGCGAGCGTCTCGACCAGGGCGACCGGGATCCGCGCCCACAGCAGCCCGAAGTGGCGGAAGGTCGGGGCGATGTCCCCGGGGACGCGGACCCGGACGCGCACCGCGCGACCGTGCGCGGCGCGTACCAGGGCGGCCAGCGGCGGACGGCCGGGCAGCCGCGGCACCTCGGCGGTGGCCGACCGGGCGACCCGGTAGTCCAGGAGCACCGCGAGGACGAGCAGGAGCAGCAGCAGCCAACGTGTCGCCGCGCCGTCACCGTAGAGGGCGAACACCGCCGTGGTGAGCGGGGTGGGGTCCAGCCCGGCCACGACCGCGTTGAAGTTGAGGTGTTCCAAGGCCGCGGCGCCCAACGCGAGCGGGGGCAGCGCCCACAGCCAGACGCCGTAGCGGCGGGCCCCCACGAGCGCCAGGCCAAGTGCGGCCCCGACCAGTCCGCTGGTGACCGCGTGCCCGGAGAACCTCAGCAGGGCGACCTCCTGGAACGGCTGTGTCGAAACGGCGGCCACCGGAACCTCGACCCACCCCGGCAACAGCGCGAACATCCCCAGATGGGCGGCGAACGGATCGACGGAGCCGCCGGCGACGAGCATCGCCCGGACGGCCTGCTCCGCCACGTGGAACCCCGCGCCGGACGCCGCGGCGAGCAGGAGCAGGTCGACGGCGGCGAGCCTGCGGAACCTGCGTCGCGCGACGAACAGGCACAACAGCAGCGGGAGGAGTTTGCCGACCTCCTCCACCGGCACGGCCACGTAGGCGTAGGCGTAGGGGTCGTCGGCCGCAAGCCCCAGCGCCCCGGCCAACGCCAGCTCGGCGAGCGCCATCGGCCAGGCCAGGAAGGCTCCGAACGCGAGCGTGCGCACCAGCGTGGAGAAGGCCACGGTCCGCGAACGCGCCAGCCAGGCGAGCTGGGCGAGGAGCCACACCATGGCGAGGACGACCGGCAGTGCGGCGGGCACCCCTGGGACGAACACCCCGGCCAACAAAAGCACCACGAGCATCGCCCACCCCCATGCGCCGCGCAGGGCGCGCAGCGCGGTGGTGGCCCGCGGCGAACCACGACGCAGCGAGTCCAGTCTCTGCTCGATCCGTTCGGCGAGGTCGGGGCCGGGCCCGCGGGTCCCGCGGGCGTGCCGGGCCCCCTGTTCCAGGCAGGCGTAGCGCTGGGCCGCGCGCAGCAGCTCGGGGTCGCGCGAGGTTCGCGCCTCCTCCCCGAAGGCGATCCGGGCCGCGGCGAGGTCGGGGCCGACCAGTTCACGGACGAACACGTCGGGTCCCGCGGCGACGGTGAGCTCGGTGGTGGTCACCAGGACCCCGGCGGAGATGTCCTCGATGGCGACGAGGAAGTCGGTCGGCTCCGCGCCCCAGCCGCGTACCAGGGCGATGAGCGCCTCGGCGTCGACGGGGACCTCGGTGACGGGTTCGTAGGCGTATTCGGCGCGGGTCCGGCACACCAGGAGCCGTTCCACCCCCAGCGCCTCTCCCGCCGAGACGATGGCTCGGATCAGGGCGGTGTCGCGTGAGGCGGTGAAGGGGACGACCACTTTCGCGTCGTCGTCGATCCATGCCTCGTCGAACTCGGTGGCGTTGGCACACAGGCGCAATACGAGATCGCGCGTGAGCATGGCCTGTTCGTCCATGACCCTCGTTTTTCTCGTGCCCGATAACGGTTGCCCCCGGCCCCGTTCACGGCGTGGCCGGCCGCTCCCAGGGAAGTGACTACGCTACCGCGCCGATTGCACGGAAATGGAGTCCTGGTCCTTATCCTCTTACCTATGCCCGTGATCGGTCATGGACAATTCGCTGCACCGATACACCATCGTGATCCGTGAGAATGGCGTTTCCCGTGTTTTCGGCCTTTCCCCACGCGATTCATCCGGTGGGGATGACCGTCTTGGCCCGTCTGTGCATCGGGCCCCTGGCCGGCGGGGCCGGGCCCCTCGGCTCTCCCCGGACGCGTGTCGGCACCTCCTGGGGCGTCGGATCCCCCGGTACGGCCTGCCGGGCGTTTCTCGGGGCGGAGCCGGTTCCCGCGCGCCGGGCACGTCGGCGCGGGTTCCGTGAACCAGGTCGGGCGCCATCTCGGGGGCTCCCCGAACAGGATGTCAGCGGGGTCCACGGCCGCGTCCCTCACCGGGGATCGATCGGGGCGGGGAGCGCACGAGGCCGGCGAGCTGCGCCCGCCCTCCCGAGTAGGCGCGAGGCCGGCGCCGGGAGCGAACGCCGCCTCGGGCCGGGCCCGACCGCTACGGCGGACGCTCCGGGGCGGGGCGTGCCCCGTGTCCGGGCGGCGTGGCCCACGAAGGTCTGTCGGCGAGTGCGGCGACGGTGGCCGCGACGGGCCGCGAGAGCACCGGAGGAACGGGGCCGCCCGGCGCGCGTGTAGGGTCGGGCGCGCACGAGAGCGAGGGGAGGCGCGGTGGTGGACGTCCGGATCGCGGAGGGGGTCGAGGTCCCCGAGGTCAGCGGGGACCGGCGCTGGGTCGTGGGCGCGGTGATCATCGATGATCGCGGACGCGCGTTCGCGCAACGCCGCTCCCCTGAGCGCCGGCTCTTCCCCGGCTGCTGGGACATCGTCGGCGGTCACGTGGAGGACGGCGAATCGGTCGTGGAGGCCCTCGCGCGGGAGATCGCCGAGGAGACCGGTTGGCGGCTCACCGAGGTCGTCGCGGACCTGGGGGCCCTGGTGTGGACGCCCGACGACGGGGTGGAGCGTCACGAGGTGGACTACCTGGTGCGCGTCGCCGGGGACATGACCGCTCCGGCGCTGGAACCGGGGAAGCACACCGAGTTCGCCTGGGTGGAGGAGACGCAGATCGGCATGCTCGTCGACCCCTCCGACCCGGGGCACACCTTCGTCGCGGACCTCGTCGCCCGTGGGCTGCGCAGCGCGCGGGCCCTTGACGGCTGAGGCCGCGCGGTCGCTCCTTTGGCCGCCGTGTTGCCCGGTCGGGTCCGCGGCCGCCGGGCCGTCCCGCTAACGGCGGCCGCCCGCCTCCTCGACGAGGCGCACCGCCGCGGGGATCGCCCCGATGAGGTCCGACGCCGACACCGGGGCTCCGTCGTGGGCCAGCCTGCCCGCCAGCCCGTGCAGGAAGGCCCCGCACATGGCCGCCGCTCCCGGCGTCAGCCCTCCGGCCAGCAGGGCGCCGGACAGGCCCGACAGCACGTCCCCGCTGCCCGCGGTCGCCAGGAGCGGGGTCCCCGTGGGGTTGGCCACCGCGGGGGCGCCGGGCTCGGCGATGACGGTCGTGGAGCCCTTCAGGAGCACCGTGCAGCCGTACTCCTCCGCGGCGCGGGTGGCGTGCTCCAGCCTTCGGGCCTCGATGTCGTCGCGTTCGGTGCCGGGCAGGAGCCGGGCGAGCTCGCCGGCGTGCGGCGTGAGCAGCGTGGGCGCGGTGCGGTCGCGTACGAGGTGGGGGCGCCGTCCCAGCAGGGTGATCGCGTCGGCGTCGACCAGGACGGGGCGATCGCCGGCCAGTACCGTCTCCAGCTCCACCTCGGCGGCGGGGTGCAGGCCCCGCCCGGGTCCGATGACCCAGGCGCCGACGTGTGTGGGAAGCCGTCCCGCGGGGTCGGTCGGTTCGAGGACCGAGGCCACCGCCTCCGGCCAGTGCCGGATCACCTCGGCGGCGACGCTCTCCTGGCCGATGTAGCGGACCATCCCGACGCCCGCGCGCAGCGCCCCGCCGACCGCGAGCACGGCCGCCCCCCGATAGCGGCCGCTGCCCGCCGCCACGGCGAGCACTCCGCGGCGGTACTTGTCGGATTCGACCCCCGGCCGGGGCAGCAGCGCCGCGATGTCGTCCGCGCGGGGCGCGCACAGCCGGGGTGCGGGAAGCTCGGGTCCCAGTCCGATGTCCACGAACTCGACGACCCCCGCGTGTCCGGCGCCCGGGTCGACGAACAGTCCCGGTTTGTGGGTGCCGAAGGTGACCGTGACGTCGGCGTGGACGGCCTCCCCCTCCACCGCCCCGGTATCGGCGTCCACCCCGCTGGGAAGGTCGACGGCCAGGACCGGCGCTCCCGAACGGGTGGCGTATCCGGCGAGGACCGCGTGGGAGGCACGCAGCCCGCCCCGTCCCCCGATGCCCACGAGCCCGTCGATGACGAGGTCGGCCGCCGAGATCTCGCCCTCGGCCTCCTCCGCCCCCACCAGGCGTCCCCCGGCCGCGCGTAGCGCGGCGAGCCCTGCCTCGTGCACGCGAGGGCCGGCCGGCACGGCCCGGACGGCGGCGCCCCGACGGGCCAGCGTCGCGCCGGCGTACAGCGCGTCGCCTCCGTTGTCGCCGCCTCCGACGAGCAGCGCGACGCGGGCGCCGTACACCCGCGGCAGCATCCGCGCGGCGACGGCGGCCAGGCCGGCGGCCGCCCTTCGCATCAGTGCCCCTTCGGGCAGCCGTGCCATGAGCGCGCCCTCGGCCCTGCGAACGGTGTCCACGGTGTGTGCCTCGCGCACCCGGCCTCCCTCGTCGTCCCGGCGGTCCCGTGCCCCGGTCCGCCCACGATATTCCCGTCCAGGGCGGGGACCTCGCGCGGCCCGGCCCCGCCCGGCCGGGAAACCGGTTCCACGGTGCCGGGCGATGTCGCGTACGGTCTGAGGAATCGGTCCTCCCCCCGGGCCCGTACCGGCGCCACCCCGCCACTGATTTACTTTGTTCCAGCCAAAATTCGTTTTCCGGCATCGAATAGCAGCACGGGACTGTCCCCATGACCTATACCGACGACCGCGTCGCGGCCGACGCCGGCCTCACCGACCGAGTCGCACTTCTCCAAAACGCCATCCACAAACTGGGCGCGGACGTCATCAGGCTGCAGACACAGCTCTCCGAGCTCGCCGCCACCAACGCCCAACGGCCCGAGGAACCCCGCTCCGCCACACCGTTCATCTTCAACATGTCCCGGGACGCCTACCGGGGGGAGCTCGCCTCCCTGGTGGGCTGGGTGGACGACTTCCTCGTCCCGGTCTACCTGGGCTCCACCGGCGCCTGGTGTCCGGTGTGGTGGGAGCACCACGAGGCGGTGGGACGGTTGCACGCCCTGCGGCTGGCCTACATCGAGCTGTCCGACACCTCGACGGCGGGCCCGTCGGGGCCGGGGTTGTGGCACCGCGACCATCTCGACCCGACCCTGGACCGGCTGCGTTCGCCCGACGGCCCGTTCGCCGCGTGCCTGTCCGCCGCCGGGCACGTGGAACGTCGGCAGGCCGGACACGTGGAGAGACGGCCCACCGGCTCGATCTGACCCCTGGTGCCCCGGGACGGGGAACGTCCCGGGGCGCCGCCGGCCTAGACCCGGATCACGTGGGGCACGAACGACGAGGTGTCGTCCGTGATGAGACCGGTCGTCTCGCGGATCCCCAGGCCCGCGGCCTCGTCGCCGACCACCCAGGTCCCCAGCGTCGGGTGCTGCCCGTCGTGCTCCGGCAGCGGGTGGAAGTCCTGGAAGACGTAGCCCTCGGCGCCGTAGTCGCCGGGCGTCCGCACCAGCTCGCCGTGCGGCGTCACGATCCGCATGCTCGCCCCCTCGCGGCCGAGCAGGGGTTTGGCGACGTAGGACTCCAACGGCCCCGGGTCGCCGAGGTAGGCGGGCAGCAGGTTGGGGTGGTCCGGGTACATCTCCCACAGGATGGCCAGGATCGCCTTGTTGGACAGCACCATCTTCCAGACCGGCTCGATCCAGGGCAGCGTCTGGAGGTGCTGGAGGATGAGGGGGCCGAACCTGTCCTTGACCAGCCACTCCCACGGATAGAGCTTGAAGACGGCGGTGATCGCGCGTTCCTCCAGGTCGACGAACTCGCGCGCGGCGTAGTCCCAGCCGATGTCCTCCAACGCGATCTCGACGGTGGGAAGGCCGGCCTGCTCCGCGGTCTCCTGGAGGTAGGCGGTGGTCAGGGCCTCCTCACCGGTCTCGTCCTCGTTCGTCCAGGCGAAGTGGAGGGTTCCGGAGGGGAGCCGGGGGCCGAGCTCGGCCCACCGGTCGACGAGCCGCTCGTGCAGCGAGTTCCACTGGTCCCCGTCGGGGAACCGGTCGCGCATCCAGTGCCACTGGATGATCGCCGACTCCACCAGGCAGGTGGGGGTGTCGGCGTTGTACTCCAGCATCTTCGGCGGGGCGGAGCCGTCGTAGACCAGGTCGAAGCGGCCGTAGAGGTGGGGGTCGCGGCGCTGCCACGAGGCCCGGATGGACGGGGCGACCCAGTCGGGGATGCCCAGTTCGGCGAACCGGTCCTCGGCGACGACGTGGTCGACCGCCTCCAGGCACATGCGGTGCAGTTCCTCCACCACCGCCTCCAGGCGCAGGACCTCCTCCATCTCGAACTCGTAGTGCACCGACTCGTCCCAGTAGGGCCGGGACAGGTGTCCGGGGTGGACGGCCCGGTGGAATCCCAGGCCCTGTGACTCGACGATCCGCTCCCAATCGGGGCGGACCGCCCCTCCGCTGCGTCGGATCACGGCCGTTCAGCCTCCACCGCTGCCGCCGCGGCCGCCGGCGCCGCCGCGGGAGATGGTGGTGCCGCGCTCGGTGACGATCGTGACGCCGCTGGGGCGCGTGACGGTGCCGCCGCTGACCCGCTGCCCTGAGCGTGAACCGCCGTAGTAGTAGTGGTATCCGCCACCACCGCCGCCGGCGGTGGCCCCGTTGTCGTCGCAGCGGTCCTCATCGACGGTGCGGTAGGACCCGTCGGAGTTCCGGCTGTCACGGTCGACGCAGTAGGCGGTGACGGTGTCGTTGCTGGAACATCCGGCGATGGTCAGGGAGAGCGCACCGACCGCGCCGATCAGGACGGCCGGCGAGCTCTTGCGTGGTCTGGGGCTCGGGGGGTGGTGCGCCATGGGGGTATCCGGCCTCCTCCGGGGTCTGCTACGGGAGGGAGAGTTCTCCGCGCATCAGGGATGGGACGGGTCTGTGCATGACGGCGTTCCCTCACGCAGAAGGATTTTTCTTCTTAAATCGTCCGGAACCGGTCAGGTCTTACGCAAGCGGACACGGCGCACCCGGTGCCCCTCCCCCTTGTACAGCACCAGCGTGGCCCGTCCCCGGGTCGGCACGATGTTCTCGACCAGGTTGACCTCGTTGATGGTCCGCCAGGTGTTCATCGCGAACGCGCGCGCCTCCTCCTCGTCGACGCTCGTCGCCATCGAGTGGAAGTAGGAGCGCGGATCGGAGAACGCGGTACGGCGAAGCTCCAGGAAACGCTCCAGGTACCAGGAGCGGATGTGCTCGACCCGCGCGTCGACGTAGATGGAGAAGTCGAAGAAGTCGGCCACCGCCAACCGTCCCGCCGAGGGCGGCTGGAGCACGTTGATGCCCTCGACGATGAGGATGTCGGGGCGCCGGACGGTCTGCACCGCCCCCGGGACGATGTCGTAGGCGAGGTGGGAGTAGACCGGGATGTCCAGCTTCGGGGCACCGGCCTTCATCTCGGAGACGAAGCGCACGAGGGCGCGCCGGTCGTAGCTCTCCGGAAACCCCTTGCGGTTCATGATGCCGCGCTCGGTCAGCACCGCGTTGGGGTACAGGAAGTTGTCGGTGCTGACCAGCTCGACGTGGGGGTGGTCGGGCCACTGGGCGAGGAGGGTGCGCAGCAACCGCGCCGTGGTGGACTTGCCGACCGCGACGCTGCCGGCGACACCGACGATGAAGGGCACCGGCCTGTCGTCCTCGCCGAGGAAGTCCCGCACCGCCCCGTGGCGCTGCCGCGTCGCCTTGACGTAGAGATTGAGCAACCGGGACAACGGCAGGTAGATGTCGCGCACGTCGTCCAGCGAGGTCGGGTCGGCCCTGCCGCGCAGCTCCTCAAGCTCGGCCTCGGTCAGCGACAGGGGGGTCGCGGCGCGCAGCGCCGCCCACGCCTGACGGTCGAGCTCAACGTACGGCGTCGAAAAGCCGTTTTTCGTCGGTTGATACACGTTTGCCCACCCTAGATGAGGGGGGATGGTGCCCCGACAGTCGCCCTCCGGCACGGACGTCCCCGGCCACTCCCCCTCCACCCCATGCCCGCCCCGGAGACGTTCAATGGATCGGCGCGGCACGCGCCGGGATCGAGGGGGAAACTCCAAGGACCTCTTGTCCGGCGCAAAGAGATGACACGTCCCCGCTCTCCCCGGCCCTCGGCATGGTTTATTGAAGAGGTCGAAGCGGTCGATACGCAGGACGGGAATCGGTCACCATGTCCGGCACCGACATCCGTAGTGGACATGCGCCTCGCCGGCCGGAGGGACCCGCGGCCTCCTCTCCGGTCGCCGGCCGTGTGTGGGCGGCGACGCGCATCTGCCTTGGCCTGGTCTATCTGTGGGCGTTCTTCGACAAGACGTTCGGGGCCGGGTTCCCCACACCACCCAAATACGCCTGGCTCACCGGCAACAGCCCGACCCTGGAGTTCCTCAGTGGTGCGCGCGGGCCGTTGTCCCACCTGTTCCGTTCCCTGGCCGAGAACCGTCTCGTCGATCTGGTGTTCATGGCGGGCCTGTTCGGGATCGGCGCCGCCCTGCTCCTCGGCATCGGCATGCGCGTGGCCGCCGCGGCCGGGGTGGTCATGATGGCGCTGCTGTACCTCACGGCCCTGCCGCCACGCGTCAACCCGCTCATCGACGAGCACGTCGTCTACGCCCTGGTCGGTGTCGGGCTGGCCGCGGCCAACGCCGGCGACGTCTGGGGGTTGGGGCGCCCTTGGGCCGCCACCCGGCTCGTGGGCCGGTTACCCTGGTTGCGCTGACCGGACACGGCCGGAATTTTTTACCCGGCCGGAGGGATGTCCCCCGCGGGGGCTCCCTATGCCGTGACGTGCGCGAGGAGCTCTCTCTTTACCAATTGGTCTATACCGCTACCTGCGAAAATTCCGAATGGCCTAGGTCTGAGAACTCTCCTCCATTGGTTACGCTGACGCTCATGTGTGGAATCGTTGGCTACGTCGGGCCGAAACCGGCGCTTGAGGTCGTCGTGGACGGCCTGGCAAGGCTGGAGTATCGGGGATACGACTCCGCGGGTGTCGCCGTCCTCTCCGACGGCAGGCTCGAAACCGAGAAGCGGGCGGGCAAGCTCGCCAACCTGCGCGCGGCGCTGGAGCAGACCCCTCGCTCCGCCGACGGCATCGGTATCGGACACACCCGCTGGGCCACGCACGGCGCCCCGACCGACATCAATGCCCATCCCCATGTCGACAACGACAACCGGGTGGCGGTCATCCACAACGGCATCATCGAGAACTTCGCGCCGTTGCGCCTCGCCCTGGAGGAGCGTGGCTGCAAGTTCACCTCCGAGACCGACACCGAGGTCGTCGCCCACATGCTGGGCGAGGAACTGAAGGAGCGCGGCGACGGCGATCTCGCCGCGGCCCTGCGTTCGGTCTGCAAGCGCCTGGAGGGCGCCTTCACCCTCGTCGCGGTCTGCGTGGACGACCCGGACCTGGTCGTGGCCGCCCGCCGCAACTCCCCCTTGGTCGTCGGCCGCGGTGACGGCGAGAACTTCCTCGCCAGCGACGTCGCCGCCTTCATCGCCCACACGCGCAACGCCATCGAGCTCGGCCAGGACCAGGTCGTGGAGCTGCGACGCGACTCCATCACCGTCACCGACTACGACGGCGCGCCCGCGCCGATCCGCGAGTACCACGTCGACTGGGACGCCTCGGCGGCCGAGAAGGGCGGGTACGAGTACTTCATGCTCAAGGAGATCGTCGAGCAGCCGCGCGCGGTGGCCGACACCCTCCTGGGTCGTGTCGGGGTCGACGGCACGCTCACGCTGGACGAGATGCGCCTGTCACCGGCCGACCTGCGCGACATCAGCAAGATCGTGATCATCGCCTGCGGCACCTCCTACCACGCCGGGCTGATCGCCAAGTACTCGATCGAGCACTGGTGCCGGATCCCCTGCGAGGTCGAGGTCGCCAGCGAGTTCCGCTACCGTGACCCGATCCTGGACCGCCAGACCCTGGTCATCGCCATCTCCCAGTCCGGCGAGAGCATGGACACGCTCATGGCGGTCCGCTACGCGCGCGAGCAGCGCGCCCGCGTCCTGGCGATCTGCAACGTCAACGGCTCCACGATCCCCCGGGAGTCCGACGGGGTGCTCTACACCCACGCGGGGCCTGAGGTCGGGGTCGCCGCGACGAAGACGTTCCTGACCCAGCTCGTCGCCTGCTACCTCGTGGGCCTCTACCTGGCCCAGGTGCGCAACCTGAAGTTCGGCGACGAGATCAACGCGATCATCGAGCAGCTCGCGAACATGCCCGAGCAGGTCGAGAAGGTCCTCGACACCGTCGAGCCCGTCCGCCGGCTCGCCCGTTCCCTGGCCGACGCCAGCACCGTGCTGTTCCTGGGGCGGCACGTCGGCCACCCGGTCGCCATGGAGGGTGCGCTCAAGCTCAAGGAGCTCGCCTACATGCACGCCGAGGCGTTCGCGGCCGGAGAGCTCAAGCACGGCCCGATCGCGCTGATCGAGGACAACCTGCCCGTGGTCGTGGTGGTGCCCAGCCGCGAGGGCCGCAGCGTGCTCCACGACAAGATCGTCTCCAACATCCAGGAGATCCGTGCCCGGGGTGCCCGGACGATCGTCATCGCCGAGGAGGGGGACGAGACGGTCCGGCCCTTCGCCGACGAGCTGATCGAGATCCCGGCCGTGCCGACGCTGCTCCAGCCGATCGTGGCGACCGTGCCGCTCCAGGTCTTCGCCTGCGAGTTGGCGCTGGCCAAGGGCAACGACGTGGACCAGCCGCGCAACCTCGCCAAGAGCGTCACCGTGGAGTGACCCGAGGCATGGTAGGCGTGGGGGCGGGCCGCGGGCCCGCCCCCTGTCTTTTCCCCTCCCCGGTCGTGCCGGCCGCGTCGCGGACCTGGCGGGTGACACCGGGGAGGAGGTGCGCGGTGCCGGGTTCGGGGAGGGAGCGGCGCGCCGGGCGCGACCGCGTTCAACGCCCTCCCGCTCCGTCCGGCTTCCGCGTCGGCGGCCACGGCGATCGGGGACTCCCGCCCTCTCGAACCGGGTGATCCCGCGCCGGCATCGGGCGCGGCGAGGAGGTCACCCGTTCACCTCGTCCGGCCCCGCCCCTCCGACGCGGTGGGCGATACCGCCGCCGGAGCCCGGATCGGCTCCGCTTCGGCGGCCCGGCCGGTCTCCTCACCGGCCCTCTTCGGGGACGGCCCCGGCACCCACGCCGTTGCCCGCGGGAGCGCCCACCCGCGGTTCGGCACCGGCGTCTGCGGCCCCCTGACGCGGCATCCGGCCGGACGGGAAGAACGGGCCTACGCCGGATGACGGTGCTCCGCGGAGAGAAGCGGGGGATCGCCCTGGAGCTCGCCGCCTCTCGCCGGGCAGCGGCGTGTGCCACCGGGCGGCCCCGGGCGCGGAGCGCTCACGGTATACACGCTACGGAGCGAGGCCGGCGGCCCCGCCTTCTTCGTGGACCCGGCAAGCCCGCGGCACCGCCACGGCGACGCCGCCCCGCCCGGAGCGCCCCACTGGGCCGGACATGGCAGCGCGCCGGCCCCCTTGGGGGAGCCGGCGCGCGAAGGACCTCGGACGGGTCAGCCGAGCGCGGACTTGACCACCCCGGCCAGCCGGTCGGCGACCCGCTGGGCCTGTTCCTGGTGGGGGGCCTCGACCATGACGCGGACCATCGGCTCGGTGCCGCTCGGGCGGATGAGAACGCGGCCCGAGGAGCCCAGCTCCGCCTCGGCCTCGGCGACCGCCCCGGTGACCTCGCTCGACGTCGCCACTCGGCCCTTGTCGACGTCGCGCACGTTCACCAGGACCTGCGGCAGCCGGGTCATGACCTTGGCCAGTTCGGCCAGGGCCAGGCCGCGCCGGCTCATCGCGCCGAGCAGGTGCAGACCGGTCAGCAGGCCGTCCCCGGTGCTCGCGTGCTCCAGCAGCACGACGTGGCCGGACTGCTCGCCGCCGAGCGAGTAGGAGCCGGCCCGCATCGCCTCCAGCACGTAGCGGTCCCCGACCGGCGTCTCCACCACGGTGACGCCGGCCTCCTTCATCGCCAGTTTCAGTCCGAGGTTGGACATCACCGTCACGACGAGCGTGTTCTCGGCGAGGCGGCCGGCCTCCTGGAGTTCCAACGCCAGGATCGCGAGGATCTGGTCGCCGTCCACGACGGAGCCGTCCGCGGCGACCGCCAGGCAGCGGTCGGCGTCGCCGTCGTGGGCGATGCCGGCGTCGGCGCCGTGCTCGCGCACCGCCGCGCGCAGGGCGTCGAGGTGGGTGGAGCCGCACCCCTCGTTGATGTTGAGGCCGTCGGGAGCGTCGCCGATCGTGATCACCTCGGCGCCCGCGCGGCGCAGCGCCTCGGGCGCGACGCGGTGCGAGGCACCGTTGGCGCAGTCGACGACGACCTTGAGCCCGTCCAGGCGGTTCGGCAGGGAGGCGACGACGTGGGCGATGTAGCGTTCGGCCGCGTCGGGGGCCTCGGTGACGCGCCCCACCGCGTCGCCCACCACCGGCTCCACGGGGACGCCGAGCCGCGCCTCGATCTCGTCCTCGACCGCGTCGGGCAGCTTGTGGCCGCCTCGGGCGAAGAACTTGATGCCGTTGTCGGGGGCCGGGTTGTGGCTGGCCGAAAGCATCACGCCGAAATCGGCGTCCAGCTCGCCGGTGAGGTGGGCGACCGCGGGCGTGGGGAGCACTCCGAGGCGGATCACGTCCACCCCCGCGCTCGCCAGTCCCGCGACGACCGCGGCCTCCAGGAACTCCCCTGAGGCGCGCGGGTCACGGCCGACCACGGCGAGCGGCCGGGGACCGGTGTGCCGGCCGTCGGACAGCACTCGCGCCGCCGCGATGGAGAGGTCCAGCGCCAGCGAGGCGGTGAGATCGCGGCCGGCGACCCCCCGGACTCCGTCAGTACCAAACAACCGAGCCACGAACCAATCGCCCCTTTTCGTCCTGGAGACAATGGAGAACACTGTTTTGAGACCGGGGTGCACGGATTCTGTTGAGTACACCCGGGATGACGATGTCGAGAAACAGCTATGGCCCGCACTGGCCACCCGTTCTCGAAAAACGGGTGCCCGGCGGGCCGTAGCTGGAACCGGCGCGAACAGCGACCGGGATACCAGACGGAGTGGTTACCGCTTGGAGTACTGCGGGGCCTTGCGGGCCTTCTTGAGACCGGCCTTCTTGCGCTCGACCTCGCGGGCGTCGCGGGTGAGGTAACCGGCCTTCTTCAGGGTCGGACGGTTGTTCTCCGGGTCCAGCCCGGCCAGCGCGCGGGCAAGACCGTGGCGCAGCGCACCGGCCTGACCGCTGGGGCCACCACCGTTGAGGCGCGCGAAGACGTCGTAGGCCTCCTCGAACCCGAGGGCGACCAGCGGTTCCTTGATGATCTGCTGGTGGACCTTGTCCGGGAAGTAGACCTCGAGCGGCTTGCCGTTGATCTTCCACTCGCCGGAGCCCGGGGTGATCCGGACGCGGGCGATGGCGCTCTTACGGCGGCCGGTACCGGCACCGGGGCCGGACGCGGTGGGGACGTACCCGGCGGCCGGGGCGTCCGGCGACTCGCTGGTGTACTCAGCGGGGTACTCTTCGGGGTTGTCCTCGAAGTCCTGGGTGGCGACGTCTTCGATGCCGGTGGGCTCGACCACGGTTCTCCTCGTACTTCCTTCAGTCTCGCAAACGCCTAGGCGGGCTGCTCGATCTTGGTGATTTCGAACGGCACCGGCTGCTGGGCCTGGTGCGGGTGCTCCGAGCCGGCGTAGACCTTGAGCTTCTTGGCCATCTGGCGGCCGAGGGAGTTCTTCGGCAGCATGCCCTTGACGGCCTTCTCGATGGCGCGCTCGGGGTTCTTGGCGATCAGCTCGCTGTAGGCGACGGAGCGCAGACCGCCGGGGTAACCGGAGTGCCGGTAGGCCCGCTTCTGCTCCAGCTTCTTACCGGTCAGCGCCACCTTGTCGGCGTTCACGACGATCACGAAGTCGCCGGTGTCGATGTGGGGCGCGTAGTACGGCTTGTGCTTGCCTCGGAGCAGCGTGGCAACGTGGCTGGCCAGCCGCCCGAGCACGACATCGCTGGCGTCGATGACGTGCCACTGACGCTGGACATCGCTGGGCTTAGGGCTGTATGTGCGCACGATCGTATGCCTTCGTCTCAGTCGGCGGGGTCCATCCCCGCGAACGGAGATGGGGAACTCGTATTACTGGCCGGGCCGCCCATTGCGGGGACTCACCCGGTGATTGAGTGCGCAGACGGTGATGCGTGATCGGCGCCCAACGCGAATGTGGGAACCCACGGCAACTCAACGCACAACGACGGAGAATCATAGCCGTCGGACACGCCACAGGTCAAAACGACCCATGATCATACTGCTTTCCGTCATGGATCGGCCAGTGGCCGCGTCACACCGCTCGATTACTCCACTCTCATTATGCCTTGCCGTAGGAGTGCTTGGGCCACACCACGGGGACCCGACGCGGTACTTCGGGGCGTCGGTGAGGTCGCTCTTCCCCGCGGGACAGGCGACGCCGGCCGGGAGGTGAGTTCGGGGGAGACGCCCGTCATATCCTCCCACTGCGCCGGGAAGCGACCGCTACAGTCGCGTTCAGGGGCCTTGCCGCACGCCGCCGAACAGGCGTCCCGTGGGGCCGGGACCCCTACGGTCCCGGGGCACCGACACGAGGAGGTCGGAAGGCACAGTGAGCATAGCGCGTGACCGCGGTGGCGCCATCCCCGAGAAAGGCGCGCGGGGAGGAGGCGCGCCGCCCTCCCCCGGCCGCGTTTCCCGGCTCCGCGAGGGCGCCGGTCCCCGGAACGGGCGCCCTCGCCCCGAAAGGGCTATCCTCACCCCGCACGACCGGCTCCACCGGTCGTGTCCGCCCCGGGTCCGATGATCCCCAGGTGTCCTTCGACCGTCCCGGGTGGCCGGGACCGGCCCCGCGGACAGCGTCGCCCCCTCATCTCCCCGGCCGTGTCCTCCCCGCCGAGGTGGGGGCCGGGGACGCCGCCGGCGCGGGCGGCCGGCCGAAGGACGATCGCGGGAGACCGAGGGCGGCACCCGACCGATCGTCTCCACCCCGCTTCCCCGCCCCTCCCACCCGGGGCCACCCACCCCCTCCACAGGGCGGCGGCCCTGCCGGCGAGAGGCCGGTGAGTCCCTTCCACGGGAGGGGCGCACCCCCCGAGGATCCAACCGCCGCCCCAGGAAAGTCTCCGGAGTTCTCCCATCGCAGCACATCCGAACGAGCCCGCAGGTGGCCAACCAGACCCTGCCGGCCGACCACCCCAGCCCCCCACGCCGCCCGCGGGACAGTTCCCCCCGGACGGTTCAGGTCGCCCCTCCGGGCCGCAGCCCCCTTGGGGTGCGCCTCCCCCGCCTCCCGGCGCGTGGAACGGCCCCTCGGGAGCGCAGCATCCCCCGGGGCCTCCGGTCCCCCCTACCGGCGCGCGGCAACCGATGACGCCCCCGTCCGGCCCCGGCGCTCCCCCTCAAGGGCCGCCCCCCGGGGCCGGAGGCCCAATGCCCCGGCCCGGGCAGCCCCCGCAGCCCGCCTGGCACGGCCAGGGGCCCCCGCCGACCGGCCCGCAGCGGCCGCCGCAGGGTCCACCCCCGGGGCCTCCGCAGGGCTTTCAGGCCCTGCCTCCGGCCTCGGGCACCCCCTCCGCGCCCTCCTCGCCCGGAATGGGTGCGCCCGGCCCGCAGCGGCCACCTCAGGGGCCCCCGCCGGGGATACCCGGCCCCGCGGGACCGCCGCCCGGCCCGGGGGCGCGGCCTCCCCTGCCGCCGGGGATGCCCGGTGGTCTTGGCATGCCGTCGTATCCCACCGGTCCCCAGCAACCGCGCCACCCCGGCCGGCAGGCCGAGGGGGGCGGCCCGGGTGAACCCCTGCGCGGCCGGGTCATCCCCCCGGGTGGCGAGGCCCCGGCCGCCGAGCCCGTGTTCAACGCCGCCCCCTCCCCCGCCGAGGCCGACGACGAGGGGGCCACCCAGGTCTTCTCCCCCGTCTCCGAGGAGCCCGTAGGCGCGACCCAGGCCATCCCCCCGGTTCAGGACGACTTCTACGGGGGCCGGCCGATGTTCCGGGACGAGGTGCCGCCGCGTTCCGCCGAGTCCACCGCCCAGTTCGACCTGTCGGGCATGGACGCCCCCGGGGAACGCCCGTCCCGGCGGCGTTCCGGCTCTGAGCGGCCCCACCGCCCCAAGGGCCCGGGCAGGTCGGGCGGCCTCCCCCGGAACAAGGGGCTCCTCCTGGCCGGCGGATTCGCCGCGCTGCTCCTCCTCGGTGGCGGTGGCGCGTTCCTCGTGGCCTCTGGGGGGTCGGGAGAGGGCTCGGGAGAGTACGACGTCGCCCGGGTCTCCAACGAGTCGACCGACGGCGATCCCCTGTCCGCCGGCGCCCTGTTCCCCGACACCGAGATCGAGGCCGCCGGCGAGACCTTCACCCTGGTCATCACCGACGAGACCGACCAGTGCGCGACCACCGCCCACGGCGACTACGGCGACGTCCTCACCGAGAACGAGTGCCGTCAGGTGCTGCGGGCCTCCTACGTCAACGAGGCGGGGGACCACGCGGTCACGGTGGGGGTGGCGGCCATGCCCGACGCCGACAAGGCCGGCGCGGCCCAGGAGGCCCAGAACCTCGCCGAGAGCCGCTGGTTCTCGGGACTCGCCGGCGAGGAGGGCAGCGGCACCGAGCGGATGGACATCGCCGGCGGCCACGGCGCGGGTGGCACCTGGGGGCGCTACATGGTGTTCGCCCTGGCCGCCAACAGCGACGGACGGGTCTCCGAGGCGGACGCCTCCCAGCTCGCCGAGATCAGTCAGGAGTTCGTCAACGTCCCGTTGAAGGCCCTGGGCGAGCGCGCGCGGGACTGACCCGGCCGGTCCCACGGAAACGGGGCGGCCCCCGGACCACATCGGTGGTCCGGGGGCCGCCCCGTGTCACGTGCCCGTGGCGCTCACCCCTCACCGGCCGGCGTGCGCACCCGGCGGGTCGCCACCGCGCGCGCGGCCAGCTCGGCGTCGGGCGGATAGGCGACCTCCTCCAGGGACAGGCCGTGCGGGGGAACGACGTGGACCGCCGAATCACGTACCCCCGCGGCCAGCACCCGCCCCGGCCAGTCGGTCTCGCGACGGCCGTCGCCGACCGCCAGCAGCGCGCCGACGAGCGCGCGGACCATGTTGTGGCAGAAGGCGTCGGCCTGCACCGTTCCGGCGTACAGGTGGGGTTCCTCCTCCACCCACTCCAGTCGCAGCAGCGCCCGGATCGTCGTGGCCCCCTCGCGACGGCGGCAGTAGGCGGCGAAGTCGTGCTCGCCGAGCAGGGCCGCGGCGGCCTCGTTCATCCGCGCCAGGTCAAGGGGTCGCTTGTGCCAGAGCACGTCACGGCGGCGCAGCGGGTCGACTCCTCCAGGAGCGTCGCTGACCCGGTAGACGTAGCGCCGGAACAACGGGGAGAAGCGGGCGTCGAACCCCTCGGGGGCCGGGCCCACCGCCCGCACCCGGACATCGGCCGGCAGCACCCCGGCCAGCCGGCGCAGCAGCCGATCGGCCTCCTGCTCCCACAGCGCGGCGGGCACGTCGAGGTGGGCCACCTGGCCACGGGCGTGCACCCCCGCGTCGGTGCGCCCGGCGACGGTCAGCTGCACCTCGTCCAGCCGCAGCACCCGGGCCAGCGCGCTCTGCACCTCCCCTTGGACCGTGCGCCGGCCCGGCTGTTCGGCCCAGCCGGAGAAGTCGGTGCCGTCGTATGAGATGTCCAGCTTCAACCGGACCAGGTCGTCGGGGCTCATGCCGGTGCTCCGTCCTTGGGTCGGGCGCGGCCGTGGCGGATCGGCGGCGTGCCGGCCGCGCGGGGGTGGGACGACGAGGTGCCCGGCCCCCTGTGCGGGGACCGGGCACCTGTTCGCCGGAAAGGCAGGACGGGTCCTACTTCTCCTCGGGCTTGGTCTCGCCCTCGGCCTGGGAGGTCTCCCCCGCCTGAGCGGTCTGCTCGGAGGTGGTGTCCTCGGCCGGCTGGTCCGCGGCCTCCGGAGCGGCGGCGGTCTCCTCGGCCGGCTCGGCCGGGGTGGAGACGACCTTCGCCGGAGCGGCCTCGACCAGCTCGATCACGGCCATCGGGGCGTTGTCGCCCTTGCGCGGGCCGATCTTGGTGATGCGGGTGTAGCCGCCGTCGCGGTTCTCGAACCGCGGGCCGATCTCGGTGAAGAGCTCGTGAACGACGCTCTTGTCGGCGATCTTGGCCAGCACCAGCCGACGCGCGTGCAGGTCGCCGCGCTTACCGAGGGTGATGAGCTTCTCCGCGTACGGACGCAGGCGCTTGGCCTTGGCCTCCGTGGTCTTGATGCGACCGTGCTGGAACAGCGAGGTCGCCAGGTTCGCCAGCATGAGCCGCTCATGTGCCGGGCCGGAACCCAGGCGAGGCCCCTTCGTTGGCGTGGGCATGGTGTCGTTCTCCTAGTGATGCGGTCCTCGACCAGGCACGCGGCCGTGGACCATCGGGCGACGTCTTCTAGTACTGCTCGGTCTCGACGTAGGACTGGTCGTCCTCGTCGGCACCGTAGGAGTCGGCCGCGCTCGTCGGGTCGAATCCGGGCGGGGAGTCCTTGAGCGACAGCCCCATGTCGATGAGCTTCTGCTTGACCTCCTCGATGGACTTCGCACCGAAGTTGCGAATGTCCAGGAGGTCCTGCTCGGAGCGGGCCACGAGCTCACCGACGCTGTGGATGCCCTCGCGCTTCAGGCAGTTGTAGGAACGGACCGTGAGGTTCAGGTCCTCGATCGGCAGCGCCAGGTCGGCGGCCAGGGCCGCGTCCGTCGGCGAGGGGCCCATGTCGATGCCCTCGGCGTCGACGTTGAGCTCGCGCGCCAGGCCGAACAGCTCGACCAACGTCTTGCCGGCGCTCGCCACCGCGTCGCGGGGGCGGATGGACGGCTTGGTGGTGACGTCCAGGATGAGCCGGTCGAAGTCGGTGCGCTGCTCGACACGGGTCGCCTCGACCTTGTAGGTGACACGCAGGACCGGCGAGTAGATCGAGTCGATCGGGATGCGACCGATCTCCTGACCCGGCTGCTTGTTCTGCGTCGCGGAGACGTAGCCGCGGCCGCGCTCGACCGTGAGCTCCATCTCCAGCTTGCCCTTGCCGTTGAGCGTCGCGATGTGCAGGTCGGGGTTGTGCACCTCGACACCTGCCGGCGGCGCGATGTCGGCCGCCGTGACGACGCCCGGCCCCTGCTTGCGCAGGTACATCAGGACCGGCTCGTCGTGCTCGGAGCTGACCACGAGACCCTTGAGGTTCAGGATGATCTCGGTGACGTCCTCCTTCACGCCGGGCACGGTGGTGAACTCGTGCTCGACGCCCTCGATGCGGATGCTGGTGACAGCCGCACCGGGGATGGAGGAGAGCAGGGTACGACGCAGCGAGTTGCCGATGGTGTATCCGAAGCCCGGCTCCAACGGCTCGATGACGAACCGGGACCGGAATTCGGAGATCGACTCCTCGGTCAGGGTGGGGCGCTGAGCGATCAGCATGATCCGTGTTTCCTTTCCCACGACCGCCCGCTATATGACGGTCACTGGACGGCCCCGCGGATGCGGGGCCTTCTGCCCTGGCCCCGGGAACCACGAGAGGTCCCGGGACCGGTGCGACGAGGGCCGCTCGGTCGGGTCAGACCCGGCGGCGCTTCGGGGGACGGCAGCCGTTGTGCGGAACCGGCGTGACGTCCTGGATGGAGCCGACCTCCAGGCCGGTGGCCTGGAGCGAGCGGATCGCGGTCTCACGACCGGAACCGGGGCCCTTGACGAAGACGTCCACCTTGCGCACCCCGTGCTCCTGGGCACGGCGCGCGGCGGCCTCGGCGGCCATCTGCGCGGCGAAGGGGGTGGACTTACGCGAGCCCTTGAAGCCGACCTGCCCGGAGCTCGCCCACGAGATCACCGCGCCGGTCGGGTCGGTGATGCTCACGATCGTGTTGTTGAACGTGCTCTTGATGTGAGCCTGTCCGTGGACGATGTTCTTCTTTTCCTTGCGGCGCACCTTACGCGCGGCGCCCTGACGGCCCTTAGGCGGCATTCCTCAAACTCCCAAGATCATCGGTCCGTGTCTCACCGGACGCGAAACGTCGTGTCCGGACGGACTACTTCTTGCCGGCCTTCTTCTTGCCGGCCACGGTCTTCTTCTTGCCCTTGCGGGTACGCGCGTTGGTCTGCGTCCGCTGACCGTGGACGGGGAGGCCACGGCGGTGACGGATGCCCTGGTAGCTGCCGATCTCGATCTTGCGGCGGATGTCGGCCTGGATCTCGCGGCGGAGGTCACCCTCGACCTTGTAGTTGGCGTCGATCCAGTCGCGCAGCTTGACGAGGTCGTCCTCGGTGAGCGCGTGGACACGGGTGTCGGGGTTGACGCCCGTGTTGCGGAGGGTCTCGGCGGCGCGGGTGCGACCGATCCCGAAAACGTAGGTGAGAGCGATCTCCACCCGCTTGTCGCGGGGGAGGTCAACGCCGGCAAGGCGTGCCATCTGGGCGAGCTCCTTCGTGGTTGCGGAGGTCTCTCCCGTTGCCGTGGCCCTCTCGTCGCCCAACGACGAGGCCCCGGCCTCCGACCGGGGGTGGTTCCCCAGTGCCGTGGCACCCGGGGAAACGGAACGGGACTTCGAACTACCGCCGCCGGGCCGTCGGACCGGTGCGGCGGGGTGATGCGCTCAAGAAGGCTGGGTCAGCCCTGACGCTGCTTGTGCCGCGGGTCCGAGCAAATGACCATGATCCGGCCGTTACGGCGGATCACCCGGCACTTCGCGCAGATCTTCTTGACGCTCGGCTTGACCTTCATGGTGGCTCCGAACTCGGTGCGCTCCCCTGGACCACGGCGGACGCGGCCGGGGATGCGCGTTACTTGTAGCGGTAGACGATGCGCCCGCGCGTGAGGTCGTACGGGCTCAGCTCCACGACGACACGGTCGTCGGGAAGGATACGGATGTAGTGCATCCGCATCTTGCCGCTGATGTGGGCGAGGACCTTGTGCCCGTTGTCGAGCTCCACACGGAACATAGCGTTGGGTAGGGACTCGATAACGGAGCCCTCGATCTCGATGGCGCCGTCTTTCTTAGCCATGTCCTCCACGCTTCGTTCATCGACTGAGTTGACTGAATTGACCCGACGCGGGGATCACCCCCGCATACGCGAGGAGCACGAGAGAGACGTCAGCCTCTGACCCGGTAACCCGAACTACGTCGGGATTCTGATCACTGGAAGATCAGGTCAACTGCAATAGCATACGCCAACGCGACGAACGGACGCGAATGAAGGCAGACCGACCCAACAGCCCGCGTGTGGGCACACCCAGTCTAGCGGGTTCGACCCGGTCCCCACGCCCTTGTCAGGGCGCGTCGCCCCCACGGCGGGCGATGATCGCGCCGATGGTGATGAAGGCCATGACCACACCCCAGGGACCGGCCACCCACAGGAACCACGGGTAGTCGCTGCCCCCTCCGGCGAGGTAGGCGATCAGCCAGATCAACAGGCACAGGGTGTTGACCCCGGCCCACAGCAGCCACGGGATCAGCAGCGCCGGATCGCGAAGCGCCGAACCGGCACTCCGTCCGGCCGGGACGTGCTCGGGCACCACGGGAAGATCGGCGAGGTCGCGTTCTGGCAGGTCCGCGGTGAGCGGGACGAGCTCGCCGAACGTCCGGGCCTGATAGACCTGTTCCAGCCGGGTGGTGAACTCGCTGTCGTCGAGACGCCCCTGTGCGAAGTGCTCCTGGAGCTGCTTGGCCACCCGGTCACGATCGGAGTCGGAGGCCCTGGTCTCCGGGGAGAACTCGGACATGCGGTTCACCATCCCCATCCTCACGTCGGGCCTCTCGGCCAAGGGTCCGCCACCGATCATCGTAGTCGTGCGGCGCACCCTTCGGTCCGGCTCCTGAGGACTCAGAACCCCGGGTCGGGCAGCCCCAGGCGGGCGATGGTCTCCCGGTTCTCCTCACGCGCGGTCAACACGAGCGGGCCGTCCTCGGTGATGGCCACCGAGTGCTCGAAGTGTGCCGAACGCTTCCCGTCGCGGGTGACGACCGTCCACCCGTCGTCGAGCTGGAGGACGTGCCGGGTGCCGAGGTTCACCATGGGCTCGATCGCCAGGCACATCCCCTCGACCAGCTTGATACCGCGGTTGGGCCGGCCGTAGTTGAGGACATGCGGTTCCATGTGCATCTCGGTGCCGATGCCGTGGCCGCCGTACTCCTGGACGTTGCCGTAACGGCCGCGCGTGTTGATGGCGGTCTCGATGGCGTGCCCGATGTCCCCCAGGCGGTTGCCCGCGCGGGTGGCGAGGATGCCCTGCCACATCGCCTCCTCGCACACCTCCATCACCGTGCGGTCCTCGTCGGAGACCTCGCCGACCGCGACCGTGATCGCGGAGTCGCCGTGCCAGCCGTCGAGGATGGCCCCGCAGTCGATGGCGATGATGTCGCCCTCGGCCAGCACCCTGGTGGCGCTGGGGATGCCGTGGACGACCTCCTCGTTGACCGAGGCGCAGATGGAACCGGGGAAGCCGTGGTAGCCCTTGAAGGACGGCACGGCCCCCGCGTCACGGATGCTGCGCTCGGCGATGGCGTCGAGGTCGAGCGTGGTCATGCCCGGACGGACCGCCGCGCGCAGCGTGTCAAGGGTGCGGGCCACGATCCGGCCCGCGGCCCGCATTTTCGCGATCTCAGCCTTCGACTTCAGCTGCACCGCGTCTTGCCCTTTGCGAAACATCAATCCTTGCCCTTGAGAGCGGCCAGGGCGCGCTCCGTGACCTCTTCCACGGTGCCGGTGGCCGTGATCGCCACGAGGATGCCCTCCTTCTCGTAGAAGGACACCAGGGGGGCGGTCTGTTCCCGGTAAACGTCCAGACGGTGGCGGATGGTCTCCTCGCGGTCGTCATCGCGCTGGAAGAGCTCACCCCCGCAGGAGTCGCAGACGCCCTCCGTCGCCGGCGGGTTGTAGACGACGTGCTGGACGTGGCCGCAGGAACGGCAGGTCCGTCGTCCGGAGAGACGACGGACGACCTCCTCCTCGTCGACCTTGAGCTCCAGCACCACGTCCAGGCTCCGGCCCATCTCCTGCAACATCTTGTTGAGGGTCTCGGCCTGCGCGACGTTGCGCGGGAACCCGTCGAGCAGGAACCCGTTCTGCGCATCCTTCTCGGCCAGCCGGTCACGGACCATCGCGTTGGTGACCTCGTCGGGGACGAGGTCACCGCGGTCCATGAAGGCCTTGGCCTGCTTACCCAGTTCTGTGCCACCGCTGACGTTGGCACGGAAGATGTCCCCGGTGGACACCTTCGGAATCGACAACTCTGACGCCAAGATTTGGGCCTGGGTGCCCTTACCGGCTCCCGGAGGTCCCACCAATACGGCACGCACTATCGCAGAAAACCTTCGTAGTTCCTCTGCTGGAGGTGACTCTCGATCTGCTTCACCGTGTCCAGCCCGACACCGACCATGATCAGGATGCTCGTACCACCGAACGGGAAGTTCCCCGCGGCCCCGGAGGCTCCGAGGGCCAGCATCGGCAGTAGGGCGATCACACCCAGGTAGAGCGCGCCGGGGGTCGTCAGCCGGGTCAACACGTAGTCGAGGTACTCGGCGGTCGGACGCCCCGGACGGATGCCCGGGATGAAACCACCGTACTTCTTCATGTTGTCCGCGACTTCAGCGGGGTTGAAGGTGATGGCCACGTAGAAGAAGGCGAAACCCACGATCAGCAAGAAGAACGTGACCATGTAGACCGGGTGGGTGCCGTTGGGGTTGAAGTAGGTGGAGAGGAAGTTCACCACCGAGTTGTTCGTGTCGTTGCCCAGCAGGCCGATGACCAGCTGCGGCAGGTACAGCAGCGACGAGGCGAAGATGACCGGGATGACACCCGCCTGGTTCACCTTCAGCGGGATGTAGGTGGAGCTGCCGCCGTACATGCGGCGACCCACCATCCGCTTGGCGTACTGGACCGGGATGCGACGCTGGGCCTGCTCGATGAACACGACCCCGGCCATGAGGATCAGGCCCGCGACCACGATGATCGCGAACACCCACGGCCCCTGCTCCTCCCAGATGCGCATCATGGAGGACGGGAACATCGCGACGATCTGGGTGAAGATCAGCAGCGACATGCCGTTGCCCACGCCGCGCTCGGTGATGAGCTCACCGAACCACATGATGATGCAGGTACCGCCGGTCATGACGAAGACCATCGTGATGAGGGTCAGCGGGTCCTGCTGCGGCATGTAGGAGCTGGGCACACAGGCGTTCTGGAACAGCTGCCCGGTGCGGGCCATGGCGATGATGCTCGTCGACTGCAGGACCGCCAGCGCGACCGTGAGATAGCGCGTGTACTGCGTGATCTTGGCCTGCCCCGCCTGGCCCTCCTTCTTCAGGGTCTCCAGGCGCGGGATGACCACCGTGAGCAGGTTCAAGATGATGCTCGCGGTGATGTAGGGCATGATGCCCAGGGCGAACACGGCGAGCTGGAGCAGTGCGCCACCACTGAACAGGTTGATCAGCGAGTACAGGCCCGCGGAATCGCCGGCCTGGACACCCTGGAGACACTGCTTGATGGCCGCATTGTCGATACCCGGCGCGGGAATGACCGAACCGAGCCGGAAGATCGTCAGGATGAATATGGTGAACAGCAGCTTGTTGCGCAGGTCAGGCGTGCGGAACGCACGGACGAACGCTCTTAGCACGTCTCCTCCTGCGAGGCTTCGGCGGCGGCGGAACCGTTTCGAGACATCGCGGCCGATCCTGGATCGTCGTTGAACGTCAGCGCAGGGCGTTCACCCTGAGCCCCGGTAGTTTCTTGGTAAGCAGATGGAACTTTAACAGCCATTCGGGAGCTTGGCAGGAAGAACGCCCCTACGCTGCGGGAACGCCCTTCCGGCGCACCCTCCGCGGAACGCGACAAGGGCGCCCGCCGGCACCGCACTCGCGTGTGGTGTGCCCGGCAGACGCCCCGTGAGCCCACGTGGGGGTCGCCCCTACAGCTCGGTGACCGAACCGCCGGCCGCCTCGATCTTCTCCTTGGCGGAGGCGGAGAACGCGTTCGCGCTCACCTGGACGGCCACGGAGATCTCGCCGGTGCCCAGGACCTTGACGAGCTGGTTCTTGCGAACCGCGCCCTTGGCCACAAGGCTGTCGACGGTGACCTCGCCACCCTCCGGGTACAGCTCGGCCAGCTTGTCCAGGTTCACGACCTGGTAGGTCGTCTTGAACCGGGCGTTGCTGAAGCCCTTGAGCTTGGGAACCCGGCGGATGAGCGGCATCTGGCCACCCTCGAAGCCGACGGGAACGGTGGAACGAGCCTTGGTGCCCTTGGTGCCACGACCCGCGGTCTTGCCCTTGGACGCCTCGCCGCGACCCTTACGGATCTTCGACTTGTTGGCACCCGGGGCCGGGCGCAGGTGGTGGATCTTGAGCAGCTGGTCGGGAGAGTAGTCGCTCATTCGCTGACCTCCTCGACGGTGACGAGGTGCGTGACGACATTGATCTGCCCACGAACCTCGGGACGGTCCTCGCGGATGACGGACGAGCCGATCCGACCGAGCCCGAGCGAGCGCAGAGTGTCACGCTGCTTCTGCTTGCCGCCGATCTTCGAGCGGACCTGCGTGATCTTCAGCTTCGCCATGATCTAGGCCCCCGCCTTCGCTTCCGCACGAGCGCGCAGCATCGCGGCCGGAGCGACGTCCTCGATCGGCAGACCGCGGCGGGCCGCGATCTCCTCGGGACGGTTCAGGCCCTTGAGCGCTGCCACCGTGGCGTGAACGATGTTGATCGGGTTCGACGAACCGAGCGACTTGCTCAGAATGTCGTGGATGCCGGCGCACTCCAGGACGGCGCGGACCGGGCCACCGGCGATAACACCGGTACCGGGAGCGGCCGGACGGAGCAGGACGACGCCGGCGGCGTCCTCGCCCTGGACCTGGTGCACGATGGTGCCCTGGATCCGGGGGACCCTGAAGAAGTTCTTCTTGGCCTCTTCGACGCCCTTGGCGATCGCCGCCGGGACTTCCTTGGCCTTGCCGTAGCCGACACCGACCATGCCGTTGCCGTCGCCGACGACGACCAGGGCGGTGAAGCTGAAGCGGCGGCCGCCCTTGACGACCTTGGCGACCCGGTTAATGGTCACCACACGTTCGATGTAGGAGACACCCTTGTCTGCGGCGCCGCCGCGGCGATCGTCACGGCGGTCACGCCGCTCGCCACCGGCGCCGCGCCGCGGAGCTGCAGCCATCAGTGGTTCCTCTTCCCGTCGATGAAAATGCTCTTGGTCGGAGTCATCACTAGAACTCCAGACCGCCCGCACGCGCGCCCTCGGCCAGGGCGGCGATGCGGCCGTGGTAGCGGTAACCGCCACGGTCGAAGACGACCGCCGTGATGCCGGCGTCCTTGGCACGCTGCGCGAGCAGCGCACCCGTCTTCTGCGACTTCTCGGACTTCTTGCCCTCTTCGCCGCGGATGCTCGGGTCCATGGTCGAGGCCGAGACCAGGGTGATGCCCTTGGTGTCGTCCACGATCTGGGCGATCATGTGCTTGGAGGAGCGGGTGACGACCAGACGCGGCCGCGCGGGCGTACCCGAGATCTTCTTGCGGACCCGCAGGTGCCGCCGCGCACGGGAAGCCGCGCGCGAGGCCGTACCCTTGCGGACAGCCGTCGAGCTCTTCGCCATGCTTACTTACCAGCCTTTCCGGCCTTGCGGCGGATGTACTCACCCTGGTAGCGCACGCCCTTGGCCTTGTAGGGGTCGGGCTTGCGCAGGCTCCGGATGTTGGCCGCGACCTGACCCACGAGCTGCTTGTCGATCCCGTCGACGTGCAGCAGGGTCGGCTTCTCGACCCGGAAGCTGATGCCCTCCGGGGGCTCGACCACGACCGGGTGGCTGTAGCCCAGGGAGAACTCCAGGTTGGAGCCCTTGGCCTGGACGCGGTAACCCACGCCGTGGATCTCCAGGGTCTTGCTGTAGCCCTTGGAGACGCCCTCGATCAGGTTGGCGATCAGCGCACGGGTCAGGCCGTGCAGCGAGCGGTTCTCGGGCTTGTCGTCCGGACGCGCGACCTTGATCTGACCGTCCTCCTGCGAGACGGTGATCGGCGCGGCGACCGTGTGCTTCAGTTCGCCCTTCGGCCCCTTGACTTTGACGTCTTGCCCGTCAATCGTGACTTCGACGCCCTTCGGGACCGAGATCGGCAGTCGACCGATACGCGACATGCTGAAATCTCTCCCTTACCAGACGTAGGCGAGGACTTCGCCGCCCACGCCGCGCTTCTTGGCCTGCTTGTCGGTCATCAGGCCACCGGACGTCGAAATGATGGCCACACCGAGGCCACCCAGGACTCGCGGAAGGTTGTCCTTCTTCGCGTAGACCCGCAGACCCGGCTTGGAGACCCGACGGACGCCGGCGATGGAACGCTCACGCGTGGGCCCGTACTTCAGGTCCACCACGAGGTTCTGTCCAACCGCGGCCTCTTCGGTGCGCCAGCCCTGGACGTAACCCTCCTGCTGGAGGATCTCGGCGATGTGAGCCTTGATCTTGGAATACGGCATGGTCACACTGTCGTGATATGCCGAATTCGCGTTACGCAGACGCGTGAGCATGTCTGCGATCGGGTCGGTCATCGTCATGGCCGATTGGCCCTTCCTCACCGCGGTTTCCCCAAGGACAGACTTTCCCTTTGAGCCTGTTCCCCCGTCTGTGCGGAGGTTCCTCTAGGACCTACGGCGTGGTCATGGGCACCGTGCCGGTTCAGGCACCGTGCCCGGTCGATTTTTCTCTGTACAGCGGAGGTGTCCCACCGTCCGCTTCGTTGCAACGCTCGGCCCTACCAGGACCCGGGGGGCCGGCCCTGAAGGGCCGGCCGCACGAGTACTACCAGCTGGACTTGGTGATGCCGGGCAGCTCGCCCCGGTGCGCCATCTCACGGAAGCAGATGCGGCACAGGCCGAACTTCCGGAAGACCGAACGCGGGCGACCGCAGCGCGAACAACGAGTATATGCGCGAACCTCGAACTTCTGCTTCCGGTTCGCCTTGGCGATCAGAGCCTTCTTAGCCATCCGTCTTCACCCCTCAGGCTTCCTTGAACGGGAAGCCCAGCCGCTTGAGCAGGCTCCGGCCTTCGTCGTCGTTGGTCGCCGTGGTGACGACCGTGATGTCCATGCCGCGCTGCCGGTCGACCTTGTCCGGGTCGACCTCGTGGAACATGACCTGCTCGGTCAGACCGAAGGTGTAGTTGCCACGACCGTCGAACTGCTTCGGGGAGAGCCCGCGGAAGTCACGGATCCGGGGAAGCGCCAGGGAGAGCAGCCGGTCGAGGAACTCCCACATCCGGTCGCCGCGCAGCGTGACGCTGGCGCCGATCGGCTGCCCCTCGCGCAGCTTGAACTGCGCGATGGAGTTCTTCGCCCGGTTGATCCGCGGCTTCTGGCCGGTGATCGCCGACAGGTCGGCGATGGCGCCCTGGATCAGCTTCGCGTCCCGAGCCGCCTCGCCGACACCCATGTTGACCACGATCTTCGTCAGACCGGGGACCTGCATGATGTTGGCGATCTCGAACTCTTCCCGGAGGGCCGGGATGATCTCGGAACGGTACTTCTCCTTGAGGCGCGGCATCGCCGGAGCCGCGGCGTCAGTGGTGACCGTCATCAGATGTCCTTACCGGTACGGCGGGAGATCCGAACCTTGGTTCCGTCTTCCTCGAAGCGGTAACCGACGCGGGAGGGCTTGCCGTCCTCGACGATCGCCACGTTGCTCACGTGGATCGATGCTTCCTGGGTGACGACCTCACCCCGCTGGCCGCCCGCCTGGTTGGCCTTCTTGTGCTTCTTAACGAGGTTGACGCCCTCGACGATGACACGCTGCTCCTTGGGAAGGGCCTTGAGGACCTTCCCGGTGGCACCCTTGTCCTTGCCGGCGATGACGATGACCTCGTCGTCCTTCTTAATCTTCATCGCCTACAGCACCTCCGGCGCTAGCGAGATGATGCGCATGAACTTCTTGTCCCGCAGCTCGCGGCCGACGGGGCCGAAGATACGAGTGCCTCGCGGGTCCCCACCGTCCTTGATGAGCACGGCGGCGTTCTCATCGAAGCGGATGTAGGAGCCGTCGGGCCGGCGGCGCTCCTTGGTGGTGCGCACGACAACGGCCTTGACGACATCGCCCTTCTTCACGCCCGCGCCGGGAAGGGCGTCCTTCACCGTCGCCACGATGATGTCACCGATGCCCGCGTAGCGCCGACCCGAGCCGCCGAGGACACGGATGGTCAAGATCTCCTTGGCCCCCGTGTTGTCGGCGACCTTGAGTCGCGACTCCTGCTGAATCACGTCTGCTCCTGATATACCGCGCGGGTTCACTTCCCGCGCTTGCTAGGTGGTCTCACCCCTTCGGCGGCCGATCTCCACGAACCGGCCGCCGTAGGCAGGGGTTTACTTAGCCTTCTCCAGGATCTCCACGACGCGCCAGCGCTTGGTCGCGGACAGCGGACGGGTCTCCATCAGGCGGACCCGGTCCCCGATGCCGGCGGTGTTCGCCTCGTCGTGGGCCTTGTACTTCGTGGTGCGGCGGATGACCTTGCCGTACAGCGCGTGCTTGACGCGGTCCTCCACCTCGACAACGACGGTCTTGTCCATCTTGTCGCTGACGACGTAACCCTCGCGCACCTTGCGGTAGTTGCGAGCCACGGTCTTGTCTTCGCTCATTCGGCTGCTTCCTTCGTCTTCTCAGCCGACCCAGCAGCCAACGGCATGATGCCGAGCTCGTGCTCCCGCATGACCGTGTAGATCCGAGCGATCTCACGCTTGACGGTACGCAGCCGAGCGTGGTTGTCGAGCTGCCCGGTGGCGGCCTGGAAGCGGAGGTTGAACAGCTCTTCCTTCGCCTCCTTGAGCTTGGTGACCAGGTCCTCCAGGGACTGGTCCCGTAGCTCCTGGGCGGTCAGGGACTTCGCCATCACGCCTCCACTTCGCGCTTCACGAACTTGCACTTCATCGGGAGCTTGTGCATCGCGCGCCGCATCGCCTCCTTGGCGATGGGCTCCGGCACACCCGACAGCTCGAACATCACGCGTCCGGGCTTGACCGGAGCGACCCACCACTCCGGGGATCCCTTACCGGAACCCATGCGGGTCTCGGCGGGCTTCTTGGTCAGCGGACGGTCCGGGAAGATGTTGATCCAGACCTTGCCGCCACGGCGGATGTGCCGAGTCATCGCGATACGCGCCGACTCGATCTGCCGGTTGGTGACGTAGGCGGACTCCAGGGCCTGGATGCCGT
Source organism: Marinactinospora endophytica (assembly GCF_054780875.1). Taxonomy (NCBI): domain Bacteria; kingdom Bacillati; phylum Actinomycetota; class Actinomycetes; order Streptosporangiales; family Nocardiopsidaceae; genus Marinactinospora; species Marinactinospora endophytica. Next base: position 217,175 of record NZ_BAAGVM010000008.1, on the reverse strand, counting down.
ACTCACCGAAGTTGACCGTCGTACCACCCTTGGCACGGCCCTTGAGGCTCGGGTGGTGCTGCTTGCGGTACTTGACCTTGCGGGGAATGAGCATTGGTCAGCTCCCCTCGTTCCCGGACTTCTCGGCGCCCTGCGTCGCCTCAGCCGGCGTGTTGGACTTCGCGTCGGCCTGCTGGCCGCCGCCCTGCTGGCCACCACGACGGCGGCGCTGCGGACGCTCGCGGCGCTGACCGCCACCGCCCGGGGCACGCTGCGCGGCCGCCTGGGCGGCCTCGCGCTCGGCCCGGGTCGCCGGGGCGTCACCCTTGTAGATCCAGACCTTCACACCGATGCGGCCGAACGTCGTACGGGCCTCGAAGAAGCCGTAGTCGATGTCGGCGCGCAGCGTGTGCAGCGGCACCCGGCCCTCGCGGTAGAACTCCGAACGCGACATCTCAGCGCCACCGAGACGGCCACCGCACTGGATGCGGATGCCCTTGGCGCCGCTCTTCATCGCGCTCTGCATCGCCTTGCGCATGGCCCGACGGAACGCGACCCGGCTGGACAGCTGCTCCGCGACACCCTGAGCGACGAGCTGGGCGTCGATCTCGGGGTTCTTGACCTCGAGGATGTTCAGCTGGACCTGCTTCTTGGTCAGCTTCTCGAGGTCGCCGCGGATGCGGTCGGCCTCCGCGCCGCGGCGGCCGATGACGATGCCCGGCCGGGCGGTGTGGATGTCGACGCGGACGCGGTCACGGGTGCGCTCGATCTCGACCTTGGAGATCCCGGCGCGCTCCATACCACGGTTCAGCATCCGGCGGATGGCCACGTCTTCCTTGACGTAGTCCTTGTACAGCTTGTCCGCGTACCAGCGACTCTTGAAGTCGGTGGTCACGCCGAGTCGGAACCCGTGCGGGTTGACCTTCTGCCCCACTATCGGGCCCCTTCCTTCGTCTTGGCCGACGAGGCGCCCGCGGTCTCACGCGGCTCGACGACCACGGTGATGTGGCTCGTCCGCTTGGTGACGCGGAACGCCCGGCCGAAGCCGCGGGGCCGGATCCGCTTCAGGGTCGGACCCTCGTCCACCCACGCGCGGCTGACGACCAGCGTCTCGCGGTCCAGCTTGTCGTTGTGCTCGGCATTGGCGATGGCGCTCGCGAGCACCTTGCCCACCGGTTCGCTCGCCGCCTGGGGCGCGAACCGGAGCACCGCCTGTGCCTCGTCAGCGGGCAGCCCGCGAATAAGGTCCACCACTCGGCGGGCCTTTCGGGGCGTAACACGGACGAACCGTGCTTGTGCCCTCGTTCCCATCGCTTTTCCCTCGCTCACGGAAATCACCCCCACGCACCGTGGGGCTTGGCTCTTACTCCTGGATGCAACCGCTAACGGCGGCTACGGCGGTCTTCCTTGACGTGGCTGCGGAAAGTGCGCGTGGGAGCGAACTCGCCGAGCTTGTGGCCGACCATCGACTCGGACACGAACACCGGGACGTGCTTGCGCCCGTCGTGAACGGCGATCGTGTGCCCGATCATCTCGGGGATGATCATCGAGCGGCGGGACCACGTCTTGATGACGTTCTTGGTGCCCTTCTCGTTCTGCTCGTCCACCTTCTTGATCAGGTGGTGGTCGACGAAGGGACCCTTCTTAAGGCTACGTGGCATCAGACGTGCTCCTTACCGCTTCTTCTTGCTACGCCGACGCACGATGAGCCGGTCGCTGGCCTTGCCGGGCTTGCGGGTGCGGCCCTCGGCCTGACCCCACGGGCTGACCGGGTGGCGACCACCGGAGGTCTTGCCCTCACCACCACCGTGCGGGTGGTCGATCGGGTTCATCGCGACACCGCGGACGGTCGGGCGCTTGCCCTTCCACCGCATACGGCCGGCCTTACCCCAGTTGATGTTTGACTGCTCGGCGTTGCCGACCTGTCCGACCGAGGCCCGGCAGGTGACCTCGACCTGCCGCATTTCACCGGAGGGCATACGCAGCGTGGCGTAGGCGCCCTCCTTGGCGAGCAACTGGATCTGCGAACCGGCGGAGCGGCCCAGCTTGGCGCCACCGCCCGGCTTCAGCTCGACCGCGTGCACGAACGTACCCGTGGGGATGTTGCGCAGCGGGAGGCAGTTGCCCGGCTTGATGTCGGCCTGGGGGCCGTTCTCGATCCGGTCGCCCTGCTTGAGGCCGGCCGGCGCCAGGATGTAGCGCTTCTCGCCGTCCACGTAGTGCAGCAGCGCGATCCGCGCGGTGCGGTTCGGGTCGTACTCGATGTGCGCGACCTTGGCCGGGATGCCGTCCTTGTCGTGGCGACGGAAGTCGATGACACGGTAGGCGCGCTTGTGGCCGCCGCCCTGGTGGCGAGCGGTGATCCGGCCGTGGCCGTTACGGCCGCCCTTGGAGTGGAGCGGACGCACCAGGGACTTCTCGGGCGTCGACCGCGTGATCTCGACGAAGTCGCTCACGCTGGCGCCACGACGACCCGGTGTCGTCGGCTTGTACTTACGAATGCCCATCTTCTTCGTGCATTCCTCTACGTATTACTGGAGATGAAGCGGTCGGGCGGCGGATCAGACGCCGAAGATGTCGATCCGGTCGCCCTCGCGCAGGCTCACGATCGCGCGCTTGGTGTCGGGACGCTTCCCGAAACCGAACCGCGTGCGCTTGCGCTTGCCCTGACGGTTGATCGTGTTCACGCTGGTGACCTTCACGTCGAAGATCTGCTCCACCGCGATCTTGATCTGCGTCTTGTTGGCGTCGGGCTTGACGATGAACGTGTACTTGTTCTGGTCGATCAGGCCGTAGCTCTTCTCGGAAATCACCGGTTCGATGATGATGTCCCGAGGGTCGGGGATCCTCACTGGTCGTCCTCCTGAGACGTCGCAGTCTTCGAGGCACCCTGGACGTGAGCCAGGAACTCGTCGTAGCCGCTCTCGGTGAACACGATGTCGTCGGCGACCAGGACGTCGTAGGTGTTGACCTGGCCGGCGTCGAGGATGTGCACCTCGGGCAGGTTCCGCAGCGCGGTCCGGTTGTGCTCGTCGGACTGGGCGAGGACAACGAGGACCTTGTCGGACTCGGTGACCTGGCGCAGCGCCTTCAGAGCGGTCTGGGTGCGCTTGGTGGTGACGTCCTCGGCGAGGAACTCGCTGATGACGTGCACGCGGCCGTGACGGGCCCGGTCGGAGAGGGCGCCGCGCAGCGCGGCGGCCTTCATCTTCTTGGGCGTCCGCTGGCTGTAGTCGCGCGGCTTGGGGCCGTGCACCACGCCACCGCCGGTGAACTGCGGAGCGCGGATGGAGCCCTGCCGGGCACGACCGGTGCCCTTCTGGCGGTACGGCTTCTTGCCGCCGCCGCGCACCTCGCCGCGGGTCTTCGTGGAGTGCGTACCCTGGCGGGCGGCAGCCTCCTGCGCGACCACGACCTGGTGGATCAGCGGGATGTTGACCTGCTGGTCGAAGATCTCACCCGGGAGCTCGACGCTCCGGCCGGTCGCGCCGTCGGGGTTCTTGACCTCGATCGTCGCCATGACTTACTTGTCCCCCTTCGCGGCGGTGCGGACGAGCACCAGCCCGCCGTTGGGGCCGGGAACCGCACCCTTGACCAGAATGAGGCCCTTCTCGGCGTCAACCGAGAACACGGTGAGGTTCTGGACGGTCTTGCGCACGTTGCCCATGCGACCGGCCATCCGCAGGCCCTTGAACACGCGGCCGGGCGTGGCGCAGCCGCCGATGGAACCCGGCGAGCGGTGCTTGCGCTGGGTGCCGTGCGTAGCGCTGAGGCCGCGGAAGCCGTGGCGCTTCATGACACCGGCGAAGCCCTTGCCCTTGCTCTTGCCCGTGACGTCGACGAGCTGGCCGGCCTCGAAGGTCTCGGCGGTCAGCTCCTGGCCCAGCGTGTACTCGCTGGCGTCAGCGGTGCGGACCTCGACGTAGTGACGGCGAGGCGTAAGCTCGTGCTTGCGCAGGTAGTCGCCCAGCGGCTTGTTGACCTTGCGCGGGTTGATGTGCCCGTAGCCGAGCTGAACGGCGGAGTAGCCGTCGGTCTCCGGGGTGCGGACGCGAGTCACGACGCACGGACCGGCCTTCAGAACCGTCACGGGCACGATCTTGCCCGAGTCGTCGAAGACCTGGGTCATGCCGAGCTTCTCGCCCAGAACTCCCTTGATCTGCTTGGTGGCCATGTCTGTGCGTCCCTTAAAGCTTGATCTCGATGTCGACGCCGGCCGGAAGGTCGAGTCGCATGAGCGAGTCGACGGTCTTCGGCGTCGGGTCGATGATGTCGATCAGCCGCTTGTGCGTGCGCATCTCGAAGTGCTCGCGCGAGTCCTTGTACTTGTGCGGCGAGCGGATGACGCAGTACACGTTCTTTTCCGTCGGCAACGGCACCGGGCCAGCGACCTGTGCGCCAGTTCGCGTCACGGTCTCGACGATCTTGCGCGCCGAGCTGTCGATGACCTCGTGGTCATAGGCCTTGAGCCGAATGCGGATCTTCTGTCCCGCCATGGTGGCCTTTTCGTCCTTCGCTTCAGTGTCCGTAGAGGCGCGGTGCCGGTGTCCGGCCCTAAGTCCGACCCGGGGCTGCCCTATTGCTTTCGCTGGCTCTATTCACCTGAGAAACTGCTACAGGGCTGTCCCCTGAGGTGGAATCACCGCTACAGAGCCCGATGACGTCGTTCATGGTGTGGCGGCCGAGCCGACGAGCGGCTCGACCGCCACATACGGTCGTGCTACTTGATGATCTTGGTAACGCGGCCCGCGCCGACGGTCCGGCCACCCTCACGGATGGCGAACTTCAGACCCTCTTCCATGGCGACCGGCTGGATCAGCGCAACCGTCATCTCGGTGTTGTCACCCGGCATGACCATCTCGGTGCCCTCGGGCAGCGTGACGACGCCGGTGACGTCCGTGGTGCGGAAGTAGAACTGCGGCCGGTAGTTGTTGAAGAACGGCGTGTGGCGGCCACCCTCGTCCTTGGACAGGATGACGACCTGGGCCTCGAACTCGGTGTGCGGGGTGGTGGTGCCCGGCTTGATCACGACCTGGCCGCGCTCCACGTCCTCGCGCTTGATGCCGCGGAGGAGCAGACCGACGTTGTCGCCCGCCTGGCCCTGGTCGAGCAGCTTGCGGAACATCTCGACACCGGTGACGGTGGTGCTCTGCTTCTCGTCCTTGATGCCGACGATGTCGACCGTCTCGTTGACGTTGATGACACCGCGCTCGATGCGGCCGGTGACGACCGTACCGCGACCGGTGATCGAGAAGACGTCCTCGATCGGCATCAGGAAGGGCTTGTCGATGTCGCGCTCCGGCTGCGGGATGCTCTCGTCCACAGCGTTCATGAGCTCGATGATGGCCTCGCCCCACTTGGCGTCGCCCTCGAGAGCCTTGAGCGCGGAGACCTTGACGACCGGAACCTCGTCGCCCGGGAACTCGTACTCGTTGAGGAGCTCACGGACCTCGAGCTCGACGAGCTCGAAGATCTCCTCGTCGTCGACCATGTCGGCCTTGTTCAGGGCGACGACGATGTAGGGGACACCGACCTGGCGGGCCAGGAGCACGTGCTCCTTGGTCTGCGGCATCGGGCCGTCGGTGGCGGCCACGACCAGGATCGCGCCGTCCATCTGGGCGGCACCGGTGATCATGTTCTTCACGTAGTCCGCGTGACCGGGGCAGTCCACGTGAGCGTAGTGGCGCTGCTCGGTCTGGTACTCAACGTGCGCGATCGAGATGGTGATACCGCGCTCGCGCTCCTCCGGCGCCTTGTCGATGTCCTCGAACGGCGTGAAGGGGTTGAGGTCCGGGTACTTGTCGTGCAGAACCTTGGTGATCGCCGCGGTCAGCGTGGTCTTACCGTGGTCGATGTGACCGATGGTGCCGATGTTTACGTGCGGCTTGGTCCGCTCGAACTTGGCCTTCGCCACTGGATTTCTCCTAGACGTACGAGTTGCTAGCTGACTGGTTACGTGTCGCGGCGACTATTCGCCGCGGGCCTTCGCAACGATCTCCTGCGAGACGTTGGAGGGGACCTCCGCGTAGGAGTCGAACACCATCGTGTAGTTGGCCCGACCCTGGGTACGGCTGCGCAGGTCGCCCACGTAGCCGAACATCTCCGACAGGGGCACCTGAGCCTTGACGACTCGCGCCCCGGCGCGCTCCTCCATGCTCTGGATCTGACCGCGTCGGCTGTTCAGGTCGCCGATCACGTCGCCCATGTAGTCCTCGGGCGTCGTGACCTCGACCGCCATGACCGGCTCCAGCAGAACCGGACTGGCCTTGCGCGCCGCCTCCTTGAACGCCATCGAACCGGCGACCTTGAAGGCGAGCTCGGAGGAGTCGACGTCGTGGTAGGCACCGTCCTGCAACGTCACCTTGACACCCACGAGCGGGTATCCGGCGAGTACGCCGAACCCGGCGGCCTCCTGGCAACCGGCGTCGACCGACGGGATGTACTCCCGCGGGATGCGACCACCGGTGATGTTGTTGACGAACTCGTAGCCGGCGCCGTCGCTGTCGCCGTCGGCCGCGATCGGCTCGAGGTCGATGATGACGCGACCGAACTGGCCGGAGCCACCCGTCTGCTTCTTGTGGGTGTACTCGACCTTCTCGACCTTCTTGCGAATGGTCTCGCGGTAGGCGACCTGCGGCTTACCGATGTTCGCCTCGACCTTGAAGTCGTCGCGCATACGGTTGACCAGCACCTCGAGGTGCAGCTCGCCCATACCCGCGATGATGGTCTGGCCGGTCTCCTCGTCGGTGGAGACCTGGAAGGAGGGGTCCTCCTCCGCCAGACGCTGGATCGCGATACCCAGCTTCTCCTGGTCGCTCTTGGTCTTGGGCTCGACCGCGACCTGGATGACCGGAGCCGGGAAGGTCATCGACTCGAGGACGATCGGGTCGGCGGGGTCGCACAGCGTCTCGCCGGTGGTCGTGTCCTTCAGGCCCATGACGGCGACGATGTCACCGGCGCCGACACGCGAGATCTCCTCGCGCTTGTTGGCGTGCATCCGGTAGATCTTGCCGATGCGCTCCTTGCGCCCCTTGACGCTGTTGAGCACCTGCGTGCCGGCCTCCAGAACACCGGAGTAGACGCGCACGTAGGACAGCTTGCCCAGGTGCGGGTCGCTCATGATCTTGAAGACCAGGGCGGAGAGCGGAGCGCTCTCGTCCGGCTTGCGGCTGAGCATGGTCTGCTCGGTCTCGTCCTTGGGGTCGTGGCCCTCGATGGCCTCGACGTCCAGGGGCGAGGGGAGGTAGTCGACGACCGCGTCGAGCAGGGGCTGGACGCCCTTGTTCTTGAACGCGGTGCCGCACAGGACCGGGATGGCGGTGCGGGCGATCGTCGTCCGGCGGATCGCGGCGATGGTCTGCTCCACGGTGGGCTCCTGGCCCTCCAGGAACAGCTCCATGACCTCGTCGTCGGCCTCGGCGAGGGTCTCGATCAGCTTCTCGTGAGCCTCGCGAGCGGCCTCGGCGTGGGTCTCGGGAATCTCGATCGTGTCGTACATCTCGCCCTTGGCGGCCTCGTCGCTCCAGACGTAGGCCTTCATGCGGACGAGGTCGATGACGCCCTTGAAGTCGGACTCGGCGCCGATCGGCATCTGGATCGCCAGCGGGTTGGCACCGAGGCGGTCGGAGATCATGTCGACACAGCGCTGGAACTCGGCGCCGATCTTGTCCATCTTGTTGACGAAGCAGATCCGGGGCACGTTGTAGCGGTCAGCCTGCCGCCACACCTGCTCCGACTGGGGCTCGACGCCCTCCTTGCCGTCGAACACGGCAACCGCACCGTCGAGGACACGCAGCGACCGCTCGACCTCGACCGTGAAGTCGACGTGGCCGGGCGTGTCGATGATGTTGATCGTGTGGTCGTTCCAGTGAGTGGTGGTCGCGGCGGACGTGATCGTGATGCCGCGCTCCTGCTCCTCCTTCATCCAGTCCATGGTGGCAGCGCCTTCATGGACCTCACCGATCTTGTAGTTCACACCGGTGTAGAAGAGGATCCGCTCGGTCGTCGTGGTCTTGCCCGCGTCGATGTGCGCCATGATCCCGATGTTGCGGACCTTGGCAAGGTCAAGAGCAGTGGTAGCCATGTGGCTCGTCTTCTCTCGGTCTCTCGTATCGAAAAGGCCGCGGGGATTACCAGCGGTAGTGGGCGAAGGCCTTGTTGGACTCCGCCATCTTGTGGGTGTCCTCGCGGCGCTTGACGCTCGCGCCCAGACCGTTGCTGGCGTCCACCAGCTCGTTCATCAGACGCTCGGTCATGGTCTTCTCGCGACGCTGGCGCGAGTACTGGACCAGCCAGCGGAGGGCGAGCGTGGTGCTGCGCGACGAACGGACCTCGACCGGCACCTGGTAGGTGGCGCCACCGACACGGCGGCTGCGCACCTCAAGGGCGGGCTTCACGTTGTCGAGCGCACGCTTGAGAACCACGAGCGGGTCCTGGCCGGTCTTCTCGCGGGCGCCCTCGAGAGCGTCGTAGACGATGCTCTGGGCGATGGAGCGCTTGCCGTCCAACAGCACCTTGTTGATCAGTGCCGTGACCAGCGGCGAGCCGTAGACCGGGTCGGTGATCAGCTGGCGCTTCGGCGCCGGCCCCTTGCGCGGCATACTTACTTCTCCTTCTTGGCGCCGTAGCGGCTGCGCGCCTGCTTGCGGTTACGAACACCCTGGGTGTCGAGCGAGCCACGGACGATCCGGTAGCGAACACCCGGCAGGTCCTTCACACGACCGCCACGAACGAGCACGATCGAGTGCTCCTGGAGGTTGTGGCCAACGCCGGGGATGTAGGCCGTGACCTCGATCCCGCTGCTCAGCTTCACACGGGCGACCTTGCGCAGGGCGGAGTTCGGCTTCTTCGGCGTGGTGGTGTAGACACGCGTGCACACGCCACGCCGCTGCGGACTCCCCTTCAGCGCCGGGGTCTTGTTCTTCGAGACCTTGTCCTGTCGGCCCTTACGGACCAGCTGCTGGATGGTGGGCACCGCGTCTCCGTCTTCCTCGTGACCTACGCCGGTTCTCTTAGCCGAATTCGCTATTGACCTGCTGGATTTCCCGTTCTCCCCGACCCCCGCACTCGGGCGTGTCGCGCCTTTCCCGAACATGGGGGCGTCGACCACAGCCCGACCGGACGGTCGATTCTCATGGGAGGAGGTGTCACGCGCCGCTCTCGTCCGCCGTCCATCTAGCGGGATCGGCCATAAAAGCGCACACGTGTGACCCGCTGACTCACGGGCACGAAGTTAAAGAGTACCGAAGAGCGACTACCCGGTCAAAACGACGCTGGTTGCCGTCGGCACCCTCACTCCGCAGCCGCATGCTGCCGTAGGTCTCCGTCCAGTGTACGACTCGGCAGGAGTGCTCGCGTAATTTTTCCACCACGGTCGAGGTGGGAGGCCGTGTTCCCGAGCGCCCTTCGCGACATTGTCATCTCTCGGACACCTGCGCCGTCCGCGGTTGACGGGCGCGGTGGCCCACCGGGAGGTTCCGGCGGGCCACCGCGAAATGACCAGCGTCACAGCACCAGGTAGAGGACGACCTCCACGACGGTCAGCACGGCACCGACGACGGCGAGAACCGTGCCGGCCTTCACCAGTCCGAGGCCCTCCAGCTCTCCGCGGGACTCACGGATGTCGCGTCGCGCCTTGGGGCCGACGACGAACACCCCCACCGCGGTGAACAGACCGATGACCGGGATCAGCGACGCGATGCCGAGCCACAGCGCGGCGGACGCCTTCGGCTCGGTCTCCGGCAGGGTGTCGAGGTTGTCGTAGCCGGGGTAGCCGTCCCCGGGGGAGGCGCCGAGCGGCCGGTCGTCGAAGCCGGGGAACTCCTCGGCCAGTTTGTCCCGTCGCCGCCCACGCGGCGCGCGCCGCGACGCGGCCCTGTCGGACCCGTAGTCGTCGTCATCGTAGCGCTCGTCTTCGACGTAACGGTCCTCGTCCACGGCCCCGCGGCCGCGGTCGTCCCGACCGTACTCCTCGTCGCGGTCGTCGTAACCGCGCTGCCCGTAACGCTCGTCTTCGACGTAACGGTCCTCGTCCACGGCCCCGCGGCCACGATCGCCCCGACCGTACTCCTCGCCACGGTCGTCGTAACCGTAGCCGTAGCCGTCGTCGTCCCCTTCATCGGAACGGAGATCCGGGCCGCCGGCCCTGTCATAGTCCTCGCGACCGTAGTCGTACCCCGGCTCATCCGAACCACGACGACCGTCCACACCGAGCTCATCCCCGGCCCACCGGTCACCCGGACCACGACCGTAGTCGTACCCCGGCTCATCCGAACCACGACGACCATCGACACCGAGCTCATCCCCGGCCCACCGGTCACCCGGACCACGACCGTAGTCGTACCCCGGCTCATCCGAACCACGACGACCATCGACACCGAGCTCATCCCCGGCCCACCGGTCACCCGGCCGGTCGGTATCCGGCCCCATCTCGGGAGCGCCGTGGGGACCGGGGACTCCCACCGAGGGCGCGCCGTCCTCGTGGCGGCCTCCCAGCGCGCCGAGCGCGGGGAACTCCCGGGTCCCGTCCTCGCCGTCGAAGACGCGGGGACCGTGGTCCCGCTCCTCTTCCCACGCACGGGCCCGGGCCTGCTGTTCGGCGATCGCGGTGAGGGGATCGCTGACGGAATCTCCGCCGTAACCGCCGGGGGCATCGCCGTAGCCCTCCTCGGGACCCGCGGCCTCGTCCGCATACCCGAGGGGGTCGTCGCGGCGGCGCCGGTCCTGCGCCTCGGCCCCGATCCGGCGCACGCTCTCGGGCAGTCGGGGATCGTCCCGGCTGAAGGCCCAGGTGTCACCGCTTCCCATCGCCGGCTCGCCGGCGGGTGCGCCGGAGGACGAGGGCTCGTACCCCGCTGTGGGAACGTCGGGAGAAGCGGGAGCCTCGTCGCCGTATCCGGCCGTGGGCGCCGTACCGGTGTGGCCGGCGATCCGCTCGTCGGATTCCTCCGGGCCGGCACCGGCGCGCCGTCCGCTCGGTTCATCCCAGAACGGGACATCCGCCTGCTGACTCGGGGCGTCGCCGATGGAGGGGCCCCGTTGCGCGGCGTGGGCGCCGGCGGCTCCGTGGTCGGCGCCTCGCCCTGGAACGTCCGGCCGGGGCGTCTCCCGTTCGTGGGAGCCGTCCAGGTAGATCAGTCCGGTGGACAACGGGTCGTCATCGTGTCGCTCCGGACCGTCCAGGGGCCGGTCGTCCCCGGGGCCGGGAGAAGCCGGAGCGTCCGCGGGACCATATCCACCGTCCCCGAACCCCTCCGGACCCGAAGCGACATCCCCACGCCGCCCCGGCCCCTCATCCACCCGATCCCGATCCAGGTAGATCAGACCCGTGGACAACGGATCCTCACCACGACGATCCGAACCCCCCACATACGAATCCCAGGCGACATCCCCGCCCGGCTGCGCACCACCGTCCTGTGGGAGGCGTGCGGCCCCCTCCTCGCGGGCGTCGAGGGGGGACGCCGGGGTGGCGGGACCGCCGTCCTCCGTCCAGCGCGACGGCACGTCGCCGTCCCTCCAGAAGGGGAGTTCGCCGGTGGTGTCGCCGTCACGTCCCGAGAAGGCGGTCGCCGTCGCGGGGTCGGCATCGCTCTCCCACCGGTCGTTCCCGCGGTCCTCTCCCGCCCGCGGGTGCCGCTCGGTGGAGACCTCGTCCCGCCCCCAGGCGGTGTCGAACGGCCCGTTCCCGGTGTTCTCCCACACGGGGCGTTCCGGGGAGGAACGGTGGGCGTCCACGGAGGTGTCGGGGCCCGCGGGCGTGCCCTCCGGGGCCGGGTGGCGTTCCCCCGTCTGCTCCCAGGTCTGCTGCGGCTGGTGCCCTCCCGCCTCATTGCCGACCCCCTCACCGAAGGCCAGCAGAGCCGTCGAGGTGGTCTCCTCCGGCCGCGACGGAGCGGCCGGTTCGGCGGGGTCCGCCGGCCCGGCGAGAGAGGGGCCGCCCAGGGCCTCGGGGTAGGGCTCGGCCATCCCCGGCCGCGTGGTGCCGTATCCGAGGGACGGGTAGCCCCCGGTTCCGGGATAGCCGTCCAGCCCCGGGTACCCCCCCGTCGCTGTCTCCTCCCGGCCGCGTGCGCGGTCCTCCGCCTGAGAGCTCCCATAGGGGTACCACCCGGGCTCCTCCGCGGGCCTGGGTGTGGCGTCCCCTCCGGGAGCCTCACTCGCGGCGGTACCGGGCGCGCCCTCGGCACCGCTACCCGTGAGGTACGGATCCTGGTACTGCGCCTGCGTCCGGTGGCGTTCCCCGCTGGGCGTGAACCACGAGCCCGACTTCGGGGCCGGGGACTCGGGTTCCCCGTCCTCCGGCCTGTAGGGGCCTCCCCCGTTTTCCGTCACTGTGTCCGATCTCCCGACCGCGCCTGAGCGCTCTGCGAACTGTCCCCATCCGAGTATGGCGATGGACAAAGACGAACGGCGGTAGTACCGCCCCTTCCGGGGTGGACCACCGCCGTCGCCGGATCAACCGATCAATCTCATCGGCTGGTCTTCGTCAAGGTCACCTGTTGTAGGGACCGAAGTCGTACTCCTCCAGCGGGACGGCCTCGCCGGATCCCTGACCGAAGGTGTACTCGCTGGGCTCCTCGTACGCCGAGACGGAGTACATGGATGCCTTCGCCTCTTCGGTCGGCTCCACCCGGATGTTGCGGTACTGCGGCATACCGGTACCGGCCGGGATGAGCTTACCGATGATGACGTTCTCCTTGAGACCGAGCAGCGGGTCGCTCTTGCCGTGGATGGCGTTCTCGGTGAGGACCCGGGTGGTCTCCTGGAAGGAGGCCGCCGACAGCCACGACTCGGTGGCCAGCGACGCCTTGGTGATGCCCAGCAGGACGGGACGTCCGGCGGCCGGCTGGCCACCCTCCGCCACGACCTGGCGGTTGATCGCCTCGAACTTCGGACGCTCGACCATCTCGCCCGGCAGCAGCTCGGTGTCGCCGGACTCGAGGATGTTCACCCGCTTGAGCATCTGCCGCACGATGATCTCGATGTGCTTGTCGTGAATCGAGACACCCTGCGACTTGTAGACCTCCTGGACCTCCGACACCAGGTGCTGCTGGACCGCGCGCGGGCCCAGGATGCGCAGCACCTCGTGCGGGTTGATCGCACCCTGGATGAGCTGCTGGCCGACGGTGACGTGGTCGCCCTCGTTCACCAGCAACCGGGCCCGCATGGGCACCGGGTAGGCGATCTCGTCCGAGCCGTCGTCCGGGATCAGGACGATCTTGCGGCTCTTCTCGGTCTCGTCGATGCGGATACGGCCGTCCACCTCGCTGATCGGCGCCACACCCTTGGGGATGCGGGCCTCGAACAGCTCCTGGACACGCGGCAGACCGTGGGTGATGTCCTGACCCGCCGAACCACCCATGTGGAAGGTCCGCATGGTGAGCTGGGTACCCGGCTCACCGATGGACTGGGCCGCGATGATGCCGATGGCCTCACCGACGTCGACCGGCTTGCCGGTGGCCAGCGAACGGCCGTAGCAGGTCGAGCAGACGCCGATCTTGGCCTCGCAGACCAGCGAGCTGCGGATGCGCACCCGCTCGACGCCGGCCGCGATCAGCTTGTCGATGACGCTCTCGGTGGTGTCGGTCAGCGCCGGGACGATGACCTCGCCGTCCACGACGACGTCCTCGGCGAGCGTCCGGCCGAAGCCGGTGTTCTCGACGTTGTGCTTGCGCACGACGACGCCGTTGGCGTTCTTCTCGCCGATCTCGTGCCACAGCGACCGGTCGGTGCCGCAGTCGACCTCGCGGACGATGACGTCCTGCGCGACGTCCACCAGACGCCGGGTGAGGTAACCGGAGTCGGCGGTGCGCAGGGCCGTGTCGGCCAGACCCTTCCGCTGACCGTGGGTGGAGATGAAGTACTCCAGCACGGACAGGCCCTCGCGGTAGGAGGACTTGATCGGACGGGGGATCGTCTCACCCTTGGTGTTGGACACCAGGCCGCGGATACCGGCGATCTGGCGGACCTGCATGGGGTTACCACGGGCACCGGAGTTGACCATCATCCACACCGGGTTGTCGGCGGGGAAGTTGGACTCCATCTCCTTGGCGACCTCGTTGGTGGCCTTGGTCCAGATCTCGGTCAGCTCCTGACGACGCTCGTCGTCGGTGATCAGACCGCGGTCGTACTCGCGCTGGATCTTGTCGGCCTGCCGCTCGTAGCCGTCCAGGATGGTCTGCTTGTTCGGCGGCGCGACGACGTCGCTGATGCCGATCGTCAGACCGGACCGGGTGGCCCAGTGGTAGCCGGCGTCCTTCAGGGCGTCCAGCGTGGTGGCGACCTGGACCTTCGGGTACTTCTCGGCCAGCTCGGTCACCAGGGCGGACACCTGCTTCTTGCCCACCTGGTAGTTGACGAACGGGTAGTCGACCGGCGTGGTCTCGTTGAAGAGGTAGCGGCCCAGCGTCGTCTCAAGGACGTAGGGGCTGCCGGCCACGTGGCCCTCGGGCGCGACCCAGTCGCTCGGCGGCGGGACGTCGCCCTCGATCCGCAGCTTGATCCGCGCCTGCAGGTCGAGGTCACCCAGGTCGTAGGCCATGATCGCCTCGGCCGGCGTGTGGAACGCGCGGCCCTCGCCCTTCGCACCCTCCTTGAGGGTGGTCAGGTAGTACAGGCCGATGATCATGTCCTGCGTCGGCATGGTGACCGGCTTGCCGTCGGAGGGCTTCAGGATGTTGTTCGTGGCGAGCATGAGGATGCGCGCCTCGGCCTGGGCCTCCGCCGACAGCGGCAGGTGCACCGCCATCTGGTCGCCGTCGAAGTCCGCGTTGAACGCGGTGCAGACGAGCGGGTGGATCTGGATGGCCTTGCCCTCGACGAGCTGCGGCTCGAACGCCTGGATGCCCAGGCGGTGCAGCGTCGGAGCACGGTTGAGCAGCACCGGGTGCTCGGTGATGACCTCTTCGAGGACGTCCCACACCACCGGGCGGGAACGCTCGACCATCCGCTTGGCGCTCTTGATGTTCTGCGCGTGGTTCAGGTCCACCAGGCGCTTCATCACGAACGGCTTGAACAGCTCCAGCGCCATCTGCTTGGGCAGACCGCACTGGTGCAGCTTGAGCTGCGGACCGACGACGATGACCGAACGACCGGAGTAGTCGACACGCTTGCCGAGCAGGTTCTGGCGGAACCGGCCCTGCTTACCCTTCAGCATGTCGGACAGCGACTTCAGCGGACGGTTGCCCGGGCCGGTGACCGGCCGGCCGCGACGGCCGTTGTCGAACAGCGCGTCGACGGCCTCCTGGAGCATCCGCTTCTCGTTGTTCACGATGATCTCGGGCGCACCGAGGTCGAGCAGACGCTTGAGCCGGTTGTTGCGGTTGATGACCCGGCGGTACAGGTCGTTGAGGTCGGAGGTCGCGAAACGGCCACCGTCCAGCTGGACCATGGGACGCAGGTCCGGCGGGATCACCGGGATGCAGTCGAGGACCATGCCGTTGGGGCTGTTGCGCGTGTTGAGGAACGCCGAGACGACCTTGAGCCGCTTCAGGGCGCGGGCCTTCTTCTGGCCCTTGCCCGTGCGGATCGTCTCGCGCAGCTTCTCGGCCTCGGCGTCGAGGTCGAAGTTGGCCAGACGCTCCTGGATGGCCTGGGCGCCCATGCCGCCGCGGAAGTACTTGCCGAAGCGGTCCCGCATCTCGCGGTAGAGCAGCTCGTCGCCCTCGAGGTCCTGGACCTTGAGGTTCTTGAAGCGGTTCCAGACCTCTTCGAGGCGGTCGATCTCGCGCTGGGCGCGATCGCGGATCTGGCGCATCTCACGCTCGGCGCTCTCGCGGACCTTGCGGCGCGCGTCGCCCTTGGCGCCCTGCTCCTCCAGCTCGGCCAGGTCGGCCTCGAGCTTGCGGTGGCGCTCCTCGACGGAGGAGTCGCGCCGCTGCTCCATGTGCTGGCGCTCGACGGAGATGCGGGCCTCCAGGGACTGGAGGTCGCGCTCGCGGGCCTCGGTGTCGACCCACGTGACCATGTACGCCGCGAAGTAGATGATCTTCTCGAGATCCTTCGGGGCGAGGTCGAGCAGGTAACCCAGGCGGCTGGGCACACCCTTGAAGTACCAGATGTGGGTCACGGGCGCGGCGAGCTCGATGTGGCCCATGCGCTCACGCCGGACCTTGGCCCGGGTGACCTCGACACCACACCGCTCACAGATGATGCCCTTGAAGCGGACCCGCTTGTACTTGCCGCAGTAGCACTCCCAGTCCCGGGTGGGGCCGAAGATCTTCTCGCAGAAGAGCCCGTCCTTTTCCGGCTTGAGGGTGCGGTAGTTGATGGTCTCCGGCTTCTTGACCTCACCGTGCGACCACTGACGGATGTCGTCGGCCGTGGCGAGGCCGATTCGCAGCTCGTCGAAGAAGTTGACGTCGAGCACTTAATTCGTCCCCTGCTCTTGGATCGCGGAATTAGACCTCTTCGACGCTGCTCGGCTCGCGCCGACCCAGGTCGATTCCGAGTTCTTCCGCCGCACGGAAAACGTCCTCATCGCTGTCCCGCATTTCGATGGACATGCCGTCACTGGACAGCACCTCCACGTTCAGACAGAGCGACTGCATCTCCTTGATGAGCACCTTGAAGGATTCGGGGATACCCGGCTCGGGGATGTTCTCGCCCTTGACGATCGCCTCGTAGACCTTGACCCGGCCCACGACGTCGTCGGACTTGATCGTGAGGAGCTCCTGGAGCGCGTAGGCGGCACCGTAGGCCTCCAGCGCCCAGACCTCCATCTCGCCGAACCGCTGACCGCCGAACTGCGCCTTACCACCCAGCGGCTGCTGGGTGATCATGGAGTACGGGCCGGTGGAACGGGCGTGGATCTTGTCGTCCACCAGGTGGTGCAGCTTCAGGAAGTAGGTGTAGCCGACAGCGATCGGCTCCTTGAACGGCTCACCGGTGCGCCCGTCGTACAGCCGCGCCTTGCCGTTGGCGTCGACCAGGCGGTCGCCGTCGGCGTTGGGCAGGCTGGAGGCGAGCAGGCCGCCGATCTCGTCCTCACGCAGGCCGTCGAAGACCGGCGTGGCGACCTTCGTCCCCGGGGAGATGTCGTCGGCGCCGATCTCGCGCATGGCGCGCTTCCAGCCCTCGTCGTCCCCTTCGATCTTCCAGCCGCTCTTCGCCAGCCAGCCCAGGTGGATCTCCAGGATCTGACCGACGTTCATGCGGCCGGGCACGCCCAGCGGGTTGAGCACCATGTCGACCGGCGTGCCGTCCTCCATGAACGGCATGTCCTCCTGGGGAAGGATCTTGGCGATGACGCCCTTGTTGCCGTGCCGGCCGGCGAGCTTGTCGCCGTCGGTGATCTTGCGCTTCTGCGCGACGTAGACGCGCACCAGCTCGTTGACGCCCGGGGGCAGCTCGTCGCCGTCCTCGCGGCTGAACACGCGGACGCCGATGACCTTGCCGGACTCGCCGTGCGGCACCTTCAGGGAGGTGTCGCGGACCTCGCGCGCCTTCTCACCGAAGATCGCGCGCAGCAGGCGCTCCTCGGGGGTCAGCTCGGTCTCGCCCTTCGGGGTGACCTTACCGACGAGGATGTCGCCGTCGACCACCTCGGCGCCGATGCGGATGATGCCGCGGTCGTCCAGGTCGGCGAGGACCTCCTCGCTGACGTTGGGGATCTCGCGGGTGATCTCCTCGGGCCCCAGCTTGGTGTCACGGGCGTCGACCTCGTGCTCCTCGATGTGGATCGAGGAGAGGACGTCGTCTTGGACGATGCGCTGGGACAGGACGATGGCGTCCTCGTAGTTGTGGCCCTCCCAGGACATGTAGGCCACCAGCAGGTTCTTGCCCAGCGACATCTCGCCCTTGTCGGTGGACGGGCCGTCGGCGAGGACCTGACGCTCCTCGATCCGCTGCCCCTCCTCGACGATCGGGCGCTGGTTGAAGCAGGTGCCCTGGTTGGTGCGCTTGAACTTGGCCACGCGGTAGGTCTTGCGCGTGCCGTCGTCGTGCATGACGGTGATGTAGTCGGCGGTGACGTCCTCGACGACACCGGCCTTCTCCGCCAGGACCACGTCACCGGCGTCGGTCGCGGCGCGGTACTCCATGCCGGTGCCGACGAGCGGCGCCTCGGCACGCAGCAGCGGCACGGCCTGACGCTGCATGTTGGAGCCCATGAGCGCGCGGTTGGCGTCGTCGTGCTCCAGGAACGGGATCATGGCGGTCGCGACCGACACCATCTGGCGCGGCGAGATGTCCATGTAGTCGACCTCGGTGGCCGAGACCGCCTCGAACTCCCCGCCCTTCCGGCGGACGAGCACCCGCTCCGTGGCGAACGAGCCGTCGGCGTTGACCGGCGTGTTCGCCTGGGCGATGACGTACCGGTCCTCCTCGTCGGCGGTGAGGTAGGAGATCTCGTCGGTCAGCCGACCGTCGACGATCTTGCGGTAGGGGGTCTCGACGAACCCGAAGGAGTTCACCCGGCCGTAGGCGGCGAGCGAGCCGATGAGGCCGATGTTGGGGCCTTCAGGGGTCTCGATCGGGCACATGCGGCCATAGTGGGACGGGTGGACGTCACGGACCTCGAAGCCCGCCCGCTCACGCGACAGACCACCCGGGCCCAGCGCCGAGAGGCGACGCTTGTGGGTGAGGCCCGCGAGCGGGTTGGTCTGGTCCATGAACTGCGAGAGCTGGCTGGTGCCGAAGAACTCGCGGATGGAGGCGGTGACCGGCCGGATGTTGATCAGCGTCTGCGGCGTGATGGCCTCGACGTCCTGCGTGGTCATGCGCTCGCGGACGACGCGCTCCATACGGGCCAGACCCAGGCGGACCTGGTTCTGGATGAGTTCGCCGACGGTGCGCAGACGACGGTTGCCGAAGTGGTCGATGTCGTCGACCTCGATCGGGAACGTGTCGTGCGGACGCTGCAGCTCCTCCTCGCCCGCGTGCAGCCGGACGAGGTAGTCGATGGTGGCGACGATGTCCTCTTCGGTCAGCGTCCCCTGGGTGTACTCCTCCTGCAGCCCCAGCTTCTTGTTGAGCTTGTAGCGGCCGACCTTGGCGAGGTCGTAGCGCTTGGGGTTGAAGTACAGGTTCTCCAGCAGGGTCTGCGCCGACTCCTTCGTGGGCGGCTCGCCCGGGCGCAGCTTGCGGTAGATGTCCAGCAGCGCGTCATCGGTCCCCGCGGTGGGGTCCTTCTCCAGCGTGTTGCGGATGGACTCGTACTGACCGAAGCGCTCGAGGATCTGGTCGGTGGTCCACCCCAGCGCCTTGAGCAGGACGGTGACGCCCTGCTTGCGCTTGCGGTCGATGCGGACGCCGACGAAGTCGCGCTTGTCGACCTCGAACTCCAGCCAGGCACCCCGCGACGGGATGATCTTGCACCCGTAGAGATCCTTGTCCGAGGTCTTGTCGACCTGGCGGTCGAAGTACACGCCCGGCGAACGGACAAGCTGGGACACGACGACGCGCTCGGTGCCGTTGATGATGAAGGTGCCCTTGGCGGTCATGAGCGGGAAGTCGCCCATGAACACCGTCTGGCTCTTGATCTCACCGGTGTCGTTGTTGATGAACTCCGCCGTGATGAACATCGGGGCGGAGTAGGTCATGTCCTTGTCCTTGCACTCCTCTTCGGAGTACTTGGGCGGCTCGAACCGATGGTCGCGGAACGACAGCGACATCGTGCCCGAGAAGTCCTCGATGGGACTGATCTCCTCGAAGATCTCTTCGAGGCCAGACTGCTCCGGAACGTCCTTACGGCCTGCGTTACGGGCCGCCTCGACTCGGGCACGCCACTTCTCGTTGCCGAGCAGCCAGTCGAAGGACTCGGTCTGCAGGGCGAGGAGGTTGGGGACCTCGAGTGGTTCCTTAATGCGGGCGAAAGAAACGCGGTTCGGACCAAGGGCGTTAGCGGAGGCGTTGCGCGAGGCTGCCAACAGGGGTCCTTCCGAAGGCTTGTGGCGGTTGATGCGCGCGCACGCCGGACGACCTGAGTGGCGAGGAACCACCGGACAGGGGCGGTGCTCGTCTCAGAGCACGTGCGGACCGGGCCAATCACGTAAGAATTGGACACCAGACACGGACTCTGGCACAGAAGTCGTCAAAGGGCAGCGCAAAAGGGCAGTGTAGCCGAATACTACACCGCTGTCCAACAGCAGCCCCCCGAGTCAGTCACGACACCTGGCAGCATCGCCGCAACGAGCGAATCCGTCAAGCCCAGATCCGGCAGATCCGGCTATTCCACGCCCGTGAGAGGTCCCACAGCACCCGGTAGGTGTGAGCGAGCAGACATCCGGGAAGGAACTCCTGTTCAAAAGGAGACCACACGAGGGTCAAGATCCCCCTCGCGTCCCGCTCGGGCCGGCCCACTCACGCGTCCCGCCTCTCCCGATTATTTCAGGTATCCGGCGCTCCGTGTGCCGCCCGAGCCGCCACATCCCTCTTCCCACCAGGTCACAGGCCCCTGAGAACGGGAAAGGGCGACCGCCCCCGAAGGGACGGCCGCCCGAAGCAGCCGGAAACGACTACTTGAGGGTGACCGTGGCGCCGGCGCCCTCCAGGGCGGCCTTGGCCTTCTCCGCGGTCTCCTTGTTGACGCCCTCGAGCAGCGGCTTCGGAGCGTTGTCGACCAGGTCCTTGGCCTCCTTCAGGCCCAGGCTCGTGAGGCCACGGACCTCCTTGATGACCTGGATCTTCTTGTCGCCGGCGGCCTCGAGGATGACGTCGAACTCGTCCTTCTCCTCCTCGGCGGCGGCCGGAGCACCCGGGGCGCCCGCGGCGGCCACGGCCACGGCCGGGGCGGCGGCGGTGACGTCGAACTTCTCCTCGAACTTCTTCACGAAGTCGGAGAGCTCGAGAAGGGTCATCTCTTCGAAAGCGCCGAGCAGCTCTTCGGTGCTGAGCTTCGCCATGATTGGGGTCTCTCTTTCTCTTCCAGCGCGGACGCCTGTTGGCACCGCACCGAGTCTTTGCCGGCGACGGCCCGTGCCGCCCGCCGGTTGTTCGGGTTCTTAGGCTTCCGCTCGCTTGTCGTGCAGTGCCTGGGCCAGGCGCACGGTCTTGGACGGCAGCGCCTGGAACAGCGCGGCGGCCTGACCCTGCTTGGCCTTGAGCGCACCGGCCAGCTTCGAGAGCAGAACCTCGCGGGACTCGAGATCGGCCAGCTGGTTGATCTCGTCGGGGGTCATCGGCTTACCGTCGATGACACCGCCCTTGATCACCAGCGGCGAGTTCGCCTTCGAGAAGTCACGCAGGCCCTTGGCGGCCTCGACCACATCGCCCCGGACGAAGGCGATGGCGGAGGGACCCTCGAACAGGTCGAGAACCTGCTCGTCGAGGCCGGCCTCCTTAGCCGAGATCTTGCTCAGCGTGTTCTTCACGACGCGGAAACGCGCGTTCTGGCCGAGGCTACGGCGCAGCTCGGTCAGCTGCGCCACAGTGAGCCCACGGTATTCGGTCAGCACGGCGCCCTGGGAGCTACGGAATTCCTCCGTGAGCTCCGCGACGGCGGCTGCCTTATCCGGCCTCGCCATGGGACTCCTTCCAACAGTGAACACCGGTTAAGGAGCCAGGCGAACGGGGAGCAGGCGCATGAAAAAACGCCCCGGCGCAGGCGCGCGGGGCGTGGGGAACACGTGTACCCGTCACGGGGCACACGGCCACAGCTCGCATCTCACCTGCGCAGGCCGCCCATTCGCATGGGACCTTAGGTCACCCGACGGGTGACGACCGGCGGTCTTCGGCAATTACCAATGTTAAGCGATGACCGCGAATGGGCAAAACCAGGAATGCCGGGGCTCTCTGCGGGGAGCCCCGGCACCACCGCGCCCTTTCGCGGCCGGTAGGCGAAGGGGCGCCCCGGCCCGAGGACCGGGGCGCCCGCCTCACCCGGGGTCGAACTAGGCGGCGGCCGTAACGCGCGTCACGTTGGGGTCGACCGGGATGCCCGGGCCCATCGTGGTGGTCACGGTCGCCTTCTTGATGTAGCGACCCTTCGCCGCGGACGGCTTGAGCCGCAGCACCTCCTCCAGGGCGGCGGCGTAGTTCTCGACGAGCTGCTGCTCGCTGAAGGACGCCTTGCCGATGATGAAGTGGAGGTTGCCGTGGCGGTCGACACGGAACTCGATCTTGCCGCCCTTGATGTCGCTGACGGCCTTGGCGACGTCGGGGGTGACGGTGCCGGTCTTGGGGTTCGGCATGAGACCACGCGGACCGAGGACGCGGCCGAGGCGACCGACCTTGCCCATCAGGTCCGGGGTCGCGACGACGGCGTCGAAGTCGAGGAAGCCCTTCTGGATCTCCTCGACCAGGTCGTCGTCACCGACGAAGTCGGCGCCCGCCGCGCGGGCCTGCTCGGCACGCTCACCGGTGGCGAAGACCAGGACCCGAGCGGTCTTGCCGGTGCCGTGCGGCAGGTTGACGGTGCCGCGGACCATCTGGTCGGCCTTGCGCGGGTCGACACCGAGACGCAGGGCGACCTCGACGGTCGGGTCGAACTTGACGCTGACGGTCTCCTTGGCCAGCTTCACGGCCTCGGCCGGCGCGTAGAGCCGGTCGCGGTCCACCAGCTCACTGGCCTTGCGGTAGTTCTTGCTGCGCTTCACTGAAAACTCCTGTCAGGGGCTCTGTGGTGTGGGCCAGCGCCTGGCCCTGCCACGGATGTTCTCGGCCGAAGAGGGTCAGCCCGTGACCTCGATGCCCATGGAACGGGCGGTGCCGGCGATGATCTTCTCGGCGGCGTCGAGGTCGTCGGTGTTGAGGTCGGGCAGCTTGGTCTGCGCGATCTCACGCACCTGGTCGCGGCTGATGGAACCGGCGACGGTGCGGCTCGGGTCCGTGCTGCCCTTCTCCTGGCCGATCGCCTTGAGGATCAGCTTCGGCGCCGGCGGGGTCTTGGTGACGAACGTGAACGTGCGGTCCTCGTAGATGGTGATCTCTACGGGGATGACGTTGCCGCGCTGGGACTCCGTGGCAGCGTTGTACTGCTTGCAGAAGTCCATGATGTTCACGCCGTGCGGACCAAGAGCGGTACCGACGGGCGGAGCCGGGGTGGCCTGGCCAGCCGGAAGCTGGACCTTGACCAGGGCGGCGATTTTCTTCTTCGGAGGCATTTCGGGTCCTTTGCCTGATTGCGAATTGCGTTGGTCCCTGCCGGCCCGCGCGGAGGCGGGCTCCGTCACGCTCGCGCGAGCGCGGCGGCCTCAAGTGGGATCGCCCCCGGTGTACGGGGGCGGCGTGACCCGCCGGGACCCGAGCGGATCGCGAATAAGCCCCGCCGGGGCGGGGCGTGACGGGCCCGTCCTCGGGACGGGCCCGTCCAGTCTACGCGCCGGATCAGATCTTCGAGACCTGGTTGAACGCGAGCTCCACCGGGGTCTCGCGGCCGAAGATCGACACGAGCACCTTGAGCTTCTGGGTGTCGGGGTTGATCTCGCTCACCGTGGCGGGCAGCGTCGCGAACGGGCCCTCCATGACGGTGACGGACTCACCGATCTCGTAGGCGACGTCGGAGCGGGTCTCCGTCTCCTTCTTCTTCGCCTGCTCGGTCTCCTGCTCCGGCTCCGGGGCCAGGAGGTCGGCGACCTCCTGGATGCTCAACGGAGCGGGGCGGTTGGACAGTCCGACGAAACCGGTGACGCCCGGCGTGTTACGGACCGCGGCCCAGGACTCGTCGGTGAGGTCCATCCGGACGAGGACGTAGCCGGGCAGCACCTTCTCGGTGACCTGCTGCCGCTTGCCGCTCTTGACCTCGGTGACCTCCTGCGTGGGCACCTCGACCTGGAAGATGTACTCCTCCATGTTGAGCGACTGGGTGCGGCTCTCGATGTTGGCCTTGACCCGGTTCTCGTACCCCGCGTAGGTGTGCACCACGTACCAGTCGCCCGGCAGCATGCGGAGCTCGATCTTGAACTCCTCGACGGGGTCGAGCTTGGGAGCAGCGTCCTCCTCGGACCCGCCCTCGGCCGGCGTCACCTCGTCGGCGGCGTCGGAGGACTCGGCGGTCTCCGCCTGCTCGGTTCGCGGACCGGTCTCTTCCGCCGACGACTGATCCCGCTCCTCGTTGGGGAGGTCGTCAGAGGTCAGTGGGGACTCGGACACGGCTGCTCTTTCTCTCGTCGGGTACGCGCTCTCGGCTGCGCGGAGGCAGCCGATATGGCCAGCTTACGGTCTCGATCGACATGACGGGACCACCGCACCCACAAAGGTCACCGCGCGGTCCGAGCGCTCTTAGGAGGGGCTGCCGACAGTCCCGTAGAGCCAGGTGACGGCCTCGCCGAAACCGAAGTCCAGCAGCGAGATGTAACCGACCAGGATGAGGACGAACACGATGACGACGATCGTGTAGGTGATCAGCTCGCGGCGCGTAGGCCAGCGAACCTTGCGGAGTTCGCCGACGACCTGCTTGGTGAAGGTCACCGGACCGGTACGACGCTTGCGCTCCTTCTCGGGCTTGGCGTCGGCGTCAGTCTGTGTCACCTGAGGTCCTTAGAGGGTCGACGGGGCAACTGGTGCTTCCTGGCGGACGGCAACAGCCGGGCGCCGATCTTCTCGACTGCGCTCCTTCGGAACGTTCTTGCAGGGCAGGAGGGACTCGAACCCCCAACCGCCGGTTTTGGAGACCGGTGCTCTACCAATTGAGCCACTGCCCTTGGGTACCGCTTGGTTCCCACCATAGCCGGTTCCGGTTCCAGGCGCGCGTGGAAATCACCACCCCTTGGTCCCGTCCACCGGTCTATCGGCGGCATGAGTCTATGCCCTATCGGCCCGAAGGACCAACCCGCGGCCCTCGCCGCGGCGCCACGCGGCGGTTGTTCCCCCTTCGGGGGAGACCACCGGGAGCACGCATGGAACCATGGGGGCATGACTGACCGACCTCGTATCTCCGCACGTATCGGCGGCATCTCCGAGTCAGCGACCCTGGCCGTGGACGCGAAGGCCAAGGCCATGAAGGCCGCGGGCCGACCCGTCATCGGGTTCGGCGCCGGGGAGCCCGACTTCCCCACGCCCGACTACATCGTCGAGGCGGCGGCGCAGGCGTGTCGGGAGCCGCGTTTCCACCGCTACACCCCGGCCGGCGGCCTGCCCGAGCTGAAGGAGGCGATCGCGGCCAAGACGCTGCGCGACTCCGGTTACCAGGTCGAGCCGAGCCAGGTCCTGGTGACCAACGGCGGCAAGCAGGCCATCTACGAGGCGTTCGCCACGTTGCTCGACCCGGGCGACGAGGTCATCGTCATCGCCCCGTACTGGACCACCTACCCCGAGTCCATCAAGCTCGCCGGCGGTGTCCCGGTCTACGTCGTCACCGACGAGACCAGCGGTTACCTCGCCACCGTCGAGCAGCTGGAGGCGGCGCGCACCGAGCGCACCAAGGTCCTGCTGTTCGTCTCCCCCTCCAACCCCACCGGCGCGGTCTACTCCCCGGAGCAGGTCCGCGAGATCGGCCGCTGGGCCGCGGCCAACGACCTGTGGGTCCTCACCGACGAGATCTACGAGCACCTGGTCTACGGGGACGCGCGCTTCACCTCGATGCCGGTCGAGGTGCCCGAGCTCGCCGACCGGACGGTCGTCGTCAACGGTGTCGCCAAGACCTACGCGATGACCGGTTGGCGCGTGGGCTGGATCGTGGGCCCCAAGGACGTCGTCAAGGCCGCGGGCAACCTCCAGTCCCACGCCACGTCCAACGTGGCCAACGTGTCCCAGGTCGCCGCGCTCGCCGCGGTCTCGGGGGACCTCAGCGCCGTCGACGAGATGCGGACGGCCTTCGACCGCCGCCGGCGCACGATCGTGCGGATGCTCAACGAGATCCCCGGTGTCGTGTGCCCCGAGCCCCAGGGCGCCTTCTACGCCTACCCCTCGGTCAAGGGCGTGCTCGGCCGGGAGATCCGGGGCAGGCGCCCGCAGAGCTCCGGCGAGCTGGCCGAGCTCATCTTGGAGCAGGCCGAGGTGGCGGTCGTCCCCGGCGAGGCGTTCGGCACCCCCGGCTACCTGCGGCTGTCCTACGCGCTGGGCGACGCCGACCTCGCCGAGGGGGTCGGCCGCATCGCCAAGCTGCTGAGTGAGGCGCAGTAGGCTCCGGCCTCTCGGTCCGCCCCGGCCCCCGAGCGGGTGCCGGGGCGGACATGTTTTTGCCCACAGCGGCGACCACGCGGCCCGGCATGGGGCAGAGTTGGGACATGGAACGCCCGATCTCCCAACTCCCCAAGGCACACCTTCACCTGCACTTCACCGGCTCGATGCGGCACTCCACCCTGGTGGAGCTCGCCGACCGTCACGGGGTGCACCTGCCCCACGCGCTCGTCGAGGAGTGGCCGCCCCGGCTGCGGGCGACCGACGAGCGCGGCTGGTTCCGCTTCCAGCGGCTCTACGACATCGCGCGTTCGGTGCTGCGGACCCCCGAGGACCTGTACCGGTTGTTGCGCGAGGCCGCCGAGGACGAGCGGGCGGCGGGGTCGGGCTGGCTGGAGATCCAGGTCGACCCCAGCGGGTACGCCTCCCGCTTCGACGGGCTCACCGCCACCCTGGAGCTGATCCTCGACGCCGCCGGCGTCGCCGAGGCCGAGACCGGGGTGGGCGTGGGGATCGTGGTGGCCGCCAACCGGACGAAGCACCCGTTGGACGCCAAGGCGCTGGCCCGCCTGGCCACCCAGTACGCCGGGCGCGGGGTCGTCGGCTTCGGCCTGAACAACGACGAGCGGCGCGGACGCGCTCTCGACTTCGAGGGCGCGTTCCGCATCGCGCGGCGCAGCGGGCTGCTGTCGGTGCCCCACGGGGGCGAGTTGATGGGCCCGCGCAGCGTCCAGGAGTGTCTCGACGTGCTCGACGCCGACCGGATCGGGCACGGTGTCCGCGCCATCGAGGACCCCCACCTGGTCGAGCGCATCGCGACCCAGGGCGTGACCCTGGAGGTCTGCCCGAGCTCCAACGCGGGCCTGGGGGTGGTGGACGACGTGGCCCAGGTGCCGCTGCGCCGGCTCTTCGACAACGGGGTCCCGATCGCGCTGGGGACCGACGACCCGCTGTTGTTCGGTCCCCGTCTGGCCGCCCAGTACGAGACCGCCCGCGAGGTGTTCGGGTTCGACGACCGCGAGCTGGCGGAGTTGGCGCGCATGTCGATCCGGGGCTCGGCGGCCCCCGAGGGGCGTAAGAAGGAGCTGCTCGCCGGGGTCGACGCCTGGCTGGCCACCCCTGTGGGCGCCTGACCCTCCCGCGCCGCCCGCTGGAGCGGGGTCAGGCGGCCAGGGCCAGCATGCGCACCCCCTGGATGGTCATCGCCGCGCCGGCGACGAAGAACAACAGGGCCGCGCCGATCTGGATGGCCCGCTCGGGCAGCCGCTTGCCCAGCGCGGCGCCGAGCGCGATCGCCACCGCGTCGGCGGCGACCATGCCGACGGTCGAGCCGATCCACACCGGCAGCCAGTCGTGCTGGGTGCCGACGGTGATGGTGGCGAGCATGGTCTTGTCCCCGAGCTCGGCGACGAAGAAGACCACGCAGACGGTGATGAACCCCGACCTGATGCGGCGGGACGCCGCGCGTTCCTCGTCCTTGTCCGTGAGCTCGTCCCCGCGCAGCGTCCACAGCCCGAAGACGATGAACGCGATCCCCGCGATGAGGGTCACCCAGTCGGTGGGGATCGCGAGACCGAGCACCTCGGCGATGAGGACGCTGAGTCCGTGCACCACGACCGTGGCCGCCGTGATCCCGAGCAGGACCGTGACGACCCGATAGCGGGTCGCGAGGGACATCGCGACGAGTTGGGTCTTATCACCCATTTCAGCGAGAAAAACGACTCCCGCGCCAACGGTGAGTGCTGTGAGAAACTCCACGGAGGTCTTCCACCCTTCAACTTGAGGACCGGGCAGAAGCGAAAGGCGGACGCCACACTTCGGCCCGGCATCACCTGCCGGGCCGAAGGTCTCGTCCGCCTGGAGTTCGAGGCTCGCGCGACCGGGCCAGCTGGATGACCAGGGCCAGTGTGTCGACCACGCGAATTGAGGACTACTCCCCTTCGACGAATTCCACTTTACCAGGGAATTGGCGAGGGGCAATTTCTCGGTTCGCCGAGGAATTCTCGAAAGCCGTCCGAATAAAAGAGTTCGGCGCCCCTAAGAAAAAAGAACGGCATTCCGCCGTCCGGTCGGACCGGGTCCGACCGGACGGCGCGGGCTCACAGCGCGACGCCCACCATCACCGGTTCGTTGACCAGCGTGACGCCGAACGCCTCGGCCACCCCCGCGCGGACCTCACGCGCCAGCGCCAGCAGGTCCTCGGTCCTGGCGCCGCCCCGGTTGGTCAGCGCGAGCGTGTGCTTGGTGGAGATCCGGGCCGGACCTGCGCCGTATCCCTTGCCGAACCCCGCGCGGTCGATCAGCCAGGCCGCGGAGGTCTTGGTCCGGCCGTCGGGAGCGGGGTAGGCCGGGGGCTCCGCCTCCGGCCCCAGACGGTCGGCGACCCGCTTGCGGAACTCGGTGAACTCCGCGGGGGAGAGGATCGGGTTGGTGAAGAACGAGCCCGCGCTTCGCGTGTCGGGGTCGGCGGGGTCGATGACCATCCCCTTCCCCCGGCGCAGCTCCAAGACCGCGGCCCGCGCATCGGCCAGCGGGACCCGGTCGCCGGCCTCGACGCCGAGCCTGCGGGCGAGCTCCGCGTAGCGGATCGGCCGGCTCAGCTCCGATCGGGTCAGGGCGAACACGACTTCGCAGACGACATAGCGGTCGTCCCCCTTGAACACGCTGTCGCGGTAGGCGAACTCGCACTCCGCGTTGGTCAGCGTGCGCGTGGCGCCGAGCTCGCGGTCGTAGACGACCACCTCGGCGATCGTCTGGCTGACCTCCTGGCCGTAGGCGCCCACGTTCTGGATCGGGGTGGAGCCGACCCGGCCCGGGATGCCCGAAAGGCACTCGATCCCGCTGAGCCCGTCCTCGACGCAGCGCCGGACCAGGGGCTCCCACTCGACACCGGCGGCGGCCCGGACCCGCACGGTCGCGGCCTCCTCGCCGTCCGCGGCCGGCTCGACGGCGACACCACGGGAGTCGACGTGGACGACGGTCCCGGCGAACCCCTCGTCGGCGACGACGAGGTTGCTGCCGCCGCCCAGGACGAGCAACGGCTCACCGGCCGCGTCGGCCTCGCTCACCGCTTCGATCAGCGCGTCGGTGTCGCCGACGGTGAGGAACGTCGCGGCGGGGCCGCCGAGGCCCAGCGTGGTGTAGCCGGCCAGCGGGACGTTACGGGCGGGGACAACAGGCACGGGACACCTCTGGGTGGGA
This sequence comes from Marinactinospora endophytica, assembly GCF_054780875.1. Taxonomy (NCBI): domain Bacteria; kingdom Bacillati; phylum Actinomycetota; class Actinomycetes; order Streptosporangiales; family Nocardiopsidaceae; genus Marinactinospora; species Marinactinospora endophytica. The sequence goes on along the minus strand of NZ_BAAGVM010000008.1, from coordinate 188,000 downwards.
CGAAGTGCCCGCGGCGGCCGAGGACACCGCGGGCGGATCGATGCGGACGCGGTCAGGCCAGGCGGACGACGGCGGTGGAGCGGGCCAGGACCTTGACACCGCCCGAACGCGCGGTGATGGCGATGACCACCTGGTTGTCCCCGCGCTTCTCGGTGACCTTGCCGCTGACGACGATCTCGGCGCCCTGGTCGTCGTCGGGCACCACCACGGGGGCGGAGAAGCGGACGCCGTACTCGACGATGGCGCCGGGGTCGCCCACCCAGTCGGTGACCAGGCGGCCCGCCTCGGCCATCGTGAGCATGCCGTGCGCGATCACCCCGGGCAGCCCCACCGACTTGGCGACGCGCTCGTTCCAGTGGATGACGTTGAAGTCGCCGGAGGCGCCCGCGTAGCGGATGAGGTCGAGTCGCCGGACCGGATAGGTCTGCTCGGGCAGTTCCGTGCCGACTTCGACGTCGTCGTAGCGAACGGTGGTGGTCATGGCGCGATCCCCTACTTCTCCCCCTGCGCGGCACCGCCACGCACAACCAGCATGTTGACCGACGTGACGACGTGCTCGCCCGCGAGGGTGGAGATCTCGCTCTCCAGGGTGATGAGCTCGTTGCCGCCGAGGACCTTGATGTCGGAGATGGTGGTGACCGTGGTGACCACGTCACCGGCCTGGAGGGGACGGCTGTAGCGGAACCGCTGGTCGCCGTGGACCACCATCGAGAAGTCGAGCCGCAGTTCAGGATCGGTGACGGCCTGTCCGGCCGCCTCCATGCCCATGATGATCGGGAACGTGGGGGGCGCGATGACGTCGGCGTAGCCGGCGGCCTTCGCCTCGGCCGTGTCCCGGTACACCGGGTTGGGATCCTGGATCGCGTCGGCGAACTCCCGGATCTTCCCACGTGTCACCTCGTAGGGTTCCGGGGACCGATACACCCGCCCCAGGAGGTCGCGGTTGATCGCCATGGACGTCCTTTCCGGCTGCGTCGTCTCGTCGTGCCCGGTCACGCGGCCGGGGCACCCCCAACACAGTAGTAGCCCAGTGAGCCTGAAACGCTCACTGGGCTACGTGATGCCTAGGGGCACTGCCGTTCTGCCGGGCGGCCACGCCATCCGTCCCGTCCGGGACGGAGAGACCTAGCGGGTCTCCTTGTGCTCGCGGTGGGAGCGGCAGTTCGGGCAGTACTTCTTCAGCTCAAGACGGTCGGGGGTGTTCCGACGGTTCTTGCGCGTGATGTAGTTACGGTGCTTGCACTCCTGGCAGGCCAGGGTGATCTTCGGCCTCACGTCGGTGGCAGCCACGTTGGAGTGCCTTTCTGCTGAACGACATTCGAACACTGAAAAAGACCCGCGGTGACCCCTGAACGAGTCAGGGGTCGCGCAGGTAGTAGCGGAGGCCGGACTTGAACCGACGACACAGCGATTATGAGCCGCTTGCTCTACCGACTGAGCTACTCCGCCAAGAGCCGGGAAACCGGACAACCATCAGGATACCGGAACCCGATCAGACCGGCGAATGGGACCACCGCCGGCCACCCACCTGAGTGGACCGGATCTCGTCAAGTGGTAGAGCCCCTTTACGGAATCGAACCGTAGACCTTCTCCTTACCATGGAGACGCTCTGCCGACTGAGCTAAAGGGGCACGCTCCTGCGGCTTCCCCCCTCTGCGGGGTTCCGCCCTTCGCGTTGGTCATGACTATACAGGGGTTTCGGGGTGCAGTGCCAAATCGGCGGCCCACGCCCCCTCCACCCGCCCCTCACACCCCCACTGAGCTGGCCTCATCCGCGATCCACACGTTCGACATCGCGTCGCGCTGGATGGTCCGGATCATGGCGGGCAGCCCGAGCCTGCGCAGCGCGTCGGGCAGCCGGGTGTCATGGGTGAAGACGATGAGCTGGCGATGACGCCCCACTTCCGCGAGGACCGCCGACAGCCCCTCCACGGTCTCGGTGTCCATCGCCTGCACCGGGTCGTCGAGGACGAGGAAACCGAAGGGGTTGCCCGGGGCGAGCGTGCGCGGCAGGCAGATCGACAGGGCCAGCGCCTGGAACTCTCCCTGGCTGAGCAGCCCCGGGGAGGTGCCCGACACATCGGCGCCGTCGACGGCGACGTCCACGGCCACGCGGCGTTGGGCACCCCTGCCCACCAGGCGCAGCGCCTCAAGGTCGATGTGACGCTCCTGCCGGAGCCGGCGCCAGACCCGTTCGGCGTGCGCGGCGAGCGGCCGCAGCCGTTCCTCGCGCAGCGCGCGGGCGGTCGCGGCGAACCACTCGAGCGCCCGCGCCGCCGGTCCCAGGGTCTCGCGCGCCTTCACCGCCTCACGCGCGTCGTCGGTCCAGGCCGCGAGCTGTTCGGCCAGCGCGGCCCAGCCGTCGGAGGGGTCGTTGAGCCGCTCCGTGGCGGCCTTGCGGGCGGCGATCGCCGTGGAGCGCAACCGCCGCCCCGTCTCCTCGATGTGGGTGGCCAGCTCGCCGAGGTCGGTGATGGCGGCCCCGGCCGCCCAGTCGGCCCAGACGCGCCCCAGATCGCTCTCAGGCGGCAGCCAGGAGGGCGGCGGGGCCATGAGGAAGCGGGCCTGGTCCCGGGCCGCCTCCGCGCGTTCGTAGGCCGCCGAGGCGCTGGCCGCCACCGGTTCCAGCGACGCGATCTGCGCGCGGGCGCGGTCCGCCCAGTCGGGACCCAGCGCCCCGCCGGTGCCGCAGGCCGGGCAGTCGCGCTCGGCCGGATGACGCCGGTGGTGTTCCAACGCCTGGTTCAGCAGCTCCACGAGGCCGCGCGCCCGCGCCCCCTTGCTGTCGGCGACCATCGCGAGTTCCATGGCCGCGCCGCGCAGCTCGTTGACCACGTCGGTCATGAGACCGCGCTCGGGGACCGCGAGACGGCGCAGCCGCCGCAGCACGACCTCCTGGGCGGGGTCGGCGGGCCCGTCGTCCGCCGCGATCGAGGCGAGACGGTCGAGGTCGATCGAGGAGGACCCGATGATCTCCAGGGCGCGCCGGGCACGCGGGTCGGCGCTTCCGTTCAGCTGCTCGACCAGGTAGGGCAGGTCGCGGCCGGGGCGGCTCTCCTGTTTGGCCAGCCGGTCGCACGCCTTGGCCAGCCGCCGCTCGGCCTCGGCCAGTTCGGTCAGGCCCAGCAGCGCGGTGAGGGTGTCGTAGAGCTCGGCCGCGCGCCCGGTGACGGTCCGGCCGAGCTCGTCGTAGGACAGGAAGGGGCGGTAGCGGACGAGCTCCTCACCCCACCCCAGGTCCCCGAGCCGAACGGTCTCGCCCGAGGGCAGGACGACCCGACCGCGCGCCGAACGCACGCTGTCGCCCGTCCAGGTGCGCGTGACCCGGGTCGGGTGCTCCTCCCCCGACAGGTACAGGTCGACGCTGACCTCGGTGCGGTCGTCGAAGTGGAGGTTGCGCCAGCCGTCGCGCCACGCCGTGGGCATCGCGTCCCACCGCAGGTTGCGGCCGGTGAGGGCGGCCTCGATCGCCTCGGCGAAGCTGGACTTGCCCGAACCGTTGCGCCCGACGATGACGGTCAGGCCGGGCCCCGGTGGGAACTCCAGCGCGGAGGAGCGGCCGATGCCGCGAAAACCCTGGACCTCGACCCTGCCCAGGAACCCGCGCCGCGGGCGGTTCCCGGCCGGAGCGGGACCGCCCGGATCGGGGACCTCGATCTGCTCGCCCCGGGTCCGGGCGGCCAGCGCCTCGTCCCCGAGCAGGGCCGCGACGACCCACTGCCGGGCCTCGTGGTCGAGCCCCGAGTGGGCGAGACGCTCTCGGAGCGAGGCCTCGGGGCCGGCCCCGCTCTCCCGCCACCGTGGAGCCCGTCCGGTGAACGCTGTATCGGCCGACGTCACGGTCGTCACCACACCCGCTCCGTATCTCGACTTCGTCTTTGCAGAGTAGAGCCTGATGTACGAATTTTCCGCCCTGTCCGCGTGAAGCCGTTCGGGCGCCCGCCGTCTCCACGCCGCTGACCGGGAAGGAGTCCGTGCCCGCGGCCGAGGGCGGCCGCGGACACCCCTTCGAGGAGGCCGGCGGCGGAGGGTCAGACCCCGACGAGGCGCCGGCGGGTGCCGTCCCAGGTGAAGTGCAGCGTCGCGATCCCCGGGACCGCGGGATCGCGCAGACACTCGTAGACGTGCAGGCTCGGCACACTCGGGAAGCATCCCCACAGACGTTCCGAGGTCAACACGAAGTCGAGGTCGAGCTGGACGAGCAGCCCGAGCAGACGCCCGTGCGTGGGCTCGTCGACCTTGGCGAAGGCGTCGTCGAGAAGGATCAGCCGGGGGGCGTGCGGCGCGAGCGCCCCGAACCGGGCCGCGGCCGCCGCGAAGAGCACCAGATAGGCGATGACGCGCTGCTCGCCCTGGCTGAGCGCGGTGCGGTGGGTGAGCCGGCGCTCCCGCCCCGGGTGGGCGGCGTCGGTCACATAGACCGTGAAGGCGAACCAGGAGCGGTAGTCCAGCGCGGCGCGAAGTTGCGCCCCGTTGGCCGCGGTCGGGTCGAGGCGGCGGATGGCCTCGATGCAGCGGCGCAGCGCGTCACGCAGTCGGGTGGTCTCGACCCTGGTGCGTTTCTCCGCCGGGCGTTGCAGCAGCGGCACGACCGCGCTGACGTCCTCGTCGGCGTCGGGGGCGAGCGCCCATTCCAGGCGCACCCCCAGCCCCTGCGACGTGGTGACGTCGCCGAGCACCTCGTTCATCGTCGCGATGAGCTCGCGGGCCTCGGAGATCTGGCGGGAGAGGTGGGCGGCGAGCTCACCGAGGAGGTGGCGTTCGAACGCCTCCTCCTCGCGCAGCGCCGCCGTCTCCTCGGCCTCGGCGATGGCCGTGTCGAGCCGGGCCGCGTAGGCGGTGATGTCGTGGGCTCCCTCGTCATCGTGGACGGTGAGCCGTTTGACGCCGGCCGGCTCGGTCAGCTCGGTGCGCGCCGCGGCGGCGCCTCCGCCGGCCAGCAGGCGGTGGAGTTCCTCGCGGCTGCGCAGAATGCCGCTGTTGTCGACGTCGTGGGCCGGGTCGGGGTCGAGCCGTTCCTCCAGGACCGTGACGAGCGTGTCGAGCGCGCGCACCCGCGCGTCGACGTCCTCCTCCCCCTCCTCTCCGGCGCGCGCGGCGGCTTCGGCCGCGCTGAGGGCGTCCAGCGCGGCGCGCAGGCCGGAGTCGTCGTCGGCGTCGTCGAGGCCCGCCGCGACGAGCAGCTCGGAGTCGACGTGGCCGTCGGCCGTGCAGAGCATCGCCCGCAACCGGTCGCCCGCGGCCAGGACGCGTTCGGCCTGCTCGACCCGCTCGCGCAGGGCCGTGGCGTGGCGTGTCTCGGCCGCGACACGTTCGTCCCTGGCCTCGCGCGCGGCCCGTTCGAGTTCGGGCAGCCGCTGGGCCGCCTGGTCCATGCGGGCCCGCACCTCGGCGACGGCGCTGCCGATCTGCTCGGGGGAGGCGGAGCGTGCGCGGTCGGTGAGCTCGGTCTCGCGACGCACCGTGATCATGTCGCCGATGGCCGCGGTGCGCACGTCCTCGGCCACCACCCGATCGGCGCGGGCGCGTTCCCACTCGGCGACGTGGCGGTGGTAGTCCTCCAGGCGTCCGGCGATGTCGCCGAGGTCGCGGTAGGCCGCCGCGACGTGGACCCGCAGCCGCGCCAACGCCGACAGGATCGCCACGAGCTCCTCGCGCCCCTCGGGCAGGACGTGCTCGCGCGCGTGCGCGGCGACCTCGGCGCGCAGCTCCAGCACGGTGGCGCGGGCCGTGTCGGCGGCGCGGCGGGCCGCCGCGGCGTCGCGGTTGGCGGTCACCAGCCAGGCGCGGGCGTTGTCGAGGGCGGCCCAGGCCGCGGCCAGCCCCGCGCCCGAGGGGACGGAGCGGGCCACCCGCACCAATGCCTCGTGCCGTTCCTCGACGGCTCCCCTGCGCTCTCCCGCCTCGGCCAGCAACGCCTCGGCGATCGCGATACGCCGGTCGATGTTGGCCAGGAGGCGGTCGTGGGCGTCGGCCCGCGCGGCCTCGCCGATGTACTCGGCGCGGTCCTTGTGGTGCGCCCCGCCCGCGACGCCGAGCCGCCAGCGCCCGTCGGTCCCCACCATCCCGCCGGAGGCGTCGTGGTCACCGGTCGGGGCCGCCCCGCTCTCGTCGGCCTCGGCCAGCCTGACCGCCCGCAGCAGCGCGGCGACGGTCGCGGTGGTCACGCCGGACCCGGGCACCTCGACCGGGGTGAGCGCGTCGAGGAGCGTGCGTCCGGCGGTCGGCGCCGTGGGGCGCAGGACGAGGTCACGGGTCGCGGGGTCGACGACCGTGCCGTCGGCGGCGATCCAACCGGACAGGATCCCGCTGGTCTCAAGCGCGGCCTCCAGTCCCGCGCGTTCGGCGGCGGAGAGGTGGTCGGCGAAGTCCACCGCGAGGTGGAAGGCGACGCCCCGGGCGTCCCCGCGCTCGGCGGTGGCCCAGGCCGGCGGCGGGGCCAGATGCCCGTTTTCGAGGGCCTTGCGGCGCTCGGAGAGTTCGTCCAGCTCGGTCACGAGCTCGCGCTCCTCGCCGACGGCGGTGTCGCGCCGGGCCCGCAGCTCGGAGACGAGGGGGGCGACGATCTCGTGGGCGTGCCGGATGACCTCCGCCGGCACCTCGATGTCCAGCACCCGCAGCTCCTCGTCGAGGGGGAGCTCGACCCGCTGTTCCAGGTCGGCGAGGGGCCCGGAGAGGTCGCCGCCGGCGTCGGCCACGGCGTCGCGCAACGCGGCGCTCCACTCGCGCACCGCCGCCGCGTGCGCGGCGCTGGCCGCCCGCACGGCCTCGATGGCGGCGCGCTCGCGTTCAAGAGCCCGCTCCAGGTGCCCGTCGCTCCACTCGGCCTCGTCGGCGAGCGCGCTCGCCCGGCGTTCGGCCTCGGCCAACTCGACCGTGCGGTCGTACAGGGCGGTCGCGGCGGCCGTCCGACGGGCGGCCCAGTCGTCGACCGCGGTGAGGCGGTCGTGCAGTTCGGCCAGGCGTCCGCGCAGACGCGCGATGTCGATCCCCTGGACCGGTTCGCGCTCGACGGCCTGTTCCAGACCTTCGAGGTCGACATGGGTCGTGCTCTCGCGCGGGGCCAGGGTGACGGCCATGACCTGCGGGATCTCCCCCAACGCGCCGGGAGGCGCCCCCGCGGCCCGGGCGAGGGCCGTCGCCTCGGCGTGCGGGGCGCGCATCGCGGTGATCCGACGCTCGATGCCGGCGATGCCGGAGGCGAGCTGTGCCGCGGCGTTGCGCTCGTTGGTGAGGGCGTGGCCCGCGGCGGCCCAGGCGGACTCGGCGGCCCGGATATAGGCGACGACCGCCGCGTAGCGGGCCTGGCGCTCCCCTTCCTCGGGGGGAGGCGAGCCGGGCTCGCTCGAACCGAGCGTGGCGGCGTCGGCGGCGGCGGTGTCGCGCGTGCGACGCGCGCGGTCGCGCTCCTCCTGCACTTCGGCCTCGGCCGCCACCAGATCGGTCAGTTCCGTGGCGAGCCGGGCGACCTCGGCGTCCCGACGGGCGTGGTCGTCGATCTGGGCCCGCACGGCGGCGGCCTGGGCCCGCAGCGCGCCGTGCAGGTAGCGGCGGTAGTCGTCCAGGAACCCGGTGACGCCCTCCTTCGCCGAGCGCAGCACCGCCAGGCGGGCGCGGGCGGAGTCGAGGTCGGAGATGTTGCGGGCGACCTCGTCGAGTACCCGCTCGTCCATGGGCGGGAGCGCCTCGGCGAGGACCGAGACGAGTTCCCCCGCCTCCAGACGCTCGCCCACGGTGGGCCGGCGCAGGCGGTACAGCAGGTGGACGAGGTTGCGGTAGCGGGTGGGGTCGTCGATGCCGAAGAGCTCGTCCATGACCCGGGCCCGGTAGGCCGTTGCGGCGTCGTAGCAGTTCTCGGGCCCGACCTCGGCGCGCAGACGTTCGATGGGCAGGGGGCGTCCCTCGACGACGAGATCGAGGTCGGTGCCGACGGACCGGTCGGTGACGAAGAAGACGCACCTGGCGTCGGCGTCGTCGGGGGAGGCCGCGACGGCCGCGCCGAGCGTGCGGCGGCGCGGCCGTTCCTCGTCGTCCTGTCCGGCGAACTCGACCCACAGGTAACCGAGGGCGGTCGTGTGCGCGCCCTCGTCCCGCCCATCGTCCTCACCGGAGGCGGTCTGTCCGCCCAGCATGAGCCAGCGCAGACTGGTCCGGCTGGTCCCCGTGGTGTCGAGGCGGCGGGCGTCGCCGTCGAGCAGGAACGGCAGCAGCATCTCCAGCGCCTTGGACTTCCCCGCGCCATTGCGGCCGCGCAACAGCAGCCGTCCCTCGGCGAACTCGAAGACGTGGTCGTCGTACTGCCAGACGTTGTGGATGCCGGCCCGGTTGAGTCGATAGCGATGGGGGTCGGCGGTCCGCGCAGGTGTCGTCTCGGGGTGACCCGCGTCGCTCATCGACCGCCCTCCGCTCTGTACCGACCAGCCGCGCCGCCGCGCCGGGATCGCCATGCGCGGGCGGCACTGCCATTGTCCCGGATCCCCGGTGCGCGCCGGGCGCGCACCGGCACGTCCCGTCCCATCCGCCGTGGTGACGTCCGCGCCCGGGGCCCGACGCGGCCCACGTGTGATCGGCCTCTCACCGGTCGGCCTCCCCGGTCCCGGACTCGCGGGGCGAGGAGGCGTAACGGGCGGCTGCGGGGAGCAGCCTCCACCCGTCGAGCTGGGAGGGACCCGGGTCGGGGCGGTCCACCAGCCGCGCGTCACCCAACAGCGCCAGGACCCGCGCGGCCACGTCCCCGGGATCGGGCGGGCAGCCCACGGCGGCGCGGGGCCAGTAGCGCGCGGCGTCCTCCTCGTCGAGGAGGTCGGCGAGCTGGGCGCTGAGCAGGTCGGCGGGGATCTCGACGGGTCCGCGCGAGCCGGGCTCGGGGCGCAGGAGCGCCGCGAGCCGGCCGATCAGCAGCAGCGCGGCCCGGCCGACCGGGCCCGGCCCCGGGAACACGGCGGACCGTCCCGCCCAGCCGCCGTCCTGCGTCCCGTCCCGGGGCAGCACCAGCGCGATCCCCTCGGCCCGGATCTCGGCGTCGCAGCCGAGGAGCTCACCGAGCTCGGCCACCGCCCGCCACTGGTGGTGGGCCAGCCAGACACGCTGCGGGGCGGGAAGGTCGTCGCGGTAGAGCACCGCGGTCTCGGCGAGCCGGCGGCGGATCGTGAGTTCGGCGTTGTGCGGGTCGCCGGCCGCGTCGTCGCGCGCCGCCTCGGCCAGGAACACGTCCGGTTCCTCGACCGCGTGCGGGGGATGGGCGACGACCCTGCGCGCGATGTCGGCGCGGACCTCCAACCGGACCTCGTGTTCACCGTCCGCCGCGTAGCCGGCGAGCGAACCGTCCCGTTCGCCGACCACCCCCCGACGGGACAGGACCCGCAACGCCGCGGTGAACGCCCTCCGTTCGGCGGCGCGGTCCGCGGGGTCCAGGTCCAGGCCCGCCTCCACCGCCGCCTCCCGCACCCACGCCGCCAGTTCGGCCAGTCGCACCACGGGCGGCGCGTCGACGAGCGCGGCGAGCGCGAGCGCGAGGTAGGCGTAGGAGCGGGGGGTGAACTCCGCACCGCTGTCGCGGACCAGCGGGGTCACCACCGCGTCGTGGATTCCGCTCTTGACCAGTCGGGCGTGGTCGGCGGCCACGACCAGGCGGTAGCCGAGAACCCGCTGGAAACGCTGGACCAGCCACTCCGAGTGGGCGCTGACCAGCGTGAAGTCCTCGGGATGACGGTGAGCGGTCACCAGGGGGTCGGCGAGGAGCCGCCGGGCCGCCGTCTGCCGCTCCACGATGAGTGCGATGTCGTCCTTGGCCGCCACGGCCGCCGCCACCTTCCCTCGATCCCTCTTCCCCCGGACACCGGGCCGTCTCCGCTCGCCCGCCCCCGCCTCGCGGGTCTCGCCCGCGGTGACGTCACGCGGGGTGCGCCAGTTCCGAGGAGGACTCCGTTGGGGAGTCCGGTTCCACGGATGGGTCCGTACCGCCGGCGTAGCGGGTCGCGTGCAGGCTCAGGTCACGGAGCACGAGTTCGCCCCCCGCCTCGCGCAGCGTCAGCGTCGCTCCCGGGGCGGGGATGACGCGCAGCCTGATGTCGAGTTCGAGGTCGGCGGCGGTCCCGGCCCCCGACGCGGCGTCGTCCGTGCCGAGCGCCGCGGTGAGCAGGCCCATGAGCACCTCCAGGGCGGCCCCGCTCAACTGCGGGCGGTCGCCGTCCCGGGTGGGCTCGGCCAGGAGGTCGCGCACCTCCTGCGCCGCGGAGCGGCGCCAATGGGCCGCGGCCTCGGCCGCGTCGCGCAACCGCGTCTGCTGTTCGGTGTGGTCGTGGACCGGTCCGGGCGCGGAACGCCGGGCGGACCTGACCGCGACGCCGGCGGAGGGCGGGGCGTCCCACCACCCCGTGGTGGCCGCCACCGTGTCCTCCCCCTGCCCTTCCAGATGCCGGGCGGGGTACAGCGCGAACGCCGCGGTGAAGAGCCGATGGGCCGCCTCGGGGTCGGCGCCCTCGAACCATCTGGCCAGTCGCAGCAGCGCGGCACGCCCGTGCCGCGGCGCGGAGCGGCCGTCGTCGAGCGCCCCCTCCCCTGGCCGGGGTGGGAGCGCAGCCGGGTCGGGGTCCGTCGGACCGGTCTGCGTCATCTGAGCCGCGTCATCACCCACAATTCAGCAGCCTAGGGACTCCTCACGGCACCCGTGTCCCGATTCGGGCCCGGGGACCCGGCGGAACCTCTCCCCGAAGGCCGCTGAACTGCGGTTTCCGCGTCGATGGCGGTTCGCGATCCGAATCCGGATCAGGAGGCGGACGGCAGCATGAGAGCGCTGTCGTCGGCCTCCTCCATCTTCTCCCGCATCTCCTCGGGCAGCTCCTCGGACTCGACGGTGTACCCCGTGTAGTAGAGGGTGCCGTCGACCTCCTCGGGCTCCACGAGGGTGATCGTCGCCGCGTAGGGGTCGTCCTGGCACTCGGGCAGGCACCAGGTGCCGAGGATCTCCCCCTCGGCGGTCGCGGAGGCGCCGTCCCACGACGTCCACTCCAGGTTCTGGAACGTGGTGTGCTCCGAGGCGGTCAGCGTCGCGGGCTCGCGATCCGCCCGCCCTTCCTCGGCCTGGTAGGTATTGTAGACGAAGACCTCGCCGGCGCCCTGTCCTGCGTCGTCCTCGGGGGTGCGCGCCGTACCGGAACGGCCGTGTCCCTGGTGCGGCGCGGGTTCCTCCGCAGCCTCGGGCACGGCCTCGTCGCGCTCCTGTTCCGCGGCCTCCTGTCCACCACAGCCACCGAGCAGCACCAGCGAGCACAGCGCCCCAATGGCGGTCACTTGGGTTCTCCTCATGACTTCCTCCCGTTCGTCCGTTCCGCCGCCACTTTTCCGTTCACTGTGAGTAACCCTAGGTTCGCGGTTTCCGTCTCCCTGGGAGCGACGCGCCTACTCAGCCTTCCCCCAGGCGCGCGGCCCATGTGGGAGCACACGGAAAAGGGGTTCCCCGCCCTCCCTTCGCGGGAGAACGGGGAACCCCGATAGGCACGAGGCCGAACCGGCGGGTGAGGGAGCGGGGCCCCGTCCCCTCACCCGGGCACCGGCGGTCAGTAACCGCTGGGCTTGTCGGTCTCCTTCTCGGAACCGGCCTGCTCCTCGGTCTCGGAGCCGCCCTTGGGCTTCTCCGGGGTGGACTCGCTCTTCTCGGACTCAGACTCGGTCACGGTCTGCTGCGGCCCGTTGACACACTGGTCGATGGGCTGGTTGGACAGCAGGTTGACCGGAACGCCGACGACGTTGATCGAGCTGTTGCACTGCTGGAGCGTGATCACCTGGACGTTCTGGTTGAACGTGTGCCCGTCGGCCGCCGCGGGCGCGGCGGCGAATCCGAGCGCGGCACCGGCAAGCAGGCCGGCGACGACGAACTTACGCAGCATGGTGCGCGTCCCTTCCGTCGTACGTACTAGTCGTTGACGGTCTGCTGCGGACCGTTGACGCACTGGCCGATGGGCTGGTTGGACAGCAGGTTGACCGGAACGCCGATGACGTTGATCGAGCTGTTGCACTGCTGGAGCGCGACAACCTGGCCGTTGTTGTTGCTCTCGTCCGCGTGGGCGGGGGCGGCGACGAAACCGAAGGCGGCACCCGCGAGCAGGCCGGCAACAGCGATCTTGCGAAGCATGGAAGGTACTCCTTGCACCAGAAGAGAAAAGGGAAAGAAAAAGAATTCAGGGACTATTAGTCGTTCACGGTCTGCTGCGGACCGTTGACGCACTGGCCGATCTCCTGGTTGGACAGGGCGTTGATCGGGATGCCGATGACGTTGATCGAGCTGTTGCACTGCTGGACCGCGGCCACCTGGGCGTTGTCGTTGTCGTCTTCGGCGTGGGCGGGGGCGGCCATCAGAACCGAACCGAGAGCCGCACCGGCGATCAGACCGACAACCGAGAACTTCTTGAACACAATTACCCCTGAAGAGTCGATTCGAGGTTGGGTGACAGGGCGTTGATCAGCGCCCCTCAATCGCGGCGGACATCGGTAATCATTGAGCACCGGCCGGATTTTGTCAAAGCCCAAAAGCGAGAAATCATTATGTCCGGTTCGCTCATTTGGTCGCCATTGTTCAAAGAAATTGACAATGGCGCGAAATGGAAGTGGTTGATTTTTCCGACTTTCCGGCGCCTTCTCCGGACAGGAGGCTGGAACCGTCGCGGGCGGTGAGGAGCGCGGACCCCTCCCCCTCTCGGGCCGTGAAACCCCGTGCCACCGGCCGGGAGAGGCCCGTCCGACCCACAACGGAGCGGCCGGACCGCCCCTGGCGCGAGAGCGCACGGACCCCAGGGAGGAAAGCCGCGAAGCGGTCTTTGGGCATGGCGAAACGCCGCGGCGCCGGGTTAGGGACATGCCTTAACCCCGGCTCCGCGGGACGGCACACGGTATCCGGGAACACGGAAACGAGGACATCGGCGGCCGGCAGAGGGCACGGCACACCGGACGACCGGGACGACGGAGGACGGACACGGGCCGGCCCAGGCCGGCATCATGCACAAGGGATCGGTCCGCCCGCAGGACAGGGCGGCACGGGACCACACCTCACTCGCGGGCAGAAGGCCCCACGTCGTCCTCCGGCGCTTTACCGGAGTCCGGGGGATTTCCCGCGGTGACACACCGATGGTAACCGAGAGTGACGGCACGAGGGAGGGGTTTTCCGAGAAACCGGATGCCCCCGCTCCCGCACGGGAACAGAAAACGAGGCCCCGATCGGATCGATCGGGGCCTCGCTCGAAGTGGCAGGTGCAGGGTTCGAACCTGCGTAGGCTGAGCCGACGGTTTTACAGACCGTTCCCTTTGGCCACTCGGGCAACCTGCCGGGTCCGTCGCGACGCGGTGTCGGCGACGTGAAAGAGGATAGCGGAGATCGGGCCCGGACACGAAATCGGCGCCCGACGTGCCCGATCCGGCGCCCCGAGTGTGAGAACGGGCGGGATGGCGCCCCCCGGCTAAGCTCTGTCTCTGCCGTGTCCGGACGGCCGCCGACAGCGGCCCGGGGCAACGGCACCAGTCGTCGGCCGCGCGCAGAGGCGGGGCCCAGCAACCATCTCGGGGGTGCGAGCACACGTGGCGTCCGAATCCAGTTTCGACATCGTCTCCAAGCTTGATCGGCAAGAGGTCGACAACGCCCTGACACAGACGAGCAAGGAACTGTCCCAGCGCTTCGACTTCAAGGGGACCGGCGCGTCCATCGCGTGGTCGGGCGACAACGGCGTGGAGATCAGGGCGAACTCCGAACAGCGGGTGACCGCGGCCCTGGACGTCTTCAAGGAGAAGCTGGTCAAGCGCAAGGTCTCCCTGAAGGTCTTGGACGCCGAGGGCGAACCGAAGCCGTCCGGCAAGGAGTACCGCCTGATGGTCGGCCTCAAGGAGGGCATCTCCACCGAGGACGCGAAGAAGATCTCCAAGATCATCCGCGACGAGGGCCCCAAGGGGGTCAAGCCGCAGGTCCAGGGAGACGAGTTGCGCGTCACCTCGAAGAAGAAGGACGACCTCCAAAGCGTCATCGCGATGCTCAAGGAGAAGGACCTCGACCTCGCGTTGCAGTTCGTGAACTTCCGCTGACAGGCTCGCACGACGGCGGGAGGGCGGGTCCCGGCTCGGGGATCCGCCCTCCCGCCGTTTCGGCGCGCGGCTCCTCCCGGCACGCCGCGGGGCTACAGGAGCGGGAAGTCCCGCATGTCCCGCAACCTGCGGATGCGCTCGGTGGTCGGGGGGTGCACCGCGAACAGGCGCAACACCCCCCGCTCGGGGAACGGGTGGGCGATCATCAGATGCCCGGCGGCCAGCAGCCGGCCCTCGGCCGGGAGCGGATGGATGCGCGTGCCGATCTCGATCTTGCGCAGCGCCGCCGCCAGGCCGTCGGGATCGCCCGTGAGACGCGCCGCCTCCTCGTCGGCGCGGTACTCGCGTCCACGGCTCACACCGGCCCGGATCACCATCGCGGCGGCCGGCCCGACCACGAGGAACAGCAGGCCGCCGAGCAGGCTCGGCACGTCCTCGTCCTCGGAGTCGCCCAAGGGGAGCAGCAGCGCCAGCGCGGTCAGCGAGGTGATGATCGTCCCCAGCGTCGCGGCGACCGAGCACACCAGGGTGTCCCGGGCCCGGATGTGGGCGAGTTCGTGGGCCAGCACACCGCGCAGCTCCCGCTCGTCCAACAGGCGCAGCAGACCCGTCGTACAGCAGATGGCGCCGCGGCGGGGTCCCCGGCCGGTGGCGAACGCGTTGGGCGAGGCCGTGGGCGACAGATAGAGGCGCGGCATGGGCTGACGGGCCCGGGTGGCGAGCTCGCGCACGATCCGGTACAGCTCGGGCTGCTCGATCTCACCGACCGGGCGGGCCCGCATGGCCCGCAGCGCCATCGTGTCGCCGAAGAGGAAGACCAGCCCGTTGAGGGCGATCGCGAGGGTCACGCCGAGTTGCAGGCCCGGCTCGCCCCAGACGCCCCAGCCGATCAGGATGACCAGCGCGGAGAGCCCGACGAGGAGACCCGCTGTGCGGAGCGTGTTGTGGCGCACGACGACTCACGGCCTCCCTGTGTCCTTCGGCCCTTGTTGGCCCCGTCCACTGTTACGAACGTCCGATCCCATGTCCGGCGTTCCCCACCCTGCGCGGCGAAGCTCACGCGCTCCTCCGGCGGGCAGCCCCGCCACAGGCCGCGATGTGACTTCCGACACCCGGCCCGAACCCCGCCCGAGCCGACGACCTATAGTGCGAGAGTGGTCATCATCACCCTGGAGGCCCTGCCCGGCGCCCTACTCGTCAGCAGGAGACACGTGGACCTCTCGCGTGTCGCCAGCGCGCTGTGTAGCCGCTGACGCCTCCCATGAGCACCGCGCACGGGCGGGCACCGGAAGGCCGCCGCCCCGGCCCGCCGCAACGCGCCGCCCGCGCCTACCGTCCCATGACCAACGCCCGCCGCACGCGGACCCATCGTGCTCCGGCCCCGGTCCGTCCCCGCTGCGGCGGCCCCAAGACCCGTCCGAGCCGCCGCCCGCGCCGGCGGCTTCCCGAGGAGGTCGGCGATCCCAGTGACCAAGCAGGTCCGACAGATCGATCGTGTCATCATCCGCTTCGCCGGTGACTCCGGTGACGGCATGCAGCTGACCGGCGATCGCTTCACCCAGGAAACCGCGTCGTTCGGCAACGACCTGTCCACCCTGCCGAACTTCCCCGCAGAGATCCGCGCACCCGCCGGAACCCTACCGGGGGTCTCCAGCTTCCAACTCCACTTCGCCGACCACGACATCATGACCCCGGGCGACGCCCCCGACGTACTGGTCGCGATGAACCCCGCCGCGCTCAAGGCCAACGTGGAGGACCTGCCACGCGGTGCCCTGGTGATCGTCAACACCGACGAGTTCACCAAGCGCAACCTCGCCAAGGTCGGCTACGCCTCCAACCCCCTTGAGGACGGCTCGCTCGCGGGACACAAGGTCAGCGCCATACCGCTGACCTCGATGACGGTGAAGGCCCTGGAGGACTTCGCCGTCTCCAAGAAGGACGCCGAACGCGCCAAGAACATGTTCGCGCTCGGCCTGCTGTCGTGGATGTACAACCGTCCCACCGAGGGGACGCTCGGCTTCCTCAAGACGAAGTTCGCCCACCGGCCCGAGATCATGGCCGCCAACCTCGCGGCCTTCCAGGCCGGGTGGAACTTCGGCGAGACCACCGAGGACTTCGCCGTCTCCTACGAGGTGAAGCCCGCGGCGCTGCCCCCCGGCACCTACCGCAACATCACCGGCAACCTCGCCATCGCCTACGGGTTGATCGCCGGCTCGGAGCTGTCGGGGCTGCCCCTGTTCCTCGGCTCCTACCCCATCACCCCGGCCTCCGACATCCTGCACGAACTGTCCAAGCACAAGCGCTTCGGCGTGCGCACCTTCCAGGCCGAGGACGAGATCTCCGGGGTCGGCGCGGCGCTGGGCGCGGCGTTCGGCGGCGCGCTGGGGGTGACCACCACCTCGGGCCCGGGCATGGTCCTCAAGGCCGAGACGATCGGCCTGGCGGTCATGACGGAGCTCCCGCTGGTCGTGATCGACGTCCAGCGCGGCGGCCCCTCGACCGGGTTGCCCACCAAGACCGAACAGGCCGACCTGTTGATGGCGCTGTACGGCCGCAACGGCGAGTCCCCGGTTCCCGTGCTCGCACCGCGCTCGCCCGGCGACTGCTTCGACATCGCGATCGAGGCGGTCCGCATCGCGACGACCTACCGCACCCCGGTCATCGTGCTGTCCGACGGCTACCTCGCCAACGGCTCGGAACCCTGGCGGATCCCCGAGGTGGACTCCCTTCCCGAGATCCGGGTGGACTTCGCCTCGGGTCCCAACAGCGAGGACGGCACCTTCCAGCCCTACCTGCGCGATCCCGAGACCCTGGCGCGCCCATGGGCCGTACCCGGGACCCCCGGCCTGGAGCACCGCGTCGGCGGCATCGAGAAGAGCGACCGCACGGGTGACATCTCCTACGCCCCGGCCAACCACGACCTGATGGTGCGGACCCGCCAGGCGAAGATCGACGGCATCGCACGCGACATCGCCCCCCTGGAAGTGGACGACCCCGACGGCGACGCCGACGTGCTCGTGCTGGGCTGGGGCGGCACCTACGGCTCGATCGGCGCGGCCGTGCGCCGTGTCCGCCGGGCCGGGGGCCGGGTCGCCCAGGCGCACCTGCGCCACCTCAACCCGTTCCCGGCCAACCTGGGCGAGGTCCTGCGCGGCTACGACCGGGTCCTCGTCCCCGAGATCAACCTCGGCCAGCTCGCGCTGCTGCTGCGTGGCAGGTTCCTGGTCGATGTCATCGGCTACACCAAGGTCCGCGGCCTGCCGTTCAAGGCCGAAGAGCTGGCCGGCGTGATTCAGGAGGTCATCGACCGTGTCGAATAACCCCCCGGTTTCCCCCACCGCCCCGAACGGGCGGCCGTTGCGCGGGCTGAAGCTGGTGCCGCGCAGCGACACCGCCTACAAGATGAAGGACTTCAAGTCCGACCAGGAGGTCCGCTGGTGCCCGGGCTGCGGCGACTACGCGATCCTCGCCGCCTTCCAGGGGTTCCTGCCCGAACTGGGCGTCCCCCGGGAGAACATCGTCATCGTCTCGGGGATCGGCTGCTCGTCCCGTTTCCCCTACTACCTGAGCACCTACGGGATGCACTCGATCCACGGCCGCGCGCCGGCGATCGCGACGGGGTTGGCGGCGAGCCGCCCCGACCTGTCGGTGTGGGTGATCACCGGTGACGGCGACGGGCTGTCGATCGGCGGCAACCACCTCATCCACGCGCTGCGCCGCAACGTCAACATCAACGTGCTGCTGTTCAACAACCGCATCTACGGGTTGACGAAGGGCCAGTACTCCCCCACCTCCGAGACCGGCAAGATCACCAAGTCCTCGCCCATGGGGTCGCCCGACTCGCCGTTCAACCCGTTGTCGCTCGCCCTCGGCGCGGAGGCCGGCTTCGTCGCGCGCACGATCGACTCCGACCGCAAGCACCTCACCGGGGTGCTGCGCGCCGCGGCCGACCACGAGGGCGCGTCGTTCGTCGAGATCTACCAGAACTGCCCGATCTTCAACGACGACGCCTTCGAGCCGCTGAAGGACCCGGCCGAACGCGACAACCGGCTGCTGCGGCTGGAGCACGGCGAACCGCTCCGTATCGGTCCCGACCGCGGTGTCGTGCTCGGCGACTACGGCGAGCTGGTCGTCGCCGATATCGCGGAGGTCGGCGAGGAGCGCCTGGTCCGCCATGACGCCCACCGCGCGGACCCCGGGTACGCCTTCGCGCTGTCCCGGCTGGACCAGCCGGCCTTCGCGCACGTGCCGATCGGCGTGTTCCGCGACGTCGAGCGGCCCAGCTACGACCGGTTGATGGCCGACCAGATCAGCGAGGCCCAGACCACGCAGGGACGGGGGGACCTGGCCTCGTTGCTGGCCGGGGGCGACACCTGGACGGTCGGCTGAGCTCCTCGCCGTCCCCTCCGGCGCGCGCCCGGTCCCGCCCCGGCGCGCGCCCGGTCCCGCCCCGGCGCGCGCCGGGGCCGTCCCTGGCCCCGTGACACCCCCACCGGCTAGGTTCGGGGTGAGGCGGGTCACAGCGCGCGGTGGCCCACGGTGGACGGGGAGGGCGCATGGGTGTCGGCGGAGCGGCGACGACGGCGAGCACGGTGGACGGGGTCGTGCGGAGAACGGCCACGAGGCTGCCGCGCCGCGTCGGGTTGCGTTTCCAGGACCGCGAGTGGACCTACGCCGAACTGGACGCCGGCGTGGACCGGGTGGCCGCCTGGCTGCTGGGGCTCGGCCTGTCCCGGGGCGACCGGGTGGCCACCTACGGGCACAACTCCGACGCCTACCTGCTGGCCTTCCTCGGCTGTGCCCGGGCCGGGCTGGTGCACGTGCCGGTCAATCAGGGCCTGACCGGCGACGAACTCGCCTACCTGCTCACCCAGTCCGGCAGCAGCGTGGTCCTGACCGATCCGAACCTCGCCGGCGAACTCGAGGAGATCCGCGCGCGGGTCCCCGTCCGCGACGTCCTCGCGCTGCGGGGCGCGCCGGAGTCGGTGCTGGAGGTCGCCCGCGACCCCGCCCTGCCGCGCACGGTGGACGTCGAGGTCGACGACACCGACCTCGTGCAGCTGCTGTACACCTCGGGGACCACCGCGCGCCCCAAGGGGGCGATGATGTCCCATCGCGCGTTGGTCCACGAGTACGCCTCAGCCGTCCAGGCGCTCGACATCGATCCGGACGACCGGCTGTTGCACGCCCTCCCGCTCTACCACTCCGCCCAGATGCACGTGTTCCTGCTGCCGGGGCTGGCCGTCGGCGCGGTCAACGAACTGGTCGAGGTGCCCGAGCCCGAGGACCTGCTGCGTCGGATCGAGGAGGACGGGATCACCTCCTTCTTCGCCGCTCCGACGGTGTGGGTCGCCCTGGCCAACGCCTCCGGTTTCGCCCACCGTGACCTGTCGGGGTTGCGCAAGGCCTACTACGGCGCGGCGATCATGCCGGTGCCGGTGCTGAGCCGGATTCGGGAGCGGTGGCCGGACATCGGCTTCTACAACTGCTTCGGGCAGAGCGAGATCGGTCCGCTGGCGACCGTCCTGCGGCCCGAGGAGCACGTGGAGGGGCGCCTGGAGTCGTGCGGCCGCCCGGTGCTGTTCGTCGAGGCGCGGATCGTGGACGAGGAGGGCCGCGACGTCCCCGAGGGGGAACCCGGCGAGATCGTGTACCGGTCGCCGCAGTTGTGCGACGGCTACTGGGACAAGCCCGAGGAGACGGCCGCGGCGTTTCGCGACGGCTGGTTCCGTTCCGGGGACATGGCCCGGCGCGACTCGGAGGGGTACTTCACGATCGTGGACCGGATCAAGGACGTCATCAACACCGGTGGGGTGCTCGTGGCCTCCCGGGAGGTCGAGGACGTCTTGTACCGGCATCCCGCGGTGAACGAGGTGGCGGTGATCGCGCTTCCCGACGACACCTGGGGCGAGGCGGTCACGGCGGTCGTGGTGGCGGGGCGGGCCGTGAGTGAGGAGGAGCTCATCGGGTTCGCGCGTGAGCGGCTCGCGGGTTTCAAAACGCCCAAGCGCGTCTATCTCGTCTCTGACCTGCCGCGCAACGCCAGCGGAAAGCTGCTCAAGCGGGTCCTGCGCGAGAGGTTCACCGCCACCTCCTAAAGCCCCTCTGTCCGGTCCAGGGTCCCCCTCGGTGGTCGCCGAGGGGGACCTTCGTTACTCCGGGATATGTCCTGGCCGACTTTTTTCGGCCGACTGAAAATAAAACAGCTGGTGACCTTATATCCCCTACAGGGCAAGTGTTCGCTTTAACCTTCTCTTAGGTTTTTCGAACGGTAACCTGCTGCGACTATGACCGCCTACGCCTCCCCCCATCCCCCGGAGACCCGGCCCCGTAGCGCACGGCGGGCCCAGCGCAGGTCCGAGCCGGCCCCCGCGGGCATCCTCCCCTCCCGCCGCCCGATGCTGGCCGCGGTCGCGGCGGCCGCCCTGGCCCCCTTCCTGACGCTGCTGGTGCTCGTCTCCACCCAGTGGGAGCCCCTGCTCTCGCTCGACCGCTCCCTCGCCACGGCGCTGTACGAACGCGTCCACCCCGATCCCCAGTTCGCGCACGCGCTGGAGATCTGGACCGAGATGTTCGGCACCTGGGCCATGCGCATCGTGTCGCTGCTGACCGCCCTGTGGCTGTTCGTCCGACGCGAGTTCAGCACCGCGGTGTGGGCCGGTACAGCGGTCTTCCTGGCCAACCTGTTCGGGTTGATCACCAAGCTCGGCGTGGACCGCGCCCGGCCGGAGTTCGCCGACCCCATCACCGTCGGGGTGGGCCCGTCCTTTCCGTCCGGTCACTCCCTGATGGCCGCCACGGGCATGGGCATCCTGCTGTTCGCCGCGCTGCCGCTGCTGCGCGGCGTCTGGCGGCACGTCGCCTGGACCATCGCGATCGGCATCGCGCTGAGCACCGCGCTGAGCCGGCCCATGCTCGGCGTCCACTGGTTCAGCGACATCTTCGCCGGTGTGAGCCTCGGCGTGTTCACCCTCGCCGCCACCATGCTGCTGTGGACCTTCCTCCCACCGGTGGCGCGCAGGTGGGACCGTTCATCCCGATCCCCGCGTTGAGGCAATAGCCTGCTGGCATGCGTATCGTCATCGCCGGAGGACACGGGAAGATCGCACTGCGCCTGGAGCGGCTGCTCGCCGCGCGCGGTGACACCCCCGTGGGCCTCATCCGCAACCCCGACCACGCCACCGACCTCCGCGAGGCCGGTGCCGAGCCCGTGGTGATCGACCTGGAGAAGGCCACCGTCACCGAACTGACCGAGAAGGTGATGGGGGCCGACGCGGTGGTCTTCGCGGCCGGCGCCGGACCGGGCAGCGGCGCCGCGCGCAAGGACACCGTCGACCGGGCCGCCGCCCGGCTGCTCGCCGACGCCGCCTCCCTGGCGGGGGTGCGCCGCTACCTCATGGTCTCGGCCATCGGCGTGGACGACGGCCCGGCCCCGGGCACCGACGAGGTGTGGGCCGCCTATGTCGAGGCCAAGCGCGCCGCAGACGCCGACCTGCGCGAGCGCAGCCTCGAACTGGACTGGACGATCCTGCGCCCGGGTCGCCTCACCGACGACCCGGGAACCGGACGGGTCCGGCTCGCGCCCAAGGTGGAGCGCGGGGACGTCACCCGGGACGATGTCGCGGCGGTGCTGGTGGCCCTCCTGGACGAGCCGGCCTCGATCGGCCGGACGCTGGAGCTGGTCGGCGGGGACACCCCCGTCGCCGAGGCCGTCGCGGCGGCCACGGCCTGAGCCGTCCTCGCCTTCCCGGTGGTCCACTGGGACCACAGAGGGCATCATGGAGGGCGACGGCCCGGCGGGTTCCTCCCCGGCGAGCGCCGGGGAGCGTAGCGCTCCACGGGTACGAGCCGCCGCACAGGGCAGATGGGTACGGTTACAGATGAGCGTCACGCAGGTCGTGAGAGACAGCACCGTCGTCGAGCACGCCAAGGTCGCCGCGCAGCAGAAGCGCAGAATGTTCGTCGTGCAACTGCGCGTCAACACCTATGACGACGCGGCCAGCAGTGTCCGGCCGGGTCTGACCCGCATCCTCGAAGGCATCGAGGAGGCCGGCTGGCGGTTGGAGCAGACCTCCTACAGCCAGGGGGAGAACGGCGAGCCCGCCCAGTTGTTCATCTTCCGGCCCGAGCCGCCCGAGCCCGAGCAGCCCAAGGAACCCGAAGCGGCCCAGGAGCAGCACTCGGGACAGCAGCAGGCCTACCAGCAGCCGACCGGGGCCCACCAGCAGGACCACTACGGCTACCAGTACCCGGCCGGCCAGTACGGCCAGCCGGGTTATGGCCAGCAGTACCCCGGATACGGCCAGCAAGGCTACGGCCAGCAGTACCCGGGTTACGGACAGCAGTATCCCCCGGGATACGGCCAGCAGCAGTGGTGACATCGCCCAACGCCGCTGGTCCCCGCCCCCGGGCGGGGACCAGCGGCGTCTCCGGGCCGGAAAATCCCTGGCCGCGGCGGAGGATCGCGCGTTAGGCTCCGCGAGGCCACCACAGCACCCGCAGCCTCGGAGGAGACGATCACCCCCACCGGTCCCGCCCCCGTCACCATCCGCCCCGCCGTCCTCGACGACGGCCCGGCACTGGCCCTTCTCGACCACCGAACCTGGTCGTGGACGGTCTCGCCGGTATCGCGCTGGCCCGCCGACGCGGAGTTCTTCACCGACCCCGGCGAGACGCGCGACGTCACGGTCGCCGAGGCGGACGGCCAGGTCGTCGGGTACGTGCGCGTCCGCCCGGCGATGCGCCTCGACTCGGCCGCGCACGTCCAGGAGGTCGCGGGTCTGGCCGTGGCGCCCGAGGCCCAGGGGCGGGGAGTCGGCCGCAGGCTCCTCGACGCGGCCCGGAGCGTCGCGGTCGAACGGGGCGCCCGCCGCCTCACCCTGCGCGTCCTGTCCACCAACGTCCGGGCCCGGGCGTTGTACGCGGCCGCCGGCTACCAGGTCGAGGGCGTCCTCAAAGAGCACTTCCTCCTCGACGGCCGCTACGTCGACGACGTCCTGATGGCCCTGGACCTGACCTGACCCCTAACCGGCGGCGGCCTCGGACGGCCCGCCACCGGCCCGTAGGAAGCGGCGCAGCAGCGCACCGAGCTCGGCGGGGCGTTCCACGTAGACCATGTGGCCGCAGTCCAGCACGGTCTCCTCCAGGTGCCCGCCCGAGCGCGCGCGGCAGTCGGCGAGAAACCCCGGCCGGACCAGGTCGGCGCGGCCCGCGACCACCAGGAGCGTGCGCAGCCCCGCCGGCGGTGTGACGTGCGGACGGACCATCTCCGCCCGCGCTGCCGCGACCGCCTCGGGGGCGAACCGCCAGCGCCAACGCCCGTCGTCCCCCTGGACGAGATGGTCGTCGACCTCGTCGTCGACGGCACCGGGCGTGGCATCGGGCCAGCTCGCCGCGCGGACCGCGCGCGCCTCGTCGGGATCGGCGAAGGAGGGCGCCGGTCCGGTCTCCCGCGTCGCCGTGGCCGCGGGCAGGCCGATGGCGGGGTCCAGCAGGACGAGAGCGCGGAGGCGGTCCGGCACGGCGTTGGCCACGTGCAGCGCCACCGCCGCGCCGAAGGAGTGGCCCACCAGGTCGACCGGTCCCGCGGGGAGCCCGTCCAGCAGCGCCGTGACGTCGGCGGCGTGCCGCTCCAGCGTCCACGGCCGCCGCCAGGTCGACCGGCCGTGACCGCGCAGGTCGGGCGCGTACACCCGGGCCTCGGGCAGCTGTTCGGCGGCGAAGCGCCGCCACCGGCCGCCATGGCCCTGGATCCCGTGCAGCATCACGGTGGGCGCGCCCGTCGGGGGCCCGAAGACGTGCACGTGGAGGGGGCTCTCGCTCATGCGGGAAGCATAGTCGGCCCGCTCTCGGGCGCCCCGCGCCGCCCGGGGTCGTGGCCGGCACCGCCGGGCCGCCCGTGCCGGGACCGTCGTGGCCGTGCGGGACGGCGCGCCCCGAGGCCCCGCGCTCCGTCCCTTCGCGTCCCCCGCGAAACCGCACAGGGCGCCCTTTCCCCGAGGCGGGACCCCGCCACCGCCCATGTCGCGGGGCGGCCGGCCCCCTCCGCCGCCCTCCCCACGACCGGCACGGAGGGGGAACGAATTCAGGGGAAGGTGACGAGGAGCTTGCCCGCGGCGGAAGGGGCCTCGGCGATCAGCCGGCGGATCTCCCGGAGGGGGCGGGCGCCCGACACGGCCGTGCGCAGTGATCCCGCGGCGATACCCCGGTAGGAACGGTCGAGCAGGGCCTGGATCTGCTCCCGGGAGGACGCGTGCACGATGTCGCGCAGCCGGAAGAGGTGGATCCGCCGCCCCGGGTGTTCCCGGAGGCTTCCCGCCGGAATCGGCCGGCCCGACAGCAGACCGTAGTGGACGAGTGCCCCCCCCGGCCGGATCGCTCCCAGCAGCGTCGCCGCGTGCTCGCCGCCCACGCAGTCGAACGCGACGTCGACACCGGCCCCTCCGCTCAGCCGCCTGACCTCCTCCCCCCAGCCGGGAACGGCGGTGGACACCACCGCCGACCAGTCGGCGGGGGAGGGGACCCGGCGCCCGGTGGCCCCGCTGGTCAACCCGATGACCTCGATTCCCCGGGCGTCCAAGAGGGCGCGCAGCTGCCCTCCGATCGCCGACGTGGCCCCGTTCACCGCCGCGACGCGGACCCCGGCGTGCGCGTGCTCGTCGACCATGAGCAGGGCCGAGAGCGGGTTGACGTAGGCGAAGCAGGCGTCCTCCGTGGTGACGTCGTCCGGCACCGCGAAGCACCAGCGCGCGGGGGCCACCTTGTACTCCTGCCAGTTCCCCGCCGTCCCCAGGGGCAGCACGCGCCGGCCCAGAAGCTCCCGGGGGGCGTCCTCCCCCACCTCGACCACCTCTCCCACCCCCTCGAACCCCGGCACGAAGGGGTAGCGGGTACGCGAGGCGTAGGCGCCCGAGATCGTGACGAGGTCGGAGGGGTTGACGGTCGACGCCAGCATGCGCAGGCGCACCGAGCCCCCTTCGTCCAACGCGCCGGGTTCGACCTCCACCACGTCGACGACGGACGGTGGGGGTCCGGGTTCACGCGCCAACGCTGCCAGCATCCTCGATCCCCTCGTTCACCGGATCCCGCGCGGACCCTCCGCGCGCCCCGGACAGCAGGTCATGATGCATCATCCACGACGGTGAAGAGGGTCGATACGCCAAGCCCGCCCGCGGTGGCCATCATGGCCACGGCCGTTCCCCCCTCCCCGGCGCTCCGCTGCCGCACCAGCTGGCTGTAGACCCGGGTGACCAGGACCGCCCCGCTCGCCCCGTAGGGGTGGCCGAGCGCGATCGCGCCGCCGTTCCGGTTGACGCGATCGGGGTCGATCCCCAGCAGGTCCAGGCAGGCCAGGGTCTGCGAGGCGAACGCCTCGTTGAACTCCACCACGTCCACCCGGTCCAGTTCCACTCCTGGCTGGCGCGCCAGCAGCCTGCGGGTGGAGGCGACCGCGCCCACCCCGAGCAGGTTCGGATCCACCCCCGCCGCGGCGCCGTCGACGAAGGCCAGCACGCGCCGGTGGCCGAGGGCCCGGGCCCGCTCCATGCTCGTGACCAGCACCATGGCGGCACCGTCGTTGAGCGGGCACGAGTTGCCCGCCGTGACCGTTCCCCCCTCCACGAAGGCGGGACGCAGGCGGGCGAGCCGTTCCGGGCTGGAGCGCGGACGCGGGCACTCGTCCCGCTCCACCCGGGGGCCGAACTCTCCGAGGGTGGTGATCTCGTCGGCGAAGAGCCCCTCCTCTTGTGCCTGGACGGCGAGCCTGTGGCTCCTGGCGGCGAAGGCGTCCTGCCGTTCACGGCTGACGCCGTAGACCCGGGCGACGTTCTCGGCGGCCTCCCCCATGCCCGGGTCGCCCACGGAGTCGGGCGAGAACCTGGCCTTGTCGTAGAAGACGGGCATCCCCGTCCGGCCCGATGGCCGCCGGACCCGCCAGGGCGCCGTACTGACGCTCTCCACGCCGCCGGCGAGCACCACCTCGGCCGCCCCCGCCTGCACCAGGCGGCACGCCTGGTTGATCGCCTCCAGCCCGGCCCCGCACTGCCGGTCGACGGTCACCGCGGGCACAGAGAAGGGGAGGCCGGCGGTGAGCGCTGCCACCCGGGCGACGTTTCCGCCCGGCCCCGCGGCGTTGCCGGCGACCACCTCGTCCACCTGGTCCGCGGCGACGCCACCGTCGCGCAGAACCGCCGCGATCACCCCGGCGAGCAGGAACTCGGCGCCGACGTCCCGGAAGCAGCCGCCCGCCCGGCCGATCGCGGTCCTCCTGGCCGCCACGATGACGGGGGTTGTGGCGGGGTCACGGGATCCGTTGGACTCGATCATCCCTACCGGCCTCGATCCACTCGGTGAGCGTTCTCTTGCTGATCTTTCCGCTGGAGGTCAACGGCCACTGGTCGACGCTGTAGAACTCCCTCGGCACCTTGTGCCGGGGCAGGTGCCGCTCGACGTGTCGTCGCAGCTCCTCCTCTGCGAGGTGCCCGGCCTCGGACCGGCGCAGGACCGCGACCAGCCGGGTGCCCAGGTGGGGGTCTGGCAGGCCCAGCACCTGGACCTCGGACAGGGGGCGCGCCTCGCGGAGGGCGCCCTCGACCTCGGCGGGGTAGACGTTGTGCCCTCCGGAGATGAGCATCTCGCCCTCGCGGCCGATGATGTGCAGTGCCCCGCCCCGGAGGTAGCCCTGGTCGCCGACCGTGCACCAGGCGCCGTCCCGCCGAAACCCCGTCCCGTCGCCGGGGCCGAGATACCCCTCGGAGACGAGGTCGCTGCGCACGAACACCGTTCCGCGCTCTCCCTCGCCCAGCTCCGCCCCGTCGGGGGAGCGGACGCTCACCTCGACGCCGGGAAACGGTTCCCCGACGTAGGAGGCGAAGTCGTGGAGGTCCGGGAGGGGGGCGGACAGATCGGTCGTCGCGGTGGAGACGAAGTTGAGTTCCGACGCGCCGTAGTACTCGACCAGGAGGGCGCGGGGGGCGACGCGCGCCAGCGACGCCATCACGGAGCGGTCGAGTTTGGCGCCGCTGCTCACCAGGGTGCGCAAGCCCTCCAACGCCCCCGGGGAGCCGGCCGCCACGGCGAGGGCGCGCAGCATGGTCGGAACCCCCAGGAACCTGGTCGCCCCCCGATCGGTGACACCGCTGACGCAGTCGCGGGCGCGGAACCTGCGGGCCGAGACCAGGGTGCCGCCCGAGTACAGCGACTCGGCCAGGCCATAAAGGCTCAGCCCGTGGGCGAGCGGTCCGGGGGCCAGTGTCGTCTCGCCCGGCCCGGCGCGGAGCAACCGGGCGCTCGCCGACAGGCTCCCCCGCCATGAGCGCCGAGTGCGGGCGAACGCCTTGGGCGCGCTGGTGGTCCCCGATGTGAAGCCGATGAGGAGGATCTGGTCGTCGTCGCGGTCCGCCAGTACCCGGCTCGCCGACGCCGCGTCCGTCCGCGAGGTCCACACGTCGAGGCGGTCGGTGCCCGGCGCCTCGACGCCCGCGGTCACGACCACGCGGCAGCGTCGGGCCTCGGCCAGGCCGGCCACGTCGGCCGAGTCGGTGACGAGGACGTCCGGCCCGAGCGTCGCCAGTACCGCGGCCGTCCGCCGCGACGGCCACGACGGGTCGAGTACGGCCGTCGCGCAGGTGGAGGCGGTGGCGCCGACGAAGGCCCGGACGAAGGACGTCGAGTTGCGCAGGGACAGCGCGACCACCCCTTGGGGCGGGCGGCCGGGCAGCAGCGCCCGCGTCCCTACGGAGAGGGCGTTGAGGCGGTGGGCGAACCCCAGCGCGCTGTCGGCGAGCTCGGCGAAGCCGACCGTCTCCCCGTCGATCTCGAAGGCGGGCCGCCCGGGCTGAGAGCGGGCGTGTCCGAGGATCTCCTCGATGATCGGCACGGCGCCTCAGGCCCCCAGGAGCCGGCGGTAACTGCGGTGGACGTTCACCGCGATCAGGGTCGCCACGACGACCTTGACGAGGTCGCCCGGCAGGAAGGCGAGCGAGCCGATCGCGGAGGTGGCGAGGGGCAGACCGGTGACCACGGCGGTCCAGGGAACACCGAAGAGGTAGATCACCAGCACACCACCGGTGAACACGCTGGCGCCGACCGCGAGGTAGCGCACCGCCTGGCGCTCGAACCTGATCGCCCAGTACTTCACCAGCAGGCCGATGACGATCGCCGCGGGGATCCAGCCGATCAGGTAGCCGCCGGTGGGGCCGAGCAGGACCCCCATGCCGCCCCGGCCGCCCGCCAGGATCGGCATCCCCGCGATGGACAGCACCACGACGACCGTGGCCGCCAGCCCGCCGCGCAGCGGGCCGAGCAGCGCGCCGGCGAGCATCACCCCGAGGGTCTGCACGGTGATCGGCACGGGAAGGATCCCGATGGCGATGGCGGGCACGAGGCCGAGGGCGGCGATCAGCGCCGCGAAGACCGCGGTGAGGACCGTGCTCTGCGTGGTGTCCGTTCTCTGCTGGGACATGGGAACCTCAGATCGGGTCGGAGCCGTTGGGAGCACGGAGGGCCCGCCGGGGGCCGTCCCGTTCTGTTCCTCGTTCGGCGGAGTCGTAGCATCGGGCGTCGATCGCCGAGGCGACCTCCGAGGCCGACTCCAGCGTCCTGACGATCAGGGGTACGAGCACGGCCATGGGGCTGTTGCCCAGGCCCCTGGCGTGCTGCGCCTCCCTGATCTCGAAGTACTTCGTGCGGATCTCGGGGATGAACCGCAGCGTCATCGACAGCGCGAGACTGACCTGCGCGGGGTTGAGTCCGACGTGGCGGAAGGGGCGCAGCAGGCGCTCGAACAGGTCCAGGGTCTCGCTGAAACCGGTGGTCAGGGTGACCGTGTAGGCCAGCACGCACAGGGTCAGCAGGCGCAGGGTCGCGGTGACCGCCTCGGAGGGCGACATGGCCAGGGCCATGGTCACGAAGACGACCGCGGCGATGATGAGCAGGCCGCTCATCGCACGCAGCAGCCGTGCCGCGCCCACCCGGGCGAATCCGGCGATCACCAGTGCGGCGGCGAGCGCGGCGAGCTGCGCTCCCGTGTCCCGCAGCAGGTAGACGCCGATGCCGGCCACGAAGAGGAAGGCGAACTTGTACCCGGCGGGGACGCGGGCGAGGGGGCCGTTCTTCGTGGAGCCGCCGATCATCGGCACAGGTCCTCGTAGAAGGAGATGGCCGAGGGCGGGTCGCCGTCGAAGACGAGCGCGCCCTCGTGCAAGACGATGGCCCTGTCGTAGCCGGTGATCAGGTCCAGGTCGTGGGTGACGACGATGGCCCGCTGGGTCAGCGCGTCGATCCGCTGCTGGAGCCGGCGCTTGTTCCTGAGGTCCAGCATCGTGGACGGTTCGTCGAAGACGATCGTCTCCGGTTCCATGACGAGCACGGAGGCCAGCGCGACCATCTGCTTCTCCCCGCCGCTGAGCGCGTAGGACTCGCGGTCGGCCAGGTGGGACAGTTCCAGCTCGGCGAGGGCCTTCTCGACCGCCACCGCGGTCTCGGCCCTGCCCAGCCCCAGGTTCTTCAGGCCGAACGCGATGTCCTCCGAGACCACCGGCATGACGATCTGGTTCTCGGGGTTCTGGAAGACGAAGCCGACCTTGCGCCGCACCTTCTTGGCGTGCTTGTCGGTCGGGTAGCCGTCCACGGTGACGGTTCCCCGGGTCGGCAGGACCAGGGCGTTGAGCAGGCGTACCAGGGTGCTCTTGCCCGAACCGTTGAGCCCGATCACCGCGATCCGGTGTTCGTCGAGGCTCAGGTCGACGTCCTTGAGGACCGTCTTGCCGTCACGCTCGACGGTGACCTCGGAAAGGCGGATCCGCGCGTTCGCGTCGCTCATCAGGCGTCCACGCGCAGGGAGTCGGCGACGTCCGGGGGCACCCTCAGGGCCGTCCTGTCCGGCGACACCCGCACCCAGGTGATGGTGATCTTGGCGGCGACGGCGGGCTCGCCGTCCCCTTCCGGTTCCCGCAGGACGGTGACGTCGAAGGTGAGCCGGGGACCGGCGACCCGGACGTCGCGGACGCGGCAGGCGACGGTGTCGCCGAATCTCAACGGCCGCCGGTATTCGACCGACAATTCCTTGACGAGGAATATCAGGTCGCCGACTCCCGGCCGGGTCCGCTCGGCCAGTCCCCGTTCGGCGAGGAAGTCGTTCACCGCGTTCTCGGCGTAGACGGCATAACGCGAATTGTGCACGTTGCCGTGCATGTCGACGTCGGAGAAAGGGACCCGCATCAGACGGCACACCACCGGGGAACGCGGTGGCGTCCGTTCCCCTCGGACAGGCGCCCCCTGGAGTCGGGACGTTCTCGGCACGGAACTTTCATACAGGGGAGACCTTCACCAAAGAGGGGCGGCGTTGTGATCGGATGTCCGGGAAGGCGTTCCCCGCACACCCCGGGAGGCGTGGACGTGTGACGGCTCGACAGGCAACGAGAGCATAATTCATCCGCCTGGATACCACCATGGCCCGTGGCCTGGGAATTCCGAAATGGATCTCTATCCGTTCGGATACCGCACCGCTGGATAATCCACCGGACGCGACCGGTTCCCTTTCCGCCGCCGACGGCGACGGGACCGTGAGCGGAAAAGGGCGGCATCCCCGCGCCAGGCGGACGGTTCCGGCCTCGCGCGTCCGGCCCGCTCGATCGCGGCGGACATCGACGTCAGGTCCTCGCCGACCGCGCACCCCGCGGTCCCCGCATTCGCGGCCGGCTCATCCCGCCCGGCCACTCCCCGCGGCCCGCCCCCTCACCGGGCCGCCGTACTCCCGCGGCTCATCACGCCGGTCACACGAGTGACACCATGACGCGGTTGCCGCAACCGGACCTCCCCGACCTCCGGCAACAAGACCTTCGCGTTCCCCACCGGGAACACGACGGCGTGGGCGGGAGACGAGCGGACGGCGACCCGTCACGGCCGTGGATGACACGAGAACGGCTCTTCCAGACCGCCATGGCCGATCGACCGCCGAAGCCACTCCCATCAACCGGGCGGAGCTGGATCACCTTGGGGAAACGGTCGGAGGCCGACGCAGTTCACGGGACGGTCTCACCCTCGTCCTACGGCCCACCGCCTCGCGCGCCCGGACCGTGGCCCTCGCCATGGAGATGAAGCGCGGTATCAGAGGATGTCCGCCGCGCTTGGGATAGACCAGATTAAGCGGGACACGCGGAGCGTCCGGAATCTCAAGGAAAGAAACGCAGGAGTTGATGTGCTGTTGCCCGACGAGTTCCGGGGCCACTCCCACCCCTTTGCCGGACGCTACCGCGACCAGCCATTCGTCGAAATTCCGGCAGGTAACGTCACCACAGTCGATACCGGCGAACGGGGGTCCCCGTCGCTCCGGTGCACACGCGCGCCGCGATCCCACCGCGAAGCGGCCGCTCCAGGTCCCCGGCACCGACCGCCCCTGCCAGGCTCCCCCGGTCTCAGGAACGGCTGCGGTCCGGCTCGATCCGGGCCGATGGACGCACCGCCTGGACGCGCGCGACGATCAGGGCCAGCACCAGCGTCGCGAACGCGACCCCAAGCGCCCAGCCGGGAAGCGCACCGGCGGCTGTCCCATGGTCCAGCAGCAGCCCTCCCAGGGCCGCGCCGGCCGCCGATCCCAGGTACATGGCGGCCATCTGGAACGCGATGATCGCCATGGCCTGCTGCTGACGGCCCTGGACGAGCAGATGTTGGAGGACGGGCACACTCGCCCACCCCGCGGCCCCCCACAAGGCGACCGCGACGATCCAGACGAGGACGTGGTCCAGGAACGCCAGGGCGCCCAGGGCCACGGTCAGGGCCACAACGACGACGGGGAACAGTCGCCGGGACCCCAGGGCGTCCACGGGACGGCCGATCAGGGCCGAGCCGGCCACACCTCCGATGCCCCACACCCACACCAGGGTGAACGCCATCGAGGCCAGACCGCGGTCGTCGGCCATGGGGACCAGGTAGGTGTACAGGCCCAGGCTCGCCACCCCGAGGAGGAAGGCCAGGATCACTCCCGCGGTGATCACGGGAGCCGTGAGCAGCCGCAGGTTCTCACCGACCTTCGCCACCAGAATGGTCGGGTAGGGTCCTCGCCGGGCCAGGACCGCGGCCATGCTGATGATCCCGATCGCCACGACCAGGCCCATCGTCCAACGCCACCCGGCCCACTGGCCGATGAGCATGCCGAGGGGCACCCCCGCCACGGTGCCCGTTGAAAGTCCGAAGGTCACCAGGGCCATGGCCCGGCCGCGCTCGTGTTCGGCCACCATGGCGGCGGCCGTGGCGGTCGCCACCGCGGTCAGGATCCCGGCGCCGACGCCGGCCAGCACCCGCGACCCGAGGAACACCATGATCTCGGGGGCCAGCGCGGTGATGAGGTTGCCGAGGTTGAACAGTCCCAGCGAGACGATCAGGGCGCGCTTGGTGGAGCCCGCGACGAGCGGGCCCGACAGCAGCGGGCCGGCAAAGGCGTAGGCCCCGGTGAAGGCGGTGACGCCCAGGCCGATGGCGGCCACCGACACCGCGAGCGAGTCCGCGACCTGGGGAAGGACACCGGCCAGTACGTAGGCGTCGATACCGAGCGAGATGGCCGCGGCGACCAGCGGCCAGAGTCGCAGGATCACTGCTCCACTCCCGATCCGCGCGTCTCGTCGTCGGACTCCTCGGCCCGTGCGGACTTGTAGCCGGACAGGACGGTGTCGATCAGCCCGGGAAAGCGGAGGTCCAGGTCCTCGGCCCGCAGGCTGATCATGCATTTACGTCCCTCGGCCCGCACGAAGGCGACGCCGGACTCACGCAGCAGGCTGGTGTGGTGGGTCAGGGTCGATCTGGGCAGATCGGGGCCGAGTTCGATGCTGTCCAGCTCTCCTTCCTCGGCGAGTTTGCGGACCATCTCCAAACGCAACGGCTCGCTCAGCGCGAACAGGACACGCGGCAGCGAGATCTCCCCGGTCTCAGGATGGACGTACGTGCGTACAGCGGCCATAGTCACCCCTCTCTCACAATTGTGCGACTATTGCCGCACGATCATAGTGCGAAAATATTCGCACAATCAATGGTTCCGCTCCCTGACGCGCCGGGCTGTGACCGGAGAAAGGCCGCGAGGGAGCCGAAGGAGGGGGAAGGGCCGGCCGGCGACCTGTCCACGGCCATGGCCGCGTTGCCCGTTGTGGACACATCAACCGAGGTCAGCGCTTCTTCGCCCACCCGAGCG
Source organism: Marinactinospora endophytica (assembly GCF_054780875.1). NCBI lineage: Bacteria > Bacillati > Actinomycetota > Actinomycetes > Streptosporangiales > Nocardiopsidaceae > Marinactinospora > Marinactinospora endophytica. Next base: position 154,753 of record NZ_BAAGVM010000008.1, on the reverse strand, counting down.
GGCGCCCCTCCCGCCATCCGTCCTCCGCGGTCCGGATCGCTTCGGCCCGGACTGACCGACTTCGGCCACGGCCCCGTGGGCCAGGCACCGGGTCGTGGGGCGGACGTGGGGCTCCCCGGATCGAGGACCGCTCCCGGGCCGGTGGCCCATGAGGGAAGCGGGGCCCCGGCGCGTTGCGCGTCGAGGCCCCGGGAGGCCCGATCACCACGGCCGGCCTGATGGGACTGCGCCACCCCATCGGGCTGAGGCGCCAGCTCCGCCTTCCCCGGGACGACGCGGCCCCTCCTCACAGTTGGCGGCCCACACCCCGTGGAGTCACAGATCGAGCGTGATGTCGTAGGCGGCCAGCCAGGAGTTGAGCCCCAAGGCCATCTCCAGACCGGAACGGTCGTACTGGGCGCTCACCTCGCCGAGCGGGCTCGCCAGGAGGTTCTTCACCGCCACTTGGTCGAGCAGGGGCAGAACCGGCGACGAGGAATCGTCGAGCACCTCGGCGAGAGCCGTACGCAACCCCCGCTCGTAAGCCGGATCCTGGGTGGTGGGATAGGGGCTTTTGACCCGCTGCACGATCGACTCCGGCAACAGGTCCTTTGTGGCCGCGCGCAGGAGGCTCTTCTCCCGCCCGTCGAAGGACTTCATCTCCCAGGGCGCGTTGAACACGTACTCGACCAGGCGATGGTCGCAGAAGGGCACGCGCACTTCGAGCCCGACGGCCATGCTCATCCGGTCCTTGCGATCGAGCAACGTCTGCACGAACCGCGTCAGGTTGACATAGCTCATCTGCCGCATGCGGCGGTTGGTGCCGTCCTCCCCCGCGAGCACCGGCGTCTCGGAGATGGCCTGTGCGTAACTGTCCCTCAGGAACTCCGGCATCTCCAGCTTCCGTAGCAAGGCGGGATCGAAAAGCGACTTGCCGTCGAAGTACTTCCCCGTGGCGGACGTCAGCCAGGGGAAGGTCTCGGCCTCGACCGCCTCGGGGTCGAAGAACCAGCGGTACCCGCCAAAGACCTCGTCCGCCGACTCGCCGGACAGGGCCACCGTCGATTGTTCACGTACGGACTGGAACAGACGGTAGAGGGAGGGCCACATATCCCCCCAGTAGGCGGGCGGCAGGTCGAGGGCGCGGAGCACCCTGTCACGCAGGGAGGGGTCCGCCAGTTCGGCGCTGTCCATCACGATCTCGCTGTGGTCAGCGCCGATCCGGTCGACGAGATCACGGACGAACGGGGCGTCCGAGGAGCCTCTGACCGGGTCGGCGACGAACTCCACGCCGTGGTCGGCGAAGTCGACGGAGAAGGAGCGCACCGCCCCTTCGCCTCTCGCGCTCAGCTTCTGGGAGGCCAAAGCGGTGATGACGGAGGAATCGAGACCGCCCGAGAGCAGAGAGCACAGGGGGACGTCGGAAACGGTCTGACGCTCGACGATGTCGTCGAGCAGCGCTCGTACGGTCTCGATCGTCGTCTTCAGGTCGTCGGGGTGCTCCCGCGCTTCGAGGGCCCAGTATGTACGCCTGCTCAAGCCCTCTCGACGCACGCGCACCAACTGTCCCGGACGCACCTCGTACATCCCGGCGAAGACACCGCTCCCCGGCGTCTTCACCATTTCCAGGACCTCCCGGAGCCCTTCGGGGCCGACCCTGCGGGGCACAGCGGGGTGCGCGAGTATCGCCTTGGGTTCGGAGCCGAAGACGACGCCGTTCGCGGTCGGGAAGTAGTACAGCGGTTTGACGCCCATACGGTCGCGGATCAGCACGAGAGTCTGGGCCCGTTCGTCCCACACCGCGAAGGCGTACATGCCGTTGAGGTGGTCGACGACCCCTTCTCCCCATTCGAGGTAACCGCGCAGAACGACTTCCGTGTCACTGTGCGTTCTGAAGGTGTGTCCGCGTCCCTTGAGTTCGCGGCGCAGCTCCTGGAAGTTGTACACCTCTCCGCTGTAGGTGAGGCAGGCCAGGACCCTGCCCCCCTCCTCGGCCACCATGGGCTGCCGGCCGCCCTCCAAGTCGATGATGGAGAGCCTGCGGTGGCCGAGAGCGACGTGCTCACCCGTCCACATGCCCTCTGCATCGGGGCCTCGGCAGGCCATGGTCCTGGTGACGGCCTCAAGCGTGGCTGTGTCCCGGCGGACGTCACAGTTGAAATCCACCCATCCGGCGATTCCGCACATGGTCGGCTCCTTGGTCCGGTGTCATCGGAGTTCTGGGTCTGTGAAAGAGCGGAACGCAGGCGAGATATTCACCCGAGACGCTCCCAATCGACTTCTTCCAGGACGGTCCTGCCATTGGGAAAATAGCTGACGGGACCTGTCACATAGGCGCGGGCCTCCATTTCGTTCAGGAGGCGCTGCAGGGCGAAGGCGTCGCTTAATCCGGCGAAAGGAATGTTGGGATCTCGGCCACTGGCGACATATCGTGTGACGTCATCGACCATCCTGCCGAGCTTGACGACCGTCTCGGACCCCTTGGGGACGGCACGCAGTCCGGTATCCAGTTCGTGGACGACCACGTCTCCCGCACCGGTGCGCCGCCAGACTCGCAACCGGTCGGCATCCCACACAGGGGTGTCGTATACGGCGTTCGCGTAGAGCAGATCACCTGAGCGATCACGGAACACGAAATCGATCTCGCGCTTACGGGTGATGTTGACAAAACTGCTGTAGCCACTTACCACGCCGCTGCCGAGTCGGGCGGAAATCGCCACACTATCGAGCACGTCGTGACCCGATACAGAGAAATCCGACCGTACCCCGAGAACGGTTTCCAGGGACATCGGTGTCCCTGCTCCACAGATCCATTGGAGCAGATCGAGCGGATGTATGATCTCGCTCGACACCCCACTGGTGGGACGGTGATCGTTAATACGGTCCTTGCCCCAGGTGAAGTGGGCGCGGACAAGTGTCAATCCGTCCTCGCGGACGAGATCGCGGAGGAGCATGGTCGTTTCCGCGTAACGTTCCACCAGGTCCATACAGAACCCTGAGACCTTCCTGAGAGCGGACTCCACAGGAGTGAGGTCATCACCGGAGGTGACCAGCGGCTTCTCCGCCAACACGAAACCGTCGAATCCCGAGAGCGCCCGCAATACTTCCGCGTGCGCCAGATCGGGCACCGTGACCACGGCGACGTCCGGGCGGAAGTCCTCAAGCGCTTCGTCGATGAATCGGTAGTACGGGATGGGCACGTCCTGGCGGGTACGTCCGACGTAGGAGAACTCCACCGGAGTTCCCGTGTTCTCGAAAGCCTTTTTGAATCGCCGGCCCGCGTATCCGAGGCCGATGATGAGAACCTTTGCCACTCAACAACCTCTCACGTCCAGATAGAGCAGATCCTCACCGGTCGGCGCGAACCCCAGGGATCGGTACAGCGGAGCACCATCTCGCGTGGTCTGGAGGACGACGCTCTCGGCTCCGGCCTCGCGGAGCCAGCACAGCGCGTCGTCCATCACTCTTCTGCCGAGCCCCTGGCGGCGGGCCGACGGATCGACCACGACCGTCTGCACCCAGCCCACCCGCCCACTGGGGCAACGGGCGGTGGGAGCCCGATGGTCGACAACAGCGATCGCGCAGGCGAGGAGGCTCCCAGGGGAGCCGATGACGCTCACCCGCACCGTGGGCACGCTGCCGGCCGTCACCGGTTCAAGCCACTTCCGGTAGGCCTGCCTCCACACTTCTTCGTCTTCTGGAGTGCGCGCCGTGTACGGACCTTCGCCCGTACTGAGCAGATACGCGCGCAGCCGCACGAGTTCGTCGATGTCATCTGCTGTCGCATGCCGCGGCAGCGGGTATCCATTGCCCCTCACGGCGGTCACTTTAGGCATTACCGAGCAGAAGCAGAAATGCCACACGAAGCGCATCTATGCATGCGATAAATAAATGCAGTTCAAGCTTCGCCGCTTCTTCCCAGAGTTACGTTTCCCCACTTCCGGCAACGGCGCCGAGATCGCCGGGCCGTACGGACCCTCATGGACGCACACGCCACCTCATGGTTTCTCATCTTCAATCTTCGGCGCCCGATGGGGTTACAACAGAATCCGCGGAACCGCCGGAGAAGCAGGCACAGGGAAATGGCAGGTCCTCGTTGACCTGGATTCTTCGCCCGGCCTTCCGATGTTCATCGGAACTTACCCTCTCCCCTCCCGGGCCTCTGGGACCGTTCTCGACTCCCGTCGGCCGCCCACATCGGCGACCTCCAAGCTCCTCTCACCCCGCCTGCACGCACCAGAGAAATCCTCTCTTTCACCAGGAGTCGGTTCCGGCCACCGGAACACAGACCGGTTGCGTCTCACCGTCGGGACGGAAAAACGATCCGCACGCCCCCTTCGGAGGCATACGTTTTCCGCTCACTCACGCTGATTCACCCTCGGGTAAACCAACAGACCCGCACTGTTCGCACGCCTCCCCCAGCTCCTAAGAAAGACCTGCATGCCGTCGACCCGCTACAGCTGGAGTTATGCGGATAGTCCATGACCGCTCTCGGTTTGCATTTCCCAGGAGTCAACAGCTCACCTACATTCATTCCGGCAGAACGCGCGACGGAGATTGGAGTTACCGTGTTCGGCTATGTAGATTTCTTTTCCGAGGAGATAGCCAAGCTCAAGCGACAGGGCGGATACCGCACTTTCCTGGAGATCGAGCGCCAGGCGGGCCGCTTCCCCTCCGCCCGAACCTCTGACCTGGGCCGGGAACGGCACATCAGCGTGTGGTGCAGTAATGACTACCTGGGCATGGGACAGCACCCCGCGGTCCTGACTGCGATGAAACAGGCCATCGACGAGGCCGGCGCCGGCAGTGGTGGATCACGCAACATATCGGGCAACAACCGTTACCACGTGGAGCTGGAACGGGAACTGGCCGACCTCCACGGGATGGAGTCGGCCCTGGTCTTCCCTTCCGGCTATGCCGCGAACGACGCCGCGTTGACCGTCCTCGCGGGCCGACTGCCGAAGTGCGTGGTCTTCTCGGATGAGCTCAACCACGCTTCGATGATCGCCGGTATCCGGCACAGCAAGGCGGAGAAACATGTCTTCCGGCACAATGACGTCGACCACCTGGAAGAACTGCTCGCCGGAACCGATCCCGCGCTTCCCAAGCTGATAGCGCTGGAGAGCATCTACTCCATGGAAAGCGACGTCGCTCCGCTGGCGCGGGTGGCCGAACTCGCGGAACGGTACGGCGCCTTCACCTATCTCGACGAGGTGCACGCCGTGGGGATGTACGGTCCACGGGGAGCGGGCAAGGCCGCCGAGCAGGGACTCGCCGGGCGTTTCGACGTCATCCAGGGAACCCTGGCGAAGGCGTTCGGCACCGCCGGTGGATACATCGCGGGACCCGATTCCGTCATCGACGCCGTTCGCAGTTTCGCCTCCGCCTTCATCTTCACCACCTCTCTCCCGCCGGCCGTCGCCGCGGGGGCACTGGCCGCGGTCCGGCATCTCAAGCGCTCCGACCACGAACGCAGATCGCTCCAGGAGCGCGCGGCCCTCCTACAGGGGTTGCTGCGGGAGCGGGCGATCCCGGTCGTGTCGGAGGCCGCGCACATCATCCCCGTCCTGGTGGGGGATTCGCTCAAGTGCCGCCAGGTGGCCGCCGAGTTGCTGGACCGACACGGGTTCTACGTCCAGCCGATCAACGCACCGAGTGTTCCCGTCGGAACCGAACGACTGCGGGTGACCCCCACGCCCCTGCACAGCGACCGTGAGGTGCTCGCGTTCGCCGACGCCTTGGACTCTGCCTGGGAGAACGCGGGCCTTCCGCGCGCCCTCGCCCAGGCCGCGCTTTAAGCACTGGCCCGGCCCTGTCTTCCCCAAGGGAGGTATCCCACCATGAGCAAGGACGTCGTCGTTGTAGCGGACCCGCTGCCCGAATCCGTGTTGGAGCCGTTGGGCGACTTCGAGGTTCGGTTCTGTGAGGGCAGTAACCCCTCCGCGCTGAAAAACGCGCTCCCCGACGCCAGCGCCCTCCTCGTCCGGAGCGGAACGCAGGTGGACCGCGGTGTTCTCGCCGCCGCCCCGAATCTGCGGATCATCGCCCGGGCGGGAGTCGGAGTGGACAACATCGACGTGGAGGCGGCGACGCGGGCGGGGGTCCTCGTCGCCAACGCGCCTCGGTCCAATGTGCTGAGCGTCGCCGAGCTCACCATCGGACTGATCCTCACCGGGCTGCGTCACGTTGTTCCCCGCGAACGCGGCCCTGCGGGCCGGCCAGTGGAACCGGAGCCGGTATCAGGGACGGGAGCTCGCCGGAAGCACGGTGGGGCTCATCGGGCTCGGACATGTCGGCACGCTCGTCGCGGAGCGCCTGCAGCCCTTCAATGTCAGCCTTCTCGCCTACGACCCCTTCGTATCGTCCGCGCACGCCGCCAGCGTTGGGGCGCACCTGACCGATCTGGACAGCCTCATGGCGCGCAGTGACATCGTCTCGGTCCACGTTCCCAGAACCCCGGAGACGAGAGGTCTGATCGGAGGACGCGAACTCCAGTTGGCGAAGCCCTCCCTGTTGCTGGTGAACACCGCGAGGGGCGGAATCATCGATGAGGGCGCCCTGAACACCGCTTTGAAGGAAGGCAGTATCGCGGGCGCCGCACTCGACGTGTTCGAGATCGAACCAGCCGTCGGCAACCCGCTGCTCAACCACGAGTCCGTCCTGGCGACGCCTCATTTGGGGGCCAGCACCCGTGAGGCGCAAGAGAGGGCGGGCCGAGAAGCCGTGGCCGCCGTCGTCCAGGCGCTGACGAACCAGCCGGTGCCCTCCGCGATCAATCCGTCCCTACGCCCCGGGTAGCCGTCCGGGGGCGGCGCGCCAGATCGAGGGGGCCGTGGCGGGCCGCGTCGACCGGGTACGTCCCCACGCTTGCCCGATCGCTCCACCGGTGCTCGACCCGGGTGGCCCCCAGCAGAAGGGCGTGAACCCGAGGGGCTGTGGTCGGGCTCCGTGAAACCCGCGGGGCCTCGCCCCCGTCACCGCCCGCAAGATCTCGCGGGCACGGTCCGGACCGGCCGGACGTGTCCCTCCTGGGCTGCTCCCCGACAGTGGGAGCGGTTCCGGCGAGCACGGTTCCCGCCGCCGGGGCGCCCGCCTCGCAGAGCCCACTGACGGGGACGGCCGAGTGATCACTCGGCCGTCCCCGTGCGCACCCGTCGACCGTCCTACTCGGCCGCGCGCCGCGAAGCGGCGTCGCCGGTGGCCGCGACCCCGATGGGGCAGCTCTGTCCCGTGCCGCCGACCCCGCAGTAGCCGTTGGGGTTCTTGGCGTCGGACAGGTACTGCTGGTGGTAGTCCTCGGCGAAGTAGAACGGGCCCGCCGCGGTGATCTCGGTGGTGATGGATCCGTACCCGGCGCGGGTCAGGACCGGCTGGAAGGCGTCACGGCTGGATTCGGCCGCCTCGCGCTGCTCCTCGGAGTGGTAGAAGATCGCCGACCGGTACTGGGTGCCCACATCGTTGCCCTGGCGCATGCCCTGGGTGGGGTCGTGGCCCTCCCAGAAGACCTTGAGCAGGTCGGCGTAGGAGATACGGGCCGGGTCGAACACGACGCGCACCGCCTCGGTGTGGCCGGTCAGCCCGCTGCACACCTCCTCGTAGGTGGGGTTGGGCGTGAAACCGCCCTGGTAGCCCACCGCCGTGGTGATGATGCCGTGGTCGGCACCGATCCGCCAGAAGGTGCGCTCGACCCCCCAGAAGCAGCCCATGCCGAACTCGGCGATCTGCGCGCCGGGCGGGTAGGGCGGGGCGAGCGGGGTGCCGAGCACCTCGTGACGGCCGGGGACCGGCATCGGGGTGTCCCGTCCGGGGAGCGCGTCCGCGGCGGTGACCATCGTCGTCTTCCTGAAGCCGAACATGTCTCCAGGCTATCCACGGCGCACCGGGGTTCCCAGTCCGTCCCCCGGGGGTGGGGACAGGTCCACCCCCGATCCGGTGGCTGGCCGTCGTGTCCTCCGCCCGCCTCCCGTCTACCTTCGTGACCAGGGGGAATCCGTGGAGACGGCCCAGGGCCGGGAAGGGGGAGACATGGGATGGCGCGTGCGGAGCACGATGCCGGCCGTCCTCGTCACGGCCGTCGTCCTCGCGTCGGTCACCGCGGGCCCCGCCGCGGCACTCGCCGACCTGCCGCAACGGCCGCGACCGCTCACGGCCGCGGAGGTGGGCGGGTTCCTGGACACCCGCGTGCCGCGCCTGCTCGCCGAGCACGACGTTCCGGGGGCCGCCGTCGTGGTGGTCACCCGCGAGGGCCAGCTCCTCACCCGCGGCTACGGTCAGGCGGACGTCTCGGCGGGTACGCCGGTCGATCCGGAACGGACCGCGTTCCCCCTGGACTCGGTGGTCAAATCGGTCACCGCGACGGCCGTCATGCAGCTGGTGGAACGCGGGCGGCTCGACCTGGACGCCGACGTCAACGACGTCCTCACCGAACTCCACGTCCCCGACACCCATCCCGGCCGGCCGGTGACGCCGCACCACCTGCTCACCCACACCGCGGGTTTCGAGGACACGCTCACGGGGGCGATGCCCGCGGACCCCTCCGGCGAGGTCCCGCTCCCCGACTACCTGCGCTCGCGTCTGCCCGCTCGAACCCACCCGCCCGGCGAGGTCGCGGCCTACTCCAACTACGGTTACGCGCTGGCCGGCCACCTCGTCGAGGCGGCGTCGGGGCTGTCCTACGAGGACTACGTCGCCCGGCACGTGTTCGCCCCGCTGGGGATGGCGCAGGCGGAGGTCGGCCGCCCCGCCGAGGTGGCGGACCGGCTCGACCTGGCCCGCTCCTACGCCCCCGGCCCCGGCGGCTGGGTGGAGGTCGGCCGCGGGGGCGACAACGTGGTGCCGGCCGGTGGCGGTTACGCGACCGTGGAGGCGGTGGGCCGGCTGTTGCGGGCCCACCTGGGCGACGGGGAGCTCGACGGTCGGCGCGTCCTGTCCGAGACGAGCGCGCGGGCGATGCGGGAGGCCCGGTTCACCCACCATCCCGCCCTCCCCGGCGTCGGATACGGGTTCGAGCAGCTGCGCGGCGGCACCGAGCCGATGGTCGGGCACCGCGGCGACGGGCCGGGGTCGCACGGGCTGTTCGCCCTGTTCCCCGAGAGCGGCGTGGGCCTCTACGCGGTGCAGAACGGGGACGGTGCCGCGGAGGGGGACCGTACCGTCCGCGACGTCGTGGTCGCGGAGTTCGCCGAACGCTTCCTGCCCGGACGGCCGCCGGGAGACGCCCCCGGGCCCGCCGGCGACACGACCGGCGTGGCCGGGGTCTATGTGACCGCGCGGATCGGCGAGGGCAGGGTGGCGCGGGCGGCCGGCCTGCTGGACCACCGCGTGGTGGCCGCCGGGACGGGCGGAGGGCTCGTGGTGGACGGCGTGGCCTGGCGTCCGGCCGGCGGGGACGTCTTCCGTTCCCGGGAGAGCGGTGAGCTGCTGACCCTGGTGCGTGACGGCTCCGGCGCGGTGATCGGTCTGGGGTACGGGGCGGCCCCCTCGACCACCTACCTGAGGGTGCCCTGGCAGGTGGCTCCGCCGACGCTTCTCGTCGCGGCGGCCGCCGGGCTGCTGGCGCTCGCCAGCGTGGCGCTGTGGCCCCTCCACGCCCTGCGGGGAAGGGGGCGCGACCGTCGTGGGAGCGGGGACGGCCGGGCGGCGACGCTCACCGCGGTGTCCGCGGCCCTCACGGCGCTGGCGGGGGTGCTGTCCGTCGCCCTCCTGGGCGCCTTTCCCGCGGGTTGGAGCCTGGTGACGCGGCTGGTCATGTCGGGCTCGCCGCTGCCCGCGCTCCCGTTGACGGCGGTGGCGGTGCTGGGGTGGGTGATGGCCGCGTTCGCGGTCACGGCCTGGTGGCGGAGGCGGTGGTCGCGGCTCCAGCGGTTCCACTACGCCCTTATGGCCGTGGGAGCCCTGCTGGTGGCGCTGGTGGGCTGGGAGGCCGGACTGGTGTGGCGTCCTCTGGGCTGATCCGGATGGGGCGGCCGCATCCTGCCCCGCTAAACAGAACAGTTAAGTTTTTTTCATTATTCACTTGTGAATAATTCCAATACTCTGAAACACGTGTCCGAGATAAACCGTGGTGCCCTGTTTGGTGTTGGCGCCTACCTCCTGTGGGGGCTTGTCCCCCTCTACTGGCAGTTACTCGTCCCGTCCTCCTCGCTGGAGATCCTCGCCCACCGGATGGTGTGGTCATTGGCGGTGGTCCTGGCGATCCTGTTGGTACGGCGGCACTGGAGGTGGATGGCCGAGGTCGTCCGCAGCCCGCGACGGTTGGCGCTGATCGCCTGCGCCGCGTTCATGATCTCCATCAACTGGGGTCTGTTCATCTTCACCGTGAACTCCGGGCACACCCTTCAGGCCGCACTCGGCTACTTCATCAACCCCCTGGTCAGCATCGCCCTGGGGGTCCTGGTGTTCTCCGAACGGCTCCGCCGCGCCCAATGGGCCGCCGTGGCCCTGGGAGTGGTCGCCGTCGTCGTGCTCGCCTTCGATTACGGGCAGCCGCCCTGGCTGGCCCTGGGGATGGCGTTCTCCTTCGCCGCCTACGGCCTGGTGAAGAAGTTCGTGCGGCTGGACGGTCTGGAGAGCCTCACGATGGAGACGCTGGTGCTCTTCCTGCCCGCGCTGGGCTACGTCCTGGCCCTCCAGTTCACCGGCGACGCCGCGTTCGGCCACGTCTCCGTCGCGCACACCGCGCTGATGGTGGGGTCGGGCCTGGTCACCGCGGTCCCGCTGCTGCTGTTCGGGTTCGCCGCCTTCCGCATCCCCTTGAGCATGGTCGGTCTGCTCCAGTTCATCGCCCCGGTGCTGCAGTTCCTGTTGGGCTGGCTGGTGTTCGGGGAGGAGATGCCCGCCGGACGCTGGATCGGGTTCGCGATCGTGTGGGCCGCGCTGGTGGTGTTCGCGGTCGACATGGTGCGGACCACACGGCGCGCCTCCCGCGGGCGCGCGGCCGTCGCGGCTGAGGGACGGCCCGAGCGTGCCGCGACGGGGCGGGGCTGAACGCGGCGGTCACGAGGGGGGCGGGGGGACATCGCCGCGCCGGGGGTCGCCTCGGTCGAGGTCTCCCGGCCCCAGGTCGTCCCAGCCCCGGTCGGTGCGGGGCCCCGGCTTCCCGGTGGCCTGCTCCCGCTCCTCGCCGTGCAGCCCCTCCGTGCCGCTGGCCCCACCCCGAGGCTCGTCGTCCTCCATGTCGACCAGTGTGTCCCCCTGGAACTCCCCCTCGTGGGTCCCGGCGACGGTGTACTCCTCGTAGATGAGGATTCCGTCCTCGCCGACGTCGACCTCCTCGGCGCCCTGGGCGACGTCGACGCGCGCGTCCTCGGGGATCATGTACCCCTCGGGCACCTCGTCGGGGTCCCCGTCGGGCGCGGGGTCGAGCGTGTCCCGCTCGTCCGGGCGCTGACCGGGGACGGCGGGACGGATTCCGTAGTGCCGGTAGACGAGGTGCTCCTGCTCGGCGGAGATGTGCCGATCGGCACCGAACTCGGGGGCGGTCGTGATGGTCTCCCTGTCGAAGGGGACCTGGACGTCCTCCCCCGCCATGCGGGCGACGCCGATGGGGACCAGGGACTCGTGCCGGCCGAGCGGCCCCGTGCGCACGGCCGCCCAGACGGGCGTGTCGGTCTCGTCGTCGAAGTAGACCTGGCCGATCCGGCCCACGCTGTCACCGTTCTCGTCCAGCAGCCTGTGGCCGGTCAGGTGCTGTGTCCGCGGTCTCGCTGTCACGGTGCTTTCCTCTCCCAGGGGCGGGGTGTCGGTCGGCGGTCCCAGGGCCCGTGACCTTCTTCCAGAACCGCACGAGACTGGCAGTACCCGACCTTTCTCCGCGAAATAGCCCTTATTAGGGGAGCGATACCGAGAAAGGGGCACGGCGTGACCCCCACACCGCCGAGAACACGGAACGCGGCCGGAGGAGCACGCTCCGCCGGCCGCGTCCACGGGAAGGACGGTGATCAGCCGCTGCGCTCCACGACGTAGTCGCACAGCGCCTCGAACGCCCTGCGCGCCGGGACATCCGGCAACGTCGCCAGCTCGGCGCGGGCCTTGTCCGCCCACGCCCGAAGGTCCGCGTAGGCCATCTCCATCGCCGGGTGGGCCCGCAGGAGCTCCAGCGCCTCGGCGGTCTCCGCGTCGTCGAGCGGGCGGCCCAGCAGCGAACGCAACCGCGCGTGCTCGGGCTCGGAGCCGCGCAGCGCGTGGAACATCGGCAGGGTCAGCACGCCCTCGTGCAGGTCGGTCCCCGGCGTCTTGCCCGACTCGCCCGGGTGGCTGGCGACGTCGAGGATGTCGTCGGAGAGCTGGAAGGCCATGCCCAGCGCGTCACAGGCCCGCGTGATCGTCTCCACGATCTGCGGGTCGGCCTTGCCGAAGGTCGCGCCGAACTGGGCGGAGGAGGCGATCAGCGACGCGGTCTTGTCGGCGATGACCTGGAGGTAGTGCTGGAGCGGGTCGACGCCCTCGGCCGGTCCGGACGTCTCCAGGATCTGCCCCTGCACCAGCCGGCCGAACGTCCTGGCCTGCAACCGCACCGCGTCGGCCCCCAGGTCGGCCAGCATCTCCGAGGCGCGGGCGAAGACGTAGTCGCCGACGAGGATCGCGATCTTGTTGCCCCAGCGCTGGTTGGCGCTGACCTCGCCGCGGCGCATCGTCGCCTCGTCCATCACGTCGTCGTGGTAGAGCGTCGCGACATGGGTGAGCTCGACCACGGCGGCGGCCGGGACCAGCTCGGGGGCCTTCGGGTTACCGAAGTACGCCGCCAGCAACACCAGGGTGGCCCGGAACCGCTTGCCCCCTGCCGACAACAGATGTGACGCGGCCTCCGTGAGCAACGGATCGCTGGCGGTGACGGTCTCGTGCAGCACTTCCTCGACACGGTCGAGAGCCGCCTGAACCTCCCGAGCAAGGGCCTCGTCGATACTCGGCAGAGCGAGGAAACCGCTCGGGACAGCACCGCTCACCTGAAAGCTCCACACGTCAGCAGGGCGCGCGATATCCCCTTAACGGGCATACCGCGCGCTCTCGGGATGAACAAAACCGTCTAGCCAAGTTATCGGACCCGGATTGAACAGCCAAAGCCACGCACCGCGCGGCCCCGCTCACCGGGCGAACATGTCCGTGGGCGCCTCCCCCGCGACCTCCGCCTCGGCCGGCTGGGGCAGCATGGTGTCCAGGACCGGTCCCGGGTAGACGCCCAGGAACACGGTCGCGGCCACCCCGACCGCGATCACGACCCCGGTGGGGCCGCCCGGCCTGAGCACCCGGGGTCCCTCCTCCGCGGGCTCGGCGAAGAACATCAGCACGATGATGCGGACGTAGAAGAACGCGGTGACCGCGCTGCTGAGCACGCCGATGACGACCAGCGGGGTGGCGCCGGCGGCGACGGCCGCCTCGAACACCGCGAACTTCCCGATGAAGCCGCTGGTCAGCGGAATGCCGGCGAACGCCAGCAGGAAGAGGCCCAGCGCGCCGGCCAACACCGGGGAGGTCCGGCCGAGCCCCGCCCACTGGGTCAGGTCGCCCGCCTCGCCGCCGCCCTCGCGCGAGCGCACCAGCGTGACGACGGCGAACGCCCCGACCGTGGTGAACCCGTAGGCGGCCAGGTAGAACATCGCACCGGCCAGCCCCTCGGGGCTCGCCGCGATCACCGCGGTGAGGATGAAACCGGCGTGCACGACGGAGGAGTAGGCGAGCAGCCGCTTGATGTCGCGCTGGGTCACCGCGATGACCGCCGCGGCCACCATCGTCAGGATCGCCACCACCCACATCATGGGTCGCCACTCCCAGACGGAACCGCCGAAGGGGACGTAGAACACCCGCAGCAGCGCCCCGAAGGCGGCCACCAGCGTGCAGGAGGCCATGAGCGCGGTGATCGGGGTGGGGGCTCCCTGGTAGACGTCGGGCTTCCAGTTGTGGAACGGCACCGCGCCCACCTTGAACAGCAGGCCCACACCTGCCAGGGCGATCCCCGCCAACAGCAGCGGTTCGCCGTTGGCGATGACGCCCGCGCCACCGCCGGCGACGGCCTCGGCGACGTCGGCGAAGTTCACCGAGCCCGCGTACCCGTAGACCAGGGCGATCCCGAACAGGAAGAACGCCGAGGAGAACGCGCCCAGGAGGAAGTACTTGACCGCCGCCTCCTGCGAGAACAGCCGCCGCCGACGCGCCAGGCCGCACAACAGGTACAGGGGCAGGCTCATGACCTCCAGCGCGATGAACATCGTGAGGAAGTCGTTGGCCGCGGGGAAGAGCAGCATGCCCAGCAGCGCGAACAGCACCAGCGGGTAGACCTCGGTGTGCTGCGAACCCGCGAGGACGTGTTCACGCTCCTCCTCGCTACCGGGCACCGCCGCGGCCTGCGCGGCGAAGGAGCTCTCCTCCTGACCGTGCTCGGCGATCAGCAGCAGGCTGGCGAGGGCGAGCACGAGGATCGTGCCCTGGAGGAACAGCGTGGGCCGGTCGACCGCGACCGTGGCGAAGGCCACCACGATCCCGGCCCCGTCGGCCGGCAGGGCCCCCACCAGCGAAACCGTCAGCACGAACGCGAGGAGCACCGCGCCCAGCGCCAGGACGAGCTGGGTGACCCTGCGACGGGCGCGGGGCACGAACGCCTCGGCGAGCACCCCGAGCACGCCCGCGGCGAAGATCACGAGCATCGGTGAGAGCAGCCCGTAGTCGATGTCGGGCGGCCCCTGAGTGATGACGGGCGCCGCGAGCGTGGTCTCCAGCGCCGAGTAAGCCGCGTGGTTCACTCGCCCGCTCCTTCCTGCCCGCCGGCGACCTGGTCGAGCGCCGGAGCGGGATCGGTGACGTCAATCTGCTGCATGGTCTGCTCGACAGCCGGGTTGATGACGTCGAGCAGCGGCTGGGGGTAGAGGCCGAACAGCACGATCAGCGCGATGAGCGGGCCGACGGCCCACAGTTCGCGCCCCGACAGGTCGCGCGGGGCCGGCCTGTCCTGGGGAAGCGGTCCGGTCATGGTGCGCTGGTACATCCACAGGATGTACAGGGCGGCCAGGACCACGCCGACGCTGGCGATGACGGCGGGAACCGGGTAGGCCGTGAACGTGCCGACGAACACCAGGAACTCGCTGACGAACGGCGACAGTCCCGGAAGCGCCAGGCTGGACAGGCCCGCCACCAGGAACGTTCCGGCCAGGACCGGGGCGGCCTTCTGCACCCCCCCGTAGTCGGCGATCTCGGCGGACCCACGCCGGGCGATGAGGAAGCCCACGATCAGGAACAGCGCGCCCGTCGAGAAGCCGTGGTTGACCATGTACAGCGCGGCGCCGGACTGCCCCTGGGAGGTCATCGCGAAGATCCCCAGCGTGATGAACCCGAAGTGCGACACCGAGGTGTAGGCGATGAGCCGCAGCATGTCGCTCTGGCCGATGGCGACCACCGCGCCGTAGACGATGCTCACCAGGCTCAAGACGATGACGGGCCACACGAACCAGGTCGCCGCGCCGGGGAAGAGCTCCAGGCAGTAGCGCAGCATGCCGTAGGTGCCGACCTTGTCCAGCACCCCGACCAGCAGCACCGCGGTCCCCGGCCGCGACGATCCGGCCGCCGAGGGCAGCCACGTGTGCACCGGCCACATCGGGGCCTTGATCGCGAAGGCCACGAAGAAGCCGAGGAACAGCCACTTCGCGGTGGCCGGGTCGATCCCCGCGAGCAGGCCCTCGGGGCCGGCCAGTTCCGACCACAGGAACGTGCCCTGGCCGGCGCCGGAGCTCAGCGCGTACACGCCAATCACCGACACCAGCATCAGCAGGCCGCCGAAGAGGCTGTAGAGCAGGAACTTCACCGCGGCGGCACGGCGCTGCGCGCCGCGCCCGTAACGCCCGATCATGAAGTAGACCGGGATGAGCATCGCCTCGAAGAGGACGTAGAACAGGAAGACGTCGGTGGCCGCGAAGACCCCGATCATCATCGCCTCAAGGACCAGGATCAGGGCGAAGTAGCCCTTCCCGCGGTCCTCGGCGTCGTCGTTCTCGTTCCACGCCGCCAGGACCACCAGGGGTACGAGCAGCGCGGACAGCAGGATCAGCACCAGCGCGATGCCGTCCACGCCGAGCGCGTAGTGCACCCCGAAGCGGGGGATCCACGGGTACACCTCGGTGAACTGCAACCGGGCGCCCGACGGGTCGAAGCGCGACGCCATGGCGAGGAGCAGGACCAGCGTGGCGAGCGTGACACCGAGCGTCACCCGCTTGGCCGTCTCGGCCCGGTCGCGTGGGAGCAGCGCCACGCCCAGCCCACCGAGGGCGGGTAGGGCGATGGCCAGGGTCAGCCAGGGAATCGTCATCGGGTTCCTCGCGTGCTGGGTCGGAACGTGCGCTGGATCGCCGGCGCGCAGGCCGGGGCCGGCCCGTCCCCCCGAAGACGGCTTCGGGGGACGGTGACGGCGGTGTGCTGTCTAGGCAACGCCCACCCCCAGCATCGTGGCGACCACCACGGCCGCGCCGAACACCATGGTCAGCGCGTAGGAGCGGGCGAACCCGGTCTGCGTCTGGCGCAGCCCCTGCGAGCTCTGGCGCACTCCCTCGGCGACCCCCCTGACCACCCCGTCGACGGCCGTGTCGTCGAAGGCGACGGCGGCGGCGGTGAGCCGCTGGCCGGGGCGCATGAAGAGGGCCTCGTTGAGGGCGTTGCCGTAGAGCTCGTTGCGGGCCGCCACCGTGATCGGGTTGCCCGCGGGAGCGGTACGCGGCACCTCGGCGCGGCCGTAACGCGCCCAGGCGAACGCCACGCCGGCGACCATGAGCGCCAGCGCGGTCAGGCTGGGCCAGCTGGTCAACATGTGGGCGAGGCTGAACTCGTGGTGTTCCGGCGCCCCGACGACCGGCTCCAGGAAGTGGGCGAACCGGTAGCCGAACACCAGGATCGCGCCGAGGAAGACCGAGCCGAGGGCCAAGACGATCATCGGAACGGTCATCGACTTCGGGGACTCGTGCGGGTGGACCCCGTCGTCCCAACGCGCGGTGCCGAAGAAGGTCATGAACATGACCCGGGACATGTAGAACGCGGTGAGCCCCGCGCCGATCAGGGTCGCCCAGCCGAGGATCTGCCCGGTGACGCCGCCGAAGGCGAACGCCGCCTCGATGATGCCCTCCTTGGTCCACCAGCCGGACAGGAACGGGAAGCCGATGATCGCCAGGTAGCCCAGGCCGAAGGTGGCGAAGGTGATCGGCATGGCCTTGCGCAGCGCGCCGTACCTGCGCATGTCCACCTGGTCGTTCATACCGTGCATGACCGACCCGGCGCCGAGGAACAGCCCCGCCTTGAAGAAGCCGTGGGTGACCAGGTGCGCGATGGCGGCGGCGTAACCGATGGGGCCGAGCCCTGCGGCCAGCGTCATGTAGCCGATCTGGCTCATGGTGGAGCCGGCCAGGGCCTTCTTGATGTCGTCCTTGGCGCAGCCGATGATCGCGCCGGCGAGCAGGGTGGCCGCGCCGACGGCGGCGACGACGAGCTGGGCGTAGGGCGCCGCCTCGAAGATCGGGCCGGAGCGGACGATGAGGTAGACGCCGGCGGTGACCATCGTCGCCGCGTGGATGAGCGCCGACACCGGGGTCGGGCCCTCCATCGCGTCGAGGAGCCAGGCCTGCAACGGGAGCTGCGCGGACTTCCCGCACGCGCCGAGCAGGAGCAGCAGCCCGATCGCGGTGATCACGCCGCGACCGGCGTCACCGGCCGCCTCGGCCACCGGCGCGAAGGAGAGGGTGCCAAACGTCGCGAACATCAGCATGATCGCGATGAGCAGCCCCATGTCGCCGACACGGTTGATGAGGAACGCCTTCTTGGCCGCGACGGCCGCCGACGGCTTGTGCTGCCAGAAACCGATGAGCAGGTAGGAGGCCAGGCCCACCCCCTCCCAGCCGAGGAACAGCAGCGCGTAGTTGTCCGCGAGCACCAGCACCAGCATCGCCGCGACGAACAGGTTGAGGTAGGCGAAGAACCGCCGCCTGTTCTCGTCGTGCGCCATGTAGCCCACGGAGTAGATGTGGATGAGCGATCCGACGCCGGTGATGAGCAGCGCGAACGTGATCGACAGCGGGTCGATGAGCAGGTTCACGTCGACCGTGAACGCGCCGACCGAGAACCACTCGTAGACGTGTGCCGAACGGCTGCGCTCCTGTGGCGCCAGGCCCAGCAGCTGGACGAGGGCGAGTACCGCCCACGCGAAGCCGGCCAGCGACATCGCGATGGCGAGCCAGTGCCCCCAGCCGTTGGTCCGCCTGCCGCCCAGCAGCAGGATCGCGGCGCCCGCGAGCGGGAACGCGATCAGGAGCCAGGCGTTGGCGAGGATCGCTCCCTCGGCCGCGGCGGTGACCGCGTGCGGCTCGGCGGCGAGAATTTCCGTCACGTCGCCCTGCCCCTCTAGTGCTTGAGCAGGTTGGCGTCATCGACCGACGCCGACCTGCGGGTTCGGAAGATCTGCATGATGATCGCCAGCCCGACGACGACCTCGGCCGCGGCGACCACCATCACGAAGAAGGCGATGACCTGGCCCTCGATACCGCCGTGGATGCGCGCGAACGCCACGAAGGCGAGGTTGCAGGCGTTGAGCATCAACTCCACGCACATGAAGACGATGATCGCGTTGCGCCGCACCAGCACCCCGGCCGCGCCGATGGCGAACAGGACCGCGGCGAGCAGGATGTAGTTCATCGGGTCCATGACCGCTCGGCCTCCTGCCCGTTCTCGTGGTTCTCGTCCGTGCTCCCGTCGCCGTCGGTCTCCTCGCGGGAGACCTCCGCGGCGCCCTCGGGCGGCTCCGGGGCGACGGGACGTCGCGGCGCCGGACCGGTGGTGAGCCGGATGTCCTCGGGCACCTTGGACTGGTCACGCGGGTCGCGCGCGGCCAGGACCGGGTTGAGGGACAGCTGCGAGACCGAGCCGTCCGGCAGCAGGGCCGGCATGTCGATCGCGTTGTGCCGGGCGTAGGTCCCCGGCCCGGGCAGCGGCGTGGGGTGGTCCCCACGGATGCGCTCGCGCGCCATTTCACGCTGGGTGCGGCGGCGCTTGAGGCGCTGGGTGTGGGCCAGCACCAGGGCGCCGAGCACCGCGGTGATGAGGAGTGCGCCGGTCGCCTCGAAGGCGATCACGTAGCGGTAGATGATCTCGCCGGCGATCCAGGGGATGCTGCCCCCCGCGGCGGTCACGCCCGCGTCGAGGCCGACCGGCTCGGCGACCGTGATGCGGGCCAGCCCGCCGCCCAGGGCGCCGAGGAAGCACAGCACGATCACTGCGGTGAGCAGGCGCTGTCCCTGGATCGTCTCGACGAGGGAGTCCGCCGAGCTCACGCCGACGAGCATGAGCACGAACAGGAAGAGCATCAGCACGGCGCCGGTGTAGACGACGATCTGGACGACCATCAAAAACGGCGCCTGGTTGATGCCGTAGAAGATGGCCAGCCCGATCATGACCACGGCCATCATCAGGGCGGAGTGGACGGCCTTGCGGCTGAACACGACCCCCAGGGCGGCCAGGATCACGATGGCGCCGATCACCCAGAACGCGGTTCCCTCCGCGCCCGACACCGGTCCGGCGGCGAGTGTCGTCGTCTCCTGTAGGAGTCGGGGAGTCACCGTGCGGCCTCGCTGTCCTTATCCGCGGAGGCGCCGGACACGGCGGCCTCGGGCTGCTCGCGGCCCATCCGGTAGTACTCCTCCTCGGTGTCGCCGAGCCGCATCGGGTGCGGCGGGGCCTCCATCCCGGGGAGCAACGGGGCGAGCAGCTGCTCCTTGGTGTAGATGAGGCTCTCGCGGTCGTCGTCGGCGAGCTCGTACTCGTTGGTCATGGTCAGCGCGCGGGTGGGGCAGGCCTCGATGCACAGCCCGCACAGGATGCAGCGCAGGTAGTTGATCTGGTAGACGCGGCCATAGCGCTCCCCCGGGGAGTACCGCTCCTCCTCGGTGTTGTCACCGCCCTCGACGTAGATGGCGTCGGCCGGGCACGCCCAGGCGCACAGTTCGCACCCGATGCACTTCTCCAGGCCGTCGGGCCAGCGGTTGAGCTGGTGACGGCCGTGGAAACGCGGCATCGTGGGCGCCTTGACCTCGGGGTACTCGACCGTGGGCACCTTCTTGAACATGGTCGTGAAGGTGACGCCGAACCCCTTGACGGGATCGAGCCAATCAAGCACCGGTAACCTCCTCGCGCTTGCCGGACGGCGCCGGCGGGGCCGTCCGGGGTTCCTCCGCTGGCACGCTGCTGCCGTAGTGCGGGGCGTGGGCGGGCGGCACGGGGAAGCCCCCGTACGCCGGGTCCTCGTGCACGGCCCGCGCGTCGCGGGCGCGTTCCTCGGCCTCGGCGGCCTGCCGACGCTCGGCGGAACGGCTCATCGCGAGCAGGGCGGCGAGGACCGCCAGGAAGAACACCACGATGACGGCGGACGTGACCAGCGGCGGGTAGCCCTCGTTGCGCAGCACCCGGATCGTCGCGACGGCGGTGATCCAGACGAGCTGCACCGGGATGAGCAGCTTCCAGCCGAGCTGCATGAGCTGGTCGTAGCGGACGCGGGGCAGCGAACCGCGCAGCCAGATGAACAGGAACATGACGGCGGCGAACTTCGCCAGCCACCACAGCACCGGCCACCAGCCCTCGTTGGCGCCCGGCCAGAAGGTGGTGATCGGCGGGGGCGCGAGGTAGCCGCCCAGGAACAGGGTGACCGACATCGCCGCGACGGTGACCATGTTGACGTACTCGGCGAGGAAGAACATCGTGAACTTCATCGAGGAGTACTCGGTCATGAACCCGCCGACCAGCTCCCCCTCGCCCTCGGCGAGGTCGAAGGGCAGCCGGTTGGTCTCGCCGACCATCGTGATCAGGTAGATCACGAACGACGGGAACAGGATGATCGCGAACCAGATCGGTTGCTGCGCCTCGACGATCCCCGAGGTGCTCAACGTCCCCGAGTAGATGAACACCGCGATGAACGACAGGCCCATCGCGATCTCGTAGCTGATGACCTGGGCCGACGCGCGCAGTCCGCCGAGCAGTGGGTAGGGCGAGCGGGACGCCCAGCCCGCCAGCACGATCCCGTAGACGCCGATCGAGGCGGTGGCCAGGACCAGCAGCACCGCGACCGGGAGGTCGGTGAGCTGGAGGCGGGTCTGGACCCCGAACATCGACACCTCGGGGCCGACCGGGATGACCGAGAAGGCGAGGAACGCCGGGATCGCCGCGACCATCGGCGCCGCGATGTAGACGACCTTGTCGACGCTGCGCGGGATGAGGTCTTCCTTGAGGGAGAGCTTCACACCGTCGGCGAGGGACTGCAACAGGCCCCACGGCCCCAGGCGGTTGGGGCCGTGACGCTGCTGCATGCGCCCCATGACCTTGCGGTCCGCCATGATCATCATGAGGACGCAGAGCATGAGGAAGACGAAGATCACGAGCGCCTTGATCAGGATGATCCACCACGGATCAGTCCCGAAGCCCTCGAACCCCGGCTCCGCGGCCAACCGGACCGCCTCTGCGTGCACGGATGGATGGGTCGTCACAGTCGGCTCCCAGCACTCGTCACCGCGCCGGCGGGCGCGGTGTCGTCCACGGCCAGCGACACGACCGTGCCGTTGCCCGCGCCGAGCTCGCGGCGCGCGGCGCAGTCGCGGGCGGTGGCCGGCAACCACACGACACGGTCCGGCATCTCGGTCACCACGGCGGGGACGCTCACCGAGCCACCGGGGCCGGTGACCCGGAGCCGGCCTCCGTCGGCCAGTCCGATCTCGGCCGCGGTGGCCGCGGACAGCCGCGCGATCGAGGGACGCGCGGTACCGGCGAGGTGGGGCTCCCCGTCCTCCATCCGGCCGGCCCCGAGGAGACGGCTCCAGGTGGCCAGCACGGCCTGTCCCGCCTCGGGCGCGGCCTGCGCCGCGGGCCGGGTGACCGGGTCGGGGACGCGGTCGCCGGCCCAGGCCCCCAGGCGGTCCAGCTCGCGCCGGGCGGCCGTGGCGTCGGGCAGTCCGAGGTGGACGTCCATCTCGTCGGCGATCGCCGAGAGCACGCGCAGGTCCGAGAGCGCGCCGGGGACCTTCAGCGCCGCGCCGAACGGACGGCCGCGGCCTTCCCAGTTGACGAAGGTCCCGGACTTCTCGGCGACCGCCGCCACGGGCAGCACCACGTCGGCGCGGTCGGTGACGTCGCTGACCCGCAGCTCCAGGCTGACGATGAACGGGACCCGGCCCAGCGCGGCGCGGACGCCGTCGGGGTCGGGCAGGTCGTCGGGGTCGACGCCCGCGATGAGCAGCGCGTCGAGTTCGCCGGCCGCCGCCGCGGCGATGATGCCCGCGGTGTCACGGCCCTCGAGGGCGGGCAGGTCGCCGACCGACCACACCCGGGCCACCTCGGCGCGGGCCGTCGCGTCGGAGACCGGCCGTCCCACCGGCAGCAGGTTGGGGAGCGCGCCGGCCTCGATCGCGCCGCGCTCGCCGGCCCGCCGCGGGATCCAGGCGAGCCGGGCGCCGGTACGGTCGGCCAGCCGCGCGGCCGAGGACAGCGCCCCCGGCGACTCGGCCAGCCGCTCGCCGACGAGGATGACCGCCCCGGGTTCGCGCAGCGCCTCGATCGCCTCGGCGCAGACCGTCCCCAGTTCGTCCAGGGCGCGGGCCTCCTCCCCCGGCCGGGCCGGCAGGAGCCTGCCGTCGAGCTTGGCCAGCCCCCGGTCGGCGTGGGAGGCGACGGAGTAGACGCGCAGCCGGTTCTTGCGGACGGCCTTGCGCAGCCGCAGGAACACGATCGGCGACTCGTCCTCGGGTTCGAAGCCGGCGAGCAGGACGGCGGGCGCCTTCTCCAGATCCGCGTAGGAGACCCCGATCCCCGTGCCCGCGACCCGCGCGGCGAGGAAGTCGGCCTCCTCGGCGCTGTGCGCCCGGGCCCGCAGGTCGATGTCGTTGGTGTGCAACGCGACACGGGCGAACTTGCTGTAGGCGTAGGCGTCCTCCAGCGTGAGCCGCCCGCCGACGAGGACGCCGACCCGTCCCGTGGCCGCGGCGCGGGCCAGTCCCCGGGCCGCGACGCTCAGCGCCTCGGGCCACGAGGCGACCTCCAGCGCGCGGCTGTCCTCGTCGCGCACCAACGGCCGGGTCAACCGGTCGGGGCGCGTGGCGTAGGTGAACGCCCAGCGTCCCTTGTCGCAGTTCCACTCCTCGTTGACCTGCGGCTCGTCACCGGCGAGCCGCCGGGTGACCTTGCCCCGGCGGTGGTCGGTGCGCAGCCCGCAGCCCGAGGCGCAGTGCTCGCACACGCTGGGCGTGGAGACCAGGTCGAAGGGGCGCGAACGGAAGCGGTAGGCCGCGCCGGTCAGCGCGCCGACCGGGCAGATCTGCACCGTGTTGCCGGAGAAGTAGGACTGGAACGGCTGCCCCTCGGCGATCCCGACCTGTTCCTTGGCGCCGCGTTCCAGCAGCTCGATGAACGGGTCGCCGGCGATCTGGGCGGAGAACCGGGTGCAACGGGCGCACTGGATGCAGCGCTCCCGGTCCAGCAGCACCTGGCTGGACAGCGGGATCGGCTTGGGGAAGGTCCGCTTGGTCTCGGTGAAGCGGGTCTCGCCCTGGCCGGTGGACATGGCCTGGTTCTGCAGGGGGCACTCACCGCCCTTGTCGCAGACCGGGCAGTCCAGCGGGTGGTTGATCAGCAGGAATTCCATGATCCCGCGCTGGGCCTTCTCGGCCACCGGCGAGGTGAGCTGCGTCTTGACGACCATGCCCGGCATGACGGTGGTCGTGCACGACGCCTGCGGTTTGGGCATTCCCCGCCCGTTGCCCGCGTCGGGGATCTCGACCAGGCACTGGCGGCACGCGCCGACCGGGTCGAGCAGCGGGTGGTCGCAGAACCGGGGGATCTGGATGCCCAGCAGCTCGGCCGCGCGGATGATCAGGGTGCCCTTGGGCACCTGGATCTCGAAGCCGTCGATGGTGACGGTGACGAGGTCCTCCGGGGGGACTGCGGGCGTCCCGCCCGAAGTCGTGTTCGTGGTGACGGTCACCGTTCCTCCTCGCGTTCCCGTCGTGTCCGGTGGGTGTCGGTCGTGGTCCGGTCGGGTCTCACCGGCCTCCTCCCCACACCGTCGACTTGGCGTGGTCGAACGGGCAGCCACCGTGTTCCAGGTGGTCGAGGTACTCCTGGCGGAAGTACTTGATGGACGACGTCACGGGGCTGGTCGCGCCGTCCCCCAGCGCGCAGAAGGAGCGGCCGAGGAGGTTGTCGCAGATGTCCAGCAGCCGGTCGAGGTCGGCCTCGGTGCCCCGGCCGTCCTCCAGCCGCTCCAGGACCTGCACCATCCAGTAGTTGCCCTCGCGGCACGGCGTGCACTTCCCGCACGACTCGTGGGCGTAGAAGGAGATCCACCTGCCGACCGCGCGCACGACGCACGTCGTCTCGTCGAAGATCTGCAACGCGCGGGTGCCCAGCATCGACCCCGCGGCGCCCACCGATTCGAAGTCCAGCGGCGTGTCCAGGTGGTCCGCCGTGAAGATCGGGGTGGAGGACCCGCCGGGGGTCCAGAACTTCAGCTCGTGGCCGGCGCGGATCCCGCCGGCCATGTCCAGCAGCTCGCGCAGCGTCACCCCGAGCGGCGCCTCGTACTGGCCGGGCCGGGTGACGTGCCCCGACAGGGAGAAGAAGCCGAAACCGGCCGACTTCTCGGTGCCCATCGAGGTGAACCACTCGGCGCCGTTGGCCACGATGCTCGGCACGCTGGCGATCGACTCGACGTTGTTGACGACCGTGGGCGAGGCGTACAGGCCGGCCACGGCGGGGAAGGGCGGCTTGAGCCGGGGCTGGCCGCGGTACCCCTCCAGCGAGTCGAGCAGCGCGGTCTCCTCGCCGCAGATGTAGGCGCCCGCGCCCGCGTGGACGACCACGTCGAGGTCGAACCCGCTGCCGAGGACGTCCCGGCCGAGCAGCCCCGCCTCATAGGCCTCGGCCACCGCGTGCCGCAGCCGCCGGATGACGTGCAGGACCTCGCCGCGCACGTAGACGAAGGCGGTGTTGCTGCGGATCGCGTAGGAGGCGATCGCGATGCCCTCGACGAGCGCGTGCGGGTTGGCGAGCAGCAGTGGGATGTCCTTGCAGGTGCCCGGTTCGGACTCGTCGGCGTTGACGACGAGGTAGCGCGGGTTGGGGTTGTCCTTGGGCAGGAACCCCCACTTCATCCCGGTCGGGAAGCCGGCCCCGCCCCGGCCGCGCAGGCCGGAGGACTTGACCAGCTCCACGATGGCGTCGGGCTCCATCGTCAGCGCCTTGCGCAGGGCCTGGTATCCACCGGTCTCGCGGTAGGCCGCGAGGGTGAAGGAATCGGGTCGGTCCCAGTTGCGGGAGAGGACCGGCGTCAGCGTCGTCACTTCGCGTCCCCTTCGACGTCGTCGGCCCGTTCGGCCGCCGGGCGGGCCGGGTCGGGCGCTGTCCAGCCGTTGCGACGGGCCACGTCGAGGCCGGCCAGCGACGGCGCGCCGGCCTGCGCCCCCTGGGTGGCCAGGCCGTCGGAGAATCCGGCGAGCACCCGGGACGCCTGCTTCCAGGTGCACAGGCGGTCGGGTCCCCGGGTGGGCTTGACGTCACGGCCCAGGCGCAGGTCGTCGACGAGGCTCTTGGCGCTGTCGGGCGTCTGGTTGTCGAAGAACTCCCAGTTGACCATCACGACCGGCGCGAAGTCGCAGGCCGCGTTGCACTCGACGTGCTCCAGCGAGACCTTGCCGTCCTCGGTGGTCTCGTCGTTGCCGATGCCCAGGTGTTCCTTGAGGGCCGCGAAGATCTCGTCGCCGCCCATCACCGCGCACAGCGTGTTCGTGCACACGCCGACGTGGTACTCGCCGGTCGGACGGCGCTTGTACATCGTGTAGAAGGTGGCCACGGCGGTCACCTCGGCGGTGGTGATGCCGAGCTGCTCGGCGCAGAAGGCGATGCCGTCCGCGCTGACGTACCCCTCCTCGGCCTGCACCAGGTGCAGGAGGGGCAGCAACGCGGAACGCTCCCGCGGGTAGCGGGCGATGATCTCCTTGGCGTCGACTTCCAGCCGGGCCCGGGTCGTCTCGTCGCTGAACACGCTCATCAGCGGTCCACGCCTCCCATCACAGGGTCGATGCTGGCCACCGCCGCGATGACGTCGGCCACCGTGCCGCCTTCGCACATCGCCGCCACCGCCTGGAGGTGGGTGAACGAGGGGTCGCGGAAGTGCACCCGGTAGGGGCGCGGCCCGCCGTCGCTGACCGCGTGGCAGCCGAGTTCGCCCTTGGCGCTCTCGACCGCCGCGTAGGCCTGGCCCGGCGGCACCCGGAAGCCCTCGGTGACGAGCTTGAAGTGGTGGATGAGCGCCTCCATCGAGCCGCCCATGATGTGGGCGATGTGGTCGGGGGAGTTGCCCAGGCCGTCGGCGCCGAGCGCGAGTTGGGCCGGCCAGCCGATCTTGGCGTCCTCGATCATCACCGGGCCCGGCTTGAGCCGGTCCAGGCACTGTTCGATGATGCGCAGGCTCTGCTCCAGCTCCGCCACGCGCACCCGGTAGCGCGCGTAGACGTCGCCGCCGTCGGAGACCGGGATGTCGAACTCGTAGTTCTCATAGCCGCAGTACGGCTTGGCCTTGCGCAGGTCCCAGCCCAGCCCCGAGGCGCGCAGCAGGGGTCCGGTGACGCCCAGGGCCATGCATCCGGCGAGGTCGAGGTAGGCGACGTCGCGGGTGCGCTTGAGGTAGATGGGGTTGGCGTCGAGCAGCCGGCGCATGTCCCGGATGCGCTTGGGCATCTCGGTGAGCAGTTCCTTGATCTTGCCGACGGCTCCGGGCGGCAGGTCCTGGGCGACCCCTCCGGGGCGGATGTAGGCGTGGTTCATCCGCAGGCCGGTGATCATCTCGAAGATGTCGAGGATCATCTCGCGCTCGCGGAACCCGTTGGTCATGATCGTGGTCGCGCCGAGCTCCATGCCGAACGTGGCCATCGCGACGAAGTGCGAGGACATCCGGTTGAGCTCCATCATCAGGACCCGGATGACGTCGGCGCGCTCGGGAACCCGCTCGGTGATGCCGAGCAGCTTCTCCACGGCCAGGCAGTAGGCCACCTCGTTGAAGATCGGCGTGAGGTAGTCCATGCGGGTCACGAACGTGGTGCCCTGCGTCCACGTTCGGAACTCCATGTTCTTCTCGATGCCGGTGTGCAGGTAGCCGATGCCGACCCGGGCCTCGGTGACGGTCTCGCCGTCCAGGGTCAGGATGAGCCTCAAGACGCCGTGCGTCGAAGGGTGCTGCGGCCCCATGTTGACGACGAGGCGTTCGGCGGCTCCCTCACGCGCCGCCGAGACGACCTGGTCCCAGTCGCCGCCCGAGGCGTCCACGTAGGTGTCGGTGGTGGTGGTCATGCGTACGACCTCCGCTCGTCCGGCGGGGGGATCTTGGCGCCCCGGTACTCCACCGGGATCCCGCCCAGGGGGTAGTCCTTGCGCTGCGGGTGCCCCTCCCAGTCGTCGGGCATCTGGATCCGGGTCAGGGCCGGATGCCCCTCGAAGACGATGCCGAAGAAGTCCCAGGCCTCGCGCTCGTGCCAGTCGTTGGTGGGGTAGACGTCGACGATCGAGGGAACACGCGGGTCGGCGTCGGGGCAGGTGACCTCCAGCCGGATCTCCCGGTTGTGGGTGATCGAGCGGAAGTGGTAGACCGCGTGCAGCTCGCGCCCCTCGTCGGAGGGGTAGTGGACGCCGGAGACCCCCAGACACAGCTCGAAGCGCAGCGCGGGGTCGTCGCGCAGCCGGCGGGCGACGTCGCGCAGCCGGTCGCGGCGGATGTGGAGGGTCAGCTCCCCCCGGTCGACGACGACCCTCTCCACCGCGTCGGCGAACCCGGCCCCTTCGGCGCCCAGCCCGTGCCGCAGGGCGGTGACGATCTCGTCGTACCCCTCGGTGCGCGGGTCGTCGGGGTCGGTGTAGGGCGGTTCGGTGCCCATCGGAGGGGCGCCGCGGACCCGCAGCCCCCCATAGCCCGATGTGTCACCGGATGTCCGGCTTCCGAACATGCCGGTGCGGACCACCGGGGAACTGAGACGTTGCTCACCTGCCCGAATAGGGGCGTTCTCCCCTTCCGGGGGGTTAGTCTGTCCTTTGTGATCTTGGGGGCTCATGGGGTCACCCCCTCGGTCCGCTGAACCAGAGGAAGAGTGCGCAGCTTACGCTGCTCGATCTCCTCGATCTCACGTTCACGGTGCGCGCCGAGCTTGGTGTTTTGGACCTTGTCGTGCAGTTTCAGCACGGCGTCCAGCAACATCTCCGGTCGCGGCGGGCACCCCGGGAGGTAGATGTCCACAGGCACGATGTGATCGACGCCCTGCACGATGGCGTAGTTGTTGAACATGCCACCGCTGGAGGCGCAGACGCCCATGGCGATCACCCACTTCGGCTCGGCCATCTGGTCGTAGATCTGCCGGAGCACGGGGGCCATCTTCTGGCTGACCCGGCCCGCGACGATCATCAGATCGGCCTGACGCGGCGTGGCGGAGAACCTCTCCATGCCGAACCGCGCGATGTCGAAGCGTGGTCCGCCGGCCGACATCATCTCGATGGCGCAGCAGGCCAGTCCGAACGTCGCCGGCCACATGGACGACTTGCGCACGAAGCCGACGACCTGTTCGACCGTCGTCAGCAGGAAGCCGCTCGGCAGCTTCTCCTCGAGACCCATCCCGCGAACCCCCTTTCCCGGTTGTCCGTTCCGCTGGAATGACCGCACGGCGGACGTGCGGTGATCTTGGGTGGGCGGGGCATCCGCGTCAGCCCCATTCGAGACCGCCGCGGCGCCACTCGTAGGCGTAGGCGATCGAGACGTTGACGAGGAAGAGCAGCATCGCGACGAGGCCGAACATGCCGAGCGCGTCGAGGTGGATCGCCCAGGGCACGAGGAAGATCACCTCGATGTCGAAGACGATGAACAGCATCGCGGTCAGGTAGTACTTGATCGTGAAGCGGCCACCGCCCACCGGCTGTGGCGTCGGGTCGATCCCGCACTCGTAGGCCTGGAGCTTGGCCCGGTTGTAGCGTTTGGGCCCGGCGATCGCTCCGACCACCATGGACAGGACCACGAACCCGGCGCCGATCCCGCCGAGCACGAAGATGGGTGCGTACAGCTCCATCGCTAGCCGTTCCCCTTCTCGTCACGGGGCGCGCGGAAGGCGGGGGTCGATTCGCCTCCCGCGCCCGTGGACATGGTGATGTTCCCGCATGTGATTTCTTTCACTTGCGGTGGTGGCCTTTGCGTCGCGGTTGCCATGAGGCAGGCCCTTCGGGGTCGTCCGGGCCGGCTCAGGCCGCCGGGGCCATCTTGGACAGACCGTTGATCACCCGGTCCATCGCGTCCCCTTGGCTCGGCTCGGTCAGGTTGGCCAGCAGCTTCAGCGTGAACCGCATCAGCAGGGGCCGGGGCAGCCCGTACTTGGTCGCGTACTTCATGATGTCCGGGTTGCCGATCATCTTCACGAAGTAGCGTCCGAGGGTGTAGTAGCCGCCGTAGGTGTCGCGGAGCGTGCGCGGGTAGGCGAGGAGGGTGCGTTCCCGCGCCTGCTGGGTGGGGCGGCTCATCGCCTGGACGATGACGTCGGCGGCGATGTGCCCGGCCTCCATGGCATAAGCGATGCCCTCGCCGTTGAACGGGTTGACCATGCCGCCGGCGTCGCCCACGAGGAGCAGGCCGCGGGAGTAGTGGGGGGTGCGGTTGAAGCCCATGGGCAGCGCGGCACCGCGGATGCCCCCCTGCTGGTTCTCCTCCGTGAACCCCCACTCGGCGGGCATGCTCTGCGTCCAGCGGCGCAGGAGCTTGCGGTAGTCGACGTCTTGGAAGGAGGCCGTGGAGTTGAGGATGCCCAGGCCGACGTTGCTCGTGCCGTCGCCCACGCCGAAGACCCAGCCGTAGCCGGGAAGCAGCACCTCACGCCCGCCGCTGGAGTCCCACAGCTCCAGCCAGGACTCCAGGTAGTCGTCGTCATGGCGGGGGCTGGTGAAGTAGGTCCGCACCGCGACCCCCATCGGACGGTCGTCGCGCTTGCGGATGCCCATCGCGACCGACAGCCGCGAGGAGTTGCCGTCGGCGGCGACGACCAACGGGGCCCGGTAGGTCACCCGCTCGCCCTCGGCGTTCTTCGCGCGCACGCCCACGATGCGGTTGCTGCGCGCGTCGATGATCGGCTCGGTGACGTTGGTGCGCTCCAGCAGCCGCGCGCCGGCCTTGACCGCGTTCTCGGCGAGGATCTGGTCGAAGTCGAAGCGGGTGCGGACCAGCCCGTAGTCGGGGTACTCGGCAAGCTCCGGCCAGGGCAGTTCCAGCCGCACCCCGCCGCCGATGATGCGCAGTCCGCGGTTGCGGATCCAGCCCTCGTCGTCGAAGGAGATGCCCATCGCCGTGAGCTGCTTGACCGCGCGGGGGGTCAGACCGTCGCCACAGACCTTCTCGCGGGGGAAGGCGGTCTTCTCCAGGACCAGAACGTCGAGGCCGGCCTGGGCCAGGTAGTAGGCGACGGTGGAACCGGCCGGACCCGCGCCGACGACGATGACGTCGGCCTCGTGCTCGGGGCGTTCCTTGACGGCAGACGGTGTGGTCGGTGCTGTCTCGCTCACGAGTGGTCCTGACTGGTCGGCGCGGCTCTGCGCAGGCGGGGCGGGGACCCGCTGGTGTGGCTGCTTGCTACTTCGAAAAGGTTCGTACGCTTGTGAAGGGCTTCACAAACCCTTTTGCCCGCAGTCTAGACCTTTCCCGAGCCACGAGCGACCCCCGGGGGGCATTCATCTTGTCCGCGCCCTTTCCGGGCGCGACGGCCTTTCACGCTGTCACTGGAGTTGACGGGGAATACAACTGTCTGTTTTGTCGCCTTATACGGCAAGAGGGGACTTTCGTACTCAAATATGGAGACGAGACACCCGAATACGCGGCTTAGGCCAGCCGGCGTCCCCGATGCAGCGCCACCGCCCCCAGCGTGAGATTGCGCCAGGCGACGTCCGACCACCCCGCCGCCTGCATGCGCCGCGCCAGCACCGGCTGGTTCGGCCAGTCGGCGATGGACTCGGAGAGGTAGGCGTAGGCGCCCGGGTTCCCGGTGAAACAGCGCGCGACGAGCGGCAACGCCACCTTCAATCCCGCGCCGTAGATCCGGTCCAGCGGCCGCACGGGGATATGGCTGAACTCGCAGATGACGATCCGGCCTCCGACCTTGGTGACCCGCAGCAGCTCTCGCAGCGCCCGGTCGACGTCGTTGACGTTGCGCAGCCCGAACGAGATCGTGACGGCGTCGAAGGTCTCGTCGGCGAAGGGCAGCCGCAGCGCGTCACCGGCGACGACCGTGACCCCCCGCCGCGAGGCCCCTCCCCGCCGCCGTGCACCCACCTGGAGCATGCCCAGGGAGAAGTCACAGGCGATGACCCTGGCGCCCTTGACGGTGAAGGACTCCGACGAGGTCCCCGTACCGGCCGCGAGGTCGAGCACGAGCTCGCCGCTGTAGGCCTCGACGGCGTTGACGACGGCGCGCCGCCAGATCCGGTCCTGGCCCAGCGAGAGCACGTCGTTCATCAGGTCGTAGCGGCCGGCGATGTCATCGAACATGGCGGCGACGTCACGGGGTTGCTTGTCGAGTTCGGCACGGGTCATGGGAATCAGCCTAGAACGTGTCGAACCCGGAACGGGCGAACCCCCGCCTCCACCGCGTTTGCCCTCCTCACCCACACGCCACACCGACTACGCTTGGTGACCATTCGAACCTCGTCGGTAACGCGAGGTGATCCCGCGACGGCCCGATCTCCTGGAGTACGCCCGTGCCCCACAGCCACCGCACTCTCGTGACCGCAGCGCTGTCGGCGCTCGCCCTGACCTCCACCGCCCTGTACGCCTCCCCCGCCCTGGCGGGACTCGCCCACGACTCCGTCGTCAGCGAGCGTCCCGTGGCCTGGACCCCGCATGTCCTGGACGGCAGCGTGAAGGCGATCGCCCAGGTCGGTGACGTCATCGTCGTCGGCGGCGACTTCACCCGCGTGATGGCGCCCAACCGCACCGGCGAGACCGAGCGCGCCGGGCTGTTCGCCTTCCGCCCCGGTACGGGGGAGCTCCTGACCGAGTTCCGGCCCGAGGTGAACGGCACGGTCATCTCCCTGGTGCCCTCCCCCGACGGCGGGGTCTTCGTCGGTGGCGACTTCACCACGGTCAACGGGGAACCGCAACAGGGCGTCACCAAGCTGTCGGTCCCCGACGGCAAACGCGTCACCGGCTTCACCGCCTCGCTGGAGGGGGGCTCGGCCTACCGCCTGGCCCAGCACGGCGGACGGCTCTACGTCGGCGGCTCCTTCACCGCGGTCAACGGCCAGGCGCGCACCGGCCTGGCCCGGCTCGACGGCGTCACCGGGAAGCTCGATCCCCATCTCGCGCTGACGCTCAGCGAACCGCGCTCGGGAAGGCTGCGCGTGCAGGAGCTCGCGGTGAGCCCGGACGGCCGCAGGCTGGTCATCGGGGGCACGTTCACCGTGGTGGACGGGGAGCGCAGGTACCAGATCGCCATGATCGACACCGGATCGAGTCCGGCCCGGCTGAGCGCGTGGTCGACCGAGGCCTACTCCAAGCCCTGCGACTACGAGGAGATCAACACCTACATCCGGCAGATGGACTTCGCCCCCGACGGCTCCTACTTCGCCGTCGTCACCCGCGGCGGTCCGGAGAAGAAGCCCGGGCTGTGCAAGACGGTCGCGCGCTGGGAGAACGAGGACCGCGCGGGCGCCGAGCCCACCTGGGTCAACTACACCGGCGGCGACTCGATCCACTCCGTGGCGGTCACCGGCTCGGCCGTCTACGTGGGAGGACACCAACGCTGGATGGACAACCCCGAGGGGGACAAGGACGCCGGTCCCGGCGCGGTGGAACGGTCGGGGATCGCCGCGGTGGACCCGGTCAGCGGCAAGGCCCTGGCCTGGAACCCCGGCCGGACCCGGGGTTATGGGGTCGAGGCGCTGACCCCCACTCCTGACGGCCTCTACGTCGGCAGCGACACCGACCGGCTCGCCGGCGAGTACCACGCCCGGCTGGGCATGTTCCCGATCGCCTAGGACGCGCGGGTCAGCCCCGGCGCTCGTCCCTCTCCTCGCCCCCGGCCGCTCCTGCGGCCGGGGGCGCCGCGTTCTCCTCGACGGGGGTGACGCCCTCGGCCCGGTCGGCGGCCTCGCGGCCGGCCACCTGGAACTCGTCCTCCTTCGCGGCACCGGCCTCCAGCTGCGCCCCCATCCCGCGCATCCGGGTCATCCAGCCGGCGACGACCTCCGACATGGCGTCGCGCTGGGCGTTGAGCAGGATGTAGCTGACCAGCCCACTGAGGAGGAAGGCCAGCGCGATCGCCAGGAACCCGCGGGCGCCGAGCAGGTAGAGCAGGCCGAACGCGACCGCGAACAGGAGGAGCCGGGACGCGGTGTAGGCGATGACGCTGCGCATGGGTTCTGCCTCACAACGGACGAGACGACGTTTCGGACGGGGCGGCCGGATCCGGACGTCTCCACGGGCCGATGTCCCATGGACACGCCGGAGGGCATCCGCCCTCTTCACAGGGTAAGGGGGGTTCTCCCCGAGACCCGACCGACCCACCCGTGACGAGTTCGAGCTGTTCGGAGCGCGGAACCCGGCCCGGGGAACGGACGTTGGACCTCTGTGAGACAGCCCCGGACAACCACCCGAATATGAAGGTCACGTTCCGATCACATTCAGGCGTCCCCTGTCCCCTCCTTCCCATTTTTACGAAAACTAGGGAGGAATCGGACTAACTCGTGCACACTAGGGGATCAACCGCCCGCCCATATCCCAGGCGGGCCCGAAGGGGGATTGTGAAGGTGGAAAGAGGAAGCGAACGCTTGCTGACCCCCGGAGAGGTGGCTTCCCTCTTCAGGGTGGATCCGAAAACGGTGACCCGTTGGGCCGCCTCCGGCAGGATCAGCAGTATCCGAACACCCGGCGGCCATCGCCGCTTCCGGGAATCCGAGGTGCGCGCGCTGCTGCACGGGGAGAACGGCGAATCCCCACGCTGACCCGGCCGCGACCATCAGGTCCAATGTGTTGCCTCGACGCCGAACACCACACCGATATCAGCGGATAGGCTGGAAACATGGTGTGGCTCGGTGCCCTTATCACGCTGCTCTCGATTGTGCTCTGGGTGTACGCGTTCTTCGACGCGCTCACCAGCCCTGCCGAGGAAGTGCGTCACCTGCCGAAGTTGCTGTGGCTGGCCATCATCCTGCTCTTCATGGTCGTCGGCCCCCTGCTGTGGCTCTTCCTCGGCCGTCCCCGGGTAGCGGCTCCCACGGTGGCCCAGGGGCCCGTGCACCAGGTCTCCGCCGACGACCTGGACCCCTCGGACTTCCAGCGTCCCTCCGGCCGCGCCCAGCCGCTCGGTCCTGACGACGACCCGGACTTCCTGCGCCGCCTGAACAAACGCATCAACCCCGAGGACTGACGACATGACGAGGGGCCCGTCCCACTGGGACGGGCCCCTCGTCTGGTCTCCCCTGGTCGGTGAACGCCGCCTAGGCGTAGGAGTGCAACCCGCTGAACAGGTAGTTCACCCCGAAGAAGTTGAAGAGCAGGCAGGCGAAGCCCACCAGGCCGATGACCGTGGCCTTCGTCCCGCGCCAGCCCGCGGTGGCCCGGGCGTGCAGGTAGGCCGCGTAGACGACCCAGGTGATGAACGACCACACCTCCTTGGGGTCCCACCCCCAGAACCGGCCCCACGCCTCGTCGGCCCAGATGGCACCGGCGATGATGCCGAACGTCCACAGCGGGAACGCGAGTACGACGAAGCGGTGCGAGACCCGGTCCAGCAGCTCCGAGCTGGGCAGCTTGGCGGCGATCCCGGCGACCGTCTCGCCCCGCGCCCGCTTGGCCTCGGTCCGCTGCGCCAACAGGTAGGTGATCGCCGCCGCACCCGACACCATGAAGGCGCCCGTCGCCAGGATCGCCGCGGAGACGTGGATGGCGATCCAGTAGGAGTCCAGGGCCGGGATGACCGGGCCGGCCTCACTGTAGAGCCACTTCGCCGCGATCCCCAGCAGCAGCAGGACCGGCACCAGCACGAACGTGCCCAGGTAACGGGCCTTGTAGCGAATGGCGCCGAACAGGAACGCCGCCACGGAGCACAGGCAGACCGCCACCACGAACTCGAACATGTTGCCCCAGGGCCAGCGGTCCGCCGCGAGGCCGCGGGTGACGATCTGGCCGAGGTTGAGCAGGAAGCCCAGCACGGTGACCCCGAGCGCGACGTTGCCCAGGATGTGCTGGGAGGCGCTGGTCTCGGGGTTGGGGGCGCGGAGGTTGACCTCCATGCCGTCCTCGTCGGCGCCCGAAGCCCCGACCCCGACCAGACGCTCGGCCTTGATCGCCTTGCGTCGCCCATACGCCGCCTCGACGGCGAACAGGAACAGGGCGATGGCGTAGGTGACGATCATCGCGATGATGAGGGCGTCGCTGACCGACGCCATGCCCTCGTCGACCGCCGGTTCGGCGGCGAGCACGGTGTTCACCGGCTACTCCTTCTCGGTGCTCGTGTCGTCGGAAGCGGGACGCTCCCGCAGTCTGTCCCGGAGCCGCAGGCTGATCCCGTGCAGCTCGGTGATGGCGCCGGCCCCTTCGGTCTTGCCCAGGCCACCGACCTCGACCACGGTGCGGCCGTCGGCGTCGGGCCTGGCCCGCACCCAGGCGCGGCGGGGGTGGACGAACAGCGTGCACAGCAGCCCCAGCACCGCCGCGACGGCGGCGACCAACGCCGGCACACGCGCCGGGTCGCTGTTGACCTGGACGCTGATGTACTCGCGGTAGCCGGTGAAGGTGATGTTCCCGGCTCCCTCGGGCAGCTCCCAGGTCTCGCCCGGGGAGAGCTGCGGGGAGTCCCCGAGCTCCTCCATCCGTTCGGTGTAGAGCTGGTAGACCGACTGGGAGTCGCCGCTGTCCAGCCCCAGGTCGCCCTTGAAGGCGCGCAGCGTGACCACCGGGTTGCGGGCCCCGGGGAAGTCGGAGGTCAGCTCGCCGGTGGCCGTCTCGGCCGCCGAGGGCAGGAACACCGCGGTGAAGCCGAGCTGCTCCGCTCCCGTGTCGGGCACCTTCACCACACCGTCGGAGACGAAATTGCCCTCCTGGCGGTCCAGGAACGGCACCGCCTGGTCGAAGACGACCTCGCCGTCGGGGTTGGTCACCGTGAACTCCGGCGCGTAGCCGTGGCCGAGCAGGTAGACCTGGGCGCCGTCCACCGACAGGGGGTGGTTGACCTCCAGGGTGTGGGTGCGCTCGGGGGCGTCGGGAGCCTCCCGGTAGGTCACGTCGGCGACATAGGAGGCCGCCTGACCGGTGAGGTCGCCCTCCTCGATGAACTCGGCCTGGAAATCGTCCAGCCTCAGCCAGAACGGCTGGAGGTCGCCGGGTTCCACCGACGTCCCCGGTTCGTAGGCGTCGTAGGAGGTCACCGTGTTGGCGAACCCGTCCCCCTCGATGATCAGCATGTTGCCGCGGTAACCGAAGAGCGAACCGGCGCCCAGGGCGATCAGCAGGCCGAGCAGGGCGAGGTGGAAGACGACATTGCCGGTCTCGCGCAGGTAGCCCTTCTCGGCCGCCACGGAATCGTCCCTGGTGTCGATCCGGTACCCCTTGAGCGCGGCGCGCGCCTCGGCGAGCACCGTCTGCGGGGACGCCGCGGTGGTGAAGCTCGCCGAGTAGGGCAGGCGGTCGAAGTTGTGCGGGGTCCGCGGCGGGCGCGCCCGCATCGCGCGGTAGTGCGCGGCGGCCCTCGGCAGGACGCAGCCCGTCAACGAGACGAACAACAGCAGGTAGATCGCGGCGTACCAGGGCGAGGAGTAGACGTCGAACAGGTAGAACCGGTCGAGCCACGGCGCGAGGTCGGGGTTGTCCAGGAAGTAGTTGCGGACCTGTTCGTCGCTGACCGAGCGCTGCGGCAGGACCGAACCGGGGATGGCGCCGATCGCCAACAGGAAGAGGAGGATCAGCGCGGTCCGCATCGAGGTGAGGATGCGCCAGGCCCAGCGCGCCCACCCCAGGGCGGAGAGCCGGGGCGGACTGTTGGTCCCCGTTTTTCCGGTGCTGTCGGCCGCGCCGGCCGGCTTCAAGGAAGTCACTGCTAAATCACCGTCGTGAAGTTGGCGGTCCAGCCCTGCATGATGGCGTTGACGTCGGTCCACAGACCGGACACCAGGAGCAGGCCCACGACCACGAGCAACGCGCCGCCGACCGCGGTGATGACGCGGTAGTGGCGCTTGACCCAGTCGAACGCGCCGAGGGCGCGTCGGTACATGAGGGCCGCCGCGACAAACGGCAGACCCAGGCCCAGGCAGTAGGCCAGCGACAGCAGCGCGCCCCGGTCGACACTGCCCTCGACGAACGCCAGCGACTGCACGGCGGCCAGCGTCGGGCCGATGCACGGCGTCCAGCCGAGTCCGAACAGCACGCCCAGGAGAGGCGCCCCGGCCACCCCCGCCGCCGGCAACCGGTGGAACCGGAACTCCCGGTTCAGTCCCGGCACAACGCCCATGAAGGCCAGTCCCAGCACGATCGTCATGGCGCCCAGGACGCGGGTGATGACATCGGAGTAGTCCAGCAGCAGACCGCCGACGCCTCCGAAGAAGACCCCCACCGCCACGAACACCGCGGTGAAGCCGGCGACGAACAGCAGGCTGCCGGCGAGCATGGTCCACCGTCGAGCCGCCAGCGCGTCATCGACGGTCTCGACCCGCGCGGCGTCACCGGAGGCCGCCGCCGCGACCTGCGCCCGGCGCCGTGTGGCGATGTCCGCGCCGGTCATACCGGTGACGTAGGAGAGGTAGCCCGGCACCAACGGCAGGACGCACGGGGACAGGAACGACACCAATCCGGCCGCGGCCGCCAGCGGAACCGCCAGCAGCAGCGAACCCTGCACGATCGTTTCGGCGATCATGCGGATCCGGCGTCCTCCCGGGCGCCCTCGTCCAGGACCGGCTCGACGAGCCCGGTCAGGTCACGGTAGTTGGTGGCGCCGATGACACGGGCGGCGATGCGGCCCTCGCGGTCGATGACCAGCGTGCTGGGGATCGCCTGGGGCGGAACGGTGTCGCGGAACGCCTGGGGGACCTCGCCGGCCTGGTCGTACAGGCTGGGGTAGGTGACCTCCTGGTTGCGTTCGAACGCCTCGGCGGAGGTCCGGTTGTCCTTGATGTTGACCCCGAGGAACTCCAGGCCGGCGTCCTTGTACTCGCCGTAGACCTCCTCCAGGACGGGCGTCTCGGCGCGGCAGGGAGCGCACCAGCTCGCCCAGAAGTTGACGACGACGACGTCTCCCTCGTAATCGTCGAGGGAGATGGGGTCGCCACCGATCGTCTCCCCCTCGACAGCGGGCGCGGGGGTGCGGTCCTCGGGCGCGAACGCGGTCGTGGACCCGTCGCCCTCGACGTAGCGGTCGTTGGAGCTTCCGGAGTCGGTGGCGGCCTGTCCGGCGCAACCGGTGAGCGCGATGACCGCCGCGAGGGCGGCGACCGAACGCCGGAACGCCGGGCGCGTGCGGGCACCGGGCTCATTACAGGGCATCGTCAAAACCTCGAAAGAGGAGGTGAAACAGGCATCGTTCAATAACGACACAGTGTAGTAGATGCCCTGCGCGAGAGGACTTCGGCCCGGTCCGGGCAGGTCCCAGGCCCCGAGGCCCGCACCCCGGGGTGGGAGAGGCGGGCGTGCCGGGGGAGACACGCCCGCGGATTCCGATATCCGGTGCCGACGCGAAGGCCGGCCGTTCCCCGGTGCCGGTGGGCGGGGTGCACCGCTCCGGGGAGTCCCGGATGCCGCTGCTAACCGGCCTCGACGAACGCCTCTCGGAGGTAGTCGTGGACAGCTCGTTCAGGCACCCGGTAGGAACGTCCCACCCGGATGGCGGGGAGAACCCCCGAGTGGACCATTCGGTAGACAGTCATCTTGGAGACCCGCATGATCGTCGCGACCTCGGCCACGGTCAGGAACCTGACCTCGTCCAAAGGAGCCTTGCCACCGTTCATGTTCCGCCGCCCTCTTTCCCGGACGTGGGCGTACTCGTCCCTGCCCTGTCGCCACCGTGGCGGGTGCGAAGCGATGATCCACTCCGTCCCATCACCACGCCGGTGTGTCGTTCCGTAACTACTGCCACGTCCGGTTTCAGCGTAAATCCGGGGTCACGGCATTGAAAGGTTGGCTTTGCTGTCCCTGCAGCTACATGTGGGGAAGGGTGCCCCTGAGGTTTAGGAGATGGGTATAAAACGGCCCGCCCTCAGGCGAGTCCGGCCCGCGACAGGACGTAGTCGGACAACGGACGGTAGTCGTCGGTGAGATATCCGTCGTCCAACGGCACCGTGGTGTGCAGTTTGCCCTCGTGCTCGCCGAGGAACAGTGCCGGATCGTTGGAATCGGCGAATCCCACCACGTTGATGCCGGCCTGCGCCGCCGCCCCCGCGAAACCGTGGTCGGCGATGACCAGCTGCGGCCACGGCTCACTCCGCGCCGTGAGGTCGGCCAGGATGGCCTGCATCGCGAAGGGGTGGTGGCTGTGCCGGGGCTGTTGCCCGTCGGTGACCAACGCGACGTCCTCCCGCCAGGTGAGGACACGCGTCTTCGGCGGATGCTCGCCCTCGATCTCGTAGGAGTAGCCCGCCGCGGCCGTCACCACCTGGCATCCGTTGGCCGTCAAGACGCGCTTCCACCCCTGGTAGGTCTCCAGCAGGTTGCGCGGATGCCCGGTGGCCAGCAGGATCCGCTCCCGGTTGCGCGCCGCCTCGGCCATGCGCTCGGCCACCGCCTCCAGCGCGTCGACGGTGCGGTCGGGGTCGATCGTGTCGATGCCCCACAGGTAGTTCTCGTCGGCGACCACGCCGCAGCGCTTCGACATCAGGGCGAGGACCTCACCGAAGGACCATTCGTGCGCGAACGAGAGGCCGAACTGGTGGTACGGATCGCCCTCGACGAGCCTGTGGTAGTGCTTGAGGTTGTTCTGCCGGGGCGTGTCCACCTGCCCCGCGATCCCCGTCCGCACCAGGTGGTCGATCAGTTCCGCTCGTGAGGGCGGCGTCACCATGTCCCCTTTCGGATCGCGTGCCCGCCGCTACCGGCCTCCGCGGGCTATTGAGGCATCCTCATACCCGTTCCCCGCCGGGTTCAACTGCTCCGGCGGGCCGGATCACAGGTTCGGGTCGATGCCATGGCAGGGGAAGACCGCCCGGCGGGTCTCCTGGATCGCCTGGTCGACCGGGTCGGCGGGGTCGAATCCCTCCTCGAAGGGCACGTGGCCGGGATCGCGTCCGTCGGTCATCCGCAATGGTGCGGTCTCGCCGGTGCGGCGCTGGACGAACTCCCGCCACTCCTGCGGCGTCTGCGTGTCGGGGTCCAGCGACGCCCCGGTGACCTCGGCGAGCAGGTGCGTCCAGGCCCGTGGCACGACCTGCACCAATTCGTAGCCGCCGCCCCCGAGGACCACCCAACGGCCTCCCGCGGTCTCCTTGGCCAACCGGTGCAGCTCGGCGTAGGCCAGCCGTTGCCCGTCCAGGCTCATCGTGAGATTGGCGAGCGGGTCGAGGGTGTGGGTGTCGCATCCGTGCTGGGTGACGAGGACCTCCGGCTGGAACTCGCGCAACAGTGGGGGGACGACGGCGTGGAAGGCCCGCAGCCACCGCTCGTCGCCGGTGCCGGCCGGCAGGGCGACGTTGACCGCGTACCCCTCGGCGCGCGGTCCCCCGATCTCGCCCGGGCGGCCGGTGCCGGGGAACAGCGTCAACGGTGACTCGTGCAGGCTGATCGTCAGGACCCGCGGATCGTCGTAGAACACCTTCTGCACACCGTCGCCGTGGTGCACGTCCACGTCGACGTAGGCGACACGTTTGGCACCCTGCTCCAGCAGCCAGGCGATCGCCAGCGCCGCGTCGTTGTAGACGCAAAAACCCCAGGCGTGCTTGGGCATCGCGTGGTGCAGCCCACCGGCGATGTTGACCGCGTGCTGCGCCTCGCCCGCCCACACCGCGCGCGCCGCCGCGACCGAGGCCCCCGAGATCAGCGCGGCGGCATCGTGCATGTTGGGAAAGACCGGGTTGTCGGCGGTGCCGAGGTAGTAGGGGTCGTCCGGTTGCAAGGTGACGCCGGCCCGCTTGACCGCCTCGATGTAGTGGCGATCGTGCACGAGCTCCAGCAACTTGTCGTCCGCGGGTTCGACGCCGGTGAAGGAGACCCCCGGCGCGTCGAAGACGCCGAGTTCGCGGGCCAGTGCCATCGTCAGTTCGACGCGGACCGGCGCGAGCGGATGCTGCGGCCCGAAGTTGTAGGCCGTCAGCCCCTCGTCCCACGCCACGCGCAGCGAACAGGACATGCACCCTCCCGGCGGAAAACGTGTCGATGTGTGCGTTCCACCACACACTAACGAAATCGGGGACGTCCATCTTCCGCCGGGTCGTCAGGTACGGGGGTGTCGGGGGACCGAGGAGCCGCCTCGGCCGGGGTTCAGCCCTCGGAGAGTTCGCGGCTGCGGTCGCGGGCGGCCTCGATGGCGTCGGTGAACGCGGTGCGCACGCCGTGGCGTTCGAGTTCGCGGACCGCGGCGGCGGTGGTCCCACCCGGCGAGCTGACCGCCTCGCGCAGCACGACGGGGTGCTCCCCGGAGTCGCGCAGCATGGACGCCGAACCCGCGATCGTCTGCACGACCAGCTTCTCGGCGATGTCACGCGACATGCCCATCAGCACCCCGGCGTCGATCATCGTCTCGACGATGAAGTAGAAGTAGGCGGGGCCGCTGCCCGACAGGGCGGTCACCGTGTCCATGTGCCGCTCGGCGACGCGCAGCACCTCGCCGACCGGGCGGAGCAGCGCCTCGGCCCGGTCGAGGTGGTCGGCGGTGGCGTGCCGGCCGGCCGCGATGGCGGTCATCCCCTGGCCGACGACCGCCGGCGTGTTGGGCATCGCCCGCACGACCGCGACGTCACCGACCAGGTGCTTCTCCAGCAGGCCGGTCGTGATGCCGGCCGCCACCGAGATGACCAGCGTGTCGCCGCTGATCGCGGGCGCGACGTCGACGAGCAGGTCGACCATGTCCTGGGGCTTGAGCGCCAGGACGAGGGTGTCGGCGCGTCGCGCGGCCTCCTCGGCCGGGACGATCTCGACCCCGTAGCGCTCGCGCAACCGCCGCGCCTGTTCGGCCCGCGGCTCGGTGACGAGGACCTCGGCGGCGGCGTGGCCGGTGCCGAGGAGTCCGGCGAGCAGGGCTTCGCCCATCTTGCCCGCGCCGATGATCGCGATCATGTGGTCCCCTACCTTTCGACTGGGTCCCACGTTAGCGGTCCGGGCCCCAGGCGCGCCGACGGCGGTCCTCCCGGTGTGGACACCGGTCGAGGACCCCTGCGAGGACTCCCACGATGTCCCGGGCCGTAGGCGAGACCGACCCGTACCCGGGCACCCGGCTCGCCGATGTCACGAGGACGCGCGCCACGACCGACCTGGTACTCGATCTCCTCCGTCGCGAGCGCCGCGAGCGCGCCCGCGATCGCCATCAGACGGGGGTCGTGGGTGGCGACCACCAATTGGGCCCCGCTGTCGATGAGCCGGCGCAGCGCGCGGACATAGGCGAGGTCACCCTCATGACGGGAGAGCAACGTGGCCGCAGGTGCCCCCTCGGGAGCGCCCGAGCACAGCCGGACCCGGGAGCCGGGCCGTAGGGGAGGCTCGCCCGTGAGACGCGACCGGGGCCAGACCTCCACCCCGAGCCGGGGGTGGTCGGTGCGCACGGCGGCCACGAGGCGCGATACCGCCTCATTGGTTCCCCCGGTCCCCGCCCGCACGGTGACGGTCGCTCCCGTCCGCTCGGCCCCGGCGCAGAGCCGGGCGAGAGAGGCCACGGCCAGCGCTTCGCCCTCCGCGCCCAGGTGCAGGCCCAGTTCCGTGGGGTGCACCGACAGCTCGGTCACCGTCGAGAGCCCCTCCGCTGCCAGTCGGTCCAGGAGACGCAGGTGCCGGTGGAGGGCGGCCGACACCTGCTCGGGGTGGCGGACCTCCTCCCCGTGGTACTCGACGGAGGCGGACAGCCCCTGGTCGGCGAGCCGCCGCACCGCCCGCACCAGGGCCTCGGTCCCCTCTCCGACCGGAAACGGGCGCGGCCCGTGCCGGTCCCGCCTCCGCGGGGACGGTCCGATGTCCATCAACGTCCTCCTGGCTCGCCGGTTCCCGCGCGCCGGCCCTCGTCGTCCGGCTCGGCACCGTCCGCGTCGATGAGGGCGCGCAGGGCGGGCGCGTAGACCGCCACGATGTCGTCGACCGTCGCCGAGGCCAACGGCTCGACCTCGACCACGTAGCGCATCGCCAGCAACCCGAACACCTGGGAGAGGAGCGCGGTGGCGCGCAGCGGAGGAACCTCGAACCGCTCGGCGATGTGCCGGGAGAGGACGTCCTCCAGGAAGCCCCTGACGGTCACGGCGAAGGCGTCGTGGGCGGCCGCCGAGCGCAGCAGCGCCAGCAACGGCCCCCGGGTCCGGGGATCCTCCCACGCCCCCAGCAGGAAGCGGAGCAGCGCCTCGGCGCGGTCGTGCCGGGAGGAGGAGGCCGTGATCCCGCGCAGCACCTCGGCGGGATCGTAGGGCAGCCGCATCGCGGCGACGAACACCTGTTCCTTGGCCCCGAAGAAGTGGTGCACGAGCGCGGGGTCGACGCCGGCGGCCCGGGCGATACCGCGAACGGAGGCGCCCGTGTACCCCTTGTCGGCGAATTCCTCGCGGGCGACCTCGAGGATCCGCTCCCGGGTCACGGTCGCGCCGGGACGCCGTCCGGTACGTGCCACGGGTCCCGGTTCAGGTCTCGTCGACGATCGTGCCGTCGGGGCCGGCCGAGAACCGTCGGGGCGCGGTCTGGGCGGTCGCGCGCCGCAGGGCGATGCGCTCACGGCGGTCCGGCCTCTCGCCCGTCCCCCCGCCGGCCCTCGCGAAGTGCAGGCGGGCGAACGCCAGCGCCTCGGCCAGCTCGGTACGCCGGGTCTCGCGGTCGGGTGCCTTGCGGGTGCTGACCTCCAGGACGATCTGACCGTCGTACCCCGTGCCGGCGAGGTGTTCGAGCAGTTCCGCGCAGGGCTGGTTGCCGCGCCCGGGGATCAGGTGCTCGTCGATGTTCTGGCCGCCCAGACCGTCGGCGAGGTGGACGTGGGACAGCCGGTCGCCCAACTGCGCGGCCATGTCCATCGCGTCGGAGCGCGACATGGCGGTGTGGGAGAGGTCGAGGGTGACGTCGGGGTAGTCGCGGTCGAGCGGGTTCCAGCTGGGCGCGTAGGGGACGACCTCCTTACCGCGCATGTGGACCGGGTACATGTTCTCGACCGCGAACACGATGTCGGTCTCCTCCTGCATGCGCGCCAGTCCCGTCTCGAACTCCTTGGCGTACTCGCGCTGCCAGCGGAAGGCGGGGTGGACGACGACCGTCCGCGCCCCCAGGGTCTCGGCCATCTCCTTGGAGCGGACCAGCTTGACCCAGGGGTCGCGTCCCCACACCCGCTGGGTCACGATCAGACAGG
This sequence comes from Marinactinospora endophytica, assembly GCF_054780875.1. NCBI lineage: Bacteria > Bacillati > Actinomycetota > Actinomycetes > Streptosporangiales > Nocardiopsidaceae > Marinactinospora > Marinactinospora endophytica. The sequence continues at coordinate 110,267 of NZ_BAAGVM010000008.1, read as the reverse complement.
GCGAGTGGACGGCGAGAATGGGGACCTGGTGATAGTCGGAGAGCCGCCGCAGCATGTCGACGTCCTGGCTGGCCGGCTCACCGGTGACCATGACCTCGACACCGTCGTAGCCGAGCTCAGCGGCGATCTCGAAGGCCGCGGGGGTCTTCTCCGGGTAGACCGACGCTGTCGAGAGGACGACAGGCGCGTCTGGAACCTGGATAGCGCTCACCTCATCAACCCTATGCGTTGTAACGGAAATTGGCTCGCACGCCAATGATGCGGATAGCGTCTGCCGAGTGAACGCGACGCCGTCGGGGGCGATTCCCAGCCCCAACATCTGGAACAGCCCGCAGGTCTATGAGCTGGAGAACCGGGCGGTGGATCCTGACGGGGTGATCGACGCCGCCATGCGCGCCATCCGCGACTGGGACGGCGCACACGTCCTCGACATCGGCTGCGGCACGGGCTACCACCTGCCCTACTTCGCGGAGCGCGCCCGCGGGGTCGTGGGCGTCGAACCGCACGCCGCCCTGGCCTCCGTCGCCCGCGCGCGCGTCCGCGACCTGCCCAACGTCGAGGTGCGCACCGGGGTCGCCCAGAGCCTGCCCGTCGCCGACGCCTCCGTGGAGGTCGCGCACGCCCGCTGGGCGTACTTCTTCGGCCCCGGATGTGAGCCCGGTCTCGCCGAACTGGAGCGGGTGATGCGGCGAGGCGGCGTCGCCTTCGTCATCGACAACGACGCCACCCGCAGCACCTTCGGCCGCTGGTTCCGCCGCTTCCTGCCCTCGTACGACCCCGTGGCGGTCGAGCGGTTCTGGAGCCGTCAGGGCTTTGCGCGCCGGCCGCTGGACATGCGGTGGCGCTTCGAACGGCGTGAGGACTTCGAGGCGGTGGTCCGCATCGAGTTCTCCGCCGCGATCGCCCAAGAGGTCATCGCCTCGCACGAGGGGCTGGAGGTGGACTACGCGGTCAACCTGTGGTGGCGGGAGTACTGAGGCCGTTCCCGCCCGCACAGACCGGCGGGCGAGCCCGTCCGGCTCAGACCATGGTGAAGCTGACGTAGCCGTAGGCGCTCACCTCGACGTTGTAGGACTCCACCCCGTACTCGGTCTGCGCGTCGCACACGACCCCGCTGTCGATGTCGGGGGTGGCGAGCTGGGCCTCGTCCATGTCGCAGCGCACGGCCTCGGCGTCGGCCCAGTAGCGCAGCGCGTCCTCGACCACGTCGCGGACCATCGGGACGCTGTCGGCGCGGTACTCGTAGCTGAAGATGTAGGAGCCGCCGGTGACGTCGACCGTGTAGGGGATCTGGAGCCCCTGGTAGGTGACGGTGCAGTCGATGGTCTCGTCCACCGACGCCTGCGTCTCGGTGCACTCCGCGGTGGAGGAGGGGTCATAGAGCAGCGACGCCTGGTTCGCGCTCTTGAGGACCTCCCACTCGATCTGCTCGGTGGGGGTGGCGGTGTCACCCGGTTCCGCCGGCAGGGTGGACTCGTCGAACTCCGGGGAGGACGCCGGGATCGGCCCGGTGCGGTAGTCACCGGAGACGAGGCCCTCGGTACCGTCGGCCTGCTGGGCGGGCACGGTCTCCTCGATCGGCACCTCGGGCTCGGGGGCGGGGACGAAGGGGAACGGGAAGAGCAGGCCGCAGCCGGAGAGCGCGAGGGTCGCACCGACGGCGACCGGCGTCATGACCACGGCTCGGGACAGTCGCTTCCTGGCGGGGGACGTCACGGGGGCCTCTTTCACTGCGCCGGGACAGCGGGAAGTCCGTCCCGGTCTGAGATGGAATGACCCTCATGGGACTCCGTGGGATCGGATCCGGTTCCCGATCCCCGCCCCCGTCTTCGCCACCGGTACCGCCCGGGACGACACGGCCGGAGGGCCGCGCCCTCCCGGACCCGCCCTCGGCGCCTAGGCCAATGGGGCCTGTTCGACGCCGACCGCCTCCAAGACGCGCTGCGCGGTCGCCGCCATGCCCGAGGCGTTGGGGTGGACCGGGGCGGCCGGCCGGGTGGGGAAGATGCCCTCGACCCACTTCTCGTCGGCGGCGGCGCATACGTCGTGCCCTCGTTCGCCGACGTCCACGAACACCGCGCCGGCCTCGGCCGCCTCTTTCGCCAGGACCGTGTTGAGGTCGCTCTGCGCGGCGTCGAGGTAGGCGACGTCCCCACGGGCGATGGGCACCAGCGGCCAGCATCCGCGCTCGGCCGGCAGGATCTGCAGGTAGCCGACGACGACCACGGTCGCCTCAGGGCTGCGCTCGGCGATCTCGGCGAGTACCGCGGCGACCTTCTCCCCGGTCTCGTCCGCTCGTCGGGCCAGTTCGTCGCCGCCCTCGTCGTCGACGTAGCGGTCCCGGCAGGGGTCGCCGGCGGGATCGGTGGCGCTCAACGTGGCGCAGGTGATCAGGATCTCCGCGAAGCCGAAGTCGTTGCCCCCGATCCCCAGGGTGACGAGGTCGGTGTCGGGGGTGAGGGCGTCGAGCTGGGGGGCGTTCTCGGTGTCGAGCGGCAGTCCTTGGGGCCGGGTCATGTGCTCGGTGGTCGCCCCGGAACAGCTGGCGTCGTGGAACTCGGCCGAGCCGAGCGCCTGCGCGACCAGGTTGGGGTAGTTCTTCCGGGAGCGCAGGCAGAACACCGGCCTGCCGTACTGTCCCGGGATGAGCGGTCCCGCGGTGAAGGAGTCGCCGAGGGCGACGTAGCGTCCCGTGACGTCCGCGGTGGCCGCCTCGGCCTGGGCGGGGACGGTGGCCAGGGCCAGGACTCCTGCGGCGCTGAGCGCGACGGCCGTGAGACGACGTGCGGTGGTGGTGGGGGACACGCGCTTTCCTCCTCGGGAACGCGAAGGCCGGGAACTCGAACGTGACCCGCCCCCGCCGTTCGGTCAACGAACAGGCCGACAACGGTCATTCACTTGACGCGACGAATTGTATACGTACAGTGACGCATTTGGGGAGGACTGTGCCGGTCATCCCGACGGCATGTCTGATATGTCGCTGCGGTGGGCCGATCGGACCAGCCGTGACGCTTGCCGCCGGCGAGGCAGCGGTCCCGCCGTCCACGGCGCGGGGCTGTGGAGGACCGTACGGAGTGTCACCGGGACACGCTAGCGTGCAGACATGGCCAGGTCTGCGAAAAGTACGTTCCGGTGCGCCGAGTGCGGCTGGACCACCCTCAAATGGGTCGGCCGCTGTGGCGAGTGCCAGGCGTGGGGCACCGTCGAGGAGGTCGGTCCCGCCGTCTCGGGAGGCCTGGTGGCGGCCAAGGTCAGCTCCCCCGCCCGCCCCATCACCGAGATCGACGTCGAAGCCGCCCATGCCGCCCCCACCGGTCTGGAGGAGCTCGACCGCGTCCTCGGCGGCGGCCTGGTCCCCGGAGGCGTCCTCCTGCTCGCCGGCGAGCCCGGCGTGGGCAAGTCCACCCTGCTGCTCGAGGTGGCGGCGCTGTGCGCCGACTCCGGGCCGGTGCTCTACGTCACCGGTGAGGAGTCCACCGGCCAGGTCCGTCTCCGCGCCGAACGCCTGGGGGCGCTGTCCTCCAAACTGTTCCTCGCCGCCGAGACCTCGGTGGCGGCGCTGGCGGGCCACGTCGACGAGATCGCGCCGAAACTGCTCATCGTCGACTCCGTGCAGACCATGAGCTCGCCCGACGTCCCGGGGGTTCCCGGCGGCGTCACCCAGGTCCGCGAGGTCGCCGGGTCCCTGATCAGACTGGCCAAGGCCCGTGGCATCGCCACCGTGCTGGTCGGCCACGTCACCAAGGACGGCTCCATCGCCGGTCCCCGGCTGCTGGAGCACCTGGTCGACGTCGTGCTGCAGTTCGAGGGCGACCGCCACTCCCGGCTGCGGATGCTGCGCGCGGTCAAGAACCGCTACGGCCCCACCGACGAGGTCGGCTGTTTCGAGCTCACCGACTCCGGCATCATCGGCCTGCCCGACCCCAGCGGCCTGTTCCTGACCCGCCGCAACGAGCCCGTCCCGGGCACCTGCGTCACGGTCACCCTTGAGGGACGTCGCCCCCTGATCGCCGAGGTCCAGGCGCTCGTCGCGCCCACCGCGCTGCCCCAGCCGCGACGCGCCACCTCGGGGCTGGACTCCGCCCGGGTCGCGATGGTCATGGCGGTACTGGAGCGCAGGGCGGGCCTGCGCATCGGCTCCTCCGACGTCTACGCCTCCACCGTCGGCGGGGTGCGGCTCGGCGAACCCTCGATCGATCTGGCCCTGGCCCTCGCGCTGGCCGGCTCCCACACCGACCTCGCGTTGCCACGCGGCTTCATCGCCATCGGCGAGGTCGGGCTGGCCGGGGACGTGCGCGCGGTCAGCGGCGTGCAACGGCGGCTCTCCGAGGCGCAACGGCTCGGTTTCACCAAGGCCATCGTCCCGCACAACAGCGACGAACCCGTCGACGGCATCGAGGCGATCGGCGTCGAGGACCTCGGCGAGGCGCTCCGCCTCGCCCTGCCCGCGAAACAGCGTCGTTGAGGATGGTGGCCGGGTGCCCTACCCGGCCACCGTCTCAGTTGAGCCGGAAGACCTGTGGCTCGGCCCCGTTGACGTAGTCGCCGTACAGCGTCACGACGTAGGTGCCCGGACGGGCCTGGCTGTCCGCTTCGCGGCAGTCCGGCCAGGAGCGTTCGCGCTCCCAGGTGACGGTCGTCGTGAGCGGCACCCCGCGGCGCAGCTGTTCGTTGTCGGTGCCCCGCCCCTCGACACAGTCGGCGGTGGAGAAGATCCGGTCCTCACCCGAGGTGATGCGCAGCTCCATCGCCTTGGGCCCGACGTCGATCGTGCAGGTCTGCTCCGCGGTGTTGACCACGGTGACCTCGATCTTGGGCTGGGCGTCCCAGGCGTAGTCGGTGCGGTCCGTCGCGAGGGTCACCACGACGTCCTGGGGACGACAGGGGTCCTCGGAGCGCTGCGGGGCCGGGATGTCGGGCGCTGCCCCGCCGTCCCCGCCTCCCGCGGGGGCCGCGGCGCCGGGACCGCCGGCCCCTCCCCCGGAGCCTTCCCCGCCCTCGCCGGCCGCCCCTTCGGACCCGCCCGCGTCCTCGTCCCCCGCGGGGTCCCCGTCCTCCGAACCGGCACCGGTGGAGGGCGATGCTGCGATACTGGGCGAGGCGGAGGAATCGGGCGACGCACCGGTACCGGGATCAGGGGACACGCCGGCCGCCCGCTCCCCGTCGTCCGAGGGGGAGGCCGAGCAGGCATAGGCGATCAGCGCCACTATCAGAAGTATCCCGGCCAGCACGAAGACACGCCGTTTCATGTACGTCTCGGAACTCACGGGTCCAGTGCTTGAGGGCATGGGCGTAGTATCCCGGCTTTCCGACTTTGCACCTACTCAACCCGCCGTTGGGCAACTGATTACGCATGAACGAAAACCCTTACAGCACAGCGGTTCTCGCATGGTACGAGGCCAACGCTCGCGACCTTCCGTGGCGACGTCCCGAGGCCACCCCGTGGGAGATCCTGATCAGCGAGATCATGCTCCAGCAGACGCCCGTGGTGCGGGTGCTGCCCGCCTGGGAGGCGTGGGTGGAGCGCTGGCCTCGACCGGCCGACCTCGCCGCGGAACCCGCGGGCGAGGCCGTACGCATGTGGAACCGGCTCGGCTACCCCCGTCGCGCGCTCAACCTGCACGCCTGCGCCCGGGCGATCGTGGAACGGCACGACGGGCGGGTGCCCGACTCCCACTCCGACCTGCTGGCCCTTCCCGGGGTCGGCCCCTACACCGCCGCGGCGGTCGCGAGCTTCGCGTTCGGGCAGCGCCACGCGATCCTCGACACCAACGTGCGCCGGGTGCTCGCGCGGGCGGAGACCGGAATTGAGTACCCTCCGAAAACCCAGACCAAGGCCGAGGTGAGGTTGGCGGAGTCCCTGCTGCCGGACGCGCCAGCCGTGGCCGCGCGCTGGGGCGTGGCCGTGATGGAGCTGGGCGCGCTCGTGTGCACGGCCCGCTCCCCCAAGTGCGCCGACTGCCCCATCCTGGACCGGTGCTCCTGGGTCCTCGCCGGCCGCCCCCCGCACGACGGCCCGCCCCGGCGCGGACAGACCTACGCCGGAACGGACCGCCAGGTCCGGGGCCGGCTCCTCGCGGTGCTGCGCGAGGCCCCCGGCCCGGTGGCCAAGGAGGCGCTCGACGCGGTCTGGGACAAGAGCGTGCAGCGCGAGCGAGCGCTGGACGCGCTCGTCGCCGACGGTCTGGTCGACCCCCTGGAGGACGGCACCTACGCTCTGCCCGGGTGAGCGACGGGGTCACACCCCGATGCTGCCGGCCTCGCCGACGCTGGGCTCGCCCATCCCCTCCGAACAGGGGGCGCCGGGCTCCGGTGTCTGCGGTCCCTGCTCGTAGCGGGCGATGAACTCCTGGAGACGCGGGTCGCCGGCGTCGTCCACCCCCAGCTGCTTTCCCCAGGCCGAGGCCACCACGGGCGCCGGCAGACCGGGGACCGGGCTGACCAGAAGGTAGCTTCCCGGCCGGTACAGCCCGGTGAGCAGGTCGACCTGCCCGTCGTCGATGGTTGGGTCGTAGGTGATCCAGACGACACCGTGTTCCAGGGAGTGGACGGCGTTCTCCGCCGGCACCTCCTCCGCGTAGACACCGCAGTTGAGCCAGACCGCCGCGTGGTCGCCGCCCACGGGCGGATTCTGCGGGTAGTCGACCGTCCCGGTGACGTGGTTCATCGACAGGCCGTCGAATGTCTGCACGCCGTCGATGTCACCGGCCTCGCTTCGCCCCTCGGCCAGGCCCGGGTGGGGGCCCGACGCTCCTCCGCCCAGGAGGAGGACGGTCGCGCCGGCGCCGACCAGGAGCACGACGACAAGCGCCGCGGCCCCCAGCACCCACCACAGCGCTCGCGGGCCGCGTCGGGGCGGAGTCGGCGGGCGGAAGCCGGGGGGAGCCCCCGGCGGATACGGACCGTGCGGATGGGCGCCTCCGGGCCCCTGCGGATACGGGCCGCCGGGAGCCTGCGGAGGAGGTCCGGGCGGCCACGCCGCGGACCCGTGCGGTGGGTGGGGGAAACCGGGTGGATACGGGCCGGGGGCGGGCACGCCCGGCCCGGGCAGAGGTCCCGGCCCGGGCACACCGGGAGGGTGCGGCCCGGGAACGCGCGGACCCTCAGGGCCGCCGGCCGGGCCGGATGGGGGGTCTGCTGGATTCGTCACGGTCCGGACACTACCGGCCGATGCCGGCGGGCACCGGCTCGTGGACACGGGAAAGGGGTGGCCATTACGGCCACCCCTTCGTCACCCGAAGCGGACGGGACCTCAGTCGCCCTTGCCCGCGGCGGTCTCGACCTGCGGCGTGTCAGGGACCGACGCCGGCTTCGGCACGCCCCGGAAGGTGAACTTCGCGTCCGTGCCGCTGCCCTCGGCGTCGACGATGACGATCTGTCCCGCCTTCAGCTCGCCGTAGAGGATCTTCTCCGAGAGCGCGTCCTCGATCTCGCGCTGGATCGTCCGGCGCAGCGGCCGGGCTCCCAGAACCGGGTCGTACCCGCGCTCGGCGAGGATCGTCTTGGCCGCCGGGCGCAGCTCCAGACCCATGTCGCGGTCCTTGAGGCGCTCGTCCAGCCGCGCGATCATCAGGTCCACGATCGTGATGATCTCGGTCTCGGTGAGCTGGTGGAAGACGATGATGTCGTCCACGCGGTTGAGGAACTCGGGCCGGAAGTGCTGCTTGAGCTCCTCACCGACCTTCGCCTTCATCCGGTCGTAGTTGGTCTTCTTGTCATCCTCCTTGGCGAAGCCCATGGAGACGCCGCGGGAGATGTCCCGGGTGCCCAGGTTCGTCGTCATGATGATGACGGTGTTCTTGAAGTCGACGTTGCGGCCCTGGGCGTCGGTGAGCCGGCCTTCTTCGAGAACCTGGAGCAGCGAGTTGAAGATGTCGGTGTGGGCCTTCTCGATCTCGTCGAACAGGACGACCGAGAACGGCTTGCGCCGCACCTTCTCCGTGAGCTGACCGCCCTCCTCGTAGCCGACGTAGCCGGGAGGCGAGCCGAACAGCCGGGAGACGGTGTGCTTCTCCATGAACTCGCTCATGTCGAGCTGGATCAGCGCGTCCTCGTCACCGAACAGGAACTCCGCCAGCGTCTTGGACAGCTCGGTCTTGCCGACACCGGAGGGGCCGGCGAAGATGAACGACCCACCCGGACGCTTGGGGTCCTTCAGGCCGGCGCGGGTACGCCGGATCGCCTGGGAGAGCGCCTTGATGGCGTCCTCCTGGCCGATGACGCGCTTGTGGAGCTCGTCCTCCATGCGCAGCAGCCGGGAGCTCTCCTCCTCGGTGAGCTTGAAGACCGGGATGCCGGTGGCCGTGGCGAGGACCTCGGCGATGAGCTCCTCGTCGACCTCGGCGACGACGTCCATGTCGCCGGCCTTCCACTCCTTCTCCCGCTGCGCCTTCTTGGCCAGCAGCTGCTTCTCGTCGTCGCGCAGGGACGCGGCCTTCTCGAAGTCCTGCGCGTCGATCGCGGACTCCTTGTCGCGGCGCACCTGGGCGATCTTCTCGTCGTACTCGCGCAGGTCCGGCGGGGCGGTCATCCGGCGGATGCGCATCCGCGAACCGGCCTCGTCGATGAGGTCGATCGCCTTGTCCGGCAGGAAGCGGTCGCTGATGTAACGGTCGGCGAGCTGCGCCGCGGCGACCAGCGCGCTGTCGGTGATGGAGACGCGGTGGTGGGCCTCGTACCGGTCGCGCAGGCCCTTGAGGATCTCGATCGTGTGCTTGATCGTGGGCTCGTCGACCTGGATCGGCTGGAACCGGCGTTCGAGCGCGGCGTCCTTCTCCAGGTGCTTGCGGTACTCGTCCAGCGTGGTCGCGCCGATGGTCTGGAGCTCGCCGCGGGCCAGCATCGGCTTGAGGATGGAGGCCGCGTCGATGGCGCCCTCGGCGGCACCCGCTCCGACCAGGGTGTGCAGCTCGTCGATGAACAGGATGATGTCGCCGCGGGTGCGGATCTCCTTGAGGACCTTCTTCAGGCGTTCCTCGAAGTCACCGCGGTAGCGGCTGCCGGCGACCAGCGCGCCGAGGTCCAGCGTGTAGAGCTGCTTGTCCTTGAGCGTCTCGGGGATCTCGCCCTTGACGATCTTCTGGGCCAGGCCCTCGACCACGGCGGTCTTGCCGACACCGGGCTCGCCGATGAGCACCGGGTTGTTCTTGGTCCGGCGCGACAGCACCTGCATGACGCGCTCGATCTCCTTGTCCCGGCCGATGACCGGGTCGAGCTTGCTCTCGCGCGCGGCCTGGGTCAGGTTGCGGCCGAACTGGTCGAGCACCAGGGAGGTCGACGGAGTCGACTCCGAGGAGGCACCCGTGGCCTGCGGCTCCTTGCCCTGGTAGCCGTGGAGGAGCTGGATGACCTGCTGGCGGACCCGGTTGAGGTCGGCGCCGAGCTTGACCAGCACCTGGGCCGCCACGCCCTCACCCTCGCGGATGAGGCCGAGCAGGATGTGCTCCGTACCGATGTAGTTGTGCCCCAGCTGCAGGGCCTCGCGCAGAGAGAGCTCCAAGACCTTCTTCGCGCGCGGGGTGAAGGGAATGTGGCCGGAGGGGGCCTGCTGGCCCTGCCCGATGATCTCCTCCACCTGCTGCCGGACCGCCTCGAGGCTGATGCCGAGGCTCTCCAGAGCCTTCGCAGCGACGCCTTCACCCTCGTGGATGAGGCCGAGCAGGATGTGCTCCGTACCAATGTAGTTGTGGTTGAGCATCCTGGCCTCTTCCTGGGCCAGGACCACCACGCGCCGTGCGCGGTCGGTAAACCTCTCGAACATGTCTCGTCGCTCCTCACAGAGCGGTCAGGCAGGGACGGAAGTTCCGACCCTCACTTTTCCGCATATCGGCCCTTCAAGGAGAAAGTCCCCCTGGAGGGCGCTCCCGCACCCGTCTCCACCGCGCCACCGGTTTTGCCGGCGCCCCGGCGAGCACATCCCACACGTCCCGTCCACACACGGGCCGTGCAAGAGACTTTCCCCGACGATAGGGCGTTCACCCTCATCCAACTACCAATCGGGCCTTCGATGTTCCAAGTACGCCGCAAGCGAACGGCCCGCGGCCCCCGAACAGGTGGGGACGCACGGGCCGTGATGGGCGTTCGTGCCGGAATTTGCTCTCAGCGAACAAGTCCCGTCGGTGATCGAGAACCGATTACCGGGTGCGCGGCAGACCGCATTCGCGCCGGGTCGGGCGCGGCAGGAAGACGAGCCTAGCGCTCCTAGCGCTGCTGGGCGGCGTCGTACTCGGCGACGATCGAGGCCGGGATGCGGCCACGCTCGTTGACCTGCTTGCCCGCAGCCTTGGCCCACGCCCGGATCTCGGCGCTGCGCTCACGGCTGGGGGCGTTGCGCTGCTGGCGACGGCTGCTCCGACCGCTCTTCGCCGGCGCCTTGCGGGCAGCCTCGACGAACGGAGCGAGCGCGTCGCGCAGCTTGGCCGCGTTCTTGCCGCTGAGGTCGATCTCATAGGACGAGCCGTCGACGGCGAAGGAGACGGTCTCCTCCGCCTCGCCGCCGTCGAGGTCGTCGACGAGAAGTACCTGAACCTTTTGCGCCATGGATACAGACCTTTCAGCAGAGCAGTGCGATGAGCACTTGAATATAAAGCTATACCGGATAGAACGGGAAAGACAATTCTCGGCGCGGCGAAAGTCGCCATCCCGCTATGCCGGTCCGGTGCCGTCTCTCGGTTTTTCGGCCCCAAGGCTCGATACGGCCCCGGCCTGACGGCCGGGACCGATAACGCTGGGGACGCGCCCCATTCCCTAACGTTGCCAGTTAGCGATCGGTCGAGCCACGCTCCGCACCGGTGACTTCCGGCGTGGAGTCCTGCCCGTCCTTTGCCCCGCCTTCGGCGGTAACGGCATCGGTATCCACCGGCGCCACCGAATCGGCGGCCGCGGGCTCGGTACTCGACGCGGTGCCGGGAGAACCGACGAGCCGCCCATCCGACGTTCTTGGCGCCATCTCCTTACGGAGCAGCCGATAGATGAACGTGCAGAAGACCGTCGCGACAACAGCAGGGGGGAGCAGCGCCGACAATACGTCCCACATCGAACGCAGGCCCCTTCCTTGTTGTGACTTTATGCAGTAATTACCCGTCTGGGGGTACTGGCCAGCTTACGCGCGCGTCAAGCCGGTCTCTCCCGCCCCCCACTAACACGCCCTCGACATCATAGACACCATGTGATCCGGTTCCGTCCACCGAGGGCGCCGGATCCCCTTTACCCCTCCCGGGTTAACCCACTCCCCCTTAGCGGACCGGTATGTCCCACTTGCCGGAAGCCCTTAAAGACAAGGGATCCGCGAAGACCGGCGGACGATAATGAGGGACCGGGCCCCTCTCGGCGAAGAGAAACCTTCCTCCGTGAAGACAGAGGGATCCAGCAATATCGAACTGGATCACCCAGGCCCGCGCCATGTGCGGGATGAACCAGAACCCGGCCGGTTCTTGGGCACTTTGCACAGAGCGCCCCTCGGGACCGGCTCTCGCCTGCCCCTCATTGGCGGTCGTGCCAGGCCGGTCATGGGATCGTGGCATCGTAGCGGGAAGGAACGGGCATCCACGCGAGGATCGCGTATGCGCCCGCGAGTCCGACATCGAGGGCATTGGGAGGGCCTGATCGTGGAGTTCCACGCAGATCTACATATTCACTCCAAGTACTCGCGGGCTTGCAGTAAGGATTGCGACCTTGAACACCTCGCCTGGTGGGCCGCCCGCAAGGGCATTGACGTGGTCGGTACGGGTGATTTCACTCACCCTGCCTGGCGCGAGGAGCTGCACACCAAACTCGTCCCGGCCGAGCCGGGCCTGTTCCGGCTGAAGCCCGAAATCGAGCGACAGATCGCCCGAACCCTCCCTCCCGCCAGTAGCCGCCTCCCTCGCTTCATGCTGTCGGTGGAGATCTCGACCATCTACAAGCGGGACGAGCGCACCCGCAAGGTCCACCATTTGCTCTACGCCCCGAGCATGACGGCTGCCGAGGCGATCACGGCCGATTTGGCGAAGATCGGCAATCTCGCTTCCGACGGACGCCCCATCCTCGGCCTCGATTCACGCGATCTGCTGGAGATCACGCTTTCCAGCGACCCTGGCTCCTATCTGGTGCCCGCCCACGTGTGGACCCCGTGGTTCGCGGCGCTGGGATCCAAATCGGGTTTCGACGCGATCGCCGACTGTTACGTGGATCTGGCCGAGCACGTCTTCGCCGTGGAGACCGGACTTTCCAGCGACCCGGCGATGAACTGGATGGTGTCTTCTCTCGACTCCTACACCCTCGTGAGCAATTCCGACGCGCATTCACCCCCGATGCTGGCTCGCGAGGCGACCCGCTTCGACACCGACCTGGACTACTACGCCATCCGAAGGTCGCTGGAAACCGGCGAGGGCTTCCGGGGAACGGTCGAGTTCTTTCCGGAAGAGGGCAAGTACCACCTCGACGGGCATCGCAAGTGCGGCATTCGGTTCGAACCGGAACTCACCCGTGAGCACGGAGGCCGCTGTCCCGTGTGCGGCCGGCCGTTGACCGTGGGCGTTTTCCACCGTGTCCACGAACTCGCCGACCGCCCCGTGGGATATCAGGTTCCGGGCGCCGCGGGATTCACCAACCTGGTCCCCCTGCCCGAGATCGTCAGCGAGATCGTCGGCGTCGGTCCGAAGAGCAAGCGGGTGCTCGGCGAGGTGGCCCGGCTCGTGGGTGAGATCGGCCCCGAGCTGAGCATCCTGCAATCCGTTCCCCTGGACGAGGTGACCCGGGTCGGCGGCGAACTGCTGGGCGAGGCGATCGGCCGGTTGCGGCGCGGCGAGGTCATCCGGGACGCCGGTTACGACGGCGAGTACGGCGTCATCCGGATGTTCCGGCCCGAGGAGCTGACCGCTTCGGCGAACGCCCCCGCCCTGTTCGAGGAGCACGAGATCGTCCCCAAGGAGGCACGGCGCGCCGGTGACGCGAAGAAGGGGAGGACGCGGCCGCGCCCCACCACCCGGCGCGACGGCCCCGGGGCGGCGCGTGCCGACGCTCCCCTCTCCGACACCACGGCCGACCTGTTCTCCGAGCCGTGGCCCTCCGGCAAGGACGACGCGGACCCGCTCGCCCACGACGGGACCGACGAGGGGGAGCCCGCGCTCTTTCCCGCGGAAGGCGACGAGCCCCCCTTGCGTTCCTCGAACCTGCTCACCGGCCTCGATCCGGAGCAGCGCGCGGCCGCCGGAAGCCCTCCCGGTCCCCTGCTCATCATCGCGGGGCCCGGCACCGGCAAGACCCGCACCCTCACGCACCGGATCGCCCATCTGGTCACCGAGGGCGCTTTGGCGGCCGAACAGTGCCTGGCGATCACCTTCACCCGGAGATCCGCGGAGGAGCTGCGCGAGCGGTTGACGGACCTGGTGGGAGCGCGGGCGCGGTCGATGACCGTGACGACCTTCCACGGCCTGGGCGCGCTCATCCTGCGCGAGCAGTACGAGCGCGTCGGCCTGTCCGCCCGTTTCCAGGTCGCCGACGACGCCCGGAGGCTGGAGGTCGCCACCGAGGTGACCGGCTCCCCGGCCTCGGCCCGTCGCCTCCTGGAGGCCCGTGACGAGGCGACGGCGCGAGGAGCCACCGCGGCGGCCGACGAGGGCGAGGCGGGCGCCTACGAGCGGCGGCTCCGCGAACAGGACCTCGTGGACTTCACCGACCTGCTCGCCCTGCCGGTCCGCCTGCTCGAGGCGGACAACGGGCTCGTCGAGCGCTACCGGCGCCGCTGGCGGTGGATCGGCGTGGACGAGTACCAGGACGTCGACGCCGCGCAGTACAGGCTGCTGCGCCTGCTCACCGCCCCTGACGGGGACATCACCGCGATCGGCGATCCCGACCAGGCCATCTATGGGTTCCGTGGCGCCGACGTGGGTTTCTTCCTGCGTTTCACCGAGGACTTCCCGGCCGCGCGGACCGTCCGCCTCTCACGCAACTACCGGTCCAACGCGACGATCGTGGACGCCGCCGTGCAGGCGATCGCGCCGGCCTCCCTGGTGCCGGGCCGCGAGCTGCGGGCCGTCGGGGACTTCTCCGATCCGCCGCGGATCGGGATCCACGTCGCCGCGGACGAACGCGCCGAGGCGTCGTTCGTCGCGCGGGCGATCGACCGCCTGCTGGGCGGCACCTCCCTGCACTCGCTGGACAGCGGGCGCGTGGGGGAGGACGGGGAGGAGGGGCTGTCCTTCGGTGACTTCTGCGTGCTCTACCGCACCGACGCCCAGAGCGAGGCGCTCGCCGCCGCGTTCGACAACGCCGGGGTGCCGTTCCAGAAGCGTTCCCACGACCGGTTGACGGCGCGTCCGGCGGTGCGCATGGTCGCCGGAGAGCTGGCGCGGGTCGCCGGTGCGGGTGTCGAGGAGCGCGTGCGCAACGCGGTCGCCGCACTGTGCGATCGGCACCACGGTGACACGGGTCTGACCACGTCCGTCCGCACCGCGGGGGAGCTCCTGGCGCCCCTGGCCCGGCGATGCGGCGACGACCTGGAGGGCTTCCTCGCGGAGTTGTCCCTGGGCGCCGAGGTCGACGCCCTGGATCCGCGCGCCGACCGGGTGTCGCTGCTGACCCTGCACGCGGCCAAGGGACTGGAGTACCCCGTGGTCTTCCTCGTCGGCTGCGAGGAGGGGCTGTTGCCCTTGCGCTTCCCCGGGGCGGAGCGTGACGACGACGCGGAGGAACGCCGGCTGTTCTTCGTGGGCCTCACGCGGGCCAGACGGCGCCTCTACCTTTCCCGGGCCCGCCGGCGGACCCGCCGGGGGTCTCGTGTCGAGAACGCCGCGTCCTCGTTCCTGGAGGCGATTCCGTCCCGGCTGACGATGCCGGTGGACGAGGAGACCGCGACCCGGCGACGGCCGAAGGACCGCCAGCTCCGTCTGTTGTGACGAGGGGGCTTGTCCCGTGTCGGGTCAGGCCCCCTCGTCCAGGGACAACAGCATGCGCGTGTTGCCCAGCGTGTTCGGTTTGACCCGCTCCAGGTCCAGGAACTCGGCGACCCCCTCGTCGTAGGAGCGCAGAAGCTCCTCGTAGACGCGCGGGGAGACCGGTGTGCCCTGGATCGGCCGGAACCCGTGCCGGCCGAAGAACCGGGTCTCGAAGGTCAGGCAGAAGACCCTGCGCACCCCCAGCTCGCGGGCCGTGCTCAGGAGTTCGGCGACGATCCGGTGGCCCACTCCGTGTCCTTGGGCCACCGGGTCCACCGCGACCGTGCGTACCTCGGCGAGGTCCTCCCACAGAACGTGGAGGGCACCACAGCCGACAACGGTGCGCTGGGCACCGTTGTCGGCCTCGGCCACCCGGAATTCCTGGATGTCCTCGTAGAGGTTGACCGTGCTCTTGGACAGGACGCGCCCCTCCCCACTGAACTCGTCGACGAGACGACGGATGTGGATGACGTCGCTGGTCCGCGCACGGCGGATGGTCACGTGTTCGACGGACATGATCGGCCCAGATTACCGGCCGGTCCCCCTATGGCCGGCCGGTCCTGGGACGATCAGGCCCGGGCTGCTCAGATGAGTTGGCGACGAGCCGCCCACACGACGGCCTCGATCGGCGTGTTGACCCCTAGACGGTCGCAGATCGAGCGCAGACGGCGCCGCAGGGTGCGAGCGCTCAGTTCGAGCCGGCGGGCGGCGACGTCGGTGGTGACTCCGGTGGCGATCTCGGCCAAGAGCTGGATCTCGTCCTCGCTCAGTCCCGGAAGCTGACTCCCGGCCGGGGTGATACCGGGCTCGCGCGGCGCGGGCGGGGTGACGATCCCCTCCCGAAGCTGCGAGACGCTCGGCTCCTTGGCGACGTGACGTACGAGTGTGGCCTGTTCCACTCCGTCCTCCCTCATCCGTGGTGAGTGCGGAACAACAACTCGTCGCCGCAGGGACCCCGGACAAGCCGAGGCCGAGACCTCCCGACGGACACGCTCGACAACCGGCCCGCGTCCACAGCCCGCCACCGGCACTCTCGTTTCCCTGGCACAGAAACGGGTGCGCCGGCGCGGCGAGGACCCGGGGAGCCGATCACGACGACCTGGGACGGACAGGTCGTGCGCGGGCGCGCCCGGCAAGGGATGCTGGAAACCGCCGAAGCCGATGTCAGCCATCCCTGCTCACCGTCTATTGGATCCGCTACGACAGACACGCGGAATTCTCCGCTCGCTTCGAAACGCTAAGCGGATGAGCAGCGAGCGTCAAGGTCCTTTTGGTTACACAGGGCGACTAAACGGTTCTTCCGGGTCACGGCAGGTCATCGAGAGAACCTACGACACGCGGGCTGACCTGCGAAAATATTCTTCGTCCCAACAGCGGTAAACAGTGCGCCGGGGATTCAAAGAGTATTCTCAAAGTGACTGTCGGGACAGACCCATTGGCCAGCGGTTTCCATATTGGCCGCCGCTGGCCAGCGACAAAACGTGGCCAGGACCACAGCGGGTAATGGACGGGGGCGGCCGCGCCGGCACGCGACCGCCCCCCGGAAGGTCAGTTCGGCTTCACGAGCGGGAACAGAACCGTTTCCCTGATGTTCTTGCCCGTGAACGCCATCAGCAGACGGTCGATCCCCATCCCGACACCGCCCGAGGGAGGCATCGCGTACTCCAGCGCGCGCAGGAAGTCCTCGTCGAGCTGCATCGCCTCGGGGTCGCCCCCCGCCGCCAGCAGGGACTGCTCGGTGAGACGGCGGCGCTGCTCCACCGGGTCGACCAGCTCGGAGTAGCCGGTGCCCATCTCCATACCGAACCCGATCAGGTCCCACTTCTCCGTGAGGAGCGGATCCTCGCGGTGCTGGCGGGTCAGCGGGCTGGTCTCCAACGGGTAGTCGCGGACGAAGGTCGGCTGGATCAGGGTGTGCTCGACGAGCTCCTCGAACAGGTGCTCGACCAGCTTGCCCGGACCCCAGGCCGGGTTCCACTCGATCTCCCGGGCGTCGGCCAGCTTGCGCAGGGACTCGACGGGGGTGCGCGGCGTGACCTCCTCGCCCAGCGCCTCGGAGACCGCCCCATAAAGCGTCACCGACGGCCACTCGCCGCCGAGGTCGATCTCCTGGTCGCCACGGCGCACCACGGTGCTGCCGAACGCGCCGACCGCGGCCTCCTGGATGAGCTCGCGCGTGACGTCGGCCATCACGTTGTAGTCGGCGTAGGCCTGGTAGAACTCCAGCATCGTGAACTCGGGGTTGTGCGTGGAGTCGGCGCCCTCGTTGCGGAAGTTCCGGTTGATCTCGAAGACCCGCTCGACACCGCCCACCACCAGGCGCTTGAGGTACAGCTCCGGGGCGATGCGCAGGTAGAGGTCGAGGTCGTAGGCGTTGATGTGGGTGGTGAACGGCCGCGCCGTCGCCCCGCCGTGCACCTGCTGGAGCATCGGGGTCTCGACCTCGACGTAGCCGCGACCGTGCAGCCCCTCGCGCAGCGCGCGGATGGCGTCGGCGCGACGGCGCACCATGTCGCGCGCCTCGGGGTTGACGATCAGGTCGACATAGCGCTGCCGGACCCGGGCCTCGGGGTCGGTGAGCCCCTTGTGCTTCTCCGGCAGCGGACGCAGGCACTTGGCCGTGAGCCGCCAGGAGTCGACCATGACCGACAGCTCGCCACGCTTGGACGTGATGACCTCGCCCTCGACACCGACGTGGTCGCCCAGGTCGATGTCGCTCTTCCAGGCGGCCAGGGAGTCGGCTCCGAGCTTGTCCAGCGCCAGCATGATCTGGATGTCACCGGAACCGTCGCGGATGGTGGCGAAGCAGAGCTTGCCCCCGGTGCGGTACAGCATGACCCGGCCGGCGATCCCGACGCGCTCCCCCGTGACCGTGTCCGGCCCGAGCCCGCCGTGTTTCTCACGGATCGCGGCGATGGAGGTGGTGCGGGGGTAGGAGACCGGATAGGGGTCCACCCCGTTCTCCCGCAGGCGGTCCAGCTTCTCGCGGCGGACCCGCATCTGCTCGGGCAGGTCGTCGTAGGAATCGTCCAGCACGTCACTCACAGGGACGATCCTATCCGCCCTACCACGTGCCCCGGTGTCCTTCAGCGCCCCGGTCCGCTCCCACGGGACGGCGGGTTCAGCCCACGTTGCGCTCGTAGATCAGGCGCAGGCCGATCAGGGTCAGCCAGGGCTCGTGCACGTCCACCGTCTCGCACTCGTCCACGACGAGCGGGGCGAGCCCGCCCGTGGCCACGACGGTCACGGAGTCGGCGTCGTCGGCGAGCTCCTGCGCCATACGGTCGACGATGCCGTCCACCTGCCCGGCGAACCCGTAGACGATCCCGGACCGCAGCGCCTCGGTCGTGTTCTTCGCGATGACCGCGCGCGGTTTCACGATCTCGACCATGTGCAGTTGCGCGCCGCGGCGCGACAGCGCCTCGACCGAGATGTCGATGCCCGGCGCGATCGCCCCGCCGACGTACTCGCCCTTCTCGCTGACCGCGTCGAAGGTGGTCGCGGTGCCGAAGTCCACGACCAGGCATGGACCCCCGTAGGAGTGCGCCGCCGCCAGAGCGTTGACGATCCGGTCGCTTCCCACCTCCCGGGGGCTGTCCATGCGGATGGGGACCCCGGTCTTGACCCCCGGCTCGACGATGACCGCCTGCACGTCGCCGAAGTGCCGGCGGAACATCTCCCGCATCTCGTGCTGGACCGAGGGGACCGTGCAGCACATGGCGATCCCGTCGACGTCGGTGCGCTCCACCAGCGTGGCCGCGCCGATGAGGCCCTGGAGGACCACCGCCCACTCGTCGGCCGTACGGCGCGGCTCGGTCGCGACGCGCCACTGCTCCATCAGTTCCTCGCCGTCGAACAGCCCGAGCACCGTGTGGGAGTTCCCGACGTCGATCGCCAACAGCATCGTTTCCCCATCCCCCGTCCGTCGTTGGGTCAGGGCGTTTCCCTGAGATCCAGCGCGATGTCCAGTGCCGGACTGGAATGGGTCAGCGCGCCAACCGCAAGATAGTCCACCCCGGTCGCCGCGACATCGGCCGCGACGTCGAGGGTGAGCCCACCGCTGGACTCCAGCCGGGCCCGGCCGGCGACCAGCGCGACGGCCTCGCGCAGCGCCTCGACGGTGAAGTTGTCGAGCAGGATCTCCTCGGCCCCCGCCTTCAGCGCCGGCTCGATCTGGTCGAGACGGTCCACCTCGACCTCCAGCGGGACATTGGGGAAGGCCGTCCGGACGGCCCTGACCGCTTCGGCGACCCCACCGGCCGCGACAACGTGATTGTCCTTGATCAGCGCGGCGTCGGCCAGTCCGTAGCGATGGTTGGTGCCCCCGCCGCAGCGCACCGCGTACTTCTCCAGGACGCGCAGGCCCGGCAGGGTCTTGCGGCTGTCACGGATCCGCGCCCCGGTGCCGGCCACCGCGTCCACCCAGGAGCGGGTCGCGGTGGCGACGCCGGACAGGTGGGTGAGGAGGTTGAGCGCGGTCCGCTCGGCGGTGAGCAGGTCACGGGTGCGCGCGCTGACCGTCATGAGGACGTCGCCCCGGGCCACCGGGTCGCCGTCGGCGGCACGGCGTTCGATCTCGACGATCCCCTCGCTGACCATATGGAATACCAGCTCGGCCAGTGGGAGCCCGGCGACCACGCCGTTGGCGCGCGCGACCACGTCGGCGGTGCTGATCTGGGCGGCGGGGATGGTGGCGGCCGTGGTGACGTCCACCGACCCCGGCGCGGGCAGGTCCTCGGTCAGTGCGCCGGCCACGAGCCGAACGAGACCGGCGGCGCCCCCGCCACCGGGCATGACGGAGGTGAGGGCGTCGAGCTCGGCGGTCAGCCCCGCGGGGAGGGGCGCGCCCGCGTCCCGGTGCGCGGCGGCCCCGCCGCCCAGCCGGATCCGGACGTTGCGGCGGTCGCGGGAGGACCCCGCGCCCCCGTCCGCCTCCGCGAGGTGACGGGCGCGGTACAGCGCGGCCTCGGTCAGCACGGTGGCCACGGTGAGCAGGTTGGTGGCCTCCCAGGCCGCGATCCCCGGTTCCGCGGTGGTGTTGCGCGGGTCGACGGCGAACGCGCGGAGCTCGGCCAGCGCCTGTTCCAGGCCGCGCGCGTCCCGGACGACGCCGACGTGGCGGGACATGACGGCGCGGATCGCCGGAACGAGAGCGGGTTCCACCAGGCCGGCCCGGCGTGACGGCGCTCCCGTCGCCCCCTCCACCGTGCCTCCCGTCGTCGCGGCGATGTGGCCGGCGACCCGTCGGGCGAACACGACGCTTTCCAGCAGGGAGTTGGACGCGAGCCGGTTCGCCCCGTGCACCCCCGTGCAGGCGACCTCGCCCACGGCGTAGAGCCCGGCCACGCTCGTCCGGCCGTCCAGGTCCGTGCGCAACCCGCCCGAGGCGTAGTGGGCGGCTGGGGCGACCGGGATCAGCTCGGTCACCGGGTCGATACCGTGCTCGCGGCACGACGCCAGGATCGTGGGGAAGCGGCGCTCCCACTTGTCGGCGCCGAAGTGCCGGGCGTCGAGGAAGACGTGGTCGGCGCCGGTACGCGCCATCGCCTCGGCGATGCCGCGGGCGACGACGTCCCGTGGGGCCAGGTCCGCGAGCTCGTGACGCCCCCGCATGAATCTGCGGCCCTCGGCGTCCACGAGGAACGCGCCCTCACCGCGCACGGCCTCGGAGATCAGCGGCTGCTGACCGCGGGCCTCGGCGCCGAGCCACAGCACGGTGGGGTGGAACTGGACGAACTCCAGGTCCTGGACCTCGGCTCCGGCGCGCAGTCCCAGGGCCACCCCGTCGCCGGTGGAGACCGCGGGGTTGGTGGTGGCGGCGAAGACCTGGCCGATGCCCCCGGTGGCGAGGACGACGGCGGCGGAGCGGACGGCGCCCACGCCGTCGCGCTCTCCCTCGCCCATGACGTGGACGGTGACGCCGCGGACCGCGGTGCCCGCCTCGCCGTCCTCCTCGAGGATCAGCTCGGGCACGAAGGCGTGCTCGATCACCTCGATGCGCGGTTGGGCCTGTACGGCGTCGATCAGCGCCCGTTCGATCTCCGCCCCGGTCGCGTCGCCTCCCGCGTGGGCGATCCGGTCGGCCCGGTGGCCGCCCTCCCGGGTCAACGCCAGTTCACCGGCCGAGGTCCGGTCGAACGCGGTGCCGACGCCGATGAGCCACCTCAGCGCGTCGGGGCCTTCGGTGACGAGGGCGCGGACCGCCGCGGCCGAGCACAGCTCACGGCCGGCCACGACGGTGTCGACCATGTGCGCCAGCGGGGCGTCGGAGGGGTCGACCACCGCCGCGATCCCGCCCTGGGCCCAGCGGGTGGAGCCGTTGGACAGCACGTCCTTGGTGACGAGCACGACCCGTCCCGTGGGGTGCGCGCCGACGTAGCGCAGCGCGGTGCTCAGGCCGGCGATGCCCGAACCGACGATCACCAGGTCGGTCTCGATGGCCCATCCGGGCTCTGGCGCGCGGAGCCGGGACGGTAGTGCAGTGTCGGGCGTGTTCACCGATTGCTCCCAAATCTGGGCGATATGAGGCGAATTACAGCGTCAGCGGCACGTTATCAATGAGCCTCGTCTCGCCCACCCACGCGGCCACCGCGAGCACGGCCGACCCCCGGTGACCTGGCCGGACATCGGTGAACGTCGCGGGATCGACCAGGGCCAGATAATCGACGAGCACCGGCGGGACCGCTCCCGCAGCCGCGTCGAGCACCTTGCGCGCAGCGGCGAGGATCGCCTCGGGTCCCCCCGACGAGGCGTCCGCCCCGGCCAGCAGCGCCCGGGACAGCGCAAGGGCGCTGTCCCGCTCCGCCGCCGAGAGGTAGACGTTGCGGCTGGAGGTGGCCAGCCCGTCGCCGTCGCGCACGGTCGGCGCGGCCACCACGGTCACCGGCAGGCACAGGTCACGCACCATCCGGCGCACGACCGCGACCTGCTGGGCGTCCTTCTGTCCGAAGACCGCGACATCCGGGCGGACCAGGTTGAACAGTTTGGCGACGACCGTCAGGACCCCCTCGAAGAAGCCGGGACGGAACTCCCCCTCCAGCACCCGGCCCATCTTCCCGGCGTCGACCGTCACGATCTGCTCGCCGGGATACATCACCTCGACCCCCGGCGCGAACACCACGTCCACCCCCTCCTCGGCGCACACCCGGAGATCGGCGTCGAGGGTGCGGGGGTAGCGGTCGTAGTCCTCGTTGGGGCCGAACTGGAGCGGGTTGACGAAGATGCTGACCACGACGGTGTCGGCGTGGCCGCGAGCGGCCGACATGAGGCTGCGGTGTCCCTGGTGCAGCGCCCCCATCGTCGGTACCAGCGCCACACGTCCCATCGAGGCGCGCAGACGGGCCAGTTCCTCGGGGGTGCGGACCACGGTGGGGGCCTTCGGCGTGGAGGGCGTCGTTTCGGTCATGCTCTGGCCTCCGGTCGTTCAGGGTGGGAGATCTATGTCTGGAGGACGTCCAGCAGCCGTTCGGCGTCCTGCGGTTTGAGCAGGCCCGCGGCGAGCGCGCGATCCGCGGTGAGCCGGGCGAGCGCCACGTAGGCCGCCGCGCTCTCGGGCGAGTGGGCGCGCAGCTCGGCGATGTGCTCCGCCACCGTCCCCGCGTCACCTCGCACGACCGGGCCGCTGAGCCCACCGACCCCCAGCCGCAGCGCGTTGTCCAGGGCGGCGCCGAGGAGGGGACCCAGCATCCGGGCGGGCTGGTCCACGCCCGCCTCCCCCAGCAGGGCCGCGCTCTCGGCGACGAGCGTGACGAGGTGGTTGGCCCCACCGGCGAGCGCCGCGTGGTACAGCGCGCGCCGTTCCTCGGCGATCCACACCGGTTCGGCGCCCATCTCGACGACGAGCGCCTCGGCGATGGGCCGGAGCGGCTCCGGGGCGGTCACCCCGAAGGAACAGTTCGCCAACCGGTCGATGTCCTCGGGCCGCCCGGTGAAGGTCATCACGGGGTGCAGCGCGAGCGGTAGCGCGCCCGCCTCGGTGAGAGGGGCCAGCACTCCGTAGCCGTACCGGCCACTGGCGTGCGCGACGAGCTTGCCCTCGACCCGCGTACCGGTCCCGACCAACCCACGGACGAGCGGGTCGAGCACGTCATCGGGCACGGTGAGCAGTACCAGATCCGCCGCCGACACCACGTCGGCGGGTTCGCACACCCTGGCACCGGGCAGCCGCTCGGCGGCCCGGTCACGGGAGGCGTCGGAGACCGCGGAGACCGCGACGACCTCGTGGCCGGCGCGGCGGAGGGCGGCCCCCAGGACCGACCCGACCCTGCCCGCGCCGATGACGCCGATGGCCAGGCGGGCGGGCCGCTGTCGTGTCTCTTCCGTCGGATCCATGTTCCTCGTTCCAGTCCACTCGGGGTACCGGACGTCGTGGCCACAGCCTACTGCCGGGGCTGATCAGCGTGGACGACGGGTTGGACCGGAGGGAAACGAGAACGGCGCCGGCCCATGACGGGCCGGCGCCGGCTGTCCTCGTCCTCGTCGGTGGAGGAGACGGTGGACTAGTCCTTGTCGATGTCCTTCTCGACCACGACCGCGCCGGACTCCTCGCACTCGGCGCTGGAGATGCCCAGGACCGCGACGGAGACGCCGCAAACGTTCACCGGGACGTTGGCGTCGACAACGAGCTGGTTGCCGCTGAGGACACCACCCGCACCAGAGGTCTCGACCTCGTCGGCGGAGGCGGGGGCAGCAGCGAAGAGCACGCCCGCGGCGGCAGCGGCGATGGCACCGGCGGCGAAGGTCTTCTTCAGCACAGCAATCTCCTCATCAGGCCGGAACGGGGGCTCCGGCCGATTCGTTGACAGTAAGCGTCACTTCGAACACGTTGCGTGTTCGTTGACCATCTAGCCATATCCGGGAGACTCGCGGGACCCTTTTCAAGAATTCGATCACTTTGTGCGACCAAGTCCACGCCCAGAGTGACCGGACATGTCCATACTTGCCGCATGAATTTCCTCGAAGGATCCTCATATGGTGATGGACATCACAAGCGGATGACTCGATCCGGGAGCGGTGGCGCGCCGTCCCTATCCGAAAAGGTCCCCACGCGTGGCCCACCTTTCGGGCCCCGCCGTGGTGGAGCGAGCGGTGTGGGCCCTCCGGGCCACCCCGTCGATCACCCGCCGGGCCTCGGCGACGTCGCGTCCGGTCGCCCGGGCGCGCACCGGCCCCGGCGGGGTGTCGGCCTCGACCGTGGCGGTGCCCCGCAGGCGCTCCACGGGCCCCACGGTCATCCGCAGCACCTGGGTCCTGGCGTGCGGAACGACGTCGATGACCCGGCACAGCAGTCCGCTACGGGTGACGAAGACACGGTCGTCCACGCCCAGAGCCGCCCCGGGCAGCCCACCCGGCTTCGCCGGGTGCAGCACCGCCCCGGCCAGGTCCGTCCCCGGAAACACCTCGTTCACCAGGGCGAACGCCAGACGCCGGGGAACAACGGGCAGCAACGTCGAGGAGTCCATCTGCCGCTCCCCCACATAACCGGCCACGTTCGCCTCGACCCGGACCACGCCCAGCGAGCGCCACAGCAGCGGTTCGACGATGCGCACGGCCTGGACCCGCCCCGGCGGGACCGTCTGCATCCGCGCCTGGAAGACCCCGTAGCGCAGCCGCAGACCATCGGGCGACAACGAGGCGTAGAAGTCCGTGTAGCGCAACAGCGGACCGAGGAAGCCGCGCATCAACCCCAGCAGCAGGGGGACCGCTCCCCCGAGCACCCCGAGCTCGCCGAACGCCAGCCCGGTCACGAGCAGGAGCAGGAGCAGCACGAACGCCCCCAGTACCGGGAGGCGGAACGCCAACGCGCCGAGGAGCAGCCCGAAGGGCAGTTTGTAGAACGGCCACTCCGGCGCCTCGGGCGTCCGGCCGGACAGCCCGGCGGCGTGGGCAAGCAGGACCGCCCGCAGCCGCTCCGCGGTACCACGGCCGAGGTAGCGCAGCCTGATCTCGCTGCTGTCGCCTCCCGCGAGCTCCACGCGCAGCTCTGCCAGCCCCATGACCTGCATCAGGAGCGGACGCACCACATCGACCGCCTGGAGCCTGCTCAGCGGGATCTCGCGGGACAGACGCCTGAACACCCCGGTGTGGACGACCAGATGGTCGTCTCGCAGTCCGAAGGTGACGTTCCACCAGGCCGCGAGCGCGTAGGCCGCGGCACCGAAGGCCACCGTCAGCGACAGCATCAGCACGAATCCCCAGCCGAACTCGACCAGCACCACCCCGGGCACGGCGAGGAAGACCAGGACGAAGACGAGCGCCTGGAACGGGATCGTCGCCCAGTGCAACCGGTGCGTTCCCGTCGTCACGTCGGGTTCGGGGGCCGGCCGCGCGGAAGGGCGCGGGACGGTCGCCCCCGGCGGGTGCGGGGGCGGCGATCCCGGCCCGGTCGGGGGCAGGAAGCGCACCGGTCCGGCCGGTGCGGGAGGTGGCAGGTGCCCTTGCGGCACGTGCCCCCCGGGCATCGGCGGCACGGGCGGAGGACCCGGCGGGCGCGGGGGCTGCACCGCGGGCCAGGGTCCCCCCGGCGGCACGAATCCGGTCGGCGGGCCGGAGGGCGGGGGCGCGGGCGCGAAGCGCGGACGGCCCCGTGGCGGGTCGGACGGCGCGCGGGAGGGCCCCTCGTCCTCGCCCGACCCCCGGGTCATGGGGCCGGCCGCGGGCGTCCCCCACAGGGGAGTGGTGCCGCGTCCGGGTCCCTTCCCGGGGCTCCCCTCCCACGGGTGGGCTCCGTCCGGGAGCGGACCGGCGTTCCGATCGGGTGTCCCCCTCAGCGGGGCGGACGCCGGCCGGTCGGACGGCCCGTCGCGGCCCGGTCCGAACGGTTCCGCGGAGCCCGATGCCTCGGGGCCGGCCGCCGTGTGCGGGGTGCGCCGCGCCGCGCGGCGCAGGTCCCCGAAGGTCCAACGCGCGATCGGCGGGGATTGGGGATCCTCAAGGGGAACCGCGTCGTTCGGCGCGGTCACCTCGCGCAGCCCGGAGCCGGATTCCCCGCGTGGGGCGGGATGCGGTTCCGGCGGGCCGGAAGCCTCGCGGGCGGCGGAACGGCGCCATCCGAACCATCCCCCGCTGTTGGAGGGGGAGCGCTGCCCCGGCGCGGTGTCCTCGGCCCGGCGGAGCCCCCTCCGGCCACGGAGATGGCCGGAGTCGGGTCCCTCCGGGGAGGAGGTCTCGTCAGGTCCGTTCACGTGTCACAACCCCGTGGAGAACGTCTCGCTGCGCGCCGCCAACCGGTCGCGCAGTTGCGCGGCGGCCTCCAGGCGCAGTCCCGGGACACGCGCGTCGGTCGTGGTGGCCGCGGTGCGCACTCGCACCGTGGCGATCCCCAGCGCCTGTTCCAGCAGGTTCGCGGTGACGTCGACGACCTGCATCCGTCCGTAGGGGATCACGATGAGCTGACGGACGAGGACACCGTGGGTCAGGTGGAAATCGGTCGGTCCCTCCGCGTACCCCCAGGAGGCGTGGACCCGCGGCGCGGTCACCCAGCCCAGCGCGCCGGCGGCCAGGACGAGCGCGACCAGCGGCACGGACCATCCCCATCCCGCCCACAGGCCCGCGCACAGGCCCACGACGGCGGCGGAGGGGATCGTGGCCGCGAGGATGAGCAGCCGCCGGTACCAGGTCAGGACGGGATCGACCCGGTTCCAGGTCGTTCCCCGTGGAGGGGCGAACGCCGTCTCCATGGGGGAGGGCACGTCCGGACCGGCGGGCGTCCCGGTGGACCCGCCGGTGGCCTCGGAGGGCGGCTGCGATGCGGAGATCTCCACCATTCCAGTCAATCATCCTGAAGGCGATAGAGCGTGCGACACCACCGAAAACGGCGGGAAAGCATAGAAATCAATCCCGTTGTCGGCTCTCGTGTCACGCCCCGCGGGGCCGATCGGATTCGTCCCCGCCCCCCGGGACCCGGCAGGCGTACTCCAGGAACAACGCGGCCCCCATGAGCGCCCCACCGGCCAACGCCGTTCCCGCGGCCGTGATCGCGTCCGTCCGGGGCGAGGGGATGTCGAGCATGTCCGTCAGGGCCAGCGCGACACCGCCGAAGACGCCCACCACGAGCGCCCCGAACAACGCGCTGGCCTTGGCCAGGGCCACCAACCGGGCCGCGCTGAGCGGTTCGACCGGTTCGGTCCCGGGGACCCGGCGGATGCGCCGGCGCGTCTGGACCCCGGTGACCAGCTCCCCGATGGCGAGCAACGACAACGTGGGGATGGCGGTCCAGGGCAACAGGGGCAGGGAGCCGTAGGCGAACTCGACGACCAGGTAGGCGACCACCCCGCCGACGAGGGCGATCCCCACGAGCAGCCGCCAGGAGGTCGGGCGCATGTTCCCCCGCCGCGGGGGGAGGTAGTCGTCCTCGCGCATCTAGGCCGACACCCTGAGCACGAGATCGTCCCGCCGGCTCAGCTCCTGGTCGCCGACCCCCGCGAGCAGGTCGCGAACGGCTCCCCGTCCGGGCAGGACCGCATCAGGGGCCACGTCGAACCAGGGGCGCAGCACGAACGCGCGCTCATGGGCCCGGGGGTGGGGCAGCTGGAGTCGGGGATCGTCGCTGGTGAGGTCGCCGTAGGTGATGATGTCGACGTCGAGCGTGCGGGGACCCCAGCGCACGTCCCGCACCCGCTCGAACGCCTCTTCGGCGCCCTGCGTCCGCTCCAACAGGAGCTCGGGGCCGAACACCGTGTCGGCGACGACGACGGCGTTGAGGTAGGGCCCCTGGTCGGGGCCGCCCACGGGAGCGGTCTCATAGACCGGGGAGACCGCGACGAGGGTGAGCCCCGGAGGCTCGAACAGCGCGTCGACCGCCCCCTGGAGCATCGCCATGCGATCGCCGAGGTTGCTGCCCAGCGCCAGAACGGTCCTGACCGTCCTGTCCGGTCCTGTCATTGACGCCTCCGATGGATGGTGACGGCCACGTCGTCGAACTGGTGGGGGATGGGCGCCTGGGGCTTGTGCAGCGTGACCTCCACCTCGTGGACCCCCGGCCGCGCCAGGCACGTGTCGGCGAGCCGTTGGGCCAGCGTCTCGATGAGGTTCACCGGTTCCCCCTCGATCACCTCGACCAGGGCCGTGGCGAGCAGACCGTAATGGACGGTACGGGACAGGTCGTCGGTGCGCGCCGCGGCGCGGCTGTCGACCCCCAGGACCACGTCGACGACGAACTCCTGCCCCTCGCGGCGCTCGTGCTCGAACACTCCGTGAAAGCCCCGGGCGCGCAGACCCCGCAGTGAGATCCGGTCGAGCGGTGTCTCCTGCCCCACGTCACTCCTCGTCCTCGTCGTCCTCTTCGAGCAGGACCGGGGAGGCGTGGTGGGACCACAACCGCCACCCCTGCGCGGTCCGGATGAAGAGGTTGGTGGTGACCACCTGACCGCCCGCCACGAAGCCGGGGCTGTCGTCCTCGGCGGTGAGGACGTTCTCACCGCAGGTGACCATGGCGATGTCGCCGTTGACCCCGATGTGGGTCTCGGTGAGCACGTACTGGATGTAGGGCACGTTCGCCATGATCAGCGACCAGGCGCGCAGGATCTCGGCGCGCCCGCGCAGAAGGGGCCACCCCGGGTTGACGCAGACCAGGTCCGGAGCCTGGTCCTCCTCGGCCCACACTCGGCGCATCAGGTCGATGTCACCGGTCTCGATGGCCTGGTAGAACTCGGCGTTGGCCTCGGCCACACGCTCCGCGATCTCGTGCTGGCGCGGGCTCACCGGCGGCTCCGACCACCGACGGGGTCGGCCCGTCCCTCGTCGAGCGCGGCTCCCCCGCTGCTCCAGGCGGCCGCGACCCGCACGGCGTCGGCGGTGGGGGCCACGTCGTGGACGCGGACGCACCAGGCGCCGTTGGCCGCGGCCAGGGTGGACAACGCCGCGGTGGCGGCGTCGCACTCGGTGAAGGGGCGGTCCCGGCCGTCGGCGTCGGCGAGCAGCCGGCCGAGGAAGCGCTTGCGGGAGCCCGCGATGAGCAGCGGCCGGCCCAGCTCGTGGAATCGGTCCATCTCGGCCAGCAGGGCCCAATTGTGGCCGCGGTCGGGTCTCTTGGAGAAGCCGAGACCGGGATCGAGGACGATCTGCCCCGGGTCGACCCCTTCGGCGATCATCG
The DNA here is from genome assembly GCF_054780875.1 of Marinactinospora endophytica. Taxonomy (NCBI): domain Bacteria; kingdom Bacillati; phylum Actinomycetota; class Actinomycetes; order Streptosporangiales; family Nocardiopsidaceae; genus Marinactinospora; species Marinactinospora endophytica. Next base: position 81,260 of record NZ_BAAGVM010000008.1, on the reverse strand, counting down.
CCTCCATCCGTTGCCGCAGCTCCTCATGGACCTCGTGGACGACATCGGTGTAAACCGCGCGGTTCTGCATGTCGTGACTATGCCCACGCCAGTGCATCACTACATAGGCGACACCGGATTTGGCGACGAGACGGGCCATCGCCGGGTCGGCGAGGCCCCCGCTGACGTCGTTGACCAGCGCCGCCCCCGCCTCGACGGCGTGTTCGGCGACTTCGGCGCGCATGGTGTCGATGCTGACCGGAACCCCCTGACGGACGAGTTCGCGCACCACCGGGCCGATCCGGCGCAGCTCCTCGTCGCGGGAGACCCGCTGGGCCCCGGGCCGGGTGGACTCGCCGCCGACATCGATGATGTCGGCGCCCTCGTCCACCAGCCGCAGACCGTGCTCGATCGCGCGTCCGTGGTCGAACCAGTCACCGCCGTCGGAGAACGAGTCCGGGGTGACGTTGACAACCCCCATGACCAGACAGCGGCCGAGGTCGGGTAGGCCGGGAAGTTTCATCATCGACGCCATAGCAGCCACTTTATGGTTTCCTACAAGTCAGTGTGACCAGGCTTCCCAGGCAAGCAGCGCGCCCGGCCCCCTGGGGGAACCGGGCGCGTCGGTAGACGTCCGGGGCTAGTCGCGCAGGATCAGGCTCATCGCCTCGGCCCGGGTGCGATCGCGGTTGCGGAAGTCCCCTCGCACCGCCGAGGTGACCGTCTTGGCACCGGGCTTGCGCACCCCGCGCATCGTCATGCACAGGTGTTCGGCCTCGACCACCACGATGACCCCACGGGGCTCCAGGTGGGTCATGACCGCGTCGGCGACCTGGGTGGTGAGCCGCTCCTGGACCTGTGGCCGCCGGGCGTAGACGTCGACCAGCCGGGCCAGCTTGGACAGCCCGGTGATCTGCCCCTTGGCGTTGGGGATGTACCCCACGTGCGCCACCCCGTAGAAGGGGACGAGGTGGTGCTCGCAGGTGGAGTACAGCTCGATGTCCTTGACCAGGACCATCTCCTCGTGACCGGCCTCGAACACCGTGGTGAGCACGTCCTCGGGGCCCTGCCCGAGCCCGGCGAACTGCTCGGCGTAGGCGCGCGCCACCCGGGCGGGGGTGTCGCGCAGCCCGTCCCGGTCGGGGTCCTCGCCGATCGCCAGCAGGATCTCGCGGATCGCCTTCTCGATCCGGGGCTGGTCGACCTCGGTCGAGATCGGGTGCCCCAGGGTCAGGTCGTCTTCGACGGAGTCCGTCACGGCTCCTCACCCTGTTCCGGGGCGGGCTCGGCATCGGCGCCGCCCGACCCCCCTGTCCAGGAGGAACGCCCGTTGCCCCCGCCGGTCAGTCCCTCGACGTCCTTGGGTCCCATGAGGGCGAGCTCCTTGGGCGTCAGCACCGGAGGCTTGTCCGACGGCAGACGCTTGCCATAGCCCTTGTAGGAGCCTCGCGAGGGACGCTTGGTGACCGGGGCGAAGATCTCCAGGACCTCCTCCTTGGACAGGGTCTCCTTGTCCAAGAGCCCCAGCACCAGGTTGTCCAGGACCTCGCGGTACTCGACCAGGATCTCCCAGGCCTCGTCGTGCGCGGACTCGATGAGGCGGCGCACCTCCTCGTCGATGATGGAGGCGATCTCCTCGGAGTAGTCGCGGGAGTGCGACATCTCGCGGCCCAGGAACGGCTCGGTGTTGCCGTCCCCGAACTTGCGCGCCCCCAACCGCTCGCTCATGCCGTATTCGGTGACCATGTTGCGGGCCAGCGTGGTCGCCTTGTCGATGTCGTTGGCGGCGCCGGTCGTGGGCTCGTGGAAGACGAGCTCCTCGGCGGTGCGCCCACCGAGCATCATGGCGAGCTGGTCCATCATCTCCGAGCGCGTGGTGAGGAACTTGTCCTCCATGGGCAGGGTCATGGTGTACCCCAGTGCCCGGCCACGCGGCAGGATCGTCACCTTGTGCACGGGGTCGGCGTTGGGCAGCGCGTGCGCCACCAGGGCGTGGCCGCCCTCGTGGTAGGCGATGATCTTCTTCTCGGCGTCCGACATGACCCGCGTCTTGCGCTCGGGTCCGGCCATGACGCGGTCGATGGCCTCTTCGAGGGTCGCCATGTCGATCTGGTTGCGTCCCGCGCGCGCGGTGAGCAGAGCGGCCTCGTTGATGACGTTGGCCAGGTCGGCGCCGGTGAAACCGGGGGTCCGCCGGGCGATGACGTCCATGTCGACCGCGGGGTCGATGGGCTTGCCCTTGGCGTGGACGCGCAGGATCCCCTTGCGCCCCTCCAGGTCGGGGCGGTCCACGACGATCTGCCGGTCGAAACGGCCCGGACGCAGCAGGGCGGGGTCGAGGATGTCGGGCCGGTTGGTCGCGGCGATCAGGATGACGCCGCCCTTGACGTCGAAGCCGTCCATCTCGACGAGCATCTGGTTGAGCGTCTGCTCGCGCTCGTCGTGCCCACCGCCGAGACCGGCACCACGGTGGCGGCCCACGGCGTCGATCTCGTCGATGAAGATGATCGCCGGGGCGTTCGCCTTGGCCTGCTCGAACAGGTCGCGCACCCGCGAGGCACCGACGCCGACGAACATCTCGACGAAGTCGGAACCCGAGATCGAGTAGAAGGGCACACCGGCCTCGCCCGCGACGGCGCGGGCCAGCAGGGTCTTACCGGTGCCCGGCGGGCCGTACAGGAGCACGCCCTTGGGGATCTTGGCGCCCATGGACTGGAACTTGGCCGAGTTCTGGAGGAACTCCTTGATCTCCTGAAGCTCCTCGATGGCCTCGTCGGCACCGGCCACGTCGGCGAACGTGCTCTTCGGCGTGTCCTTGGTGATCAGCTTGGCCTTGGACTTGCCGAAGTTCATCACCCTGGAGCCGCCGCCCTGCATCTGGTTCATGATGAACAGGAAGATGGCGATGATGATGATCATCGGCAGGAAGCTGAACAGGAGCGAGACGAGGACGCTGTCCTGCGGGACGTCGACGTCGTAGCCCTTGAGGTTGCCGTCCTCGAGGTTGGCCTGAAGCTGCTGGGCGAGCTCCTGGCCCTGGCCGTCGACCCAGTACGCCTCGTAGACCTCACCGTCGGTGGTCGTCAGCTCGATCCGCTGTTCCTTGTCGACGATCTGGGCGTCTCTGACCTGGTCCTGCTGGATCAGGGAGAAGACCCTGGACGTGTCGACCTTGACGGGTGCGGACGAGCCCCCCACGCCCGAGAAGTTGAATACGACAATGATCATGAGGGCGATGGCCAGAAGCCAGAGCCACGGCCCACGGTACAAACGCTTGAGATTCATCTATGCGGAACCCCGCTGGGTCCGTCCCTCCTGACCAGGCGGTCTGCCCCGGGAGCCGTGGAGGGACCGACCGGAAGAACAGGCGGACCGGCGCTCGCATCGGCGCCGGAACTCCACCGCCCCACCGAAGGGCCTCTTCATGGCCACCGGAAGCGGGACCTATCGGACATGTGCTCCCTACAATGATGCCGGGATAACCGACGGTACACCCCTGCAACGGGCCGTCGCATGTACGCGCGGGCCGTCCGTCGTGGTAATCCGTCAAGAGACCAACGCTCACGGACGGCCCGGTTGTTCCCGGCGGGTGGGGTGACGCGGCCCGCTCACGGCTGTGCGGGGGCGCACCCGCCCACGTCAGGGAGTCAGCCCTGGTACATGTGCGGCGCCAACGTGCCGATGAACGGCAGGTTGCGGTACTTCTCGGCGTAGTCCAGCCCATAGCCGACGATGAACTCGTTCGGCAGGTCGAACCCGATGTACTTGACGTCGAGGTCGACGTCGAAGGCCAGCGGCTTGCGCACCATCGTGCAGATCTCGACCGAGGCCGGGCCACGGGACTTCAGGTTGCCCACGAGCCACGACAGGGTCAGCCCGGAGTCGATGACGTCCTCGACGATCAGGACGTTGCGGTCCTTGATGTCGGTGTCGAGGTCCTTGAGGATGCGCACCACGCCGGAGGAGGTCGTGCCCGCCCCGTAGGAGGAGACGGCCATCCAGTCCATCTCACAGGGGTGGTGCAGTTCGCGGGCCAGGTCGGCCATCACCATGACGGCGCCTTTGAGGACGCCGACGAGCAGCAGGTCCTTACCGGCGTAGTCGGCGTCGATCTCGGCGGCCAGCTCTGCGTTCCTGGCCTTGATCTGCTCTTCGGTGACCAGGACCTTCTCAAGGCCGTCGCCCATGTCTTTCGCGTCCACGCTTCAGTATCCTCGCTGCTCAGCTCGCGGTTGCTGGAACGCCAACCAGGATAAAGGGCCTAAACCGCTGTCCAGGTGGAGGACCCGCTCACGCCCCACGTGGTTCACCCGTGGAACCGGATCCGGCCCTCGACGCGCCGCCCCGCCACCCCGCCCGGCAGATCGACGTGGGCCTGTCCCCGCCAGCGCGTCACCAGGCGTTCCAGTCCGGCGACGTGGCCCGCGGTGAGCGCGCCGGCCGGGCAGCCGGCCGCTATCGCCGCTCGGCGCAGCACCCGGGTACGGATCGCGCGTGGCAGGTCGGCCAGGACCTTCACGTCGAGCCCTTCCCCCGGCGCCTCGGCGTCGCGGGCCGCCTGTTCGGCCCAGGAGTCGAGCGCGTCGGCGTCGTCGCGCAACAGCGACGCGGTGCGCGCGAGCGCGGCGGCGATCCCGGGCCCCAGGGTCCGCTCCAGCGCGGGCAGCGCGTCGTGGCGGACCCGCGACCGGGCGTAGGAGGGATCGCTGTTGTGCGGGTCGATCCACGGATCGAACCCCATCTCGGTCGCCGCGGTGTGCACCGTGGCGCGGTCCAGCTCCAGCAGGGGGCGCAGGTAGCGACCGGAGCTCGGGGCCATGCCGGCCAGCGACCGGGCCCCCGACCCCCGGGCCAGACGCAGCAGCACGGTCTCGGCCTGGTCGTCGCGGGTGTGGCCGAGCAGGACCGCCGCCGCGCGGTGGCGGTCGGCCGCGGTCTCCAGGGCGGCGTAACGAGCGGTACGCGCGGCCCCTTCGGGCCCGCCCCGCGCGGCCACGGTCACCGCGACGTCCTCGACCGGGTCCAGGCCGAGGCCGCGGAGCGTGGCCGCGACCTGCGCGGCGCGCTCGGCCGAGCCCGGTTGCAGCCCGTGGTCGACGGTGACGCCGCCCGCGCGCAACCCGGCGCGCGGCGCGACGAACGCGGTCGCCGCGGCGAGCGCGAGGGAGTCGGGCCCCCCGCTACAGGCGACCAGGACCAGGTCGCCGGCCTCCAGGTCGGCGAGGGCGCGGCGCACCGCGACGCGCACCGCCGCGACGGCGGGTGGAGGTCCGGTCATCGTCTCCTCGAAGAGATCCGGTCGGCGCCGGAAGGGGCCGCCCGGTCCGGACGCCGGGCATGGCCGTGGCGGTGATCAGGGGGCGGGGTCGGTGTCGGGCTCGGCGGGCGGCAGGGGTGCGGCGGGCTGGAGCACGCGGCTGATCCAGGTCTCGGGGGCGCGGATCTCCTGGAGGGTGGGCAGCGTCTCGGGGGACTCCCACACCCGGTTGAAGTCGGCCATCCCCACCCGGGCGACGACCGCGCGGACGAAGGCCGCGCCCTCCTCGTACTGCTTCATCTTCAGGTCGAGGCCGAGGAGCTGGCGGATGATCCGGTCGACGGTGCCGACACCCTCGCGGCGGCGCTGGAACCGCCTGCGGATCTCGGCGACACTGGGCACCACCTCGGGACCGACCGCGTCCATGACGTAGTCGCCGTGTCCCTCCGCCAGGGTCATCACCGCGGTGACGCGGTCGAGGATCTCGCTCTGTTCCGGCGTCTGGAAGGCGTCGATGAGGTTGGCCTCACCACCGCGCACCACCTCGGCCACCGCCTCGCCCGCGGCGCGCAGCCGGTCGAGGAACGCCGAGGCGTCGAGGTCGGAGGCGAGCAGGAAGTCGCGCATGCTCTCTTGCACGTAGTCCCGCAACCAGGGGGTGGAGGTGAACTGGGTGCGGTGGGTCTCCTCGTGCAGGCACACCCACATGCGGAAATCGCGAGGATCGACGTCGAGCTCGCGTTCGGCCTGCACGATGTTGGGGGCGACCAGCGTCAGCCGGCCGGTGGGGGCGTTCCCCTCGGGGTCGGGCGGCAGGAACAGTTCGTACTGGCCGAGGACCCGGCCGGCCAGGTAGGACAGCACGGCGCCGAGCTGCACACCGGTGACCCGGGATCCCACGGCGGTGGCCAGGGAGCCGCCGGCGGCTCCGGGCCGGGTGGCGGCCAGACGTTCCAGGATGGGTTCGAGCACGACGCGGAACCCGTCGACGTTGGCCCTGATCCAACCGGGACGGTCGACGATGACCGCCGGGCCTGCGGGTTCGAGGCTGTGCATATCGGTGAACTCGCGCACGTGGCGCTGTGCCGTGACCGACAGCTCGCGGAGCTGCAGCACGGCCGCGCGGGCCTCGTCGAGTTCGACCTGCGGACCGGGCCGCACAAGGCGGACACCGGTATTGACGGCTACGTCCCAGTCGATGAAACTCACGATTTTCACAGTACCCACTGGTCCGTTTCCCCATTGGTTTCCACCGGAATCTCGGGGTTTCCTCAGGGGCTCCCCGCAGGGGCCGCGCCCGCCGTCACGAGCAGCCGCACTCCGCGAGCGTCGCCGCCAACGTGTCGAGCGCGCCGCCCGTGGCCGCGGGGTCGTTGGCCATGAAGGCGAACACCAGCAGCCGGCCATCGGCGTCGTGGGCCAGGCCGGCCAGCGTGCTGACACCGTTGAGCGTGCCCGTCTTGGCCCGCACCAGGCCGGCGCCGGCCTCCGCGCCGCTGTACTCGGAGTAGCGGTCGGAGAGCGTGCCGCTGAAATTGGCGGTGGGCAGGCCGCTGAGCACGTAGTGCAGGTCGGGCCGTTGCGGGTCGGAGGACAGGAGGAGCAGGTCCACGAGCGCCCGGGGGGTGATGCGGTTCTTGACCGACAGCCCGCTGCCGTCCTCGACGTGCACGCCCGGTACGCCCAGTTCCTCCAGCACCGCGTGGGTGGCCGTGGCGGCCCCGGCGAAGGACGGCTCCTCGCCACGGGCGATCGCGACCTGGCGGGCCAGCGCCTCGGCGATGTTGTTGTCGCTGCGCAGCATCATCATCTCGACGAGCGCGGAGATCGGGGCCGAGTCGACGGAGGCGAGTTCCTCCGCCTGGTCGGGAGCCCGCTCCTCGGCCGGCCTGCCCTCGACGTCGACGCCGAACCGCCGGAGCTGCCGCGCGAACGCCTCGGCCGCGGCCAACGGCGGGTCGGAGACCCGTTCGCTGTAGGACTCCTCGCGGTGGACACGCCCACCGTCGAGCATGAGCGCGTGGACCGCCGCGGTGCTGCCCTCGTCGATGTAGCCCTGCTTCCAGCCCGGGGCGAGGGCCGAGCCGGGGTAGAGGGAGTCGTCGTAGCCCAGCCGGACGGAGGTGATGCCATCGGCCTTGAGGGCCGCCGCGGTCTCCTCCGCCAGTTCCTGCATCGTGGGCAGGCGTGGATAGGTGCCCGCGCGGACGACCTCGGTGAGGGTCGGATCGCCCCCGCCGACCAGGATGATGTCGTCGGTCGCGGGTCCGCGCACGACACTCGTGGTGATCCGCTCGTCGGGGCCGAGTTCGTGCAGGACGGCGACGGAGGTGACGATCTTGGTCGTGGAGGCCGGGGTCGCGCCCTCGTCCTCTTCCAGGGCGTACAGCCGCTCACCGGTGACCGCGTCGGCGACGTAGGCCGAGAGCCCCTCGGTGAGCCCGGAAGCCGACATGGGATCATCGAGCTTGTCCGCGAGCCGTGCCGGATCGACCGGGGGGGCGTCCGACTCCGCCGCGGCGGGCGCCTGTTCGGCGTGCGCGACAGGGTAAGGCATGGTCTCCGGTGGCCGTGACCCGGTCACGTCCCAGGCGACCACGCCTGTGACCAGGACGAATATGTTGAGCAGGGCCAAGGTGAGGAGAGCCTGGGCTCGATCGTGCCGCACCCCCGGTACCTGCCTTCCTTTGGCAATCGCGAGAACCTGACAACCGACGTAGCGACACTAGTCGCAAGGGAAGCCGAGAACAGCATGGAATTCGACGTAACGATCGAGATCCCCAAGGGTGAGCGAAACAAGTATGAGATGGACCACGAGACAGGCCGGATCCGCCTGGATCGGATGCTGTTCACCTCGACCAGCTACCCCGCTGACTACGGGTTCATCGAGGGGACGCTGGGTGACGACGGCGATCCGCTCGACGCTCTGGTGCTCCTCAAGCACCCCACCTTCCCCGGTTGCCTGATCCGTTGCCGCGCCATCGGCATGTTCCGGATGCGCGACGAGGCGGGCGGGGACGACAAGGTGCTGTGCGTGCCGTCCACCGACCCCCGCATGGAACACCTGCGTGATATTCACCACGTCAACGAGTTCGAGCGGCTGGAGATCCAGCACTTCTTCACGGTCTACAAGGACCTGGAGCCGGGCAAGTCGGTCGAAGGCGCCACCTGGGTGGGCCGGCACGACGCCGAGGAGGAGATCAAGGCGTCGATCAAGCGTGCCGAGGAGGCCGGTGTGCACGGCGACACCACGCACATCAAGATCGACTAGCGGTGTCGCGGGGACGTCCGGGGGCGGTGCGGGCCATCACGCACCGGCTCCGGACCTCCCCGGTCTCGTCGTCATCCCGCGGTGTGGGGCGGCCGGGTCATCCAGGCCGTGAGGGGCTGTGAGGAGAGTCCGGCCATCTCGATGACGACCAGCGCGGTCAGCGCCAACGCGCAGGCCACGATGATGAGGCCGGGAATCAGGTAGGAACTGGGAGGAACCGGGCGCTGGCAGCGGGGCGGGAGCGGAAAACCCGCCCGGTCGAAGCGGTCGGCGCGCCGGGCGACACGCGCGTGGTAGGCCGCGAGCTCGGGGGCGGTGGCCCCGGTGAGCACGCGGACACGCAGCGACGCGACCGGAAAGACGGTCTGATCCTCCTCCCATCGGGGGGTGTCGGCGGCCTCGACCGCGGCCCTCAGGCGTTCGCATTCGGTGTCGGCGATGGCGGAGAGCCATTCCGCGAGCCGGCGCGGATCGCCCAACTGGTCGATATGGGCGCGCGCCACGACGAAGGTGTCCCTGAGCGCGGTGACCGCCGCCCCGTGGTCTCCCAACATCGACCGACAGCGCCGGTACAGCTGCGCACCGTGTGCGTCGAAGAGCAGTCCGCAGGCCCGCGCGGCGGAGACGTCCCCTGAACGCAGGGCGCTGACCAGTTCCCGGTCCCTCATGATCATGAAATCTACGGTTATCCGGGCGCCAAGGACACTGTTTTCAACGATAAAACATCGTTAATGCTGCAAATCATGGGATCGGCGCTGTTTCACGTCCCATCCGCAGATTCTCGGAAGGATCCGGAGGATTATGAAAATAATTCGTAATCCTCGGAGAGCCGCGTCGTCACAGCTCCGGGGACCGTTCGCTCGCCCCCCTCGCGATCGCTTCGACCTCCTCTTCGTCGAGCACCCGCGGACGGCCCAGAATGTGGCGTACCGCGGCGCGCGGACGGGCCACGACCACCGTCCCCGAGCGCATCACCGGCTCGGGCAACGGGCCGGCCACCGTGATGAGCGGCACCACTGAAACGCCGGCCCACATGTCGGGGAGTCCCAGCAGCCGTTCGATCCGGGCCGCGTGGGCGGCGATGCGCTCCACGGCGCGCTCGGCCGGTTCGGCGCCGATCCACCAATTGCCTTCGCCCCGGGACAGGGCGTGCCGCCAGACGCGCGTCTCCAACAGGTAGACGCCCCCGGGACCGACCGCGAGATGGCGCGCCATGCCGCCCGGGATGACGTGGTAACCGCGGCGCTGGAGACCGCGCAGCAGCCGGCCACGCCCATAGGGCGCCCGCAGACGGGGCGCCACCGTGGCGAGCAGCACGTAGGTGAGGGCGACCAGGGTCGCCACCAGCAGACCGGCCCGCCAGCCGAGGAACCCGCCGGCCATGACCCCGGCGGCGAGGACGACGAGCGCGCGGGCTCCCAGGAGCGTCAACCACGCCGCCGCCGAGTCGGACCCAGAGGTCCGTTCCCCCGACCTTTCGACGGAGCCCGGCTCGCCCTCCCCCACCTGACACCTCCGGCACACCACGTTCAACGGCTGATGGGGATCCGTGTCCCTCCCCGCCTGTCGGGCCTCCCCGTCACCGGCGTCCCCGCTCAGGGCTCGCCTCAGAGGGGCCGGGCCTTCGGCAGTCCTTTATGCCATCACCGAATGCATCGGAATCGCAATCTGTTCGCCGAAAAACCGGCCTGTCCGCATCAATGATTCTGGACCGGGCGAACCGGACGTCCTCACCCGGACACCACCGACCGGAGGGGTGATACAGGCGACACACCGCTCCCGGGGAACCGCTTGACATCGACTCCCCCGGTTGGTCTGCTTACAAACATGCACTCGCGCACCTCTCCGGTCCGGCCGGTCATGGCACGCAAGGCCCCCGTGGCCTTCCGCCGTGTGGCCAGCGCGTTGTGTCCGCTTCCTTCGTGTAGCCGCTGACCGCGCTCTCTGCCGTCACGCGCCCTCCCCGGACGGGGGGCTACCGCGCGTGACCGATCCTCACGGTCGTCTCTTTCCCGGTCCCCCGTGCGATACGCGCACCGGTGCGTCCGGACCGACGCCTGACCTCTTCTCGGCTTCAGCCCGTGCACGCGCCGCTCGCGCGCCCTCACCACGAAGGTCCCTTTCGATGTCCTACGACGTCTCCGGCCACACGCGCCCCCAGTCCGTTCCCGCCCGTTCGGCCACCGCCCTGGCCCCGGCCCCCACGGCCACTGACCTGTCCGCCTCGCTCGCCGGGATCGGCGACATCTCGATGGCGGGCCACCGCAGCGGCTACGCCCACCTGGACACCCGGCCCTCCCCCACGGTCGGACGGCTGTCCGCCGCCGCGCGCGGCGCCGCCGAAGCGCTGTCGCGGCCGAGCCTGTGGCCACGGCGCCGCGGCGTCTGGCAGCCGGCCCCGCGCACCGTCCGGCGGCGGGCCGACGGGCGGATGCGAGTCGCGATCGTGGCCCTGGACCCCGACCAGTTCGTCTCGCTGCCCGCCGCGCGCGACCGTTCGGCCGCGGCCGAGGTGCTCCACCTGGTCCACGGCCGGGCGCACACCGTGGCCACCTCCAAGGACGGCCGGATGCTGGCGGTGCAGCGGCTCGGCGACGGCCGGATCCGGGTGTTGAGCACCACGGAGGGGCACCAGCTCGTCAACACCGGCACCGAGACCGCCGTCGTGGTGCGGGTGAGCGGCTGAGCCCATCACTCCTCCGGTCGCGTGGCCGCCCCACGCAGCGCCTCGTCCACGAGGTCGACGGCGCGCAGCGTGGCGGCCGCGCGCCTCCCCTCCTCGAGATAGGCGTTCATGACCTGGTCGAGGGCGTGCGGCGGCAGGTAGTCGCGCAGGTCCAGGCGTAACGTGCGATACCCCTGGCGGGCCCCCTCCAGGCATCCGGCGACGTGGTGACGGACCAATCGGGCCAGCGCGACGGGATGGCGCCGCAGCACGCCGTGCAACCGGTAATCCGCGGGAACCTGGTCGAACAGCCAGACGACCGCGGTCTGCTCGAACGTCTCGGCTCCGGGCGGGTGCACGCCCGCCGGCCAATCCGGGGACAACTGCTGGTCGGCCATGGGGACAGCATAACCCGTGCATTCGAACACGGGTTCGAACCGTCCACATGGCGCGTCTCCCTCCGGGCCCGAGAGGGGCGGGCCGGACGATCAGAATCCGGGCGTCCCGGGGCCCTGACGGCCACGGCCGGCCCCGTCGGCACGGCTCAGCCGATCCGCCCCTCGGGCGCGCTCCCCTTCGCGTCCTCGTCCTTGCGTCGCTCCAGCTCGACCCGGATCGCGTTCTCCGCCGCGTCCACCGCGGCGCGCGCGGTGATGGCGTTGGTGTGGGCCCGCTCCAGCTCCTCCAGGGCGATGCAGTCGAACGACACCCGCGCGTCGTGGATCGCCGCTTCGAGCTGGCGCGCCGCCTCGTCAAGACTCATGGCCGTCTCCTTCTCCGCTGTCCCGCCGCGTACCGCAGGAGGGCCCGTCCCCTGCGTCAGGGGGGAGGACCTCCGCGCCACGGTTGTGTACCCGTGTGGGTCCTACCCCATGTCCGGGGAGTATGTACGTGTGCGCCGAAGGCCCACGTCCACCGCCCCTCGCCGCTTACCATTGCGGTGGCCGCGAAGAGGGGGAACCGCATGCGCAACCGTTATCCCGGAGCCTGCCGGACCTGTGGCGTCAAGGTGGCGGCCGGAGCCGGTACCGCGACCCGGGGCGATGGACGCTGGTACGTCCACTGCGCCGAACACGCCCCCGCCGCCGCGCCCGCCGCGCCTCCACCGCCGCGCGGCGACCATCCCGGCTGGCACACCTCGCTCCTGGCCGGCTACGACTGCGAGACCTCCGGCCGCGATCCGCGCTCGGCCTTCCTCGTCTCCGCCGCGCTGGTCGACACCCGGGGCGAACAGCGGAGCTGGCTGGTGGACCCCGGCGAGCGGGAGATCCCCCCGGCGGCCGTGGCGGTCCACGGCATCACCACCGAGCGCGCCCGGGCCGAGGGAATCCCCGCCGAGCAGGCCCTCGACGAGATCGCCGAGGCCCTCTCCGCGCACCTGGCCGCGGGGCGCGGACTGGTCGTCTTCAACGCACCGTTCGACCTGACCGTCCTCGACGCGGAACTCGCCCGACGGGGTATGAAATCCCTCACGGAACGGGTGGGACGCCCTCCTTCCCCCGTCATCGACCCGCTCGTGATCGACCGCGGCCTCGACCCGCACCGCGGGGGCCCGCGCACCCTCGGCGCGATGTGCGCCTTCTACGGGTTCGAGGTGGCCGGCGCGCACACCGCGAACGGCGACGCCACAGCATGTCTGGAGCTGGCGCGCGAACTCGGCGCCCGCTATCCGGAGATCGCCTCCGACTCCCTGGAGGAGCTGCACGAACGGCAGGTGGAGTGGGCCTCCGCCTACGCGCGGAAACGGCGCGGGAGAAGAGACGGGCCCCAGGGCGACGTCGGCCGCAGGGAGTGGCCCGTCCCTTTCCCCATCGAAGGCGGATAACGTAAGGTGACCGTTTTGTCCACGCCGCCAGCTCGACGGATGACATTGCGTGCCGCTTTCGCCACGCCCCGGAGGGATCGGAGACGGCCCCGGGAAGACGAATGTTCATCCTGGCCCCGAATGGGTACAAGGCGTCTGCCCTGACCGAACCGCGCACGGCTATGGCCTCCGCGAAGTGCGAAGACCCCCGACGCCGGGGCCGCGATACGGGCTGGCGAAGAACAACGGCCTGAGAGGAGGCGGCGCCCGACGCGCCGATCACCGTGGCGGTAGACAACGGACATATGCGACCGGACGACCAATCCGGTTCTACCGAGAGCACCGGATCCACGTCCGGTGAGCTGTACACAACCGAGGACCTGCTGTGGGAACCCCCGCAAACGACCAAGGCCGACCGCGCGCCGAAGACCGACTGGGTGGTGTTCGGGGTCGCCGGAGCGCTGACCCTCGCCTTCGTCGCGTGGGGCGCGCTGTCCTCCGAGTCTCTGGGGAACGTCGCGGGAGCGGCCCTCGGCGGCCTGATCCACTACGGCGGCTGGGGCTTCGTCCTCGCCGCCTCGGCCTTCGTCTTCCTCGCCCTGTGGCTCGCCTTCAGCAAGTACGGCAACATCACACTGGGCCGCGACGACGAGCCCCCGCAGTACAGAACCCTGTCATGGATCGCCATGCTGTTCGCCACCGGCATGGGCATCGGCCTGATGTTCTACGGCGTGAGTGAGCCCCTGGCCCACTTCACGACCTCTCCCCCCGGAATGGAGGGGAGCAACCCCGCGACCACCGCGATGGCCACCACCCTGTTCCACTGGACGCTGCACCCGTGGGCGATCTACGCCGTGGTGGGCCTGGCCATCGCCTACGGCACCTACCGGCGCGGCCGCCGCCAGCTGATCAGCGCCGCGTTCATCCCGCTGATCGGGGAGAAGGCGGCGAACGGCCCCATCGGCCGCCTCATCGACGTGCTCGCGATCTTCGCGACGCTGTTCGGTTCGGCCTGCTCGCTGGGCCTGGGCGCGTTGCAGATCGCCGGCGGCCTCCAGGAACTGGGCTGGGTGAGCACGATCGGGATCGGCCTGCTCATCGGCATCATCGCCGCCCTGATGGTGTGCTTCGTCCTGTCGGCCGTGTCCGGCATCGACAAGGGCATCCAGTGGCTGTCCAATATCAACATGGGGATGGCCGCCCTGTTGCTGCTGTTCCTGCTGATCACCGGCCCCACCGTCTACATCCTGGACATGATCCCCACGTCGCTGGGGACCTACTTCCAGGACTTCTTCGCCATGGCGGCCCGGACCGAGGCCTCCGGCGGCGAGGGGACCGGCGACTGGCTCGGCGGCTGGACGATCTTCTACTGGGCCTGGTGGATCTCCTGGACGCCGTTCGTCGGCATGTTCATCGGCAAGATCAGCCGCGGCCGCACCATCCGTCAGTTCGTCTCCGGCGTGATCCTGGTGCCCAGCGCCGTCAGTCTCGTGTGGTTCGCGATCCTCGGCGGCACCGCGATCGACCTCCAGTCCTCCGGCGTCGACCTCGCCGGGCAGGCCAGCGCGGAGGCGCAGCTGTACGGGCTGTTGCAGAACTTCCCGTGGGCCACCGCGGTCAGCGTGCTCGTGGCGCTGCTCGTCGCCATCTTCTTCATCACCGGGGCGGACTCCGCGTCGATCGTCATGGGCACCCTGTCCCAGCGCGGCGCGAACGACCCGAAGCGGGCGATGACCGTGTTCTGGGGCATCCTCATCGCCGCGGTCGCCGCGATCATGCTGCTGGTCGGCGGGACCGACGGCGACGCGCTCGACGGTCTGCAGAACCTCACGATCCTGGTCGCCGCGCCCTGGACGCTGGTGATGATCCTGTTGTGCGCCGCCCTGGTGAAGGACCTCCAGCGCGACCCGTTGATCGTCCGCTCCCACAAGGCGCGCGAACTCGTCACGGCGGCCGTGGTCACCGGCGCGCAGGAGTACGACGGCGACTTCCAGATCGAGATCTCGCCGATCGACGACGAGCCCGACACCCCCGACGCCGCCCCTCACGTGGTCGTCCGCAAGAAGGACGATCACTAGGCGTTCGCTCCGAAATGTCGTGTTCGAAGGGGGTCCGCTCCGGCGGGCCCCCTTCGCCGCTTCCCACAGCCGCATGGCCGTCCCGGCCGCGGGTAGGGACCGGACCATCCCGCCCGAAGGGAGTACAGGGAGGAGACCGCCATGCTGAACCTGGTCCTGCTGCTGGCCGTCTGGCTGGTCCTGGCCATTCTCGGACTCGTCGTCAAGGGCCTGTTCTGGCTGTTCGTGATCGGCGCGGTCCTGTTCGTCGCCACCGCCATATGGGGGTGGGTGCAGCGACGGGGCACCTGACCCCGGCTCGGTCAGTGGCGCAGGCCGATGGTCGCGCTGGCCCGTCGCCGGTCGGTGGGCCGCCACGGCATCGGCACGAGATCGGACAGGAAACCGTACTCCTCGGCGAGCCGGCGTTCCGCGGCCCGCGAACCGGAATGGACCCGCACCCACCAGGTGGCGATGTCGGCCCAGCCCGGCGCCGACAGCGACCCGCCCGTGTGCTGCACCGACAGCGCGGCGCACAGGTTGGCGAACCGCAGCCGCTGCTCCAGCGGCCAGCCGGCGAGCGTCCCGACGATGAAGGACGCGCCGAACACGTCCCCGGCCCCCGTGGTGTCGATCGCGTCCATGACCAGGCCGTCCACCTCGGCGCTCTCGTCGGTGAGCTGGTCCACCGCGAGCGCCCCGCGTGGACCGTCGGTGACGACCGCGATCGGGACGTACTCGGTCAACGCGGCCAGCGCTGAGGCCGGGCTGCCGGTGCGGGTGTAGGACATCGCCTCGATCGCGTTGGGCATGAAGGCGTGGCAGTGGCGCAGCTGCTCCAGTACCGACTCCGGCCAGCGCTGGCTGTCGTCCCAGCCGACGTCGGCGAACAGCTTGGCCCCGTTGGCGGACTGTTCCAAGGCCCACTCGGGAACGTCGGCGTCGGCGCCCAGGCTGATGAACGCGGCCCTGGCCCGGGGCAGCCCGCGCGCCATCTCCTCCAGGGGCAGGGGCGAGGGGTGTTCGTGGGTGACCATGCTGCGATCACCCCGGTAGGCCAGTGAGACGGTGAACGGGGAGTGCCAGTCGGGGATGCGGCGGGACGCCCCGAGGTCCACCATCTCCTGCTCCGACAGCGTCTCCCAGCAGAAGTCCCCGTAGACGTCCTCCCCGAACGCGGCGGCCACCGCCGTGCGCAGGCCCAGCCGGGACGCGGCGACGGCGAGGTTGGCCACACCCCCCGGACAGGACCCCATGCCCTCGGCGTCGACCTCGGTGCCACTGGCCGGGGGCGCGACGAGCCCCGTCAGCACGATGTCGAAGAAGACCGTGCCGCTCAGCGCCAGGTCGATCTCGGGACCGTCGCTGGAACGCTCGCCGGCCAACAGGTCACGCGGCTCGCCGACCAGCGGGGTCGTCTCAAGCTTGTCGTACTCCGGCTCGTGGCCGGCGGCGTTCTCGCCCTTCGCTCGCCCATTCGTCGCCATGCTGGCTCTCCTGCCCGCGTTCCCCGTGATCGGAAGTGGTGATCCGGCATATCCGCCCTGCGCCCTGGCGAGGTCCGGGCGGCTTGGAGTGAAGGGTAGCCAACGTGTCCGTCATCCGCCGCCGATCATGCCGATCGTCACGTGGGACGATCGGGCCGCGCACTACTGTGGGGCGCGGTGGCGACGGACGGAAGGGAGCTGGGCGTGCGACTGACGATCCTCGGCGGGGGCGGGTTCCGGGTGCCGCTGGTCTACCGGGCCCTGCTGTCCGACGTGTCGCGCGGAGACTCCCCCATCACCGAGGTGGTCCTGTTCGACCAGGACCGGCGGCGCCTGGAGGCGATCGGTGCGGTGGTCGAACACCACCGGGCCGAACACCGCGCCGCCCACGGCGGTTCCGGTCCCCCGGTGCGCGTCGAGACCGACCTCGAGACCGCCCTCACCGGCTGCGACATCGTCTTCTCGGCGATCCGGGTGGGCGGGATGGCCGGGCGGATCCTGGACGAGCGGGTGGCGCTGGCCGCGGGCGTCCTGGGCCAGGAGACGGTGGGCGCCGGAGGGATCAGCTACGGGCTGCGCACCCTTCCCGTGGTCACGGAGATCGCGCGCGTCCTCGCCGAACGCTCCCCCGACGCCTGGGTCATCAACTTCACCAACCCGGCGGGGCTGGTCACCCGCGCAATGGCCGACGTGCTCGGCGACCGGGTGATCGGCATCTGCGACTCCCCCGTCGGGCTGGGGCGGCGGGCGGCCCGCGCCCTCGGTCTGGACCCCGCCACCGTCCGGTTCGACTACGCCGGTCTCAACCACCTGGGCTGGCTGCGCGGGCTGTACCACGACGGCCGGGACCGGCTCGGCGACCTCCTCGCCGACGAGGCCGCGCTGGAGTCCTTCGAGGAGGGGCGGCTGTTCGGCGCGGCGTGGCTGCGCGCGCTCGGGTCGCTGCCCAACGAGTACCTGCACTACTACTACATGGGGGACGGCGCGGCCGACGCCGGGGAGGCCACACGCGGCGAGCAGATCACGGCCCAGCAGGCCGACTTCTACCGTGAGGCGCCCGGCCGGCCCCGCGAGGCCGCCGCGCTGTGGGAGCGGGCCCGGCTGGCGCGCGAGGAGACCTACATGGCCGACAACCGCCGCGCCGCCGGTGGGGTCGAGCGCGCCGCCGAGGACCTCGACGGCGGCGGCTACGAGCGGGTCGCGCTGGCGGTGATGCGGGCGATCGCGCGGGACGAGCCGGCCCGGCTCATCGTGAACACCCGTAACCGGGGGACGATCGACGGCCTGGACGACGACGCGGTGGTGGAGGTGTCGTGTCTGGTCGACGCCAACGGCGCCCGTCCGCTCGCCGGCGGGCGTCTCAGCGCCCACCAGTCGTCCCTGGTCCAGGCGGTCGCCTCGGTCGAGCGGGACGTGGCCGAGGCGGTGCGCACCGGATCGCGCACGCCGGCCCTGCGCGCGTTCGCCACCCACCCCCTGATCGGTTCGGTGCCCGCCGCCCGCGCCCTGCTCGACGGTTACCTGCGGGCCTTTCCCGCACTCGCCGAGGTGCTGCCCCGCCCGTGATCCGGTCGCGGCTCAGCGCCCCTCCCCGGCGCGGACGCGATCCACGGTCTGGCGGGCCCGGTGCAGGTCCATTCCGGTCGCCTCGCGCACGACCGCCACGGCGTCGTCCTCGCGCCCCAGCGCGATCAGCTCGCGGACGCGCTCGAAGGGCAGGTCGGGCAAGGGCGGAGCGTCGGGGACGAGGCTCCCGTGCGGGTCCTCCCCCGCGAAGGAGGCGTTGGGCCCGGTCGGCGCCTCCGCGTCGGCGGGAATCGGGTCCTGCGCCGTGGCCTCCTCGCGCCGCTCCTCCGACGGCGCGACGGGCGCGGACGGCTCCCCGCCGCCCTCAACAGTGCGGGCGTTCCCGGTCCGCCGCTCCCCCAGAGCCATGCGCGCCCATGCCGTCACACCGGCTCCGGCCCCCAGTACGACGAGCGCCCCGAGCAGGGCCATCACCATGAGTAGCAGGCTCATGACCCGACCCTAGTCCGCCGTGCCGGTCCGGCCCGGGAGCGGCACGACGACCGGAAACGGTCAGCGGCAGGAGTACAGGAGCAGCAGGAGCAGGGCCGTCAGGGCCACCGAGACGGCGATGGAACCGAGGCAGCCGAGCCGGTTGCTGAAGAAGAAGAACATGTCCCCGTCCTTCCCGCCGAGGACGGCCCCATACATGGCCCCGGCCTGGCGCGTTGCCAGCGCACCCCCCTGCCGTTGTACTGGGCCTATGGGGCTCCTCGCGAACCTGCTGTCGCGTTCGCGACGCCAATTGCGGTCGGCCTGGTGGCCCTGTCTCCAGGCCGCGGCGACCGCCGGGGTGGCCTGGTGGATCGCCCGGGACCTGCTCGGCCACTCCCAGGCCTTCTTCGCCCCCATCTCGGCGATCGTGTGCCTGTCCGCGGGGCTGGGGGCGCGCGGCCGGCAGGCCGTGGACATGCTGACCGGCGTCGTGCTGGGCGTGGCCATCGGGGAGGTCACCGCGGTGGCGCTGCACTTCACGGGCGGGGTCGCCGTCGCCGGGGTGGCGTTCGTCGGGATGCTGGCCGCGACCGCGGTCATCGCCCGGCCGCTGCCCGTGGTGCAGGCCGGCGCCTCGGCGGTGCTGGTGGTGGCCACCCAGGACCAGCAGGGCGGCATCGAGCGCCTGGTGGACGCGCTCGTGGGGGGCGGGCTGGCGCTGCTGGTCAGCCAGGTGCTCTTCACGCCGGGCCCGTGGACGCGCGCGATCGAGCTCACCCGGGCGGTCCTGGGCCGGCTCGACGAGGGGGTGCGCCGGGCCGTCGAGGCCGTGGAGGAGGGGGACCCGGGCCGGGCGGTCATCGGGATACGCCGGATACGCGCGGCCCAGCTCGACCTGGCCGCGGTGACCGAGGCGCGCGACAGTGGACGGCGGATGACCCGTCTCACCCTGCGCGGCTGGGGGACACGGCGGCGCGACTACCGGATCGAGCACCGGATCGCCGAGTTGGACCTGCTGTGCGCGAGCGTCCTGGAGGCCGTGCGCGGAGTCCACCGCTGGCTGGAGGAGGGGGAGCGCGAGGGGCATGACGCGGCCGTCGTCGCGGTGGCGCTGACCGACCTGGCCCGCGGGCTGCGCGCCACGGCCCGGGCCGACCTGGCCGCCGAGCGGCCCACCGGGGACGAATCCGCGGTCCCCGGCGGCCCCGAGGGCCTGGGCGGCGACGGACACGACCCGGCCACCGCCGACGTGCTCAACCGGCTGAGGTCGGCCGCGCGCGACCTCGACCGGCTGGGCGGGCGCCGGCCGGGCTGAACCGGCGCGGCGCGAGGGTCACATGATCGGTGTTCCGCCGGTGACGGCGACGCAGGCACCCGAGGTGTAGCCCGACTCGTCGGAGGCGAGCATGACGTAGACGGGCGCGAGCTCGGCCGGCTGCCCCGGGCGTCCCAAGGGCGCGTCCGCGCCGAACTGGGCGACCTGTTCGGCGGGCATGGTCGAGGGGATCAGCGGGGTCCAGATGGGCCCCGGTGCCACGCTGTTGGCCCGGATGCCCTTCTCCCCGAGGAGCTGGGCCAGGCCCCCGGTGAAGTTGACGATGGCCGCCTTGGTCGCGGAGTAGGCGAGCAGCATCGGCTTGGGACTGCTGTAGTTGACCGAGGAGGTGTTGATGATCGAGGACCCCGGCCGCATGTGGGGGACCGCGGCCTTGCACAGGTGGAACATCGCGGTGATGTTGGTCTGGAAGGTGTGGTCCCACTCCTCGTCGGGGATCTCCTCCAGGGACGCCCGGGTCATCTGGAAGGCGGCGTTGTTGACGAGCACGTCGATCCGGCCGAACGCCTCGACCGCGGTCGCGACGATGTGGCGGCAGTGCGCGGGATCGGCGACGTCGCCCGGCACCTGCACGGCGGTGCGGCCGGCCTCCTCCACCAGCCGGACGGTCTCGCGCGCGTCCTCCTCCTCGTCCAGGTAGGAGACGAGGACGTCGGCGCCCTCGCGGGCGAAGGCCAGGGCGACGGCCCGGCCGATCCCGGAGTCGGCCCCGGTGATGACGGCCTTCTTGCCCTCAAGCCGGCCGCTGCCCCGGTAGGTGCGCTCGCCGTGGTCGGGCCGCGGGTCCATCGCCGCCGTGTCGCCCGGGGGACGTTGCCGCTGCTCGGAGAACTCCGGACGCGGGTACCGCTCCCCCGAACCGCCGGATCCCTGTGCCGCTGAGGCCATCTCGACCTTCCCTCCTGGTTCGCGCGGGTGCCTACCGTGGCCGGTTACCCGAGGCCCCCCGGCACAAACGGTGGGGGACCCCTGCGGGGACGGGAGGTCCCGCCTTCCGGAGATCCGGCCGCCGGAGCCCTGGAGAGCGGGGGCCCCGCCTCCCGGCGTAGAGAACCGGCAGGGAGGAGGGACGCGGTGTCGCCCTTGCCGTCGCGGCCCCGAGGGGCGCACCACCACCCCTGGGCGCATGTTCCGCGCGGTCGATGGGGCCGACGGCGCCGGGGCCTCGATCCGGGCCAGCATCGCCTCACCGTCCTTCTCCGCGCCGTCGGCGGGAACGACCTCGCCCCGGACGCCGGCGACGGCCGAGAGGGCCGGCCGCGCCACCCATCCGGCGCGAGACAGGCCGGGGTGAGACTCCGGTCGGCCGTGGACGGACCGAACGGCTCGGCGACGGCCGCCTGGGCGTGGTCGGAAGGCGCTCCGGTCCACGTGGTGGCGGCTCGGCCGGGCCACGCCGAGCGGAGGCATCGAGGCGGCGCCGGCCGCTCAGCCGAGATAAGGGTAGGTACCAGCCAGGTAGTCCCCGATCTGCTGGCGCATGCTCGGGTGGATGTCGTACTGGTCGAGGTCGGCCGCCTGGACGAAGCGAACCCCGTCGGCCTCGTCGTTGATCGTGGGAGCTCCGCCGACGGGACGGCCGATGTAGGTGTTCTCATACTGCTGGCGAATCTCTCCGTCGCTGTAGGCGACGATGTGATTCGGGTTGGTGTAGACGCCGAGAAAGCCGGTGATCTCGGCGACGATGCCAGTCTCTTCCAGACACTCGCGTACCGCGCACTCTGCCGCCGTCTCGCCGATATCCTGCGCGCCTCCAGGAAGCGCCCACTGGCCGGTGTCGCGGCGGCGCTGAAGAAGGATGGCTCCGGTCTCGTCGACGACGAGCAGGTTGCTGGCCGGGATGAGGGTGTTCGCCTTCGGGGCAGCCGGGTCGTTGTAGTACTCAGTCCTGCCCATGGGTGACGGTCCTCTCATGGTCCGGTGTCCAGGGCCGCGCAGCGGCCCAGACGGAGTCGAAACTCTGAGCGTAATTATCGAACCACCCGGTTCCTTCAGTTCTCTTGAGGTGAAGCAGAGGGTTGGCGCTCGCCGGCCGCCCCCAGATGTGGGGGTTGACCAGAAGGTTGTCGTCGTAGCGGAACAGGGATGTGTAGAGCGTGGTGTCGTGGAGGCGTGCGGCACACCCGGCCTCCCCCAGGAGGGGCCGATAGGACGTCAATGACGCCCGGATCTTGGCGGCCAGAGTGTCACCGATTCCCTCTTCGCGGCCTCGGATCGCAACCGCTTGGCCGTCCGGGTCGCTGAGGCACAGGCGCACCTGGACTCCCTCCGCAGCGCGCTCGGAGAGCATCTCGGCTACATGCGGATTGGACTGAGCGAAGAACGCGCCGGAGAACCCGAACAACACAAAACCCCAGGTCACATAGTTTGTGACCTGGGGTTTCCCTGAGCCGCCTGTCGGAATCGAACCGACGACCTACGCATTATGAGTCTGGCGAGAGATGTCCGGGGACGTCCGGGTCCGGTGTCTGAGCTGGGTGAACGCCTTTCCGAGAGGGCGATGATTCCGGGACTATCCAGACCTGTCCGAGGCCGTTGTTAGCAGCCGTGTTAGCACGGGAGGCGACGCCGAGGGATTGGGGACCGCCTTGCGTCACCTGAGATCTCGGCAACCACAGCGGTGGGCAACCACGGTCCTCGGTCCGTGGTGCTCGATCGCGCCGGAGTCCTCAGCCACAGACAGGCAGAGTCGCGCGATCGAGTGCCACGGGACCCGAGGACGTCAGGAACCACAGCTCGATAACTGCGGCGGTTGGGCGGTCGCCTGCGGCAAGCGGCATCAGAAGCCTTTTGGGGGTGGCTCCGGACCGGGCGGCAGCCCGCAGCCGGAGCCACCCCCAGACATCGCGACGGCGCGAAGCGCCGTCGCCTTGATCTCATACAGCTCAACTCGGCAGCGAATGGCCATTCAAGGCGTCATCACGCAGAGGCGCAGGTGGAAACAGGCCGATCATGTGTCCACCTCTCCTTCTCCGGGATGCGCTCGCCGGTCCAGGGACATTCCGTGCAGGGGTGTTCACCTGTGGCAGTCAAGCTCGAACCAGGTCTTGCGTCCGAGGTGTTCCCTGCGGGTGCCCCAGCGGCTCGCGATGGAGTTGACGAGGAACAGGCCGCGCCCATGTAGGGCGTCGGGCGCGGGGAGGGTCGCGCAGGGCTTCTTGTCCGTTTCCAGCGCACCGGCGTCGCGCACGGTGACGCGCAGGCGGAGTCCGGGGGTGTGGTCGACGGTCAGCAGGAATCCGGTGCGCCAGCGTCGTGAACGCGTGTGGCGGATGGCGTTGGTGGCCAGCTCACTGGCGAGAAGGCTCGCGTCGTCGGCACGGGAGCAGCCGTGGAGCCGGTCGATGACGAACCAGCGGGCGGCCGCCACCTGGGAGGGGTAACCGGGAAACCAACGGCAGTGGGAGTCGGAGGGTCGATCCTGGTCGTTGATACGAAACATGCTGGTTTCACCTCACGAGTCAGGCAGCCCTGAGAGACACTGAGCTGCGTCTCTAGTACTATTAGTACGGCTACCGTACACGAGGTATCTGTTACTGGCGCTACGTTTGGCGCACAATTAGTACTACTGCTGTCCATGCAAGCTGAGGAGTCCACATGTTCGGACTGTTCGTCCGATTCACGCTGAAGGACGCGGAGAGCGCGGCCGGCTTCGACGGCCTGGTGGCGGAGACGCTTCCGCGCATCAGGGAGAACGAGCCGGGCACGCTCGTCTACGCGGTGCATCAGGTCGACGGCAAGCCGCTGGAGCGCGTCTTCTACGAGCTGTACCGCGACCGGGCCGCGTTCGACGCGCACGAGGAACAGCCCTATGTGAAGAGGTTCCTTGAGGCGCGCGGCGCCTACCTCGACACCTTCGAGGTGGACTTCCTGGCTCTCCAGGATGGCAAGGGCGTGTCCGGGTGAGCGAGGACTACCAGCGGGCACTCGGGCGCAAGATCGCCAAGTACCGCAAGCGGCGCGGGCTATCCCAACGTGAGTTCGCGGGCCGTGTCGGCCGATCGGAGGCGTGGGTATCCCAGGTCGAACGCGGGGTGCGCAAGATCGACCGGATGTCGGTGCTGGAGATCATCGCCGACGTCCTTGAGGTGCCGCTGAGCGACCTCGCCGCCGAAGCGCCCATCGTCGCCTCGACTGCGGAGGAGACGCCGGGAAACAGTCGTCTGCGCCTGGTCCTCAGTGGCGCGCACGCTCTGAGCGCCATGCTGCGCGCGGACCACGAACCCGTCGACGTGGCGGAACTGGGTCGGCGGGTGGAACGCGCCTGGACCCTGACTCACGAGAGCCGCTATCTGGAGCTGACCGAAGAGCTGGAGTCGCTGATCCCCACCCTGGAGGCTGCGGCGCGGGCGGTGCCCAACGGGGATCGCGTGGAACTGTTCCGGCTCCTCAACGCCACCTATCAGGCGTGCTCCTCGGCGCTGACCAAGATGGGCGAGTTCGAGGCGGCCTGGATCGCTGCGGACCGCGCCATCACGGCGGCGGAGCGGGCCGGTGACCCGCTGCTCATGGCGGCCGGGGAGTTCCGGCTCTGCCTGACCTTCCAGGGAGCGCGTCACTTCGATCAGGTGGAGGCGACCGCCGGGACCGCCTGCGAGGCGCTGTCTCCGCTGGCCGAAGGCGGTGGGGATCCGGAGGCGATGTCGATCTTCGGCGCTTTGACCTTGCAACGGGCCGTGGCCGCAGCTCGGCGCAACGACGCGACCGCCGCCTACCGCAACATCGCGCACGCCCGGTCGGTGGCCGAACGCATCGGGACCGAGCGCAACGACTACAACACCGAGTTCGGGTTGACCAACGTCGCGCTCCATGAGGTCGCCGTCGCGGTGGAGCTGGGGGACGCCGGCGTCGCCCTGCGGGCGGCCGAAGGGGTCGACGCCTCGGGGCTGTCCGCGGAGCGGCAAGGGCGCTTCCTCATCGACGTCGCACGGGCTCACCTCCAGCGTCGCAACGTCGATCAGGCGGTGTCCACGCTGGAGCGAGCCGAAGAGGTCACTCCCGAACAGGTGCACACCCACCCATTGGTGCGGCAGGCGATCGGGGATCTGCTGACGATTCAGGACCCTCCCGGTCCCGCGTTGCACGCGCTCGCGCGAAGGGTCGGCGCACTCTGAGTACTAGGTGGTACATGAAGTACTAGACAAAACTAAAAGTACGGTTTAGCGTGTGGGTCATCGCCGCTCACCTTCCGTGTCCGGAAGGGGCGATGTCCCACACGCTTTCGTATGCGTCCGGCCTGGTCGGGCGCCGATTGAAGGAGGTTGTCGATGGCGATTCAGGGCGCGATCCCGGTGGAGTTCACAACGGTGTTCCCGCACGGCTGCTACGCGCTCGGGGTGGGGGCGATCACCGACTTCGAGACCAAGCGTCCCCAGACCGACAGGGCCACCGGCCTGCCGCTGTGGTCCGTGGATGTGATCGACGCCGACCCCGAGGCGCGCGGCAAGGCCAAGAGCGTGAAGGTCAAGGTGGCCTCCGAGGTCTGCCCCACCCTGCCGGACGAGGTACCGGGGCTGCCGTTCCGGCCGGTGGAGTTCGAGTCCATGTCGGTCATGCCCTACGTCGACGACAACGGGCGCCGTCCCCGGGTGGCCTACTCGCTGCGCGCCAAGGGTGTGAAGACCCCAGGCGCCTCGTCCTCACGCAAGGTCCCGACCGCCTCCGGCGCGTAGGACACCGGTCTTCGGCACCCGCACGCGACAACGCTGCTCATGGCGGGCGTTCCGGTCCATGTGGTGGCGGCTCGGTTGGGGCACGCCGATCCGGCGATCACGTTGCGGGTCTACGCGCACGTGGTGCGCGACGCCGAGACGGCGGCGGCCGAGGTCTTCGCCCAGGCGCTCGCCGACGGCTGAGCGCGTGTTAGCAAGGGTGTTAGCAAAGGGCCTCTCCCGAGTGCGGGAGAGGCCCTTTGACCTGGGAGCCGCCTGTCGGAATCGAACCGACGACCTACGCATTACGAGTGCGTCGCTCTGGCCGACTGAGCTAAGGCGGCACGTCTCGTCGCTGACGAGACGACCACCAGTCTAACCCCCTCCGGAGAGTGCTCGCGCCCCGCCGCGGCGCGGGATCAGGGGCCGGGGCGGGACAGCAGGCCGCCCCGGTCGGGGAAGCGATCGAGGTAGGTGTCAACGGCGAACTCGACGAAACGCGACACGTCGGTCAGGTCGGAGACGATGCCGGTCGAGACGCGGACCGCCCGCGCCGGAGACGGCCCCAGGCGGTCGAGGACCTCGTCGACGACCATGGCGGGCGCCGGCCGGGCCGACAGACGGTCGCGGTCGAGGGCGAGCGCCGCGGCGGCCGCTCCCGGGTTGTGGAAGTCCCCGACGCGCAGCGTTATGCGCTGGGCCGCGGCGTCACGGGCGACGATCCGCTCGTCCACCACGGCCCCGGAGGGGTCGAGGAGGTTGAAGGTGACGATGCCGCCCCGTCCCTCGGCGCCGTCGGGGCCGTAGACCCGCACCAAGGGCATCCCGGTCGCGTGCCGGGCCGAGGTGAGGCGCTCCAGCAACCGGTCGGTGAGACACCGGACGCGCAGGTCCACGGTGTCGACGTCCACCTCGTCGAGGAGGCGCAGCCCCTCCAGGAGCCCCTGGAGGGCCGCGGGGCCCGGCACGTCCTCCTCGCACACCCCCGCCAGCGGCCGCTCCAGCCGGGCCAGCGCGGCACGGCGGGCGACCAGGCTCCCCAATCCGGCGGGAGGGCCGAACACCTTGTACCAGCTCACCGCGACGAAGTCCGGGGCCACCGCGCCCAGGTCGAGCCGGCGGGAGGACACGGACGCGGCGGCGTCCAGGAGCACGTCGAAACCCCGTTCGCGGGCAAGGCCGACCCACTCCAACGGGTGGCGGACACCGGTGAAGTTGCTCTGCGCCGGATAGGCGAACAGGCCGGCGCCGCCCCCCGCCCCGCCGTGGGCGCGGCGCAGCCTCGGCCGCGCGGCGGGCCGTTCGAGGAGGGCGCGCAACCGCGCCTCGTCCCCGCGCAGTTCGGGGCCTGCCAGGCCGACGGTCCGCACCTCGGCCCCCTTGGCCCGGGCGAACCCACGGATGCCGTTGACGGCCTGGTGCCCGTCCAGCAGGTGCACGAACCGTCCGCCGGGTCCGAACCGGTAGCACTCGCCGACGAGGCGGCACGCCTCGGTCGCCCCCGCGGTGAAGACGACCGTGTACTCCTCCGGAGAGGCGCCGAAATGCCGCAACACCGCGGAACGCGCCTGCTCGATCAGGTCCGCGTGGGAACGGGAGGCCCCGAGTCCCACCGACCCCACCCGGACCGCGCGCAGGCGCTCGGCGTGCCGCACACTCTGGGCGCGGGTGGGCAGCCCCGCGCCCGCGTAGTCGAGGTAGACGTGCCCGTCGGCGTCGAGGTGGGCGTACTCCTCGGCGCGTAGTTCGTCGAGCCGCGCGGTGAGCCCGTACTCCGGGTGGGCGGAGAGAAAGGCCAGCCGTCCGGGGACGGCGTTGCCCGGCCGAGGCCGGGGGCGGGGCTCCGGAGCGCGGAGACGGCGTAGTTCCGGCAGCAGGTGTGGTGGCGACGGGTAGTCGGCCCTCGTCATGGTGCATCCCCCCGCCGGGATCTTCCCTCCGGGGAGAGCACCGAGCCCACGCCGCCGCGGACTTTGTGGAGAATTTAGCCGACCGGGCGAACCCCTCCCGCCGGTCCCCGTGCCGGCGGGGACCGGTCAGGCGCAGACGGTGCCGTCCTCCGGCACCCGCTCCTCCAGCAGATAGGCGTCCACGGCGGCGTCCACGCAGGGGTCACCGGTGCGGTATGCGGTGTGCCCGTCGCCCTCGCGGGTCACCAGCACGCCCGACTCCAGCGCTCCGGCGAGATTCTGCGCCCACTGGTAAGGGGTGGCCGAATCCCGGGTCGTGCCCACGACCAGAATCGGGGGCGCGCCGCTCCCGTCGATGTCGACGGGTTCGGCGACCGCGTCGCGCGGCCAGTAGGCGCACGGCAGCGCTCCCCACGCCAGCGACGGGCCGAACAGGGGGGACGCCTCGGCGGCGGCGTCCGCCGCCTCCTCGTAGGCGGCGATGTCCCGGGGCGCGGCGCGGTCGGCGCAGTTGACGGCGATGAGCGCCGCCGTCGAGTTCTCGTACCCGCCGCCCGGCTCCCTGCCGTACAGCTCGTCTCCGAGTTCCAGCAGCGCGGTCCCGTCTCCGCGCTCGAAGGCGTCGGTGAGCGCCGAACGCACCCGCGGCCAGTAGGACTCGCTGTACAGCGCGGCCAGGACCCCGGTCTCGACCCTGGCGCGGTTGACCTCGCGCCCGTCCCCGAGCCCGTTGCGCAACGGCTCCTCGGCCGTCCGCTCCAGCAGGTCGGTGAGACGCCCGTTGGCCTGCTCGACGGTGGTGCCGGCGCCCTCGGCCAACGGGCACTCCGCCTGGGAGAGACAGTCCTCGACGAAGGCGGTCAGCGCCGTGGTGAACCCCTTCGCCTGCTCCACGCTGGTCTCCAACTGGCCCAGCTCCGGGTCCATGGCCCCGTCGAGGACGAGCGCGCGCACCCGGTCGGGGTGGAGTTCGGCGTACATCGCCCCGATGTAGGTGCCGTAGGACTTGCCGAGGTAGGTGAGCCCGTCGTCGCCGAGGACCCCGCGCAGCACGTCGAGGTCGTGGGCGACGTCGGCCGTACCGATATGGGGCAGCAGGTCACCGGAGTGCTCGACGCACCCCTCGACGAACCCCCGGTTGGCCTCCTCCAGCTCCGCCAGCCCTTCGGGGGTGACCTCGGTGGGATCACCGTCGCCGTCCTCGGTGTCGTACTGGCCGCCCAGGTAGGCGTCCAGTTCCTCGCGGTCCAGGCAGTGGACGGGGCTGCTGCCGCCCACGCCGCGCGGGTCGAACCCGACGACGTCGAACCGCTCTCGCACCTGTTCGCTGACGATGTGCTCCGCCGCGCGCGCGTAGTCGACCCCCGAGGCACCGGGCCCGCCCGGGTTGACCAGCAGCGACCCCACCGGATCCGCGCCGGAGGCGGGCAAGCGGATCACCGCGATGGTCAGCTCGGCCCCGGCCGGGTCGTCGTAGTCGAGCGGGACCCGCACGTCGGCGCACTCGAACCCGCCACCGCAGTCCTCCCAGGCGACCTCCTGCTCGTAGAAGGCCCGCAGGGGCGCGGGGGCCTCCTCCTCACGGGGGGAGGCGCCGCCACAACCCGAGGCGAGGAGCGCCAACGCCAACGCGGCCCCTGGCACCGCGAACCTGTTCACCGGTCGTTTCCTTCCTCCGTGCCGGTCCGCGCCGGCGGGTGGGCGCTGTCATAGGCCCGGCGAGGTCCGCAGACGTCGGCGCGGTCGCAGGCGCAGCGTCGCCCGCTGCCGCTGATCCGCACCACCACCCGCTCCCTGGGAACGTCGTGCCCGACGACCACCCCGTCGCCCTCGGGGGTGGACACCCGGCTGCCCGGCGCGGGCGTGGTGGCCTTGAACTCCTGGTAGAGGGGGTGCTCGTACTTGAGGCAGCACATGAGCCGGCCGCAGGCACCGGAGATGCGCATGGGGTTGACCGGCAGGTTCTGCTCCTTGGCCATGCGCACCGAGACGGGCTCGAAGTCCTTGAGGAAGGTGGCACAGCACAGGTCCCGGCCGCACGGGCCGATCCCCCCTTGGAGGCGCGCCTCGTCTCGGGCGCCGACCTGGCGCAGCTCCACCCGGGCGCCCAGCGCCCGCGAGAGTTCGCGCACCAGCTCCCGGAAGTCCACGCGCCGGGGAGAGGAGAAGTACACGGTGAAGACCTCGGGGGAGGGGACGTAGTCGATCCCCACCACCTTCATGGGCAGCCCGTGGGCGCGGACGAGCCGTTTGACGACCGGGCGCGCGGCCCCACGGCGCCGCCGGTTGCGCTCGTCCCTGGCGAGGTCGGCGCGCGTGGCGATGCCCGCGCACACCGGCAGCCCCTCGACGTCCTCGCTCACCCACTGCGGCGCCCACACGCACTCGGCGACCTCGGGACCGGAGTCGGTGGGGACGAGGACCTTGTCCCCCACGGCCGGGGTGAGCCCGCCCGGATCGAGGTAGTACAGCCGGCCGTACCGTTCGAAGCTGACCGCCATCATCATCCCCACGGAGGTCACCCTATGGGGTGGGCGGCGGCCCGGGAGGGATGAGGCCGGGACGGGCCACGGCCTTTCCGGCTCACCCGAGGTACAGGGCCGCGGTCATGGCCTCCATCGCGATCTGCGGGTGGACGTTGGCGCCGATCCTGCGGCGGCACTCCATGATGGCGTCGATGCGGCGCAGGGTGGACTCGGGCGTCGAGGAGGCCGCGACCCGTTCCAGGTCGGCCCGGCGGTTCGCCGTGCTCAGTTGCACGGTCGCCCCCATCTGCACGGCGAGGACGTCCCGGTAGAACGCGGCGAGATCCATCAGCGCGAGGTCGTAGGCGTCGCGCTTGATCCGGGTGGCGCGGCGTTTCTGCTGCTCCTCAAGGTCCTTGAGGGCCCCGGCGGCGCCGCGGACCGCCTTGGCGACCCCCTTGCCGGTGGACCCCTCGCCGAACGCGGCCTTCATGTCGGCCTTCTCGCGTTCGTCGAGCGCGCTGGTGCTCTCCTTGGCGTCGGCCTCGGCGAGCTCGTAGAGGCGGGCCGCCGCGGAGACGCACGCGCCCAGCCCGTCGAGGCGCGCGGGGATGGACAGCACCTCCTCGCGCCGGTCGCGGGTGGCGGGGTCGGTGGCGAGCCGACGGGCCCGCTCGACATCGCCGGCCGCGGCGCGGGCCGCCTCGGCGGCGACGCCGGGGTCGACACCGTCGCGCCGCACCAGCGCGTCGACGACGGCGTCAGTGGTGGGCGTGCGCAACGTGACCAGGCGGCAGCGGGACCGGATGGTGACCAGGAGGTCCTCGGCGGTGGGCGTGCACAGCAGCCACACGGTGCGGGGGGCGGGCTCCTCGACCGCCTTGAGCAGCGCGTTGGAGGCGGCCTCGGTGGCGCGGTCGGCGTCCTCGAACAGCACGACGCGGAACCGCCCCCCGGTGGGGCTGGAGGCCGCGCGCAGGACGAGGTCGCGGGTCTTGTCCACCCCGAAGCTCAGGCCGCTGGGGCGTACGTACAGCACGTCGGCGTGGGTGCCGGTGAGGACCTGGTGGCAGGAGGGGCAGTGGCCGCAGCCGCCGTCAGGGCACTGCAACGCCGCGGCGAAGGCGCGCGCGGCCTCGGAGCGGCCCGAGCCGGGCGGTCCGGTGAACAGCCAGGCGTGCGTCATGCCCGCGCCGGCGCCGCCGGCCAGCAGGTCGTCCGCCGCCCGCGTGGCCGAGCGCAGCTGCTCGATCACCGTGTCCTGGCCCACCAGGTCGTCGAAGACGCTCATCGTGAACCAGCATAGGAGCCCGCGGGGACGCGCCGGGCGGTGATCCACACGACGTCCCCCGTCCCCTTCCTCGTGGACGGCCCGGGTGTCCCCGTCATCCCGGCCGGCTCCGGCGCGGCTTCGCGGGCCAGGCGGGGCCTGGGGTGACCGCCGTGGTGGGCGTCGCTGGTCGCCGGGCCGGGGCCGCCTCCTCGGCGTTGTCGGCGCCCGGGACGCCGTGGGCCGGGCGGCCGGGAAGGTACGCGACGCGGGCACCCCGCGAGCGGCCCGCGTGGCCCGGCCGGAGGCGTGGGATGGGGGTGGCGGTCGTGCCGGCGAAACGGCCGGCACCTCGGGCGTCTCCGGTCCGCCGGGAACCCGCGCGGTGCGGCGCCGCCACCGCTCAGTGCACCCGGAGCGGACACCTTCCCCGGGCCACGCGAGCGGCCCGCCGACTCCCCCGACGACACCCGTCTTCCAAAACCGGTGACGGCCCTGGACGCCACGGTCGAACGCGCGACGCCCGGCCGGGAGGTCCCGGCCGGGCGTCCGGCCACGCTCGCGCCCCTCGGCCGGCCCCGGCGCGGCGCGCTCCGGCCGCCGCCCCGGGGCACCCGCGGGGTGCCGTGCTCAGTCCTTGATGATCGGCAGCATTCCGGTGATCTCCTCGGCGTCCCCGGGAACCGGGTCGGGCAGGATCGGGCGGATGCGACGCCGGATCTCGCGGGTGATCTCCTCCTGCGGCCGCTGCGCGTCGAGCACCAGGTAGCGTTCCGGGGCGCGCTCGGCGAGCGCGCGGAACCCCGCGCGCACCCGCTCGTGGAACTCCTCGGGTTCGGCCTCAAGCCGGTCGGCGGGCCGGCCGTGGCGGGCCATCCCCAGGCCGACCGGGAGGTCGAGCAGGATGGTCAGGTCGGGGACCAGCCCCCCGGTAGCCCACTCGTTGATCCGGGCGACGTCGCTGGTGGCCAGCTCGCGCCCGGCCCCCTGATAGGCGAGGGTGGAGTCGACGTAGCGGTCGCTGACGACGATCGCGCCACGCTCCAGGGCCGGCCGGATGACCGAGCTGACGTGCTCGGCGCGGTCGGCGGCGTACAGCAGCGCCTCGGCGCGCGCCGACATCCCGGTGTGCTCCTTGTCCAGCAGCAGCGCGCGCAGCCGCATGCCGAGCTTCGTGGCGCCGGGCTCGCGCGTGGTGACCACGTCGAAGCCCTCCTCGCGCAGCCAGATGGCCAGCTGCCGGGCCTGCGTGGACTTGCCGGCGCCCTCTCCCCCCTCCAGCACGATGAACGTGCCACGGACACCGGCGGCCTCCTGGGGACGCGACAGCGGCACCCCCCGCACCGCGGCGACCAGCTCGGTGAGCAGGGAGACCTCGGGGGAGTCGTTCATCTGCCGGTAGGAGACGAAGGCCACCAGCAGCAACAACAGCGCCGCGATGAGCAGGACCCCGGCCGAACCGGAGAAGTCGTAGGTGAGCTCGCGCACCTGCCAGCGGTGCGAGCCGATCAGTCCGGCCAGCAGCGGGGCGACCGCGACCGAGCCCATGAGCACGATCTTCGCGGCGGCGTGCAGGAACGCGAAGGTCCGCCCGCGGATGTCGTCCTCGACCTCACGGCCCAGCATCGTCAGCCCGGTCACCCAGGCGACACCCGCGCCCGCGCCGACGAGCACGGTCATCCCGGCGGCGAAGACCATGTTGGGGATGAGGCCCACCAGCAGCAGGGCGACCGCCGACATGCCCAGGCCCAGGCCGAACAGCCGACGCCGGCTGAAGTCGCGCAGGATGCGCGGGCCGGCGAACATCCCGACGGCCATGCCGGCGAACACCGCGCCGAACATCACACCGAACCCGGCGTTGCCGGCGCCCAGCGTCTCGACGAACAGGCGGGCCACGCCGACGACCGCGCCGCCGGCCGCGAAGGCCCCGAGCATCCCCAGGAGCAGACCGCGGACCAGGGGGGTGGTGCCGGCGAAACGCCATCCCTCCCAGATCGTGCGCAGGACCGAGGAACGGTCGGCGGTGGCGGGCTCCCGCGCGGGGACGGGCAGGCGCCAGATGACGACCGCCGCGACGAAGAAGGTGACGCCGTTGATGTAGAGGGCGAGGTCGGCCTCGGGGGTGCCCAGGGAGGGGAACAGCCCGCCGAGCACCGAGCTGAACGCGGCCAGGAGCGCGAACAGTCCCGCGGCGACCGGGGCGGAACCGTAGGTGCTGAACAGGCTGAGCTGGTTGGCCTGTTCCAGCTTGTTCTTGGGGACGAGGTTGGGGACGGTGGCGTCCTTGGCCGGGGCCCAGAACAGGGCCACGCACTCGGCCAGGAAGTTGGCGATCAGCAACCAGTCGAGGCGGCCCACGATCGGGATGGAGATGTAGAGCAGACCGCGCAGGATGTCGCCGACGACCATGGTGAGGCGCCGGTCGATGCGGTCGGCGAGGGCCCCGGCGAGGGGGCTCAACAGGATCGAGGGCAGCAGCTTGAGCAGGACCACGCCGCTGACGGCGAAGTACTGCACGAGCGGGCTGCGGTCCTGGGTGAGGATCGTGGCCAGCGACATGAGGGCGAGCAGGCTGAGCCAGTCGCCGAGGCTGGACAGCGACAGCGAGATCCACAGCCGCCGGAACGGCTTGATCGCCAGGACGGAGCGGGTCTCGCCCGGCTCCCCGAATGGTCCAGATCTGCTCATGGCGAAAAGCGTAGCGACGGTTCAGACCCTAACCGCGCTTTCGGTCCAGCTCCTATTCGTGACGGAACGCGCATAACGCGGCCCTCCTGCGTGTTCACCCCTCCGACAACACATGTGATCCACAACACACTACCGCGTGGGGAAGGCCCGGACACGGCCGTGCCGCGGCCCCGGGCGGGACCGCGGCACGGCCGGTCAGGCGGGTGTCGCCGGGTCAGGACTTCTTCGGCGCCGGCTTCTTCTTCGCGGCGGGCTTCTTGGCCGCGGGCTTCTTGGCGGCCGGCTTCTTCGCCGGCGCCTTGGCCCGCCGTTCGGCGAGCAGCTCGGCGGCCCTCTCGTCGGTGATCGACTCCACCTCGTCGCCCTTGCGCAGGGAGGCGTTGGTCTCGCCGTCGGTCACGTACGGTCCGAACCGGCCGTCCTTGACGACCATCGGCTTGCCGCTGACCGGGTCGTTGCCGAGTTCACGCAACGGCGCGGCGGCCGACGCCCGCCGGCCCCGCTGCTTGGGCTTGGCGAACAGCTCCCTGGCCTGGTCGATGGTGACCGTGAACATCTGCTCCTCGGTCTCCAGCGAACGGCTGTCGGTGCCCTTCTTCAGGTAGGGACCGTAACGACCGTTCTGCGCGGTGACCTCCTCGCCGTCGATCTCGCCGACCACGCGCGGCAGCGACAGCAGTCTCAGCGCGTCCTCCAGTGTGACCGTGTCCAGCGACATCGACTTCAGCAGCGAGGCGGTGCGCGGCTTGGGCGCCGCGGCCTTCTTGCGCGTCTTGGTCTTGGTCCCGCCCTCGGGCTCGGCCGCGGGCTCCTCCAGGACCTCGGTCACATAGGGGCCGAACCGCCCGTTGCGCGCCACCACCAGACGGCCGGTCTCGGGATCGGTCCCGAGCTCGCGGTCGCCGCTGGGCTGGGCGAACAGCTCCTCGGCCTTGTCCTTGGTGAGCTCATCGGGCGCCAGGTCCTCGGGCACGTTGACCCGCTGGCCGTCGCGTTCGAGGTAGGGCCCGAACCGCCCGACCCGGATCATGATGTCGGTGCCGGCCAGCGGGAAGGAGCTGACCTCCTTGGGGTCGATGTCGGCGAGGTGGTCGTCGACCAGTTCCTTGAGACCGGCCTCGTCCTCACCGCCGTGGTAAAAGCGGCGCAGCCACGGCACCCGTTCGGCCTCGCCCCGCGCGATGTCGTCGAGCATGTCCTCCATGCGCGCGGTGAAGTCGTAGTCGACCAGGTTGCCGAAGTGGCGCTCCAGCAGCTGCACGACGGCGAACGCGAGGAAGGACGGCACCAGGGCCGAGCCCTTCTTGAACACGTAGCCGCGGTCCAGGATCGTGCCGATGATCGAGGCGTAGGTCGAGGGGCGGCCGATCTCGCGATCCTCCAGCTCCTTGACCAGGGTGGCCTCGGTGTAGCGCGCGGGCGGACGGGTGCTGTGCCCCTCGGCCTCGATGCTCTCGGCCTTGAGGGTGTCGCCCTCCTCCAACGGCGGCAACCGGCGCTCGCGGTCGTCGAGCTCGGCCTCGGGGTCGTCGGCCCCCTCGACGTAGGCCTTGAGGAAGCCGTGGAAGGTGATGATCTTGCCGGAGGCGCCGAACTCGACGTTCTCCCCTGAGGTGGAGGTGCCCGCCACGCGCACGCTCACCGACTCGCCGACGGCGTCCTTCATCTGGGAGGCGACCGTGCGCTTCCAGATGAGCTCGTAGAGCCGCAGCTCGGCGCCGCTCAGGCCGGTCTCGGCCGGGGTGCGGAAGGAGTCGCCCGCCGGGCGGATGGCCTCGTGCGCCTCCTGCGCGTTCTTCACCTTGGCCGCGTAGACGCGCGGCTTGTCGGGCACGTGGGAGGCGCCGTACAGCCGGGTCGCCTGGTCGCGGGCCGCGGCGATGGCGCTCTCCGACAGCGTGGTGCTGTCGGTCCGCATATAGGTGATGAAGCCGTTCTCGTAGAGCCGCTGGGCCACCTGCATCGTCTGCTTGGCCGAGAAGCCGAGCTTGCGCGACGCCTCCTGTTGCAGCGTCGTGGTGCGAAACGGCGCGTAGGGGGAGCGTCGGTAGGGCTTGCGCTCGACCGAGCGGACCGCGAAGTGCGCGCCGACCAGTCGGCCGGCCAGCGCCCGGGCCGCGTCCTCGTCCAGGTGGAGCACGCCCGACTCCGAGCGCAGCCGTCCCTGGGCGGTGAAGTCGCGCCCCTGGGCGACGCGGGCGCCATCGACCGAGACGAGGGCGGCGGGGAAGACCGAGGGGTCGGCCCCCGAGCCGTTCCCCGCGGCGTCGAAGAGCGCCTTGAGACCCCAGTACTCGGCGGCGGTGAACGCGATCCGTTCGCGTTCGCGTTCGACGACCAGGCGGGTGGCCACCGACTGGACCCGGCCCGCCGAGAGTTTCGGCATGACCTTCTTCCACAGGACCGGCGACACCTCGTAGCCGTAGAGCCGGTCGAGGATGCGACGGGTCTCCTGGGCGTCGACGAGCCGCAGGTTGAGGTCGCGGGTGTTCTCCGCCGCGCGCCGGATCGCGTCCTTGGTGATCTCGTTGAACACCATCCGCTTGACCGGGATCTTCGGCTTGAGCTCCTCGCGCAGGTGCCAGGCGATGGCCTCGCCCTCGCGGTCCTCATCGGTGGCGAGGTAGAGCTCGTCGGCCTCGGCCAGCAGCTCCTTCAACTTCTTGACGTGGGACTTCTTGTCGGCGGTGACGACGTAGAGCGGTTCGAAGTCGTGGTCGACATCGACGCCCAGGCGCGCCCACGGCTCGCCCTTGTACCGGGCCGGGATCTCGGCGGCCTTGGTCGGCAGGTCGCGGATGTGGCCGATGCTGGACTCCACGACGTAGCCCCGGCCGAGATAGCCGGCGATCGTCTTGGCCTTCGCAGGCGACTCGACGATGACGAGGCGGTTTCCTCCGCCCCTTCCGGTGTCGTTCGAGCCGTTCCTGCCGGCGCTGCCCTTCTTGGGTGGCACGCTCTTCCCCTACATCTAGCCTTGCGTCGTCGTCTGCGCGATCGAGTCGGCGGATCGCGAGTATCGGTCCCCAGCCACTGACGGTAACCGAAGGGGTCGGTTCTTCGCCGCCCGAGTCGGCGCGGCCGGCCGGTTCCTCGTCTTTTCCGAGAACCGCAATGTCCTGTGGGAGCGGTGGGGCGATCACCCGCGTGAGTGAACGCTATGGCACAACACCCTCCAGCAGTCGCAGAATAGGCGCAATGCTTGAGTACGAGTACCAGGAGCTCCGCTTTCCGCGCGGCACGTCGCGTAGCGCCGCCCGGCAGGCCCTGACCGAGCACGCCGAATACGGGCGATGGGAACTCGCCCGGGTCCGGCTGTATCCCGACGGGACCCGGAAGGTGACCCTGCGTCGCAAGATCATCCGACAGAATCGCTTCATGTGATTTACATCACTGCACAGGTGCCGGGAGACGGGTGGAATCCGGCACGGGGAGACCCCATGCCCACCCGGCCCTGTAACGCCAAGGAGCGGGCCACCCCGGTTATTCCGGGGTGGCCCGCCTAGGTTGTTCGGCGACTTCGGTCGGCCCCTCCGCCCGTCCGCCGCAAGGAGGACGTCGGGACCGGCCGGTCGCCAGGCGTGGCACGTCGACGGGACCGAGCGTCCGCGCCCCTCCGCCCGTCCGCCGCAAGGAGGACGTCGGGACCGGCCGCTCACCGGACGTGACACGCCAACGGGATCAGATCGTCCGTCCAGCCCCTCCGTCCGTCCGCCGCAAGGAGGACATCAGGGCCGGTCGACGACCGGACGCCCGTAAGATCCGGGGCCCGCGCACCGGCCGGACCGGGACGGGTCCGGCCCGGACGGTGCCGGGCTCCGGGGAGCCTACAGGCCGGTCATGTCCATCGTCTCGCCCAGCCTGGGCAGGCCGCTCATCTCGGGCAACGCCCGGTGCGTGACGCTCTCCGCCGCGCCGGCCAGCATGGACTCGGTGTGCGCGCCGATCTTCGGCAGCGTCTCGGCGGGCTCGGGGAGCAGGTTCTCCAACGGGCCGGTCGCGTTCCCGCCGAGGCCCGTGGTGGGGTGGTGGCGCATCTCGCCGCGCTGCGACTCGCGTCCGTCCCGCAGGAAGGAACCGGTCTGCTCGACCGCCGCGTCGGCGCGGTCCACCAGCCCGGTGATCCCGCGGTCCGCGGTCCGGGGCTCGGCGACCGTGCCCATGACCGATCCGGCGTGCTCCACGACCGAGCCGACGGCGCGCACCGGCCCCGTCACGTTCTCGGCGTCGCCTTCGCTGGGCGAGAACTGGTGCTGACGCTCGACGCTCTGGGGCACCCCGGCCATCACACCGCCGGTGTGCTCCAGGATCCGGCCCGTGGTGCCGAGCGGGGCCAGCAGGTTGTTCTCGGTCTCCTCCACCGCGGAGAGCTGGTGGGTGCGGTAGGCGTCGTGGTGGCGGTCGGTGGAGCGGTGTCCTCCCTCGATCACGGCCGCGCCGGTGTCCTCGGAGACGGCGGCGGCCGTGGCGAGGACGGCCGCGACGGCGTTGCCCGAGACGTTGACCGGGACGTCGGCGTCGACCGCGGCCTGGTTGCCGCCGGCCACCGAACCGTCGCCGGAGGAGGTGAGGTCTTGGTCATCACCCCCCTTACCACCCTTGTCGTAGACGACCGCGCCGGTGTCCTCGGAGACCGCGGCGGCGGCAGCGGCGACAGCGGCGACCGCGTTGCCGGAGACGTTGACCGGGACGTCGGCGTCGACGACGAGTTGATTGCCGCCCAGGATCGAGCCGTCACCAGAGGTGACCGCCTCGGTGTCGGCGAAGGAGATGCCGCTGCCGAGGGCGACGAAGCCCGCGGTGAGCAGGGCGGTCTTGGCCGAGGTACGGACCCACTTCCGCATGTGGGTGTTCCTTTCGAACGAGTCTTGCGAGATGAGATGGGCTCTGCGGGCCTCGGGACGGGCCGCTCCTGGCTGGAGCGCCGTTCCGGGCCGAAGGCCGCCCGGGATGTCGCACCTGGCGGGTGCGGTTCGGGCGGGGAGGGACGCGCTGCGCTTCCCGGGGGAGGCGCGACGTGTGGTGCACGTCCGGTCGGCTCCGCCCTGGAGGGGCGGTGACCGACGTGAACCCCGCGAACGTCGTCGCGGCGCGGGACTCACGTCGACCCCCGGTCGATGGGACCGGGCAGCCGGGTTCCGCCCTAACCGGGCGGGAGGGCCGTGGTCCGGCTCGCGGTGGGAGCCGTCCCGGTGCTGACATGAGCGACGAATCGTGTTTTGTGCTTCTCGATGGACATGGGTGACCCCTGCAATCTCGAAAGGAGCGCGGTGGAGCGTCGGACGGGGAACCGGTTCGGTCCGGGGCGGCGGTCACGGCGGAGAACGGGCGCGCCGGTGTGCAGACCAATGGGACGAGGCCCTGACGGTCTGGTCGGGTCGGCGCGAACAGCGCGGCTCAGGCGCGGGGTCGGCGACCGCCCGGGAGAGACGAACTAGTCAGGAGAGAAAGAGGGGTCGTCGGCGGCGTCGCGGACGACAAGAGTGGGGTCGCCGGGCAGGGCGACGCGCTCGGCGAGCGGCCGGAGCGTCCCGAACTGCTGGGCCAGGAAACCCGCGGCGGCGGGACCGGGCGAAGGGGAGGACGAGGACACGGTTCCAGCGGAGTCGGAGCCGGCGTGCCCCCACGCGCGTCCCCCCGAGGTGGCGGGGTCCGGCGTCTCGTCGGGAGCGGTGTCGGAGGCGGTGGAGAACAGGAGGGGCGCGGCGCTCATCGGCACCACCACCTCCTGGTCGCCGGAGACCTCGTCGACGTCCTCCGGGGTTTCGGAGGGTTCGGGAGCGTCGTCGCGCTGGGCGGACTCGGCCGCGACGCCGGTCGGGTGCTCGGCGGGCAGGTCGCCCCGCTCGTGCGCCCCCGGCCGGACGGTGATGATGTCACCGGGCTGTTCGAGCGTGTCGCGGATCAGCCCGAGTTCGTCACCCGCGAGGCCGGTCAGCGGCCCCCCGGACTGGTGGGGGTCGATCGCCCGCCCGAGCCCGTCGCGCAGCCCGGCGGCGGGTTGGGCCAGTCCTTCGGAGACCTGTTCGGTGAGAGCGGTGTCGCCACCCCCGAGGGAGCGGTCGAGTCGCGCGCCGATCTCGCGGCCGGTACCGACCGCCTCGGCGACGGAGACTCCGGCGCCATGGGCCAGGGAGCCGACCGCGTGACGCGCGGCCTCGCCGGTCTCGTGGGTGTCGGTGAGACCGGTCACGTCGGCCGTCTCGGAAGAGGACGGCGCGGCCAGGCGTTCCGCGGAGAGCACCGCGGACGGACCGGCCGCAAGGGTGTCGGCGGCGACGGGCGCGGCGCCGGCGACGAGCCACCCCGCGGCGGCGAGGCCGCCCAGGGCGAGAAGACGGCGGATCGAGGGGGCCACGGCGCCACAAACCGCGCGGAGGGCATCGCCCCGCCGCTTCCGGTCTGTCAGCACCATGGAAAACCTCTCGGTTCGGCACATCGAAGGATCACGCGAAGACGTCGCGCGAGCGGTGTACGGAGAATCACCTCCGGCAACCGAGAGTTACCGTAGCACTACGCAGAGGTGTGCGCGCAACCCGAACGGGAGGATCGACGCGCCCCGGGCCGCCGGAACGGTCCGACGGCCCGGGACCGCCTCAGCTCAGGTCCAGGAAACGGTCGAGGACGCGGACGCCGAAGCGCAGCCCGTCCACGGGGACACGCTCGTCCACGCCGTGGAACATGCCGGCGAAGTTCAGTTCCGGGGGCAGCTTCAGGGGCGCGAAACCGTAGTTCCTGATGCCCAGCTTCTGGAAGCTCTTGGCGTCGGTCCCCCCGGACAGGCAGTAGGGGACCGCCATGGCGCCCGGGTCCTCCGCCAGGAGCGAGTCGGCCATCGCCGAGACGATCCCGCCCTCGAACTCCGTCTCGACCGATGGCAGGTACTGGATGAACTCGCGGCTCACCTTGGGGCCGAGCAGCCGGTCGATCTCGGCGAAGTACTCCTCCTCGGTCCCGGGCAGGAACCGGCCGTCCACCTGCGCCGTCGCCGACCCCGGGACCACGTTGGCCTTGTAACCGCCGCTGAGCACGGTCGGGTTGACCGAGTTGCGCAGCGTCGCGCCGATCATCGTCGCGATCGGGCCGAGGCGGGCGACCGTCGCCTCGACGTCGTCCTCGTCGAACTCGACGCCGAACGCCTCGCACACCTCCTCCAGGAACAGCCGGACCGTCTTGGTCAGGCGGACCGGGAAGCGGTGCCGGCCCAGCCGGGCGACCGCCTCGGCGAGCTCGGTGACGGCGTTGTCGTCGTTGACCATCGACCCGTGCCCTGCGGTGCCGCGGGCGGTCAGCCTCATCCAGGCGATGCCCTTCTCGGCGGTCTCGACCAGGTACATGCGCCGGTTCTCGCCGACCGTGAGACTGAACCCGCCGACCTCGCTGATCGCCTCGGAGCAGTCGGCGAACAGCTCCGGGTGCCGGTCCACCAGCCACTGGGCGCCCCAGGAGCCGCCGGCCTCCTCGTCGGCGAGGAACGCCAGGACGATGTCGCGCGGCGGCGTGCGCCCCTCGCGCATCCGCTGCCGCACCACCGCGAGGACCATGGCGTCCATGTCCTTCATGTCGACCGCGCCGCGCCCCCACACGCACCCGTCGGCGACCTCGCCGGAGAAGGGGTGGTGGGTCCAGTCGTCCGCGTCGGCCGGGACCACGTCGAGGTGACCGTGGATCAGCAGGGGCGGGCGGGCGGGGTCGGCGCCCGCGATGCGCGCGACCAGGCTGCTGCGGCCGGGATGCGACTCGTAGATGCGGGACTCCACCCCCACCTCGTCGAGTTTCTCCGCGACGTACTCGGCCGCCGCCCGCTCCCCCGGACCCGAGTGGTCGCCGTAGTTGGAGGTGTCGATCGCGATGAGCTCCCGGCACAGGTCGACGACCTCGACCTCCGCCGCGCTCGGCGCCTCACGCTCGTTCGCCATGCCAGATCGCTTCCTCTCCGTGTCTGGACTGCCTGCCCTCCCCATCGTCCTCCCTCTCCCCCTCGCGTGTCGCTCCCTCGTGACGTCTCCCACCGCGCGATCGGTTCGGCGAAAACGATGTACGGGTAACGCCTGACGTTTGCTATCGTTGACCTTGTTCGGCGGCAAGGACCGCCGGAAACCCAGTCCGGGTGGCGGAATAGGTAGACGCGCTAGCTTGAGGTGCTAGTGCCCGTTAAGGGCATGGGGGTTCAAGTCCCCCCTCGGACACCAGAAAACCAGTCCCACAGCAGGTCAGAGGCCCACAAAGGACTGGAGACATCAAGGCCGCACCAGAGCGTTGCACATACAGTGCACATGATCCGGTGCGGCCTTTAGGTTTTGGTGGCCTCTACTCAGCCCGCCTCCTGGCTGTCTCAGACCGGCGCACGTCGAGGATGTCCGCCACTTCGTCCAACCGGTCCGGCCACAGATGCCCGTAGACATCGAGAGTCATTGACGGCTTGGCGTGGCCGAGCATCTTCTGAACCACGTAGACGTCAGCCCCCGCCGCAATGGCCAGTGAGGCCGCGGTGTGCCGGAGCTTGTGCGGAGTGAGACCGATCCCATCAAGCCCCGCCTTCTTCCGCGCCATGGCGAACTCCCGATAGCGCCAGTTCCGCAGACGCAGCGGGTTACCCCGATCGGTGGTGAACACTAAGGCATCAGCGTCACGACCAGCGAGCAGCGGCTCAAGCTCAGCGACGAGGAAACGAGGAACCGGAACTGATCGTCGCTCCCCCGTCTTCGGTGTGTCCTCGTACAGTTCCCCATCATCCTCAGCGAAGGCGCTGACCACGCGAATACGGCGCTTGCCGAGGTCAACCGAGCGGACCCGCAGCGCCGCGGCCTCACCCCAACGCAGCCCGGTATAGGCCAGCAGCAGCACCAGGGCGCGGTTCACCTTCGCAGTCGCGAGCGGGTGACCGTGCTTCGTGGTCAGTGATCCAATCGCGTCCGCGAGGTCTTCCACCTGGTCGTGAGAGAGGTAGACGTGATCACTCGGAGGAAGCTTCGGCAGCGGCACGCCCTTTGCCGGGTTCACCGGGATACGCCGAGGCACGCACCAGTCCAGCACCATCGACAGCACCCGGTGGATACCCCGGACATGCGAGGCGCTCAGGCCCTTGCCCTGGTGCAGCTCCACAATCCACACCGCGATGTCCTCGAACTCGATGGCGGACAACGGCAGGTCTCCCCACCGCCCCAAGATGTGGACGTCAAGTGCGTCCCGGTACTTCGACCGGGTGGATCGCTTCAGATTCGACCGGGCCGCCAACCACGCTTCCGCCATCTCACGGAACCGCACCTTGCCCGCCGCAGGATCACGGTAGACGCCCTCAGCGAGCTTGGCCTCAATATCGGTCTTATAGGCCTCAGCTTGCGGCTTCTTGACGAAGGTACGCGCCTTGGGCTTGCCCGCCGGGTCATACCAGCGGACCTGCCAGCGGCCGGGAGGAGTGCGTTTGGCCGTCTTGGCCTTGGCCACCGCTTCGCGGTAGCGCTTGTCGTTCTGCCGGTCGTAGATCCACACGCGAGCCA
This sequence comes from Marinactinospora endophytica, assembly GCF_054780875.1. Taxonomy (NCBI): domain Bacteria; kingdom Bacillati; phylum Actinomycetota; class Actinomycetes; order Streptosporangiales; family Nocardiopsidaceae; genus Marinactinospora; species Marinactinospora endophytica. The sequence continues at coordinate 37,919 of NZ_BAAGVM010000008.1, read as the reverse complement.
CTGAGCAGCCTTTCTAGCACTGTTCGCGCACCCACGCGCGCAGGTCGTCAGGGAAGTAGCGGACGTGGCGGCCGACGAGGTAGGACGGCGGACCGACCTCCCGATAACGCCAGTCGTAGAGGGTCTTGACCGAGACGCCGAGGAAGGCCGCGGCTTCCTTCGGGGTCCACAGCCGTTCGAGGGTCTTCACGATGCGGCTCCTTCGCTGGGAGAGCGGCCGGTGATGACGGCGACCAGGGCGAGCTCGCCGGGGGTGAGCCCTTGGCCGAGGTAGCGCCAGTCGGAGAGGACGAGCGTGGTGTCTGCGCTGTCGTCGGGGCGGGTCGGGGTCCAGGTCTCGGCATCCCACGGGTAGCCCGCCGAGTAGTCGGCGCGTGCCTGGCGCAGCGCGCCCAGAGTGGTGGAGTAGCGACGGGACTTGGTGGCGAAGTGGCCCCGGAAGCCGAGCATGTGCGCCCACTTGCGCAGGTTGAGGTGTTCCAGGTGCGGGTGAACGTGGCGGTTGCCCAGTCGCCAGCACGTCTCGATCAGTCGCGCCACGTGGGGGCGGACCTGGTCGGCGTCCAGGTGGGCAAGGTCAGTGAGCCGCCGGTCCAGGCCCCCGGCCTCCTCGGCGGCCTTGGTGGCGTACTTGGCGATGTAGCCGGCCACCGCCGTGTCCGACAGCGCCCCGTGGTCGGGGCCGAAGTCGCCGATCGGCCGGATGTCGTACTGGTTGCCCCACGCCAGCCGGTAGGACTCGCCGCCCGCCGAGACCTCAAGGGAGGTGGCACGGATGGCCGAGTCCGCGGCCGAGGTGAGCATGTCCAGCGACGCCCACACCGGGGGCAGCGGCCAGGAGCGAGGCTCACGGGAGGCCCCGTCCAGGCGGATCACCGCATGGAAGTGGATGACCCCGCGCGCTTGGAACTCGGCCACCTTGGCGTAGGAGACGCGCACCCGTTGGGCGAACTCGGCCCGGGTGAGTCCGGCGGCCGAGGCCAGGTGGTGACGCAGGTGGATGGTGAACCTTCTCCACAGCTCCCCCGCGTGCGCCTGCCACAGCACGTGGCCCACGTAGTCGTAGGACCCAGGGTCCAGGGGTTGGCCGATCAGCGGATCCTCGGCGCGGTGGTGGGCGAAGCACGACGGCCCCGACCGGCGCGGGTGGCAGATGCGGGTCTTGCCGTCCTTGCCCGGCCCTCGGTGCACCGCCCCGAAGCTGGGGGCGGTCAACGTGATGAACACCCGAGGATGCACCCCCACCGAGGCAGGCACGCCCTTGGAGCCGCCCGCGACACCGGCCTTGATGAGCTGGTAGGTATCGGCCCGGTACTCCTCTGAGCAGGCCGCGCACACCGCCGCCCGCCGGTTCTTGCACCGCACCAGCAGTTCCCCGCGCGGCTCGGCCGCGGTCGAGTAGGAGCCCAGCACCTCACCGGTGCCGGAGTCCACCCGGATCTTCTCTCCGGCCAGGTGCACCGGGTTGGTGCAGCCCCGCAGCGAGCGCACCCGGTCGATCCACCGGTCAAGCGCGTCGCCCTGGTCGAGCTCGGCCAGCACCGGACCGAGCAGCCCGCCAAGCTGGGCGGGTTCAGGCATGACGAAACACACCTTTCGGGTCGTTGGGTTCGTTGGGCGCCCGTGGCGCGGCAGTGTGGAAGCGGTCCGCGCCACGGGCGGGAGAAGGTCAGTCAGGCGGGGCGGTGGGTCACCGCCGGTGCCCGCAGTCCGGACAGGGGACGGTGTAGGTCTCGGTGATGTAGCCCGCGGGTGAGACCGCCCGCCCGTTGTCGGGGGCGCGGGTGCTGCGGTGCTGGACCACCGTTCCGAGGTCGAGGCAGCGGACGCAGACGCTCACGACAGCCGCCCCCGGTAGGCGTTGCACTCGTGGCAGAAGACCGTCTCGTCGTCGACGTCCTCCACGAGCGAGGAGGTGCAGGCAGCGCACCAGGCCATCAGCGCCCACCCCCGCTCGCGATGAGAGCGGAGCAGAACAGGGCGGCATGGTGCATGGCCTGGTCCACGTGCGCGGCCCCGCCCGCCTCGTAGAAGGCCCGGGACCCGGTGCGGGTCATCCACTCCCGGACGGGCCATCGCCGGTCGATCACCGAATGGGTGATCCAGGAGAACGCCACTCCAGCGGCCAGCCGCACCGGGTTCAGACGCAGCCCCAGCACACGGGCCGCCGCGACCACGGCCGCGACCTGGACGGCGTGGTAGGAGGCCACGTGAGCCTGGTTGGCTGCCCACGACTCGACTTCGCCAACCGGCTCGGTTCCGGCCCGGTCGGCCCGTCCCGGCTTGCACACGGCCTGGTGGTCGGTCTGGACCAGATAGTCACCCACCTGGTGGGCGGCGTTCATCGCCGCGTACACAGCGGCGAACCTGATTGCGGATGTCATACTGGTTGTGCCCTTTCGAATCGTTGGGTTCGTTGGGTAGGTGAAACCGTGGCGCGGCAGTGTGGAAGCGGTCCGCGCCACGGGCTTTTCAGTTGGCCTTGCGGCAGTCGGGGCAAGCGATGTAGGTGAACTGCACCGACTCTTCATCGGGTACCGCGCCCAGGCCGCCGCAGGTACGGCAGTCCTCGGAGGTCACCGGCCACCCCGCAGGATCGTCTTCGGCCCGGTTTCCTTGGTCTCCTTGGGGTTGTCCCAGCAGCCCGACATGAAGGGTCCCGTTCCTCTCGTTGGGTCGGTTGGTCAGGTGAAGCGGTCGCGGCAGTGTGGAAGCGGTCCGCGATCAGTCGTGGTCGGTGTCCTGGCCTGAGCCCTTGCAGGCCGGACAGGTGGCGCCTTCGCTGGTGACGCCCAGGCCGTAGCAGGTCGAACAGATCGTTCTCACCAGCGCCAGCCCTGGCCGTTGCAGTTGGCGCACGGCACCGTGCCGTTCTTGCTGCGTTGGGTCCGGGTGCCCTTGCACCACGGGCATTCGATTCCCACCAGTGCACCTCCTTTCAGACGAGTTGGGCATGGAGTCGAGCCGCCACCGCATCGGCCACGCCCAGGCGGTGGCGCAACGTCTCTGCCGGGATCGGCTGACCGTGGGTCTGCCGGTAGGCATCGGCGACCTGGGCCGCGTAGCCGAGCAGCGGATCAGCCGGTTCGACCACCGGAGGCGAGGCCGATGGGGCCGGAGCGGTCGGCTCAGACGTTGAGGTAGTGACCGGAACCGAAGAAGGCGTCGAAGCCGAGGCCGCAGGGGCCGAGGAGGGAAGTTCGGGCACCGGTTCCGGTTCGGGCTCGGTCGGGACGGATTCGACCGTGGTCGAGGCCGCGGGCTCGTCGAGCCGAGGCAGGGAGGCAGCGGCTTTGTGGACGGCTTCGGTGATGCGTTCCCGCCCGGTGGGCAGCACCTCTGCGCAGACGAACACCACCAGCGGCGGCACGGAGTGGACCAGGATGCCCGCAGCGTCCAGCCCGGCCCAGGCATGCCAGGTGTTCATGGCATAGGTCGCCGACAGCGACCCCCATTTGAGGACCCGCGCCCAAACACCGAGCGGCACCTCGTAGCGGGTGGTGGCCTGCTCCAGGACCAGCACGCCGATGAGCGGCAGTGAGACCATGACGTCCAGCAACCACGCCGTGATCCACACGATGGACCAGGGCTCGGCGTCTCCGGCCACGAACTGCTGCACGTTGGGCACCGTGAACCCGAGCCCGAGCACGATGCCCGCCCACACCAGGCCGGTTCCCAGCACGGCGCGGCGCTCCAGCCGATAGGCCACCACGTCCGGATCAGTGTCGTAACGGCGCACCTGGGCCGCCGCATCGGCCCGGCGCTTCAACGTCTCCGCCTTCATCGGGTCACCTCCCCCACGGTTGGTCGTGTTCGTCGCAGACCCACTCGCCGGCCCGGGTGCGGGTGGTCGCCTTCTTGCAGCAGAAGTCGCACAGGTACACGGCTCACCACCCCCACACGCGCAGGCCGCGCAGGTCACCGCCGAAGTTGGCCGCCATGTCCGCGTAGTGGTCATCGCACACCCACGCCGACTCGCCCTCCGAGGCCGCCCGCGTGGTCGCCGGTCGAGAGCAGAACTCGCACTGCCGGGCCATCACGCCACCTCCGCGAACTCGGCAGCGTCCCGCAGGTCCACCACCGGCGCGGCCGGAGCAGTCAGCGCCTCCCACGACGGGGCCAGGTGCGCGAACTCGGCCGCGGCCTGCTCCGCCTCCTCCTCGGTGGTCAGGAAACTCCGTGCCCGGTGCCAGCGCCCGTCCGCGCCCACGGTCACCGCCACCCCCGGCATGCCCGCCGGAATGCTCAGGGCCGCCTCCAACGCCGTGGGGGCGAGGTCGCCGAGCGCCATCTTGGCCGTCTCGGCGTCGTTGACCCGGTGACAGATCCGCCCCGAGAGCTGGGAGCGCAGCGCGGTCACCCCGGGGCCGAGATCGGAGCCGACCCGCTGCCCGCACACCACCAGGTGCACCGCGAACGCCCGCCCGAGCTGGGCGATACGCAGCAGCGCCGTCGAGGTGGTGGCCACCGCGTCCTTCTGGGACTTGTCGGCCATCAGGTACAGCTCGGCGACCTCGTCTACGAACACCACCACCGGCACCGCCCGCTCCTGGCGGACTTCCTCGGGCAACTTCCAGACGTTGCGCACCCGGTGCTCACGGCAGAGCGCCATCCGATCAGCGAGCAGGCCGAGCAGGTCATCCAGCAGCTCCCCGCACTCCTCCCGCGTGGTGGCCAGCGCCGACAACCGAGGCTCATACGGAGTCAGCTCCACCCCGCCCTTGAGGTCCAGGCCCGCCAAGGCCACCGGCTGCGGGGCCAGCGCCCGAATCATCGCGTTGACGTCCGTACTTTTGCCGGACTGGGTCGCGCCGATCACCAGCCAGTGCGGCACCTGGCGGAAGTCGACCACCCACGGCTCCCCCGTCTCCAGCCGCCCCAGATGCACCGTCAGCAGACCCGCCGACTCGCCGCCCGAGGCGGCCTTGAGGTTCACCAGCGGATCCCGGGTGGTGGCCACCACCTCGACCCAGCCCGGCCCCCAGTCGCGCACCCGCACCGCGTGCACCTGCCAGGCATGCGCCAACCGATCCACGACCTTGGAGACGTCGGCCGGGGTCTGGCCGTCGTGCAGCCGCACCCGCACCCGGAACCCGTAGGCCGAGGGCCGGAACCGCCGCAGACGCGGAGCCCGCTCCACCTGCCGCCGCTGCGGTTTGCCGTCGACCACCACCAGCCGGGACCGCCGACGCGACAGCCCGCAGCCCTCGGCCACGTGCGACCACGTCAGATGCACCCGCAGCGCAGAGCCGAGCGCGCCCGGACCGTAGTTCCACGACTGCGGCGACCAGTTCCGCCACACCGCCGCCCCCAGCGGCACCGCCGCCGCAGCAGGCGGCACCACCCACAGCACCTCAGGAAACACCGTTGTCCTCCCACTCCTGCGCACACGAGAAGTGGCACGGCACCCCACGCGGGGAGCGCAGCACCGCGCCCCCACCGCAGATCACGCACGGGGCCAGATCGGCCGCCGTCCACCCATGCGGAGACACCATCACCGGCCGTCCTTCCTGTTCATCCACTCGTCCGCCCAGTCCCGCACCGACTGCGGTTCGCCGGTCGGCCACGTCGCCACTCAGACCACCCCCAACTCGTCGCGCTCCAAGCTGAAGAAGTCCACGATGAGCTGCCGCGGTCCGCACCCCAGGTCCTCGGCCATCTGACGCATCAGGTCATCCAGCACGGCCGACCTGGTCGCCCCCGGCAGCACCGTGGTCGTCCCAACTGCCGTCACCCGCTGCCCCCGAGGCAGCGTGAGCGTCAGCACGTAGTGGAAGCGCGCCCCCATCACGCCACCTCCGGACGGCCCGCCTGGACCACCTCGACCGACGCCGCAGAGAACGCCACCCCGTGACGCCCGTTGGCCTCCCACGGAATCGCCACCAGCCCCGCCACCCGCAACGGCACGCCCAGCCGCAACTGCGGCGGCGACTGCGCCGGGAAGGAGACCGTCAGCGCCTCCCCGTCCTGCTCGTCCACCTGCGCCAGCACCTTGACCTGCCACAACTGCACACCAGCCGCGTTGACCTTGATCTCGCCCGTCTGCCGGTTCACCAACTTCGGCCGCACCGGCCCCGCCGCGATGACCGTCATCCGCGACGTGTCCACCGGAATACTCCGCATGAAATAACTCCTAACTGTTAAGTGTTAGGTAGGTGTGAGGCTGAGCGTCGAAGCACGATTCGCCCTCACACAAAGCTAACACATAGCGGTTAGGTGTCAAGACTGCTGCTGAGTGCAGGAGGTCCCCTGGTACCTAAGCGTTAGGGTCAGAAGGACGGCAGCGAAGGGAGTCCGGGTGGCACTACAGAAGCCCAAGGCACGCTATGAGCAGGTAGCCGACCAGTTGCGTGACGCCATCAAGCGAGGCAAGTACAAGCCTGGCGAGATGCTCCCCAGTCAGCCCGCGCTTGCCCGCGAATACGGGCTTGCTCAGACTTCCATCGGCCGTGCCATCGCTCTTCTCAAAAGAGAAGGTCTTGTGCGGGTCGAGGATGGCCGCGGGGCCACAGTACTTGAGGTTCCCACGGTCAAGCGCACTCGACGCACCGGCTACCAGGGCCCAGGCGGCAGTTTCGCTGAGGAGATGAGGCGAGCTGGTCTCGAACCGCATACCCGGCTGGACCCGGTCAAGGAAGTCACTCCGCCACCGGAGGTTGCCGATTACCTCCAACTCGGCAACGAACGGGTCATGATCCGCAAGCGTCGGATGTTCGCTTCCGGACGCCCCATGCAACTCGCAACCTCCTACATCCCCATGTCAGTCGCAGGAACACTGGACATCGCCACGCCCGACACTGGTCCTACCGGCATGTTCAAACGCCTTGCGGTCAGAGGTCACCGTGCCACCCGCTTCGTGGAGACCATCGAAGTCCGTCCCGCACAACAGAGCGAGGTCGACTTCTTCAACATCGCTGACGCCGCCCCCGTTCTCGAAGTAGTCCGCATCGCCTACGACCAGGACGACAAGCCCATAGAGACAGCCGTGAATGTCTTCCCAGCATCACAGTGGAAGCTGTCCTACGAATGGACTGCCAATGCCTGAGCTGCCCCGCCACTCGGTCAGCGTGACCGGGATCGTGTTCAACGAGCACGACGAAGTCTTGGCCATCCAGCGCCAGGACGACGGCCGCTGGGTGCCACCTGGCGGTGTGCTGGAGTTGGACGAGGACCCGCGTGCCGGAGTCGTGCGCGAAGTCTGGGAAGAGACCGGTGTCAAGGTCAGCCCCGGAAAGCTGGTCGGGATCTACAAGAACATGCCCCTGGGAGTGGTCAGTATTGCTATCCGATGCACTGTGGAAAGCGGCGCCCCCACCGCCACCGAGGAAGCCACCCAGGCCCGATGGATCAGCCTGGACGAGGCCAAAGAGCGCATGCCGCAGGCCCGACTTATTCGAGTCCTCGACGCCCAACGAGAAGACGGCCCGTTCATCCGATGTCACGACGGAACCAACCTCATCTGAGCCAGCAGAACTATGAAGCCCGGTGAGTCGATGAGACCACCGGGCTTCTTCGTGCTCAGAGACTGTTGAGAAGTTTCTTTACGTCTTCAAGCCCGCGCCTGACGGCGCGGGAGGGCCGCCGAAGGTGGGCCGGGTCTGGCCTGTGCGGCTTGGTGACCTGGGGCGTCCCGCACCAGAGCGGGACGCCTCTGTGCTGTCCGGCGCCTGGGGCTGTCCGGTGGCATGGGGTGGCGACCGAAACCGGGGCCAAGCCGGGCGGTGAGGTTCCAGCGGTCGAGGGCTTGGGCAGGACACGCCGAGGGGTTGCTGTGGGCGGGTGGCTGAGGTGGTGGCCGAGGTGGCAGTCACCGCCGGGATGGTCTGGGGTGGCCCGGCGAGGGCCGGGGAGGGATGAGGACCAGGAGGAAAAGGAAGTAAACCGCGGGAAGGGGTTCCTTCGTGGAAGTTGCCTGGTGAGCCGATCCCCGAGGGATCGGTGCGCGAACAGGACGCCCCAGAGTCCCAGCAGCCCCGAGAAGCCGCAGCGGGAAGAGGATCGAGGATGCGGGAGTGTGGGCGGGTGGTCAGGAGAGCAGGCCGAGCGTTGCACGTCTCGCGCATCACGACCAGGGCGGTGATGTGGGACCTTGTCCGGCTCCGAGCAGCCTCCGAGCACGCGGGTGTTCGTTCGGGAGATCGGCGCCGGCGCGGGGCGCGCCCGCGCTCGCCAGCGTTCCGCGCGGCGCGGGCTTCCCCGCGCCACGCCATGCCCTACGGGCACGACGTTCGATGAGATCGACCAGGGGCCAAGACACCAGCCTTGGAAGGCCGAACAAGGCAGACCGAGGCCGAGCACCAGGACCAGCACACCACCCGACCAGACCCACCCCATGCCATCGTCGAGCAGGACCAGGAGCAGCACAGCGCAGCAGCCACACGGAGAACAAGAGAGGGAAGGGCAGGAGGAAAGGGCAGAGAGCCGCTGAAAGGCAGGAGGCTTCCTTGTCGCCTTTTAAGGATGCCGACGCGGAACGGTCCGTCAAGGACGCTGCGCGCCGCTACGCGGTGGCCTACGGCCATCCTTGACGCCCCGCCCCGCTCTCGGCGAACTCGCGGCGACGACAAGGAACAACCAAAAAGCAGGAGAGACCGAGGAATGCACATCCAGTGCACATGAGAGTCTGAGACAGCCGGAAACAACCGGGAAGGACCAAGGCATCCTGCCAGCTCATGGCCACCACACGTGTCCGCTTTGCAGGTCGACCGATGCCCCCGAGTCAATAAGGGCATGGGGGTTCAAGTCCCCCCTCGGACACCACTAAAGGTCCTGGTCACAGGGCCTTTTTTGTTGCCCAGGTCGCAACCAAGGGGGCAACCAGGGCGGATCGTGCGCGCCCCGGCCCGCGGACGCGCCGGAAGACGCCCGAACTCGACTTCGCGAAACCGCTGACATGCCCCGGCCTTTGCACGCCGCGGCCGGAGCGGGCTGACACATCGCCCTCGGCAGCAGCTCGCCTCGTGGGAATCACCGTGTTCGCCGGCCCGTCCTCGCGCCCCGCCGACGTCGGCGGGGCGCGCGCCACCGTCGCCTCGACCGATCTGCGGATGGCATTTCGGCCCCGTGCGCCGCCGCGTCCTCATCGGCCTAGCCGGCAAGCGCCTCCCGGGAAGACGGCGGCCGGACAGGGGACCGACCCCTGAACCAGGGAGAACCCGGCACCGTAGTGGTCCTCGACGGGGAGTCCGGCCAGTCCTGGAAGTCAGGGTCGCCGGGATCCGTGCCGCCCATCCTCTGACCGGCCGGCGACCGCGTCCTGACCGCGGGCGCGGCCCGCCTCGGCAGCATCACGGCGGTGACGCTGATCTGCGTCGTCGTGCTCCTGCCCACCGTGGCGGAGCCGCGTCGGTTCACCTCCGCCTGGGACTGGCGTATGGTCTGGCACCTGAACTCTCCCTGGCGGGGGATCTCGGCGGATTCGTCCCGCACTCGGCCGCGCAGAATGTGGTCGGGTCTGCAGCTCGTGGCCGTGGTGATCGCCGAAGCGGACCTCCCGATCCCGCCGACGCCTCGCTCCGCCGCCTCCACTACATCGGTCTCAGACAAGGACATCAGTTGACGTTCACCCGGCTCCTCACCCCGGACGACGCCCCGGAACTCACCAAGATCCTCACGGACAACCGCGGCTTCCTCGCGGAGTGGGATCCCCTCCGCGACGACGACTACTTCACCGTCGAACGCCAGTCGGCCCTGCTGGAGCAGGACGCTCGCGACCACCAGGACGGCACCTTGGTCCCATTGGCCATCCTCGACCCCGACGGGCGGATCGTCGGCCGCCTCAACATCGGCAACATCGTCCGCGGCGCCCTGCAGTCGGCCCGCCTCGGCTACTGGGTGAGCCGTTCCCACAACGGCCGGGGCCTGGCCACCAGGGCCGTCGCCGAGGCCAGGGAGATCGCCTTCGGCCGGCTGGGACTGCACCGCCTCCAGGCCGAGACCCTGATCAAGAACACCAGATCACAACGGGTCCTGGAACGCAACGGGTTCACGACCTACGGGATCGCCCCGCAGTACCTGCTGATCGCCGGCCGGTGGCAGGACCACATCCTCTACCAGCTCCTCAATCCCGAATGGTCCGAATAAGGCACCGCAGACCCCGCGCCAGCGGTCTCAAAGCCGGCGAGAACTCCTACGCGGGGTGGATCGTCCGCATCGAAGCGAGGCGGTCGCGGTGGCCACGCCGGCCTTAACGGCCGGGGTAACGGCATCCGAGACCGCCGATATCCACGCCGGGCCCCTCCTCGGCGCCGCGCGCGACGCCTTACCCCACGGCAAAGGCGCCTACGCGCTGCTGGCCACCGACCAGGTGCGGTTCTATCCGGTCGACACACCGCAGAACCTGGTCGGCACCATGGATGACGGCGGGTTCTTCATGCCCGGGCCGGTGAAGGTGGAGCCGCTGCCGCTGGAGGAGATACCGGTCCGGGTGCTCAGCGAGGCGCTGCGGGACGTGGACCTGTTCGTCGGGGTCACCAGCGTCGGCAACGACCCCACGTGGCAGGACGGCGGCCCCGAGGGGCGCTACCAGGCGTACTGGTCCTCCCACGGCTTCGGCGAGCTGGGCGAGACCGCCCGGACGCGCCGGGACCTGCTGACGCGGCTGCCGCCCCGGCTGGCCGTCGGCGACCGCTGCCACGTCGAGGGCCGTTTCCTGCACCTCAAGGGGGAGCTGAACACCTACCGGATCCACTTGTGCTCGGGGAACATCCTGATGGTTTCGGGCGACCGGTACCTGTGCATCGTCCCGGGCGACGTGCCCGTCACCTATCTGCCGTTCGACGGCGATCGGATGCTGTCGATCATCCTCAGCAAGGCGCTGCTGCTCGCCGAGGACACGAAGATCACCGACCCCACGATCCTCGGCCAGATCCGGCGAGGCGGGTAGCCGGTCCATCCGCCGGCTCCGATCGGTGCCGGCGACGAAGCGCCCGGTGCGGCTTGCCTCCGGCGCCCGCAGTCTCGAACCACGCGCCGGGGATCACCGGCCGTGACGGTCCGCGTCGGCCGGCCGGTCGGGCGTCCAAACCGGTGGGCCTCCCGATTCGGGCGCCCCCACGCTCGCCGAACCGTACCCGCCACGGCGGTGCGCGGCGTGGGCCGGCCCGGCCGGTGGGGCCACACCGCTGCTCCGGCCGGGCCGCACGACTACGGCGCTCGAACGACCGGGCGAAGCGGTCCGGCGACAGCAGCGCGGGGAGGCCGGCCGCGCCGCCCCCGGCGGATATCGGGTGACCGGTCGGCGTGCCGGCCGGGAGACGGCCGGCGCCCCGGGCCCCGTGTTCTCCCGGGCGGGCCGTCCACCCGCGCGGCCGTGGGGACCGAGGGCCCTCCCCGGTTCGGTGCAGGCACTCCCCGCCCGCTCGGCCGGGGCCGGCGCCCCGGCCCCGACGGTCACCGTCCCCGGGTGCCGCGCCGCGCCTTGACGCCTTCCACGATCAGGTCCAGCGCCTGGTCGAAGTAGGTGTTCTCCACGGCCAGAAAGTCCGAGTCCGCCACCGCGGTGGCGACGGTCTCCTCGTGTTCCTGCGGGGACCTCGACTTGGCCACGCGCATCGCGACGGCGGAGGTGGCCGCGCCGAGGATCTGGTTCGACACCGCCCGGATCGCGACCGCCCGCGCCTCCTCGTCGCCGCCGGACTCCTGGATGGCGGCGACGACCCTCCGGGACAGGGCGACCGCGTTCGGCCCGATCAGCGGCCGGGAGCCCGCGAACTCCGCCGCCCAGGTGTGCGCGGTCAGCGCCGAGTAGAACCGGCGGGCGGTCTCCTTGAGCGCGGTCTCCCAGGGCATGTCCGAGGCGGGCAGGGCCGCGGCCGCCTCGGCCAGGATCTCGTCCACGGCGAGGTCCACGAGGTCCTCCCTGCGCTCCACGTACCAGTAGAGGCTCGTCGCGTGCACTCCCAGTTCGGCGGCGACCTTGCGCATCGTCAGGGCCGTGGCGCCCTCGCGGTCGAGTAGCGCGATCGTCGCGGCGACGATGCGTTCGCGGCTGAGAGCGGGCTGGGAGCGGCGGCGGCGCTGTGGACGGTGGAAGACGCTGTCGAACTGCTGGTCGGGTCCTGGTTCAGCCATGTCCAACAGCATACCGGGAATCCAACATTGTCGGATTGAATCAAACGATGTATGTTGCTGGCCATGGCAACCGACCTCCCCATGACCCGACCGCGCCCCTCCGCCTCGCCGGCCACCCCTGACCCGGCGCGCACGACGGCCGTCGCCCCCCAGGGCCTCACCGCCTTCCTCGTGATCGCCTTCGCCTTCTCCTGGACCGCGTGGTGGGCCGGACCTCAACTGATCACCGGCAACCCGATGCCCTACGTCCTCGTCGGCGGGTTCGGGCCGATGGTGGCCGCGATCCTCGTCACCGCCGCCACCCAGGGCCGAGCCGGGGTGGGCGCACTCTTCCGGCGGTACTCGCCGCGGCGCAGGGGCGGCATCGCGCCCTACGCGATCGCGCTGCTCGCGCTCCTGGCCATCGCGGCCTCCGCCGCGCTCCCGGTGTTCCTGGAACAGGCGCCGGTGGACGAGGCGCTGCTGAGCGCCACGCTGGCGATGGCGCCCGCCCAGTTCCTCCTCATCGCGCTGGCCGGCGGCGGCAACGAGGAGCTGGGCTGGAGGGGGTTCGCGCTGCCCCGGCTCCAGGGTGTGCTGCCCCCGCTGGCGGCGAACGTGGTGCTCGGCGCGGTCTGGGCGGTGTGGCACGCTCCCCTGTTCTCCGTGCCGGGGACCGCCCAGCACGAGATGCACTTCCCCTCCTACGCCCTGCTCTGCGTCGGCTTGACGGTCATCCTCGGCCACGTCTTCAACTCCGCCCGCGGCGGCGTGCTCGCCGCGGTGCTCGCCCACGCCGGGATCAACGTCGTCTCGGGCGTCAAGGGAACCGTCATGGGCAACCCCGCCAGCGCGGGTGAGGTCATCCTGGTCGCCCTCGCCGCCCTGTTCCTCGTGGCCATCACCCGTGGCCGCCTGGGACTGCGCCGCGCCGAACACCGGACACCGTCGTCCTGACGGTCTTGCACCGGGAATCCGCACGGCCCCGGCCAAGGTCGCGGCCCACCATGGACGGTGGGCCGCGACCTCGCGCTTTCCCTGGACGGAGCGGCGGCACATCCGGGCGAAGGCCGGGGCCGCTCCTGTTACGCCCGAACCCCGTGTACGACGGCCGGCCGCGCCACCCGGCGCACCGATTCCCTCAGCCGGCGCGCCGCGACCGGCACCCCATCGGTCATGGCGTGGCCACGGGGTCCAGGACCGGGCCGGCCTGCCCGCCACGCCCCGGCAGAGCCATCCAGTCCCGGAGCAACCCGGCCAGGTCGCCGCAGTAACTGCGCTCGCCCTTGACATAGGACGTGCCTCCGGCGCCGAAGGACCATCCGACGATGTGCACGTCCGTCGGATCGTAGGAGGGCGCGTCGCGCAGGAACCCCGCCAGGCGGGGGCCGACGTCGGGGATGCGCCCCTCGGGAATGTGCGGGGCGTAGAAGCAGGCGCGCTCGAAGCATCCCGTGTCGGCGGACCAGGTGAGGGCCGCGAGGTAGTGCTCCTTGCGCATGTAGCCGCCGATCTCCTCGACCAGCGCGGCGTCGGCGGGCGGGCTGTGCACCAGCTCCGCGACGGCCGCTTGTTGCCCGGCCCGGAACCGGCCGAGCACGCCGAAGTAGAGGTTCACGGTCTGATGCCGGAAGTCCACCGAGACGTGCCTGACGAATTCGAGTCCCCGGCCGGCCAGGGCCGCCTCCTGCCGCCGCAGGGCCTCGGGCATGTGGTCGACGGCGAGCACCTCCTCCAGACGCAGCATCCCGCCCAGGAACACCCAGCACTTGGCGAGGCCCCGGTCCGCGTCGAAGTCGCAGGACTGGAGGGCGGCACCGCCGTTCATGGCGCTCAGCGAGGCGACGAGGGGGACGAGCGGCGACCTGACGTCGATGAACCCCGCCCGCGCCGCGATCTCAACGGTGTCGGTGGGCTCACGGGAGTAGAAGCGGTAACTGAGGGCGTCGCCCGCGCGGCTGGTGGTCTTCCACAGGACGGCGCCGGTGCTGAAGCTCTGTTCGTAGGCGTCGATGGCCCGGCGGGTCCGCTCCTGGTCGAAGGCGGCGCCGATGCTCGCCGCCGTGCCCTGGACGTCCTTGATGAAACGCGACGGGGAAAAGGCGTTCGGAGGCACGTTCATTCCATCTCCCGGTGCCGGTGGTCTCTGCGAAAAGGAACGACGGTGAACCATTCAGCTTGATTCCCATCTTCCCCCCGAGAGGAACCTGGGTTTTCACGGAGAACCGTCATCGGGGAGGGATGAACCAGCGCGCGCCCCCTGTTCAAGCGCGAATCGAACAGCCCGCCCCCCGCTTCGGTCCAGTCGGCACCCCTTCTCCGGCCGACCCCCTCTTAAATTCCGCATCTCCTTCCGAGAATATCTATTCCACCCTCATAACAGACAAGTTCGGAATTCCATGTTTCCGGGGTGAAGTTCCGCCTTCACCCGAACGTCATCCGCACCCACGATGATCTGACAAGGTTTCACGTCTCCTTTTCATCGTCGGGCGAGGAATGGATATCGCCGGCGAGCGCGTCGCCTCCCCGCTCATCGCCGCGAGGCTCGATGGAGGACGGTTCCCATACCCGTGCCCCTCACAGGAGGGCCGAGCCACCCGGATTGTGGCGCCTCCGAGCGCTTCTCCCCCGAAGGGTCCCAGGATGTGGTGCCGCCGCGGTCCCCCCGCCCGTGGTGAGCGCCCGCCTCGGACGTCCTCGAAGCCATGCCCCTTACTCCCCCGCAGCGCGGCGCGCGAAGGAGCCCGCGAGGGCGGACCGCCCGGGCGACGGGTGGCCGCGGCAGCAGCCGGGCACCTGGACGCGCCCCGCCCGTCGGACGGCGGGGCGCGTCCGGCCACACGACTGTTCCTTCTCAGTCCCGGCCGGCCCGCCCAACGGCGTCGCCGCCGCGGGGAGTGGACACCACCTCACGGGCGCGGTCCGGGGTGACCACGTCGCGCAGGGCGGGATCGGTGAGCAGGACGACCGGGGCGACGCGGTTCGGCGAGGTCGGGGTCCAGTCGGGAAGCGCCCGCCGGACGACCGTCCAGGCGTCGTCGCCCCGGCCCTCGGCCGCCAGCGCGCGGGCGGTCTCAAGGGCCCGCTCGAAGGCCGGGGGTTCGGGCACGCGCCGGGCGACGATCCAGGCGTCCGGGTCGGCCGTGGCCCCGCCGCTGTCCGCGAGGAGCTCGGGCAGGGCCTTCGTGAAGTCGCGGGCCGCCTCCTCAAGGGGCGTGCGCCCGACCGGGGTGGTGGAATCGCGGGCGTGGTGGACCAGGTAGAGCGGAACCGCCTCGGCCGCAAGCTGCCCGGCTCCGATCGCGGCGACCACGTGCGGGCGGTCCAGGATCCCGCGGAGCAAGTAGTGCAGTCCCGTCTCGCCGAGGAAGGCTCCGAGGATGACCTTGAGGTAGGAGGCGGCACCGGACCCCTTCACCTCGGCGCGGTCCAAAAGATCCAGCGCGGCCTCGACCTCGCCGCGCAACGCCGCCCGGCGCCCCTGGTCCAGCAGCTCCTCGGCCCCCTCGGGGTGCACCGGGTTGCCCGCGCGCCCCTGAAGCCACTCGAACTCGGCGCGTTCGGTGGCGACGAGGTCGGCGAAGCTCCGGCACCGCTTCCCCAGTCCGCCGTTCCAGGGGGACCAGGTGTAGGCCGCCCATTCGCCGTCGGGCGAGACGTCCCCCGAGTCCAGCAGCCAGGACTGGAGGTCGCTGTCGCCGGAGATCAGCAACGGCCGTCCCAACAGTTCCTCCATGCCCCACACATCGACGTGCTCGACGTCGGGGTCGTCCAGCCATGCGACGTCGCGGGTCGCCAGCAACTCGTACATGAACCGGCTGATCCTGCCCCAGCCGTTCGAGGCGGCGAGGAAGGAACGGTAACTGGGCGGCAGCGCCGTGCCGAGGCGCTCCTCCAGCGCGGTGAGCTCGGCCTCGGTGGCTCCGGCGTGGCCGAGCCACCCGGCCGCGCGCTGCTCGTCGTCGAACTCGCCCGCATCCGCCACGCGCAGCATGTCGCGGCTGTACTCGGCCAGATAGGTCCGCCAGTGCTCGACGGTGTCGGGGAGCGCCGCCGTGTCGTCTGCCATGTCGTTTTCGCCTCGGGGTCGGAGTGGCCGGAGACCGGGCTCGGGCCGCGTGGTCGGGATCCGCTCAGAACCTAGTTCCGGAGTCCGACATTTCATGGCGCGCCGTCCCGCCCGCTCCCGGTCACACGCTCACAGGGAGCCGCCCGTGCGGTTGGTGCGGATGATCAGGTAGACGAGGTAGGGCGCGCCCAGCACGCCCGTGACGACCCCGACCGGGTAGCGGGTCCCGAAGGCGAACTGTCCGCAGAAGTCGGCGACCAGCACCAGGAGCGCCCCGACCAGTGCCGCGGGCACCAGCAGCGACCCGTTGCCGTTGCGTCCGATGATGCGGGCGGCGATCGGGCCGGAGAGGAAGGCGACGAACGCGATCGGCCCCGTCGCGGCCGTCGCGAACGCGATGAGCCCCACCGCCCCGATGACGGCGACGAACCGGACGAGGTCCACCCGGACGCCGAGGGCCGACGCGGTGTCGTCGCCCAGCTGGATCATCGACAAGGGGGTCGACTGGGAGAGCAGCACGGGGCCGATGACGAGCAGCGCGACGCAGACGAGGACGACGTTGTCCCAGCCGGCCCCATTAAGGCTGCCGGTCAGCCACCGCATCGCCTCCTGGAGGTCCCAACCGGCCGCCTGGTCGAGGATGTAGGAGGTGATGCTGTCGAGCATCGCGGCGATGCCGATACCGATGAGGATCAGCCGGGTTCCCGAGACCCCGTTCTTGAACGACAGCACGTACACGACCACCGCCACCAGCAGTCCAGCGACGACCGCGAAGGCCGCCACCCCGGCGTCGTCGAGCGAGAGCGTCACGATCGCGAAGGTGGCCGCCGCGCTGGCCCCCGCGCTGATGCCGATGATGTCCGGGCTGGCGAGGGGGTTGCGCAGCAGGGTCTGGAACGTGACGCCGGCGAGCCCGAAGCACAGCCCGGCCAGTACCGCGAGCACGGCCCGCGGCAGCCGGAGCCGGCCCACGGTGAAGGAGGCGCCCGGCACGTCCTGGCCGAGGATCACCCGCGCCACGTCGCCGGGGGGATAGAAGGTCTGCCCGACCATCAGGGACACGGCGAACATGAGGACGATCAGCGCGGCGAGGACGCCGATGACGCCACGCCGCCGACGCGCGCGGAGCACCCGGTCGCGGGCGGCGGATTCGACGGTGGAGATGCTCACAGCGAACGGACCTTCTGGCGACGGACGATGTAGATGAAGAAAGGGGCACCGATCAACGCGGTCACGATCCCCACATCGACCTCTCCGGGACGGGCCACGATCCGGCCGGCCACGTCCGCCGCGGTTAGGAGCGCGGCCCCCGCGAGCGCCGAGAACGGCAGCAGCCACCGGTGGCCGACACCGACCAGCAGCCGGCACACGTGCGGCACGACGAGGCCCACGAACCCGATCGGCCCGGTGACCGCGGTGGTCGCGCCGCACAGCACGACGGCCCCGAGGGAGGCCACCCCCCGCGCGAGCGCGACGCGCGCCCCCAGCCCGGCGGCCAGGTCGTCGCCCAGGGCCAGCAGGTCCAGCCCGTACGCCGACAGCAGGCAGACCGCCATCCCCACCACGAGGAACGGCAGCACCTGCGTGACACTGTCGAACGTCCCGCCGCCGACGCCGCCGATCTGCCAGGACCGGACGTCGTCGGCGATGTCGTTGCGCGGGAGCACGACCGCGCTGATGAACGACGTCAGGGCGGCGGAGGTCGCCGTTCCGGCGAGGGCGAGTTTGAGCGGCGACGCCCCGCCCCGGCCCAGTGAGCCGATGACGTAGACGAACACGGCCGTGATGGTCGCCCCCACGATCGCCACCCAGGCGAACCCGGCCGCCGTCGTCAGGCCGAAGTAGGCGATGCCCGTGACGACGGCGAGCGAGGCGCCCATGTTCACGCCCAGGATGCCGGGGTCGGCCAGCGGGTTGCGGGTCACCCCCTGCATGACCGCGCCCGAGACGCCCAGGGCCGCGCCGGCGACGACGGCGAGCAGTGTCCGGGGAATCCGCTTGGCCACCGCGGCCTGGTCGAAGCCCTCGGCCGATCCGCCCAGCGCCGCCACGATGTCGGGCCACTGCACGTTGCGGGAGCCGACGGTGATCGAGAGGAACATGAGCGCCACCAGCGCGACGAGCAGGCCGAACAGCCACAGGAGCCTGCCGCGTTTCCGGGCGCGCAGGACTGCGGCGCCCGGAGCCGGCGGCGCGTCGGTCGCCGTCACTACGCCTCGGCGGCTTCGGCGAGGAGCGACAGGTAATCCTCCAGGACCCAGGAGATCGACAGCGGCGTCGGGTTCGCGGCCGTGCCGAGGGGGCTCTCACCGGGGAGGTTGACGACCGCGCCGTTCTCCACGGCCGGCATCTGCGACAGCAGCGGGTCCTCCTCCAGGCTGGTCACGAGTTCGTCGCCGCCGTAGGTGACGATGATGTCGACGTCGTTGAAGGCGTCGGCCTGCTCGGCGCTTCGGGTCAGCGAGAACTTGTCGGTCTCGGCCGAGGCGGTGGCGACGCTCTCGGGGGTGGCCATCCCCAGGTCCTCGAAGAACATGGCGCGCGTGTCGTGCGTCGTGTAGAAGCTGACCTCGCTCAGGTCGGTGGCGTCCACGTGCGTGAGGAACATCGCCGACTTGCCCTTGATCTGCGGGTACTCCGCGACCGCCGCGTCCATCTCCTTCTCCAGGTCGGCGATGAGCTCGGCGCCCTCCTCGGCCATGCCGAGGGCCTGGCTGTTCAGTTCGATCACCTCCCGCCACGGGGTGCCCCACGCGGTCTCGGGGTAGGCGACGACCGGGGCGATCTCGCTGAGGGTGTCGTAGTCCTCCTGGGTCAGGCCGGAGTAGGCGGCGAGGATCACATCGGGCTGGGTGTCCGCGACCGCCTCGAAGTCGATTCCGTCCGTCTCGTCGAACAGCACCGGCGTCTCCGCGCCCAGCTCCTCCAGCTTCTCCTCGACCCACGGGAGCGTGCCGTTGCCGTCGTCGTCGCCGAAGTTGGCGGCGGCCATGCCGACCGGTACGACGCCCAAGGCCAGCGGGACCTCGTGGTTGGCCCAGTTGACGGTCGCGACCCGTTCGGGCTTGGACTCGATGGTGGTCGTGCCGAGCGCGTGCTCGATGGTGACGGGGGTCCAGTCACCGGAGGCGCTCTCCTCCTCTCCGGTGGACGAGGAGGAGGAGCAGGCGGCGAGCCCGAAGACGAGCAGGGGGGTCGTGGAGAGCGCGACCAGCCTTGAGACGCGGGGCATGGTTTCCTTCCGGTTATGGCCGGTTGTGCGGCCTCCGCCATGGCGGTATCGGGGTTCGGCTCTCGCCTCCCGCGGCGCCCGTGGCGCAGCGGCAGCGTACGCCCCAAGGGAGCGGTCATCAGCCAAAACGCCTCGGTGCGATGCGTCGGTGTACTCGTACACGCCGCCGCGACCATGACGACTAGTTAGCTTTGCCTAACCAAATCTAGAAGAGCGCACGAGGGGTCGCAATACCGCATATATGACACGCTTTGTAGTGAAACGGACAGGTCGGAGCGGGCAGCCCAGGGGAGGTCACTGCGCGCGGAACATGCCCGGACTCATCCCGGTGATCCGCCGGAAGGCCGCGCCGAACGCGCTCGCCGAGTGGTAGCCGACGCGGATGGCGACCTCGTCGATCTCCTCCCCACGCGCCAGCATCGTGATCGCGTGCTGCACACGCACCGTCGCCAACCACCGACTGAACCCGGTACCCGTCTCCGCCCGGAACGCCCGGGCGATGGTGCGGGTGCTCACCCCGAGCCGCACCGCCCACGCGGCCAGCGTCGTGGTGTCGGCGGGATCCTCGTGCACGGCGGCGACAATGGGGGCCAGCAGCGGCGACCCGGGAATCTGGAAGCTCAGCCCGTGCCGGACGGGCGTGAGGACGTCGAACACGATCGCCTCGGTCCGCGAACGCGCGTCCGGATCGAGGTCCTCAGTGCCGAGCCGGTCGAGCAGGAGCCGCAGCAGCGGCGTGGCCTCCACCGCGACGGGCTCCTCGGAGATCGACGGCACCGCGTGGATGCCGAACTGGGCGGCCCGGTGCAGCATCCCCGCGGGTGCCCAGCCGGAGTGGGGCACGCCGGCCGGTATCCACAGGGCGGCCATCGGCGTGATCGCCCAGACCCGCCGGCCGACCGTCGCCCACGACACCCCCCGCTCGGTCCAGATCAGCTCGTGCGTCGGATGCGAGTGCTCCTCCCAGAACGTGTCATGGGGGATGACCTCGGCGTGGGTCGCGATGGCGAACGGCACATCGATCTCCCCCGCGGCGTAGAGGGGGAACCTGCGGCTGTCGACCGTGCCGCGCCGCACCGGTCCGGCGGCGCGCGCCCGGGTCGCCGGATTCGACCGGATGTCTCGTATGACCACGTCACCAAGGCTAGGCAGCCGAAGGCACCCCGGCGGAGTGGCGTTGTGCACGCTCCCTCACCGGCGCCCCGTGGGAACGGGCGGCCGGGGCGCGGGACCCCTGAACAGCGGGACAGAAGCCGGGAACCGGTTCGACGCTCCCGGTACGAGAACGGGGCGTGAGCACGCGAGCACAGTGGACAAGGAGGCTCGGGCCTCCCGGCGGGACAGTGTCCATCGTCTGTCCGGCGGGGACGAGACCGGCCACCTGCCTCGTCCCCGGGAAGCGCTGGGACCCGGCAGCCGGCCAGGACCAGGGCGCGTGGACCGCGTAGCAGCGACGAGGATCGGCACGCGTCACCGGCTCTCCGTGGCCGGACGAAGCACACGGGCAGGTCTCCAGCGCCAGGCCGGTCCCAGAGAGCACCCCGCACTCCGGTTCGTTCCGTCCGCTCGTTCGCCCGGCCTCAGCGCTCCTGAAGCGGTCGACAACGACCAGGACAGGGCCGGCCCCGCTCTCTCCGGCCCGTCTTGGGCACGTGCGCCCTCCCGGCCTTCAACACCGACTTCACACCGTTCCGTTCCGGAATAAATGGAAACGGAGCGACATAAGGGAATTTCACGTCCGTATCGAACGCTCCACGCCTGGTCGAAAATATGAATCGGCTCTGCCCTGAATAGCCGCACGACCATAGCAGAGAGCCGGTATCCGGCTCCCCGTCCTCGATTGTCCGCGGCACGCCCTCCATTCACGGCAGAGCGTTCGCGGTAGTCGGACAGGGGAGCTCAGGGAATGGCCAGCGCGGTGGTGGTCGATCCGATCGGGAACGACGGCAGGCGGCGATACGCCGCGATGCCGAGCGCGCGTCGAGAGAGGCGGCGCGCCGTGAGCGCGGCCTGCTTTGGAGGATGGACTCGATCCGCTCCGGCCACCTCCTGCTCGTTCAGAGCAGCATGCCTCCGGATCGGGGAAGGCTTCCCGACGGATACTTGGCGGGGGAGGCTCAGACACGCCCTATCGACGGTGTCCTGGAGGCGATCATCCCCGGCCGATCGCTGATGTTCCGCCTCACCGCCGACCCCACTCGGATCGTGCGCGCTCCGGACGCTCCGAAAGAGGGGCGCGGAAGACGGGTGGCGTTGCACGACCCTAAGGAGCAGCTGGGCCGGCTGGCCCGTAAAGGGGAGCAGTGCGGCTTCGTGGTGCCCGCCGGCGCCGACGGCGGGATGGCCGTGACCGTCTCTCCGTGTCCGCCTGTGGTCGGCTATAAGGACGAGAACGGGAAGCGGAACAAGATCACGATCTCCCCTACCCGTTTCGACGGCCGTCTCGTAGTCACCGACGCCCGTCTCTTCGCCGACGCGGTACGCACGGGCATCGGCCGGGCCAGGGCCTATGGCTGTGGCCTGGTGAGCCTGGCACCGGTCACCGCAGGCTGAGGCCTGCCGGACCGGACAGGCGGGCGCTCAGAAGCTCACACGTCCCCCACACCGTGCGTGGATCCGGACGGGCCCTCTGCGGTGTGTTCTGAGAGCCATTCCTCCTGCCCCGGCCGTTCGGCCGGGGCAGGAGGCGAACCATGGCCCCTGCGAGGGATTCCATCGAGGCGCGTTCCGGTCCCCGTGGGGACAGGCCCGCGTGGCGGCCACGGGCCTAGGTGATGCGGGATCGACCGCGTCGGGGCGGCCGCGTTGGGGCTCCGCGAGGTTCACGGGAACGCCGGAGGTCGCCCCTCCTCGCCCCTCCGGCGCTCCCGTGAACCCGCCGAGGTCACCCGGGACGTTCCGGCCCCGGGCCGTCGCCCCCACCCCACGGCCGCTCCCTCCGGGCGAACATCGCGACGATCAGCTCCGCGCACTCGTCCGGCCTGTCGGCGGAGATCGCCACCCACCCGCCGGACGGCTCCCGGAAGTGGAAGAAGAGCCCGCAGCTCGTCACCGTGACGTGGCCGATCCCGTCGTCCCCGTGCAGGGAGGGCCCGTACCGCGCGTCCGCGGGGATCAGGCGGCTGCCCGCGCCCCTGGCCCGCAGCTCCTCCCCCAGGGCGCGTAATTGCCGGGTCTGGGTCCGATGCGCCCGCATGCCCGCAACCGCCGATCACGCCGGCGCGAGGGCCGCGGCCACCGAGGCCGTCGCCGCCGCGACATCCGCGACGGACGCCCTCCCCGGGACACCGTCGCGGTCCTCCCAGCAGAAGTGACCGTCCTCGATCACGATCAGGACATCGGGGACCCCCACCCGCGAACCGGCCCCCACGAAAGGCGGATAACCGGGTTCCCAGTCATACGGCCCCTTGCCTCCCCTGACCGGAAGGGGGCTCCCATAGATCCGGCTGGGGACCTCCACATCCTCCAGGCCCTTTTGCAACTCCCGCAGCCTGAACCACCGATAACGACGTTCCCCGCCGGGCACGATCGCCCGCCACTCGGGTTTCACCCTGCTCATGTAGCGAACCTTTCACCTTTTCCCAAGCGGAATCCATACCCCCGCCACAACTGCGCGGGAGGAGTGAAGGCCGGTAGCAGGGTGTTGTGAGGCTGTGGTTAAGTGGTTGCCATGGGACAGCGAAAGCCGCAGGACAACCCCGCGTTGCGGAAGTTCGGCAGAGAACTCGCCCGACTGCGTGGTTTGGCTGATATGTCTCAAGAAAGGCTTGGAAAGGCGCTGAACGTTTCCGGTTCCCTGATCGGCCACTACGAACGCGCCGAGAGGAGACCCAGCCGGGCGTTCACCGAGAAGGCGGATGAGGCCCTGAACGCGGGCGGCCGGCTTTTGGAGTTGTGGCCCAAACTCCGGAAAGCCGGTTATCCGGAATACGCCGGTGACTTCCTCGAAGCCGTCCCCCTCGCCTCCATCATGCGCGACTACCACCCCACGCTGATCCCCGGACCGTTGCAGACGGAGGCCTACGCCCACGCCACACTGAAGGCCGGGAGCGCCCTCGCGACCGAGGAGGAGGTCGCCGTGCTGGTGGCGGCCAGGATGGAACGCCAGCACACGCTTTTGGAGGCCGGCTCCCCCGCCATCTGGGCGATCATCGACGAGGACGTGATCAGGCGCCTCACCAGCGACCCCGACATCCTGCTCGGCCAGCTGGACAAGCTGCTGGAGCTGTCGGAGTCGGGCCGCGCGGACATCCAGATCGTCCCGTCCAGTGTCAGCATCCGGCGCCATCCCGGCCTGTCAGGCCCACTCACCATCCTGTCCTTCACCGACAAACCCGACGTGGTTTATGTGGAGGGATTCGGAAGCGGCAATCTCATCAGCGACCCCGAAACAGTCGAGGAGATCTCGCTCGTGTTCGGGAAGATCCAGGCCGCTGCCTACCCACCGGAACAGACGGTGGACCTGCTCAAGCAGATCAGAGGGGAATTCAATGGAACCGGTTTGGCACACGTCCAGCTACAGCAATGGCCAGGGAGGGCACTGCGTGGAGGTGGCCGAGACTCCACGAACGGTCATGGTTCGTGACACCCGCAATCGCGATCTCGGTCATCTCTGCTTTCCCGCCGACGAATGGGCTTCCTTCCTGGAGGGTGTGAAAACCGGCGAGGTGTAGCGGCCCCGCGCCCTTCCGGGAATCACCGCGAAGGGCTCACGCTCTCCTCGACGGACCGTAGACGATCACAGCTCTCCGTCTTTCTCCCACCCTTCTTTGTGAAGGGATCCGGTGGTTTTCGTTGGCGAATCACCGCCGGAAGAGAACGGGACATCCGTATAACGTCGGTGTGGACCGCGTGACAGTGGGCGTCTTCCGCGCGCCTCCGGCGGAGACCGAGAACCAGGACAGGCCGGCTCATCCTTCCCGGTGCCGAGCCGGCCTTCCAACGGGACGGAAGACTCCCGTCGAAGACGGGTCCCGCCGAGTGACCGCGCTACGCCCTCGAACGCGCTCGGGGGCGCTTCCGCCCGGGGCACGGCGGTGAGGACGGACGGGGGTCCGCCCGCCGTGCCGGCCACGTGTCGGCCGGCCGATGCGGCGCCTCCCCATCGCCCGGCCCGCCGGCCGGTGCCACGCCCGCGAGAGGCCGGTCCCGAACGGCGCGGACGGGCCGCACGGGCATGTTCCCGCCGGGCACGGCCCGGCTTCCACCCGGTGGCGGGCGACGAAGCGGCCGACCGCCGGCTCCTCTTGGCGTCCTCCACGCCGACGCAGAGGACGCCGGCGACCTGGAGCCCGGTGTCGGACCGATCGGTCCACCCCGGTGGGACGGCAGCGCGTGGGACCGTGGGCGCCGAGGACGGCGCGGGCGGCGACCCACCCGGTGACGCCGGCCCGGTCTCCCCAATGCACCGGCCTCCCCTGCGTGGCGCGCCACCGGGGACTCGCCCGGACGCGGCCGGCTCCGCTCGGCCTTAGCAGACCCTCACGGAGGGGGCCGGCCGGCCGTGGGACGGGGGCTTCCCGGCTCCCGCGACGGCGCGGGGACCGCTGTGGCCGCCACACCACAGCGCCTCCACGCTGGCCGGGCCGGCGGTCGAGGCACCGGCCCCGGGCACTCGGGAGGTACGGCTCACCCGTCCTCGCTCACCGCGATCGCCGCCCCCGGGCACACCTCGGCCGCCTCCCGCACGATGGCGTGCAGGGACGGCGCGGGTTCGGCGTCGAGCAGGACGACGATCCCGTCCTCGTCACGCTGGTCGAACACCTCGGGGGCGAGCAGGACGCACTGGCCCGCACCACAGCACCGATCCTCATCGACGGTGACCCTCATGCCGGTTCCTCCTTCGTCGTCGTGCGCGGGTCCCGGATCCCGCCGTCCGGTCCGGTGATGGGAGCGGTCCACAGGCCGACGAGGGCGTCGACCAGCCCCGCGGCGGTCATGGCCCAGCCGTCCCGGCCGGCGGCGCCCCCTTCGGCGAGCGCCAGCTCCCGTTCCGCGCACATGTGCACCATCAGGAGCCGGGCCATGTCCCCGCGCTCGGCGCGCACGCGCGCCGGCATGCCGGGAAGGCAGCGGTCGAACCCGCGTATGGCCTCGATCAACGACGGGGAGCGGAAGGTCTCCTCGTACATGATCGAGCGCGACGCCGGATCGGCCGTCATCTGGGCGCTGAAACGGGCGAACCAGGTGGGAGGCCCCAGTTCGGCGAGGTGATCGGTGGCCGGGTGCACCAGGCAGGTCGCCCAGGCGCGCACGTCGGTGGAGTCCCGCACCTGGCCGACCATGGCCGTGCGCAGCTGTTCGATGCGTTCGCTGTGTCTGCGCACGATGGCGCGGAGCAGGTCGGCCTTGGTACCGAAGTGGTAGCCCACCGCCGTGTTGTTGCCCTGGCCCGCGGCCTCGCTGATCTGGCGGTTGGAGACCGCGAACAGCCCGTGCTCGGCGAACAGCCGTTCCGCCGTGGTCAGGATGAGTTCGCGGGTCGCCGCGGAGCGCTCGCCCCGTGATCGGGTCCCGCCGGCCCTCACCATCGGACCGGGACCGCCCGCAGTCCCCCGACGACGAGCCCGTCGACCCGCTCCAGCTTCTCGGGCGCCACCGCCAGTTCCAGGGTGGGCAGCCGGTCGAGCAGGACCTCAAGAACGGTCTGCAACTCGGTGCGGGCCAGGGCCTGGCCGAGGCAGGAGTGGGCGCCGGTGCCGAAGGCCAGGTGCGGGTTGGGGGAGCGTTCGAGGACCATCTCATCGGCGTGCTCGAACGCCTCTTCGTCGCGGTTGGCGGCGGCCATGCTGCACATGACGGTGGTGCCGCGCGGGATGACGGCGCCCCCCACCTCGACGTCCTCGGTGATGTAGCGGGGCAGGCCGATCCCGGAGTTGGCGTCGTAGCGCAAGGTCTCCTCGACGGCCACGCGCACCAAAGAGCGGTCGGCGAGCAGCCGCTCCCAGCGGGTGCGGTCGGCCAGGAGCATGGCGACCATCTTGCCGATCATGTTGGCGGTGGTCTCGTGTCCGGCGACCAGGAGCCCGAGACCGGTGGCGATCAGCGTGGTCTCGTCGAGTCCCTTCCCGTCGGGTCCCGTCTCGGTGAGCAGGCTGCTGAGCAGGTCGTCGCCGGGATCGGCGCGTCTGGCCGCGACCTGACGGCTCATGTAGCCGAAGAACTCGACCTGGGCCTCCGTGATCTCCTGGTCGCTGTAGCGGGTCAGGTTGAGCAGGGTGTCGGACCAGTGGGAGAACCGGTCCCGGTCGGACTCGGGGACGCCGAGCAGGTCGCAGATGACCCACACGGGCAGCGGAAAGCCGAGGGAGGCCCTGAGGTCGGCCGGCCGACCGTCGTCGACCATCGCGTCGATGAGCTGCTCCGCCATGGCGGCGATGCCGGGGCGCAGAGCGGCGATGCGTTTGGCGGTGAACCACCTGCCGACCATGCGGCGCCAGCGCTGGTGGTCTTCGCCGTCCTGGGGGATCGCCTGGGACATGGGGCTGCTGAACACGCCGCCGGACTCGTTGGCCGCGACGCGGGCGCCGCCCGCCGCGCCGAGGTCGCGGGTGAACCGGGGATCGGCCAGGACCTGCTTGACGTCGGAGTAGCGGGTGAGGAGGGCGGCCTGGTCACCGCTGGGCAGGCGGATCGGGGCGACCGGGCAGCGACCGCGCAACTCCGCCCACTCCGCCGGTGGCTCCAGGGCCTCATCACTGGGGATGGGGTAGGCCAGTGGCTCAACGTGCCGCTCCATGCCGCGCCTCACTATCCGTCACTGGGATGTGCGGTTTCAGTCAACATGGGCCGCCTTATTCAGTCAAGCGACTGACTTAAATGTCGCGAATTCAGCTCCGAGTACCGTTTCCACCCATTTTTCCCTGTCACACCACGGCATCCGGCACCACCACGACGAACCGGTCCCTACTCGCTCTCGCGGAAGAAGATCCGAAATCTCCGAAGATCTACAGGGCGTTCAACGTTGAGTCATCACCCTTTGTCACCGAAGATACTTTTTCCGTTAAGGCGCGATGATAAATTCAATCAAGTGACTGAATTGAACGGCGTGCACCGTCCCGCTCACTCCTCCGGCGCACCCACGGCGCGGGCGGACAACCCCCCGTCTTCGAGCCCCAGGACCGTCATCGCGGTGCTGGCCTTCACCGGAATCGTCGTCTCGCTGATGCAGACCCTGATCGTCCCGCTGGTCCCCCTCCTGCCCCGTCTCCTCGACACCACGGCGGCGGGGGCCTCCTGGGCGGTGACCGCCACGCTCCTGGCCGCGGCCGTCGCGACCCCCGTCATGGGCCGCCTGGGCGACATGTACGGCAAACGACGGATGCTCCTCGTCAGTGTCGCCTTGCTGGTGGCCGGCTCGGTCGTCGGGGCGTTGAGCGACAGCCTGGCGCCGATGGTGGTCGCGCGGACCCTCCAGGGATTGGCGTCCGGCGTCATCCCGCTCGGGATCAGCATCATGCGCGACGCGCTCCCCGCCGAGCGGCTCGGTTCGGCGACCGCCACGATGAGCGCCTCTCTCGGCGTGGGTGGGGCGCTGGGCCTGCCGGCGGCGGCGCTGCTGGCCGAGCGCACCGACTGGCACGCCCTGTTCTGGGTCTCGGCGCTCTTCGGTGTGATCGCCCTGGTTCTGGTGCGCGTCCTCGTGCCCGAGTCAGCGACGCGCACCGGGGGACGGTTCGACCTGGTCGGCGCCGTCGGGCTGTCGGCCGCGCTGGTGTGCCTGCTCCTGGTGATCTCCAAGGGCGCGGACTGGGGGTGGACGAGCGGCCCCGCCCTCGGCCTGGCCGCGACCGGCGCCGTGGTCCTGTTCCTGTGGGCGCTGTGGGAGCTGCGCGTCCCGCGTCCGCTGGTCGACCTGCGCACGACCGTCCGCCGCCAGGTGCTGCTGACCAACGCGGCGTCGATGGTGTTCGGCTTCTCGATGTTCGCGATGTCACTGGTTTTGCCCCAGTTGCTGCAACTGCCGACCGCCACCGGTTACGGGCTGGGGCAGGGCCTGTTCGCCGTCGGCCTGGTCATGGCCCCCTCGGGCCTGGTGATGATGGCCATGGCTCCGGCGTCCGCGCGGATCACCCGGGCGCACGGCCCCAGGACGACCCTGATGGTGGGGGCCGGCGTGGTCGCCCTCGGCTACGGCCTCAACATGGTGCTCTTGTCCTCGCTGTGGCACCTGGTGCTGGTCTCCAGCGTCATCGGCGCGGGGATCGGGCTGGCCTACGGGGCGATGCCCGCGCTGATCATGGACGCGGTGCCGGTCACCGAGACGGGGGCCGCCAACAGCCTCAACACGCTGATGCGCTCTGTGGGCACCTCGGTCTCCAGCGCCGTCGTGGGCCTCCTGCTCGTCCGGTTGAGCGCGCCGATGGGCACCGGCACCGTCCCCACTCTGGAGGGGTTTCGCGTGGTGATGGCGCTCGGCGCCACGGCGGCCCTGACCGCCCTGGCCATCGCGGCTTTCATCCCCCGTTATCGCAACGCCCGGACGGCCTGACAGACACCGGACGGCTTCGCGCGTTCGGTCGTCGGGGGAGGACCGGGAGGGCGGCGCGTCTCAGCCGACGATGCGGCGCAGGTCCTCCCGGCAGCGACGGTAGAGGGCGGCCGGGTCCCCCGCGTCCCCCTCGGCGGCGATCCCGCCCCGCCTCTCCCAGCAGGCGCGCCACACGGCCACGACGATCGATCGGGCGGATCTACGACAGGGTGGGACCGCGCCCGCTGGTGATCCCCGGCGCGCTGCTGCTGTGCGGCGGCCAGTGGTGGCTGAGCCGAGTGGACGCCGACACCTCGCTGGACCTCGTGGTGGCCATGCACGTGGTGTTCCGCATCGGCATGGCCATGCCGATGACGCCGCTCATGACGCTGTCGCCGGGGTCGCCGCCGCGTCGCCTCTACGCCCACGGCAGCGCCATCATGAACACCCTCCAGCAGCCGGCCGGCGCCATGGGCACCGCCCTGCTCGTGGCGGCCCTGTCCCTCGGTGCCGCAGCGGCGATGTCGGCCGGCGACGCCCTGGCCACGGCGCAGGTGGCGGGCGCGCAGAAGGCGTTCGTCCTCGGCGGCCGCCTGGGACTCGTCGCCGTGGTGTGCCCGCCGTTCGTGCGGCGCCTCCGCCAGGACGCCACCACCTGATCCGGACGGGCGCGCGGGGCCGGCCGGGAGCCATCCCGGCCGGCCCCGGGCGTCGTCCCGCTGTCAGCGGGCTGCGCGAGGATGAGGCGATCCCCACCCCAGGAGGCCGGAACCGATGCCCGAGTTGCCCCAGACCGAGGTGCCGATCGTGGTCCGCACCGACTACTCCGACCAGGCCGGTTGGCGGGCGCTGAGAACAGCGATCGAGGCGACGGTGCCCGAGGACGAGGGCTCCTACGTCTTCGTCGAGGATCCGCTCCGGTGGGACCTCCCCGAGCAGCGCCTGCTCGACCTCCTCCCCGCGCGGGAGGAGGACCCCACGTTCCTCCTGGTCGCCGACCGGCAGGCGGTTCACGGAGAGGAGCCCACCCTCCTCGTCGTCGACCTCTTCCCGGAGAACCACGGCGCGGCCTTTCGAGCGGTCCTGCCCGAGGTGTGGCTGATCGCCGTCAACCTCTTCCTCGCCAACATGGACTTCGAGGACTTCGCCGACGCCGTGGGACCCGACGGCGTGTTCCGCGGTTTCGACTGACCTCGCGTCCCCGCCCGCACCCCATCGGCTCCTCCTCGGCGACAGCGGGAACCGTGCCCCGTTCGCGACCCCTGCGGCCTACCACGCCCCGTTGAGCAGATCGGTGACCTCCTCGACGGTCAACGCCCGGGGGTTGGGGTAGGGCGCGGCCACCACCCGCTCGGCGACGTCGCGGAGGCGCCCGCGGGCAACGCCGAGGTCGGCCAGGCTGGTCGGCCCCTCGTAGCCTTGGGCGAGCCCACGGACCACGGCGACCGGGTCGGGCCCGGCCACCCGGGACAGCCGCTCCCCGGCCGCCGGAGCGGCCGGCAGGTTGACCGCCATCACGTGCGCCAGCAGCATCGTGTGCAGTTCGGCGTGGGGAAGGTCGAAGGTACCGCCGAGGACATGTGCGAGCTGGTGGTGCAGGCCCATACGGGTCTGGGCCAGGCACACCCCGGCGAGCCAGGCGGCGGACTGCAACCGCCCACGCGCTCCGGGATCGCGCGGCGCGGCGAGGACCTCGGGCAGCGCGGTGAGGATGCCTCCGACGGCCTCCGTGGCGAGCGCGTCGGTGTAGCGGGTCGCATCGGGGGCCCACAGGGCCTCGACGGCGTGGGCGAGCGCGTTCATCGCGCTGGTCCTGGTCAACCCCGGTGGCATCGCCAGGGTGAGGTCGGGGTCGTAGACGACCGTGCCCGGGGCCAGGGCGGGGTCGCGGCGCGTGGTCTTGCGCCCGTCCTCGGTCTCGCCCAGGACCGGCGTCACCTCGGACCCGGCGTAGGTGGTCGGTACGGCGACCTGCGGCGCCCCGATCCGCGCCGACACCGCCTTGCCCAACCCGATCGCCGACCCGCCACCGATGGCGACCACGCAGTCCACGGCCGCGGCCTCGGCGGTCGCCACGGTCTTCGCCGTCACGGCCACCGGCGTGTGGGGGACCGGCCGGTCGAAGCGCGACGCCAGCCGCTCTCCCAGCCCCTCCGCGACCCGATCGGCGGCCGCGGCCGCGGAGGGTGTCGCGACGAGCAGGACCCGCCGCGCGCCCAGCCGCGCGGCCTCGTCGGCGACCCGGCCGCACGCGCCCCTGCCGATCAGGACACGGGCCGCGAGGGTCTGGTGGACGGCGACGGACTCCCCCTCCGTCGGCTCCGGTCCCCTCGCGGTGGTGGCGCCCATCGGCCGTCCCCCTCGTCTCGTCGCGTGCCGCGACCCGTCCGACGTCCCCGGCCGGGGCCGCGACACCACCGTAGGGGACGCGGCCGGCGCGGGGGTGACGCCCCACGGCCGGGGCGGCCGGCGGCGTCCGTCCGGCGGCTGTTGTCGTCTCCCACGGACGATGGGCGGCGGGGTGGTGGAGTCAGGCGCCCTGGACCCAGTCCCGGTCCAGCCGGTCGGTCAGGCCGGCGGCGGTGAAGGCCGCCTCCAGCTCGCCGCGCCCCTCGGTGAAGTGGGCCCAGCTGTCGTGGTGGACGGGGACGACACGGCGGGCGTCGAGGAGCCGGGTGGCCTCGGCGGCCTGGGCGCTGTCCAAGACGAGCGGCGCACCGTCGAAGAGCATGGGGAAGCGGGGGGCTCCGGCGAAGAGGATCGCGGTGTCCACCGGGGCGAAGCGCCCGGCGATCTCCCTGACCGCGTCGAGGGAGGCGTTGTCACCGCTGACGTAGACGGTCGGTAGGCCGTCCCCGGTCAGGACGAAGCCGACGACCTGGCCGGTGAACGGTTCGACCTCCTCGCGCGGGCCCGGGCCGTGGATCGCGGGGACGCCGGTGACGGTGACCGTGCCGCCGCCCGGGCGGTCCAGTTCGACCGATTCCCAGTCGGCCAGGCCCCTGGCCCCGCCGCCGAGGCGCTGACCACCGCCGGGGGTGGTGAGGGTGAGGGGGACCTCGGTGAGCAGGGCGCGGCCGGAGGTGTCGAGGTTGTCGGCGTGCTCATCGTGGGAGAGCAGGACCACGTCGATGGGGCCGAGGTCGGCGGGGGTGGCGCTGGCGGGGGCGGTCTTGGTCAGGAGCGGACCCGGCTGGGGGTAGTCACCGGGGGCGTCGAAGGTGGGGTCGGTCAGGAAACGGAGACCGCCGTACTCGAAGAGGGCCGTGGGACCTCCGAACGTGCGGACCTGGAACTGTTCGGCGCCGTGTTGGGACATGCTCCTCATTCCTCACGGATTATCTGCAAGTTTTCCGTGAGGAAGGTTAGGCAGATGTCATGGAAAAACGCAAGCGTTACCATGATGCGCATGGAAGAGGCCACGGTCACCGACAGCACGCCGACCACTCTCCCCCCGGCTCCGGGAGCCGATCGGTACCGCTGCCTGGACTTCGCCGACACCACCGCGACCCTGCCCGCCGGGCAGAACTACGACCTGCTCGCCACCCCCGGGTCCGCCATGCGCTGGCTCGCCGCACACGGCCTGACCCCTCCGGACGTCCGGCTGTACGAGGTGTGCGCACAACGGATGCGAACGCTGCGTGGGCACATACGGGCCCTGTTCGCCTCCCGCGTCGAAGGCGTCACCCCGCCCGAGGAATCCCTGCGGGCCGTCAACGAGGCGATCACCGCCGTTCCCACCGCGCCCCTGCTCGCCTGGGACCCGGCGCGAGGACCGCACCGCGTCCAGGCCCACCCGGCCGACCAGGCCGTCAACCACGCGCTCGCGATCCTCGCCGCCGACGCCGCCGACCTGCTCACCGGACCGGACGCCGACCTGCTCACCGCCTGCGGTTCCACCCCCTGCGACCGTTTCCTCCTGCGCACCCACGGCCGGCGCCACTGGTGTTCCACCCGCTGCGGCGACCGCGCCCGAGCCGCCCGCGCCTACGCGCGCCGCAACCGTCCCCCCTCCTGACGCCGGGCGCCCGCGCGCCCTCACCCTCGTCGAACGGTCGAGAGCATCCCGGCCACCGCCGACCGTCCCGCGCCCCGCTCGGGACAACCCGCGGGAACGTCGCCGCGGGACTCCTCGGCGATCCGGACGTCACGCGGGTGCGAACGGCGAGGAGCCCCGGGAACGCCGTTGACAGCGCGCCGGCGGCCAGTGCCCCGGCCGCGTCCGTGTAGCCCGCACGGGCCGCCTCCCGCAGGACTGCCGCGATCCTGGAGAGCGGGCTCGTCGAGGGGTACGCCCTTACCGGTCGAGGGCGGGGAGAGCGACGGGCAGCGTCACCCCGCGGGTCTCCCCCGTCCCCCGGTATCGCATCCGGCGTCGTGGCCGAGCGCGGGGAGGATCGCCTGGTCGACGATCGCGGCGATGTAGGCGTCGTCGGGAAGCTTCGCCTCGTCGACGCCGTACTTGATCATCAGGGCCTCGCCGATGTCGAGGACGACGGGGGTGAGCCGGGCGGGGTCGACCTTTCCCCGCTCGGCGTAGTGGTACAGGACGGTGCGGGTGAAGCGGCCCCCGCGCGGTTCGAACACCTCGCCATAGAGCCGTTCGCGCAGTTCGGGGTTGCGCTGCGCCTCAGCGAGGATGGCGGTCACCACCGCGCCGTAGAAGGGCTGCATGAACTTGTCGCGCATGAGGGTGAGCGCGGCGATGAGGTCACCGCGCAGATCATCGGCCATCGGCGACGGCTCCTCCACCGGGAGGACGTGGTAGAGCGCGTCGAGGACGATCTCCTCCGGGGATGACCAGCGCCGGTACAGCGAGGTCTTGGCGGTCCCGGCCCGACGCGCGATGCCCTCCATGCCGATCCGCCCCAGTCCCTGCTCGGCGGTCTCCTCCAGGGCAGCCTGATGGATGGCCGCGATCAGCTCCTTACCACGACGGCGCCGCGCCGGCTCGGGTCTCTCCGTGGCCTGTGTCCGGTTCCGGTCAGACATACCCACCCATTTTCTTAGATACGGCTCCGTATCCTATATTCCTCTTATTAGATACGTCAGCGTATCTATCTCGACTCACCCTTGGAGGACGTCCCCCCATGCCCCATACCACCACGCCCCACAGCGGTCCCCCTCCACCCCCGGGCGCTTCCCTCGGCGCACTCCCCACCTCCGAGCGCTCCCTCGCCCCCGACCTGGCCCGGGGCGTCATGCTGCTCATCATCGCCACCGTCCACGCCCACATGTTCCGCGTCGCCACCACCGGAGACGGCTACTCCCTCGACGGCGCGCTCGACATCACCGCCACCGCCGCCATGGCCCTGTTCGGCGAGAACCGGGGCTACCCGATGTTCGCCGCGCTCTTCGGGTACGGCCTGGCCGGGATCTACCTCCGCCGTACCGCGGAGGGCCGCCCCTGGCCCTGGACGCGGGGACTGCTGCGCCGGCGCGGCCGCTGGATGGTGGTCATCGGCGTGGCCCATACGGCCCTGCTGTTCTACGGCGACGTCATCGCGGTCTACGGGCTGCTCGCGCTGTTGTTCGCCTCGGTCCTGCGCTTCTCCGACCGCCGACTGCTCGCGCACGCGTTCGCCTGGATGGCGGCGGGCTCCCTCGGCTACGCCCTGACCGAGAAGGCCTTCTTCGCCGGCATGCAGGAGAGCGGCGACGGGAACGTCTCCGCCCTGCTCGACATGGTGATGCGGTTGATGACGCTGCCGCTCTTCTGGCCGATGATGATCGCGATCTCGGTCTTCCCCTTCTTGATCGGCGTGTGGGCCGCGCGGCGCCGTCTGCTGGAGGATCCACAGCGTCACCGCGCGCTGCTGCGCCGCGTCGCGCTGTGGGGAATCTCCACGGCGGTCGTGGGCGGCGTCCCCCAGGCCCTGATCAACATCGAGTTGTGGGACGTCTCCGTGCCGGCCCAGGTCGCCTTCTTCTGGCTGCACCTGGCCACCGGGTACGCGGGTGGATTCGGCTATGCGGCGCTGATCGCCCTCGTCGCCCTGCGGCTGGGGCAGCGGCGCGGCCCGATCGTCACCGCGCTCGCCGCGACCGGACAGCGTTCGATGACCTGCTACCTGCTCCAGTCGGTGGCGTGGGCCGTGCTGATCCCGCCCTACGCGCTGGGGATCGGGCCCGCGCTCGGCGACGCGGAGGGGGTCGCGCTCGGCGTCGCCGTGTGGCTGGCGACCGTCGTGGCCGCCGACCTCATGCGCCGGGCCGGCTTCCGGCAGGGCCCCGCCGAGTGGTTCCTGCGCCGGATGACCTATGGCCGCCCGGCCGTGTCCCGGAGCTGAACGCCGGCCAGGGGTGCCGCCGCTCTCACCGAGACGGCGGTACCCCGCGTTCATGAGGCGTCGGGGCCGTCCACCCGGGCGCGGTCCCGGTGCCTCTCACCCCGGACGACCCGGGGGCGTCGGTCCCCGCCCGTACGCACGCGACCCGGACGCCCCGCTTCCCGACGGGCCCGCCGAAGCCGGCGATGCGGCACCCGGGCGCGGTCCCGACGTCCTCATCCCGAGCGGAGCGGAGACCGGGAGAAGGCTCCTCGGCCGAGCCGGCGTCCCGCACCGGCTGGTCCGCGCTCCGGACGGGTCAATGGATCCCCGACTCCGACTTGTGCGCGATGAAGAGCGCCCAGCCGATCTCCCCGTCCTCGACGGCCGCCTGGACCAGGGCGCAGGAGGACGCGAGCCGCAGGATCCGCTGCCGGTCCACGGGGTCGGCCGTCCGCTCGGCGCGTTCACGCAGGGTCTCGGCCCGGGCCCGGAACCTCCGCACGAGGTCGTCGCCGAGGTCACGGCTGAGGACCGTCTCGAACCCCGCCCTCTCCAAAGCGGTCCGGTACTCCGGCAGGGACGGTCCCCCCGGCCAGCCGAGCCGCTCACAGACGGCCTGCCGGACGGCCGGTGACATCTCCGCGCGGGATTGGACGAAGTCCGTGCAGGCGAGAATGCCCCACGGGCGCAGCACCCGGTAGATCTCGGCCCGGACTCGATCCCCATCGGGCATCCCGCACATCGCGTTGCGGCCCACCACATGGGTGAAGCCTGCCTCGGGGTAGGGGAGCCGGTCGGCCGGGGCCCACCGGAAGTCGATGCCGAGGCGCCGCCGCCGGTGGCACAGGATCTCCCGCGCGAAGTCGACGTACTCCTCGCTGTGGAACACCGCCTCTCCACAGCAGCCGAACCGCTCGGCGAGGTGGACGAGCATGCTCTCGCCGCCGGCGCCGATCTCCAGAACCTCGGAGGACTGGTCGATGGCCGCCTCGGTGGCCAGGAAGTCCGCCGCGCGCTCCGCATCCGTACGGAATTCGTCGTCCTGTATCACGTCGTCAAGGCCCTGGGCATGGTGGACCTCCTCCAGGACCACATCGGTCTCACGGGCTCGAAAAGGAATCTGCAGACTCTGCTCTTTCACGTCCCCGGTTTCCCTTCGAGTCGTGGAGATGGCCGCGGAACGGCCACGGGATCGTCTTCCCCATCCCGGGGGTGGTGACCGAAGAGACGATGGAGCCGATGCCTCCCCGGCTTTCCGGGATCGTCTTCCAGGGTGCTAAACCCCGTCTGAGCGGGCAATGGTGTGCTCTTCTCTTCCAGAGAGGGGTGTGTACCCCACCGGGGAGGGGGCGCAGCGGAGAGGATCCATATGCAACCCTTTGCCCGGTTTGGGAGAAATCCACGGAGCCTAACGGTGATTTCCTCCGGCCTGTCCGGCGAGCACGGCTTTCGTTAAACCCTATGGCGTCCAGAGGGGACAAATAATCCGTTCATCCCGTAGCTGAATCGCTATCACAAATAGCGCGGACGGCGGGTTCCCGCAAGCGGGATGACGACCGCGCCGGTTTTCGGCGCAGCCCCCACGCCACGTCACCGCCCTCTCCCCGCAGACGGCCCCGAGCGGGTCCGCCCTTCACCGGAAAGCGCCCAGCAGCGGAGGAGCGGAGCCCCGTCCTCCCATCTCCCGGGGCCACCACGCCGGTACACGAACGGGACGCCGCCCCGGCTCTCCACCGGTCCGGCGCCCCGTTGCCCGCTGTAGCGTCCGCCTACGGCGTCCCCCGCGTGCTCACAGCCCCTTGTCGATCAGGGCGAAGAGCTCGTCGGCATCCGCCGTCCGGACGTCACCGGCCGCGCCGTCCCCGTCCGCGGATCCTCCCTGCCAGCCGTCCAGCAGCTCCCGGAGCCGGCCGGTGATGGCGGTCCGTCCCTCCTCGTCCCCGGGTACCTGCCGCAGCAGCTCCGCCAGCGCATCCAGGCTCTGGAGGACCTGCGGCGTGACCGGCTCCTTCTCGGGCAGGATCTCCTCGCCGATGTGCTCGGCGATCGCGAGCACGTTGGGGTGGTCGAAGACCAGGGTGGCGGAGAGGCGCAGACCGGTCGCGCGGCCCAGCCGGTTGCGCAGCTCCACCGACGTGAGCGAATCGAACCCCAGCTCGCTGAAATTGCGCTCGGGGTCGATCCGATCCGCCGAGGCGTGCCCCAGCACCGCCGCGGCCTCCCCGCGCACCAGCTCCACCAGCACCTGCCCGGCCTCCTCACGGGACAGCCCGGCCAGCCGCTGCTCCAACGACGTCCCGGCCTCCTCGGCGGGCGCCGCGGCCTGCGCGGTCCGCCGAACCGGTGCCCGCACCAACCCGCGCAGGAGCTCGGGGATACCCGCGTCGCGGGTGGCCAGGGTCCGTTCGTCGAACGGCGCCAGGACCACCGACGCCTCCGGGGCGGCCATCGCCGCGTCGAGGAGTTCCATGCCCTGTTCGGCCCTCAGGGGCAGGAATCCCGAGGCGGTGATCCGCTGGAGGTCGGCCTTCTCCAGGCCGGCGGTCATGCCGCCCGTCTCCGGGGACCACAGTCCCCAGGCGAGGGATTGGGCGGGGAGGCCGTGGTCTTGCCGGTGGTGGGCCAGAGCGTCCAGGAAGGCGTTGGCCGCGGCGTAGTTGCCTTGTCCGGCGCCTTCGAGGGTGCCGGCGGTGGAGGAGTACAGGACGAAGGCGGTGAGGTCGTGGTCGAGGGTGGCCTGGTGCAGATACCAAGCCGCATCAGCCTTAGCCGCCAGCACCCGATCGATCCGTTCAGGGGTCAACGAGGTGATCAACCCGTCGTCCA